>JAHFSY010000012.1 GCA_023269615.1 Verrucomicrobiota bacterium
TTGGGCGCACAAGGACAAGCCGGTGCTCTGCAGCGCGCTCGTCGAATCGGCGGACGTCTTGCTGACTTGGGACCGAGGCGATTTCGGCCACCTGCTCGGCGGTCGCGTGTATGGAACCCTTGTCCAGACGCCTGCTGAGTTCCTCCGAACTCTTACATAGAGGCGGGAGTCGACGGTGATACCGAAAACCTGCACCTGGCGGAAGCAGGTCATCCGTGGCATTGCGGAGCAGTTGGGCATGGTCACGTTTCAGCCTGTTCAGGTGTTCTGCCTTGTCGCTCATCAACATGCGGGAGCCATGATTCTGCTCTGAAACAGAATTTCAAAGGGCACCGACATGGTTGACAGGCTCCGATTTCCGACTGGTTTCCGTACCACCATTCTGCCATGGCAGAAGTGATCGTATGCCAAAAATGCTTTCATGCTGGATACCGCTGCTGATGGTGGCATCCCATGCTGCGGTTGGCTCAGAGCAGGTGTGGCCGAAGGACGAGAAGGCGGTCCTAGCGGTGGCTACCCGTTCCATTCCATATGTGAAGGAGTTCTTGGCGCTTTACCCTGATGCGACAGTCAAGACATGTTATCCAGCTTCCGTGGAGTACACCGCCGAAACAGAGAAGGACGTGAATGAAACCTTCTACCTCTGTGTCACCGTGGGTCTGCACAACCGCTACGTGTTGACGATGGGGATACGGTTCAAGATGTCGGCGGATCAGAAGACCGTGACGAGTTTCAAGGAGCCCTATTTTCACATGCAAGAAGTAAAGAGCATCACCGTCACCCCAATCGCAGGCTTGCCTGGGGGACAGGCGCACATAGACTTCACCTCATTCCTAGCCGAGTTCGAGTACGACAAGTTCAAAATATTGAAGGCGCATAAGGGGGATCTCTCCACAATCGGGGTCACTGTCAGGAAGGATGCACCAGTAAAGAATTTCGACAGAGAATGGAAACCAGCAAAATAGCGATGCCCTGGGTGCGGCACTCAACGACCGGGGCGGCCGCCGCCGTGTTCCACCGTTCTGCAATCCATATGTATCGGCTCTTCGTCATTGTGGCCTGTGGATTTCTCGCATCGTGTGCCTCCACAAGGGATTCCGAAAGAAAACTTCGAGCGGAGGCCTTCCAACAGGAAATGATCCCAAAGATTGGGCAAGCGATTACGATGACTGGCAAGCTGATTTTTCTAAAGTCGGGCTGGTGGCTCTCTTGTGGGGATCGCTTTGATGGTGCTGGAGCCTTTATTGAAAATGCAAAGTACAGTGACTTGGGCCACCTGAATATGCACATGGTCGAGGTGACTGGTGTCCTACGCCGGTATGGGTCATCGCCTCAGGAACTCCGAAGGCATCAGGAGTTCTTTTTCAATATGGCGGATGTGACTGTCACTGAGGTTTCAGCGAAGACGGTCGAATCCCATTGAGAAACATGAACCCATCCCTCGCGCTGCATACTGCTGCACGACGCTACTGCATGGAACAGCATGCCCATTGGTGCGAAGTGTACGGAAAGCTTGCAAGCGAAGGAGGTGATCGGGTTGGTGCCGATTACACGGACGAGGCTCTCCGCACGTTTCCGCGCTACAACGTGCTCCAGGCGATTCTGGTCGAAATTGAACGCTTTGATGCGGATGACCTGCCGCAATACGATGAATGGGTTGAACTTCTCCGCGCGGCCGGCAAGACAGCCGAGAGCGAGTCACCAAGGACCCCATCGGGCCCATTGATGCACAGACGATTGCCGATGAGCGTCAGAAGTTTTGTGGGTTTCTCGATTCGCTCATCCAAAAACCGCCTCTCCAAGTGGATCCATTGCCGTATCGCAGAGTCCTCTTGGCGCCAGAAATCAAGGAGATGTGGAAGAAAATATCTGGACGCTGGAAGACGGGCAACAGCTATTGGTATCCGTTGGCTGACAGTTCTGATCCTTCACTCTTTGCGTTCCATTCGGAAGCATTCCATGAGAATGTCCCTCCATCGCGGCTTCAGGAGATGATGCGCTCCAGAAAAATCGGCCGGGTCTATGAGTTGCGGGAGTATGGCGACCAAAATTACCTGCTTTCGGTTGAATGCTGGGAGCCTTTCTACAATGGTGCCGAGGGCTTTTGGGTGTCGGATACCATGGACTGGATTCTCTATGCTTCGCACGAGAGTTCCGTGACCACCGGAGGCTGGCTGACCGACGCAGTCTTCTCCGCATGGAATGATGCTCGGAGTTGCAAATGGTCGATGTACCAAGCTCCGAAATCTCCTTGAGCTTGCCATTTTCCGACTGGCTTCCGTATCACCGTTCTGGCATCCCATCATGAATGGCCGCGTGCGCCAGTCGGATCATAATACTATTCGTCCACCTATGAACTGGCATGACATCCCAGAAGACAGGCTTGCGGCGTGGCGGGAAGTATTCGCTGCTTCGCGAGAAGGCATCAGTTTGACGGCACCTTGCCCGGTGTGCAGTGCAACGACGTTGCATCATTATTTCAGCCGCCCTCATCCTTTTTCATCGCCAGAACTCCATCCGGGCTTTCTTGGTCGATGTGGCCTGTGGGAGTGGTGTAGCTCATGTCGTTCCTACGCCCACTATTCAGCCGCCCATCCGGATTGGTGGCATTGCACGCTCGCTGTTGACGAGTCTATTCTCATCCCTCAACCAGAGGCCATCGAGCAAGCTCTCATTAATATGAATCAGAACTTCGCCGAACCCAGCGGTGCAGTAAACGATCTTCCGTCTGCGCCTTCAAATCATCGCTGACCTTGCACGTTCGGTGCAAATTGCTACCTGAAAATGATCGTATCGTGGAACAACTGCAGTAAGGAATTCGCGCCTGATGGGGCGCTACGCGACATTCAGGTGGTCGATGCCGATGCTACCGATTGGCAGCTTGTCGTGGATTTTCTCCGTTCCAATGCAGCGGACTTGCGCTATACAATCGATGGTGTTCCGGCACCGCTTCCGAAGGACTCCTCTTCGATCTTGGCCACGCGTAAGACGGCATCGCCTACTTTGCTCTTTCGATGGAGTGGAATTGAAATCGCGAGTCATTTCTTCGGCGAGGATGACCTGGAGTTCGATTTCCGTCCTCAGGATGTGCGGAGCCAACGTGAGTTGGAGCTTCTAGCATCCTTCGTGACCTGCATTGGGCGTTTGTTGCACAAGTCGGTCGTGGTTTATCACGAGGGCTGGGAGATGAGTCCGTTTCTGTTATATGACCATGAGTCTGATGATGTCCGTTACGTTCCCCCGACACCGAACCAGGGAGTCCAGTGAGCTTGAGGACAGAAGGCAAAAGAAGATCCAAGGCGCTGCACATGGGGGTGACACCTCGACACGGCCCCGGGTGGACTCCGACGGACTGCCAAATTTTTCGGAGGGGTGACGAACGGGGGTGACGAAAGGACGTGAAGGCGAGCTGGAGTTGATTTTCCCAAGGGAAATGCTCAGGCTTCGTCCGTGGATAGCTTCTTTCGCAATGAGAAGGTCAGGGGTTCGAATCCCCTTATCTCCACCATCCTTCGTCCCGCCAAGCGGGACTTCGGCTTGGCAAGCCATCCCAAGCCGCGTGTCTCGCGGCTTGAATTTCAAATCTCAAATTTGAGATTTCAAATCATCGGCCGCGCATGGCTGTCTCCGCGCGTTTTTGAGTTTCCGCCGTTGCGTTTTCAAGACATGTCGCTTAAATTCCCCTTATGACAACAACTTTTGAAGCAATTTATGAGCAGGGCAAGCTCGTGTTGCCTCAACCCTTGCCGTTGCCTGAGAAGTCGCACGTTCGCGTGACCATCGAAACGGATGCCGAACGGGCTGCGTGGCATGAGCTTTCGCAGCAATCGCTTCTGCATGCGTGGAGCGACCCGGCTGACGATGTTTTTGATGCGCTTCTCCAGAAATGACGTGGTCCTGCTGCCGATTCCCTTCACCGATTTGAATCAAATGAAAGCAGCGACTGCAATATTCACATTGTGTCTGGCTCTCTGTCCGATCCTGGTGGCAGCTACTGAAGGTTCAGAGGAGGTGTGGTGTTCCGTCACCTTGTATGAGTGCAGCTCCGATCTCGGCATGAAACCAAGTGTCGATGAGATTAAGAAGGGGACTCTGATTGTCCAGAAGGGCATGGCCGTCAGACGCAACACTGCCTCACAAGGAAAGACCCGTTTTGGGCAGAACGTGATGGAGCTTTCCTTGGATCTTCAAGACAAGGGTGACAAGATTGCAGTGAACGCCACGTTGGATGTTTCTGGTGGAAACATCCGTGAAGCAGTAACGACCAAAATGCTGATGAAGCTTGGTGAGACTGTTTGGGCGGGCGGATCTCAGAGCCAGATTAACGGCAAAAAAGTGTCGAGATATTTCCTCCTGGAGTTGCTGCCACACCCGCCGGCAGCCTAACCCCCTCGGGTACGGACCCGGGTGGACTCTGACGAACTGCCAGATTTTTCGGAGGGGTCACGAAAGGATGTGAGGACAAGCTGGGGTTGATTTGATGCAAAATGATTTGAAATAACGGTGAATATTACCATATTGTCCTGAATGGCCCAAAACTGAGTTGGACGCACGCCCGTTTAGCCTGCTTATAATATGTACAAATTAATAATACTGAACGGATCTTTTCTTTTTCCTTTCTTTCTGTGTTTTGGGACATTTGCCCAGGGTACCCATCCAAACAGTGAAGGAGCATATATCAATTTTAATGTTGGGAATTCAACGTTAAAACATGACAAATACCAAAAGGTAACCATGTTTGGTTGTAATACGGTTGTCGTTATTGATGGGGCATTTCTGAAAAACTCTGACGGTCTAAGCTGGAATAAAGCAAATCAGGTTGCTTCCGGTATCCCCTACGGACCCCAGGTTGATGGCAGGACAAAGAAATCCTACAACGTTTCCAAATATTACGTTGCATCGCCACCCGTATTTAGAATGGGGCCGGATAACAAACCCGAAAAGAATACCATTTACGACATTGGCATTGTTACCCCGTGTGAGTTTGATCTTACCGGGGACAAGCCCGTTCAGCTTGTTTACATGGATTATAATATCCTTAAACCAATGTACATTGAGTACTTACCCGTCGAATTTGATGCTACATTCGACAATACTGTTGATAACTTGATACCCTTCCGGGTTGAATGCAAGGATTTTCCGTGGCTCGATTCGAAAAAGATTTCCGGAGCAAAAGGGGCATCGGGTATTGGCTATTTGACTTACACCCCTTCACATAAAGAGCAGCTCTTTCTGCCGTATTATTTTGAAAATAAACAGGCAACCGATTCTGTTAAAAAATATTTAGACTGTCAGGTAACAATCCTAAACGATGTTCTTTTGTACTACGAAGTCGCTTTTAAGATTGACAATGCTTTGTATACATCCATCAACCTGAACGACTTTAGAGATGGAACGAAAAAGATACAGTTGAGTCGCAGATCCCGCAAAGATTGAAGGTGGATATTCCATTAACCTTGCCGGTGCGGGGGCGTTCGGGTAAGGGATCACCATGAGCATTTTCAAAGAGTTCAAGGCGTTTGCCATGCGTGGGAATGTGGTCGATATGGCGGTCGGCGTCATCATTGGCGGTGCCTTCGGAAAAATCATCACTTCCATGGTGGGCGACCTTCTCATGCCGGTGATCGGCAAAATGCTGGGCGGGGTGGACTTCAAGGACCTCTACATCAGCCTGGATCCCGCCAAAACCGAGGGCATTCATTCTCTCGCAAAAGCGCGGGAGGCCGGCGTCGCCGTGATCGCCTACGGACAATTCCTCAATGTCTTGATCGATTTCATCATCGTGGCACTTTGCATCTTTGTGATGGTCAAGGCGATGAACACACTCACGGCCATGAGCAAGGCGCCGGCGCCACCCGTTGAGCCCACCACGAAAAATTGCCCGCACTGCCTTTCTGAAATCCCGATCAAGGCCACCAAGTGTGCACACTGCACCTCGGCCCTCGCATAAAAGTCACGGGCCATCCAATGAAGGACACCCTCGGCACGGTCGTGAAGTGGCAGGATACGGTCCTCCCTTTTTTCATCCAGTACGGAATCCAGATTTGTGGCGCGCTGATCATCCTTGGAGTAGGAATGTTCTCCACCATCCCAAGCCGCGTGCCTCGGGGGTTGAGTTTCAAATCTCAAATTTGAGATTTCAGATCATCGGCCGCCAGCAGGCCATCGCCGCCTCCGATTTCGTTTTTGGAGTTGCTACAACGAATTATTGTGGGATATATGGCCTTGCGCGTTTGCATGAAAATTCTTCGACACATTCTTCCGATCTGCCTGGTGTTCACCATCGGCATACTGAGCACGCTTGGCTGCCGGGATGACGAGGACCAAGGGACGCGGTGCGAGGATGTGTGCGTTTCATGCTGCTTCTGTTCTCAGACCGTGGACAGTCAGGAACCTGCACCGCTGCTGACATCGGTTGCCAACTCAATCGAATCACCACCCGATTCCACCTTGCCGATCCTTGTCCTTGTTTTTCGCGAAGGGCCTTTCCAGCCTCCGCGAGTCTGATTCCAACGTCGTTCCGGCTCAAGACGCCTGTTGCCACGCATGGTGTGTGGTCTGTTGTCTGACTCTTTAGCCAATTGTGCGCCCATCGCAGGCCACATGAACCCGCTGCGTTCCCTCCGAGGGAGGCGGCCTCCCTCGACAAACCGAACATTTTTATGATTCATCGTTTTCAAATTTTGATCTGGCTCAGCTTGCTGAGTCTTCCGTGGACCGGGTTGGGACAAACCAACTCCGTGGACGAACTTGTCGCGGAAGCCCTGCGTGACAATCCCGACCTTGCATCTGCCGAGGCTGACGTGGCGGCCGCCCGTGGCGAGAGACGCGCGACAGGCCAGTGGAAGAATCCAGAAATCTCCGCCGAGTATGGCGAGAAGCGCGTCTTCGACCGTTCGACGGGTGAACTGAACGGCAAGGGCAACGCGCAGAATTACAGCATCATGCAGACGTTTGAATTTCCGGGTAAAGCCAGCCTGCGCAAGGCCATCGCCAATCAGAACATCCATCTTGCGGAACTCGCGCTGGAACAGATGCGCCTTGAGGTTTCCGCTCAGGCTCGCGAGTTAACGATTCAGTGGGTGACCGCAGAGCAACTGGCGGACGCTGAACGTGAGGTTGCCGACCGCAGTGAAACGCTCGTCAAGATGCTCGGGAAACGCGCGCCCGCTGGAGTCCAGGCGCTGCTCGACCAACGCATCATCGAGGCAAGTCTCGTCAGCATTCTGACGCGCACACGCGAAGCCGAGGAAAAACGGGATGGAGCACGGTTCGCATTGAATTCTCTCCGAGGGCGAAAGCCAAACGACCCGCTCCGTGTTACCGCGTCCATGACACCTTCCCCTACAAAAACGGAGTGGGCGGTTCTTGTCGAACGAGCGAAGGATTCCAGTCTGGTTCTGAAATCGCGCAACACCGAGGTTGAGAAGGCCGAAAAATCCCTCAGCCAGGCGAAACTCGGATCGGCTCCCGATTTCAGCATCGGGCCGTTCTACAGCGAAGAGCGTGCGGTTGATCGCGAGCGTGTGTTGGGGGTGGGAGTTTCCATGCCATTGCCGATTTGGGATTCGAACCGTGGACAGACGGAAGCGGCGCGGGCGGGTGTTGCGCAGGCCCATGCGCGGAAGGATCAGGCTTCGCGCGACCTGGAACGCGAGCTGGCTGAACACGTGAACGCGTACCATCTGGCGTTGAAACAACTGGAAAAGACGCCGCCTGAAATGCTCGCCCGGTTGCGCGATGGGGCGGAACTTGCGGATCGCCAGTACCGTCTTGGGGCGGTTTCCGTTCAAACCTACCTCGACATGCAGCAGCAATACCTTGAAGCAACCGATGGAATTCTCGGAGCCGTCACGGAGGCTCATGCACGGCTCTTGAAAATCCAGGTGATCACGGCGGACGCCGCGCTTTGGAGCGCGCCTCCACAGGAGAAAAAACCATGAGATGGATTGTACTCATCATCCCCCTTCTTCTTGTGTCCTGCGGCAAGAAGGAAGCCGCCAAGGAAGAACACGCCGAAGCCCCCGTGTTTGAAGCTGGCAAGGGTCTTCTCCTTTCAAAGGAAAGCCTGGAATCCATGGGGGTTCAAACTGCCAAGGTGGAAACCCGTTCGTTCGCTGCGACACTTTCCGCAACAGGCCAGATTTATCGTGGCGCGGATGAGAAGACATCGCACAACAGGAATTTCCGCACCGGGTTTGCATACGCTTCGGCCGCAATCCCGGTCGCCTCGCTCGAATTCGTCCAGGCAAAACCCAAAGTCGCTGTCAGCATGTCGGGTCATCCCGAGACGAGTCGCTCCACACGCATCATGCGTTTCGATGAATCCTTGAGCGCCGCGACGTCCACCGTCGAAGCCCTGCTCGAAATCCCTGACGACAAGAACACGTTCCCGATGGGAACTTTCCTCAACGTCACATTCACCTCGGCGCAAACCCGCACCGCACTCGCGATTCCGAGCGCGGCGTTGCTCAAGACATCCGAGGGAAGCTTTGTTTATGTTGTCAACGGCGACCGTCTGCTTCGCACGATGGTGAAAGCTGGTGGTGAGGACTCCGGCTGGATCGAGATCAAGGAGGGGCTGCAACCCGACAACGTCATCGCCATTCAAGGAGCCGATGCGCTCTGGCTCGCCGAACTCCGCGCAACCAAAGGCGGCGGCGGAGAGGATTAACTCCACCCATACCATCATGATTGATCGCATCCTTGAATTTTCCATCCGACAGCGTGTGTTTGTCCTGATCGGGACGGCCATCCTCATCGCGCTCGGCATCTGGTCATTTGTCCATCTCCCGATTGATGCCGTGCCGGACATCACCAACGTGCAGGTGCAGGTCAACACCTCCGTCGAAGCGTTGGCGCCCGAGGAGGTTGAAAAACTCGTGACGTTTCCCATCGAAACGGAGATGGGCGGCATCCAGGGAATGACGGAGATGCGCTCGCTTTCAAAACTGGGATTGTCGCAAGTGACACTGGTTTTCAAGGATGGTACGGACATCTATCGCGCTCGCCAGCTTGTGAGCGAACGATTGCAATCGGTGCTGGAGGACATCCCCACCGGACTTCAACCCAAGCTCGCGCCCATCACGACGGGACTGGGCGAAATTTATTATTACACGCTGGATTACGAGCCGAATGCCAAGGACAAGCCTGCCACGCGATTCGATCAGCTCCTCCAACTTCGGCTCATTCAAGATTGGATGATCAAACCGATGCTTCGCACGACACCGGGAGTCACCGAGGTCAACACCTCGGGCGGCTACGAGAAGCAACTGCAGGTCATGCCGGACCCTCGAAAGCTCAGAAGCGTGGACATGTCTTTCAACGAGCTGGCCGGAATCATCGAGGAGAACACGCAAAACGCGGGCGGGGGCGTGATCGAACGGAGCGGCGAACAGATTCCAGTTCGCTCCGTGGGGCGTGTCAACACGGCTGCGGAAATCGCTGACATCCCGTTGAAATTCCGCCCGACTGGACGGGCATTGACAGTCGGCGACGTGGCAGAAACCAAGGTCGGCGCGGGATTCCGGACCGGAGCATCCACCCGCAATGGCCAGGAGGCGGTCGTTGGGGCCGCGCTGATGCTGTCAGGGGAAAACAGCCGTGCGGTAGCACAAGCCGTGCATGAGAAACTGGAGGAAATTCAAACCAAGCTTCCGCCCGGCGTCAAAATCAACACTGGGTATAACCGCAGCGAATTGGTGGAAAACACCATCAATACGGTAAAGACGAACCTCTTTGAAGGTGGAATTCTGGTGATCGCCATCCTTCTCATCTTCCTCGGCAACTGGCGCGCTGCGTTGATCGTGGCGTGTGCGATTCCGCTCTCCATGCTCTTTGCCTTCGCCGGCATCGTGCAGCTCGGCATCTCCGGCAACCTGATGAGCCTCGGAGCGATTGACTTCGGCTTGATCGTGGATGGAGCCGTGGTGGTCATGGAGAGCGTCATCCACCGGATGGGCGAGAAACAACGTCAGCTGGGACGTCGCCTCAACCTGGACGAGCGCTGCCACACGGTGCTGGGCGCCTGCAAGGAAGTGGGACGCCCGATGGTGTTCGGCGTCGGCATCATCACCATGGTTTATCTTCCGATTCTGGCGCTGACAGGCATTGAAGGGAAGATGTTCAAGCCGATGGCCGTCACCGTGGTCATGGCGCTGGTGGGCGCTTTAATCCTGACCCTGACATTGATCCCCGCGCTGTGCTCGTTTTTCCTGCGTGGCGATATCAAGGAGGAAGAGAACGCAATCGTGAAACGCTCCCGCGCCGCTTATGAGCCAATGCTTCGCTGGTGCCTGCACCGGACCTGGCTCGTCACCTCGGGAGCAGTGGCTTTGTTCTTGATCTCCGTGCTGGTCTTCGCCCGGTTGGGAGCCGAATTCATCCCGAAACTCAATGAGGGTTCCCTCACGGTCCAGATGATCCGGACACTGAGTATCGGACTCGATGCCTCGATCAAGATGCAGGAAAAGAGTGAGAAAATCATACTGGAAAAATTTCCGGAAGTGCAGAGCACCTTTTCGCGTATTGGCACGGGCGAAGTCGCCACCGATCCCATGGGCGTCAACCTGGCCGATACCTACATTTTTTTGAAACCGCACAACGAATGGCCGAAGATCAACGGCCAGCGCCGCACCAAGGAGGAACTTGTCCATGCAATGACGGAGGAACTCACGTCGCGTGTGCCCGGCCAGTCCTACCTTTTTTCGCAGCCCATTGAGATGCGCTTCAACGAATTGCTGGAGGGAACACGGGCGGACATCTCGGTGAAGATTTTTGGAGACGACTACGATGAACTTGGGCGGATCGCGGATGAGATCAAGGAGATGCTCGAAAAGGTGAAAGGCGCGGGCGATGTCGAATTTGACGCCGTCGGGAAAGCTCCCATTCTGGAGGTCGTTCTGGATCGGGAAGCCATCAAGCGCTACGGGCTTCACGCATCGGAAATCAATGATCTGGTTGGCGTCGCGATGGGAGGCAAGTCGGTGGGTTTTGTGGTCGAAGGCAACCAGCGAACCGCGATTGTGGTGCGCATGGCCGAGGACTCCCGGAAAAACATCGAGGAACTTCACCAGCTTCCCGTGAAAACACATGACGGCGGACTCATCGCCCTCGGACAGGTGGCCAAGATCAACCTCTCCGAACAGGTCAACACGATCTCGCGCGAGTATGGCCGTCGCCGCGTGGCCATCATGGTCAACCTCCGTGGACGTGACGTGGAGAGCTTCGTTGCGGAGGCGGAAGCAAAAATCAAATCCGATGTGAAGATGCCACAAGGCTATTACATCGAGTGGGGCGGACAGTTTCAGAATTTGAAACTGGCGCGGCAACGGCTGATGATTGTGGTGCCGACAGCCCTCATCGTCATTTTTCTCCTGATTTTCAGCACCTTCCAGAGCGTGCGGCAGACATTGCTTGTTTTCACAGGCATCCCGTTGGCCGTGACGGGCGGTGTCTTTGCCCTGGCGCTACGCGGTCTCCCATTCAGCATCTCGGCAGGCGTGGGCTTCATCGCGTTGAGCGGCATCTCGGTGCTCAACGGCATTGTATTGGTGAACTATTTTAATCAGCTGCGGGAGGCGGGGCGTTCCGTTCCCGAGGCCGTTTTTGAGGGGTCCATTCAATGGCTGCGCGCCATCCTGATGACGAGCCTGGTGGCGGGACTCGGCTTTGTTCCGATGGCGATTGCGACGGGAGCGGGTGCCGAGGTTCAACGTCCACTCGCCACGGTCGTGATCGGTGGAATTATCTCTTCCACATTCCTGACGCTCTTTCTATTGCCCGCGCTCTACCAGAAACTTGAGAAGAAGGCTGGATAATGCGGCGTCCGCCATCACCCCCACGGATGGAATCGGACACGAACGCGAGCTGGAGTTGATTTTCCCAAGCGAAATGCCCAGGCTCCGTCCGTGGATAACTTCTTTCGCATACGCGCATTGCACGGTGACTTATGGGAGCGTTGATTCGTTTTGTCTTGGGCAACTTCACCCTGACCTTCCTGGTGTTGGGGCTGCTCGCTGCCGCGCTCTCGTTGGCGCGGAAGCCCCGCCCGCTGGCCATGGCCACCGTGGTCGAGGAACTGTTCGCGTGGTTCCTCCTGTTTTCGATCGGGATCTCCTTCTTTTACAACTTCGTGTTCCACGTCTTTTTCGGCGATCTCGCCGCCCGGTACATCGGCTGGGCGCAAAGCCCCTTCCAGGCAGAAGTCGGCACGGCGAGCTTGGGGTTTTCGGTTGTCGGCTTTCTCGCATTCCGTGGAGGGTTCGGCATGCGGACCGCCGCGGTGGTCGGGCCTGCCTGCTTCCTCCTCGGGGCGGCCGCCGGCCACATCTATCAGATGATCGCGGTGCACAACTTCGCGCCGGGCAATGCCGGTGTGATCTTCTACACGGACCTCGGGGTTCCCGCCATCGGGTTCGTCCTGCTCCGTCTTCAGCACCGGCTCGCCTCGCTGGGCGCCACCTAGACGCTTGAAACCCGCTTTATGAAAAAACGATCCACATCTGTTTCCAAATCCCCGCCGAAGGCAGGCGCGAGGGCCAAACCGGTGAAACTCCTTGCAGGCGGAAACCCGCAAGTTGCGAAGGCCGACGGCGACGCGCCCGTGCAGGCCTACATCGCGGCGATGCCCGGCTGGAAACGCGACCTTGGGAAGCGCCTCGACGCGCTCATCGTGCGCAACGTGCCCAATGTGCGCAAGGCCGTGAAGTGGAACACGCCATTTTACGGCATCGAGGGCCAGGGCTGGTTCCTGGGGTTCCACGTCTTCACCCGCTACGTCAAGGTGAGCTTCTTCCGTGGCACATCGCTGCGACCCGCTCCATCCGGAGGCACGGGCAAGGACGCGCGCTGGATTGACATTCACGAGGACGACCTCAACGAGGCGCAGATGACGACCTGGGTGAAGCAGGCGGCCGCCCTGCCCGGCTGGGGCAAGTCGTAGGCAGTGTGTCCCGGTCTACGACTTGATGCCGGCGGGCACCCGACGTCAGGGCTTACGCATTTGGACTCCGAGGTTCTTCCAAATCTGGATGTGAGGCGGTTGCCTGTGCTTTTTGTGCCTCTTTGCGGCCAATTCATTTGTTCAGCACACGGAAAATGGCCACAAAAAGGCGCAAGAGGCACAAGAACGACGAGCCGATCCCAAATGCGTAGGCCCTGCACCCGGCGCCGGCATGCATGCGGAGATTTCCGACTGGCTTCCGCATTACTTTTCTGTCTGGATGTCCCCGCCACACGCACCACGATCAACCCTCATCTGGGAAGACTCCACATGAAGCCATTTTTATCACGTTGTCTGCTGTTTACCCCGGCCAATCGCCCGGAACGCTTTCCCAAGGCCAAAGAGTTGGGGGCTGATGGCCTGATCATTGATCTGGAAGATGCCATTTCGCTGCCTGAAAAGGATTCCGCCCGGGATCAGGCAATCAATTATTTTATCAGCAGACCACGGAGTGATGGATTCGTGCAGTGTTTGCGCATCAATTCAATCCGCACCCGGGCAGGCCTGAAGGACATCACCAAGCTGTGTGAATCTGCGGTACAGCCAGCCATGTGGCCCGATCTATTGGTCCTGCCCAAATCACAAAGCGCCAGTGAAATTGAAATCCTCAATGAGCTTTTAACGCCGAACACGGTTGCATTGCTGCCGTTGATTGAAACTGCGAAAGGCCTGGAGCACGCACATGAGATCGCCCGCGCCAAAAATGTTGTCGGATTGATCTTTGGCGGCGCCGACTTTGCGGCCGACATCGGGGCAACCATGGATTGGGAGCCCATGTACTCGGCTCGCGCGCAATTGGTGCAGGCTGCGGCGCAGGCCGGAATAGCTGCCATCGATGTGCCGTACTTGCACTTGAAAGATCCGGATGATTCCAAAATTTTGGAAGAGACCCGGCGCGTCAAAGCCATGGGGTTTACCTGCAAATTATCGATTCACCCCAAGCATATCAAACCCATCATGGATACCCTCTCGCCCAGCCCTGAAGAAATGGATAAGGCGAAGGCGGTGGTTTCAGCCTATGAAGCGGCCAAGGGCAATGCGTGTGAACTGAATGGAAAAATGATTGATGTGCCGGTTTACCGGTCCGCAAAACGTGTGCTGGCACTGGCATCCATTGGAGGAAGCAAATGACGGTTCCATTCAGAAGTTATCTGAAGCTTGGCAACAATCATTACCGGGAGCACTTCGGCCTGGATTTTGAGCAATTTGAAGTTGGTCAGCATTTCCACCACCGGCCGGGAGTGACCGTAAGCCAGGAGGACAATGCCCAGGAGGCATTGGATACCATCAATAATGCACAGTTACACTATGATGAGCACTATGCCTCAAAAACCGAGTGGAAACAGTGCCTGGGTGTCAGCACCATGACCCTGCAAAAAGTGATCGGCATGGCCTCCAAAACATTTGGTCGCAAACTCAGAATATTGGAAATGATTGATATCGCCATGACCCATCCGGTATTTGGCGGCGACACCCTGTATGCAGAATCTGAAATCAAGGGAAAAGAGGACTATTCCGATAATCCGGATGTCGGGCTGTTGACGGTAACCACCAAGGGTGTGAACCAAAAGGGGGATGTTGTCGCAAAGGTGGACTACAAGATGCTTGTTTACAAGTCAGAGAAGCATCCCATCGAAGTGGCGGCCAAATTGCATCGTGGTGGCGTGGAAGACCAGAAGTTTGCCTCACATCGCTTGCTGGATGACGGCAGCTTCATGGAGCAGGTCGGCATTTATTATGAAGATTTGCAGCCGGGAGAATTATATGAGCATCGGCCCGGAAAGACATTTTCGGAGGAGGAAAACCGCCTGCATGCGTTAAGATCCATTGAGCTTTGCCCCCAATATTCAGATGGCAATTACATCAAAAAACATTCCAAACATGGCATGCAGATCGCCGAGCCATTTCTGATCGGGGTGATGACAGCCTTGACCACCCGGACGTTTGACCGTGTTGTTGCAAATCTTGGTTGGAACAACATCAAATTGCTGGAGCCGGTTTATGCCGGGGATACCATTTATGCATCTTCCGAGATCCTCGACAAACGCGAGTCAAAATCACGGCCAACGCAAGGCATCATGCATGTGCGCTCGGATGCCCATGATCAGGATGGCAAACTGGTCTGCACCTATGAGCGCTATTTTCTTATCTATAAAAAGGGCATGGGGCCTTACAAGGATGCGGGGTATTGATCATGTACACGGAGCAGTATAAAAAGAAACTGACAACACCCGGGCAGGCGATCCAATGCATTGCGAGGAAATGTAACATTGCTTTTGGCATGGCTGTGTCCCAGCCTCCGGCCCTGCTTAAAGCCATTGCCGACCGGGCCAGGGCCAAGGGGTTCGACGAACTCAGGGTTTATTATCTGCATGCGGAAGAACCGGCGAATAATACGATTTTGCAGTATGAGCTGATGGATGTCATCAAGCCGCATCCCGGTTTTTTAGGTGGCAAGGAACGGGCGCTGATGAAGCAAGGTGATGCCGATGGTGGCCGCAAGGTTATTTTTTACGTGCCCAACTCGTTCAGTCACATCCCGCGCTATTTTCGCGAGAACGTCGAGCTCGACACATGCGTGGTGACAGTCAGTCCCATGGATAAAGCCGGCTATTTCACGCTGGGCACCAACAACGACTATACCTCCACCGCTGCGAAAGTTGCCAAAAATCTCATTGTGGAAGTGAATGACAAAATGCCACGGGTATTTGGCGATTCATTGATTCACGTTTCTGAAGTCGACGCCATCGTGGAACATTCAGCGCCATTGGTTGCCCTTGTTCCCCGGCCGCCTTTGCCTGAGGATGAAATCATCGGCCGTGACATCGCGAAGTTGGTCCCCGATGGCGCGGCGATCCAGATGGGCGTTGGCGGTGTGCCAGATGCCGTTTGCAAATATCTGACCCAGCACAATGACCTGGGAATACATTCCGAGCTATTGTCACCAGGAATGGTTGAACTGGTTAAGCAAGGCGTTGTAACTGGTAAACGTAAGAAACTCAATCATGGCAAGCACGTGTTTACATTGGCTTTTGGAGATCAAGAGATGTATGACTATATGAACGATAATCCGGCGATGGAGAGCTATCCTGTCGATTACGTCAACAATCCGTCCATCATATCCCAAAATGACAACGTGATTTCTGTCAATGCCTTGATAGAAATCGATCTATATGGCCAGGTAAATGCCGAGGATATTCATGGCAGGCAATTTGGCGGCCCAGGCGGGCAGAACGACTTTGTCAGGGGGGCTTATTTGTCCAATGGCGGCAAATCAATCCTGGCGTTTGAATCCACGACGAAGCAGGGCCAGATCAGCAAGATTGTGCCCAAACTCAGCGGGGTGGTAACAGACCTGCGTATTGATACCCAGTATGTTGCAACTGAATACGGTGTCATTAACCTAAAGGGGCTGTCTTCACGAGAGCGAGCCCGACAGTTGATATCCATCGCCCATCCTGCTTTTCGTGATGAGTTGACCGAGCAGGGTAAAAAGCTAAGCTTTTTCTGAATGCCGAGATCGCCAATATCCGACCGGCTTCCGCATCACCTTTTTGTCATGCTCCAATCGTCATTTCAACCGGCAAATGAAAAAGCGAAACTCTAGACGGTTGATCACCTTGGTTCACCCAACGCTGTTTGTATCGACAGCATTCCTGTTTCTAATCGGCGCGGTTCCTGTCAACGCCAGTGATGGTGCCGCCCGTGCTGGGAAGAAGGTTCGCGGTCTCCTCGGGGATGATGCCGGGGGAGCGGCATTGATGAATGCTGTCGAGAAGGGAGACTTTGAAGCGGCTGACCGGCTGATAGCCGGGGGAGAGGATGTGAACGCCGCATTTGGTGAGTGTGAAACCCAATTGGAAGTTGCCGCCGCAAGGGGAAACGCAAAGGGCGTCAGATATTTGATCTCGAAGGGTGCCGACATTAATCTGAAAACGGGGCACCCAAGCAGGGCACTACGCGGAGCAGCCTGGAAAAATCACCTTGATTGCGTCCAAGAAATTCTCTCCCACTTCCACGATAAAAAGGCGCGGGAAACGGCCATGGTGAATGCTTTTGTCACTGCGGCTAGTGGGGGAGCCATGGATGTTGTGAAAGCGTTGATTGAAATGAAAGTGGATGTGAATGCACATGCTGATGAAAGGCCCTGGACGTATAACCGGTTCACAGCACTTCAACTGGTGTTGTCGGATGCCGGCGGGCCTGACAAGGTAAACTTCGACATGGCCGACTTCTTGATCGAGCATGGAGTGGATGTGAATACGCATATCCGCTACCTCTTGTGGGAAACCTGTTTGACCCA
The DNA here is from genome assembly GCA_023269615.1 of Verrucomicrobiota bacterium. GTDB lineage: Bacteria > Verrucomicrobiota > Verrucomicrobiia > JABWAM01 > JABWAM01 > JAHFSY01. Next base: position 17,307 of record JAHFSY010000012.1, read on the forward strand.
TGCGTCAGCAAGTGGTCAGACGGAGGTTGTGAAATATTTGATAGCCAAGGGCGCTCACTTTGACCGGGAAACGGGCTCCCCTTGCCACGCGATCCAAGAGGCGGCTTCGCACAGTCGTCTTGAATGCGTCGAAGAAATCCTGTCACATTTTGAGAGCGAGAAAGCCAGGAAGACAGCCATGGCAAACGCATGGGTTGCGGCGGCGTCCAAGGAGGGGTTTAAGTCTGAAAACCGTCTGGAGATACTGAAGGCGCTGGCGGACATGGAGGTGGATGTCAATGCAAGGAACGCGGACGGCAAGACAGCGCTTCAGGTTGCCAGTGAGCCGGAAGTGGTTGAGTACCTGAAATCGGTGGGTGCCAAGAAATAGGACCACATCATGAAACAATCTCTGCTTTGTATTGGAATGCTTCTCTTCGCTTGTGCGCATGCAAACGCAATCGAACCAAACATGAGGATACGCAATGTCACCATCCACGCTGTCACGGTGGTTGATGAAAGTGTCTTTATTATTGTTTCTGGGGAGTGCTTTTTAGACGATCCCCGCGGCGACCATGGAGTCACGAAGTTTAAAGCAACAAAACTAGTGATCATTGTTCGAGGCTATGTCGCACCCATGCCAACATTCGATCCGCGCGATGATTGGCTTATCCCAGCAAAGAAATAGGTGAACAATCCCAAGCCACTTCGCGAGCTTCAATGTTATCGCACACGCCTGCTGCTGGATGGGAAAGATACGCAGGGGTTCATTTGCTCGCATTTGGGAATATGAAAACGAGGCCCAACAAGCTCGTTCAGCTCCTAACGCCGCTACGCGTCGCGGCTGACGAGTGACGGCAGCAAGAATATGAAATTCAAATCTCTGGCAGGCTTTTACATCGGATTTCCCATGGCCCTTGTGTTTTTAAACATGCCATTGTCGGCTCTGTCGGGTATGCATCACATGCCTCCATGGGAAACATGGTTTGATTCATTGGGTGAGTGCTGGGGCATGCTGTGCTTGTTCACATTTTCCGGTCTAGTGCTTCTCTTTGTTCCGAGTATGGTAGCAGGATTTTTAAACAGCATTTCCATATGGCGTGGCTTTTTGGGCATCTTCGTCTGCATCATCATGGGTACCTTTTTCATGTATTGTACCCATAATTATTCCCGTCCTGGAACGTTTGGAGTAGTCGCGTATTCTCTGGGTTATGTCTGCCTGTGCTTCTTTTATCTTGCGGGCACATTTGTCAGGCAATTGACTCAAAGGGCCAAAGGAACTGCATCCAACGCCGCTGCGCGTCGTGGCTGAGGAATGATGAGAAAGTATGAAACCACCGCAACGCGTTTTTGGATTTCCCGCACATTGGCAGGCCGGCGTTGCTCCTCGGGCTGTCGCCGACCTCGACATCGCTGGATTTCATGTTCGCGCGCTTCGTTGGGAGTGCAGTGACGTCCGTGTCGAAGGCCTGGAACCGTGGACGGACGGGCATCTTATCTCCTTTGTTGTTTTAGGTGGAGGCGAAGAGCGGTCGCTGTCTCAGCAGGGTAGTGTCTTCTACCAGGAAGAAGGGTTCCAGCTATTGACCTCACTGGAGAAGAAGTTTAAGCAGGGGGATGGTGTCTCGGCACCCAAATGGCATAAGAGTTATCGGCACTGGCCAGTTGCAGGAAGTGTTTCCTTTGAGTTCGTGGGCCAAGGCTATTTCGACACGCAGGTGGCTTATCTTTTTAGGCATCAGTCCTCGAATCAGCTCGCGATTTTCACCGATGAAATCAACCGCCAAGATGCGGAGGAGCATTACGCCGATGAAGAAAGAAGAGGCTAACACTGATTGTTGACAGCAAAAACCAAAGGACATTTATGCGATTTCTAAACTGGAATCACCGAAAGGTTCAGAATCTCACACCATGGGAGATTTGGGGATTCATCGCTGGCCGGGTGTTTATGAGTTTTGGACTTGGAGTTTTGGCGGTGCAGTATTATCCGCTGATAGCCGTCCCACTTGGAATTCCCACGTTGGTTCTTGGGATTGCTTGTCTCCTCTTCGCTGCCAAAGGGTTCACGCGGAAGGAGCGGCCATGACTACAGCGCCTAGCAGAGCATGAAAAGGTTGACTGTGGTCGTTGCCGCCATTCACACATTATGAAAACATTGATTATTTGGATCGTTCTCATCCTGTTTTGCACGCACGGCATGCTCAACGCGATTGAGCTTGCCGAGCCGCGGATGCAAGTACTCAAATCCAAACGAGAGTTGCGATTGTTCGACGGTGACAGACTCATCAAAACTTACCACGTGGCTCTTGGCAAAAACCCTGTCACTCGCAAGGAGCGCGAGGGGGACAAAGCCACGCCCGAGGGTTCCTATTTTGTCTGCCTGAAGAACCCGAAAAGCAAATATCACCTTGCCTTGGCCATCAGCTATCCCGGGCCTGCTGACGCCGAACGAGGCTTCAAGGCTGGTCTCATTTCCGACGCAGAGCGCAAAGCGATTTTGCTTGCGGACAAAAATGGGAAAACTCCGCCCTGGAACACAAAGCTCGGGGGTGCAATTTGCGTGCACGGCAATGGTTCCAAGCCCGACTGGACATGGGGCTGTGTTGCGCTCGATAATCCCGACATCGAAGAGTTATATCGTCTTATTCCTGTGGGCACACCGATCACGATTGATCCATAATCCAAGACCACGTCCAGAGAAGGACATGGCTTACGCATTTGGAATCGGCTCGTCGTTCTTGTGTCTCTTGTGCCTCTTTGTGGCCATTTTCCGCGTGCCGAACAGACGGATTGGCCGCAAAGAGGCACAAGAGACACAAGGTAACCACCCAGCATCCCGATTTTTCATCGGCGGATTGTGATCAAGACCTACCCATCCAGATTTGGAAGAAGCTCGGAGTCCAAACGCGTAAGCCCTGGATTCGCGCGTCTCACGGCTTGGATTTCAAATCTCAAATTTGAGATCTCAAATCACGCTTTTACGGAGCTGGCGGCCACAATCTTGATGCTTTCGACGCCGACGCGCTGGGTGGGCTGGCTTTTTTCGCCGCCGCGGCTGCCCTGGGTCGGGGTGTCGCCGAGTTTGCCGAGGACATCATCGCCCTTCAGCAAGGTGCCGAATGCGGTGTATTGCTTGTCGAGAAATTTTGCGTCGGCGAGGCAGATGAAGAACTGGCTGCCGGCCGAGTCGGGGTCCTGGGACCGGGCCATGGAGAGGACGCCGCGCACGTGGGGGCGGTCGTTGAACTCGGCCTTGATCCGGTAGCCGGGACTGCCGGTGCCCACCATGGGGTCGTTCGTTTTGCTGAGTGGATCGCCGCCCTGGATCATGAAGCCTTTCACGATGCGATGGAACGCCGTGCCGTCATAGAATCCTTCCTTCGCAAGCTTCTTGAAGTTTTCGACGGTTTTGGGTGCGACATCGGACCAGAAGGCGACGACCATTTCGCCGTGGGCGGTTTTGATGATTGCGACTTCGTCGTTGGGGGCGGAGGCCATGGGGTTCCTTTCGTGAAGATTGGTTGTGGAGTCAATCTGCCATGAAACAGGTTCTGGCGAAAAGAAGAATCGAACATTGGGGCGCAGCGGCGGCGGCAGAATATAAACCACGGAGACACGGAGAGCACGGAGGAGGAAGAGGCGACAGCGCAGAAATCAGAGAGGTTCGCGCAAAGGCGCAAAGGCGCAAAGTTTTCGGAAAAGAAGACGGACGGTCGCTTCACGCATCGCAGCACGCTGCGATGCGTGAAGCGACCACATGCCTTTAGGGGATGGGGGCTTTGCGCCTTTGCGTCTTCTCGCCTCGCCAAAGCCTACGGCGTAGCGCGGGTGCGCGAAACTTTCCGAAAATCTGCGTCGGTCTGCGTCAATCTGCGGAGAACCTTGGGGCTCAAGGGATGATCGGGATTGATTTTTCGGGTTTTGGAATTCATGGTTTCAAGCCATGAAACTTGATCTGACTGGAAAAGTGGCGCTGGTGACCGGGGCTGGACGTGGAATCGGGCGCGCGGTGGCCGTGGCGTTTGCGCGCGCGGGCGCGGACGTCGCCTGCGTGAGCCGCACGGAGGCCAACTCGAAACAGGCCGCGGATGAAGTCATCGCGGCGGGACGCAAGGCGCATCCTTACACGGTGGATGTTGCGAAGGCGGCGGAAGTGGACGGCGTGGTTGAAAAAATTCTGGCTGATTTCGGGCGCGTGGATGTGCTCGTCAACAACGCCGGCATCACGCGCGACGGGCTATTGATGCGCATGCCCGAGGCGGATTGGGACGCGGTGCTCGACACGAACCTGGGCGGGGCGTTTCATTTCACGCGGGCGTTGAGCCGCGGGATGCTCAAGCAGCGCTCAGGAAAAATCATCAACATCACCTCGATCATCGGCCGCATCGGCAACGCGGGGCAGGCGAACTATGCGGCGTCGAAGGCGGGGTTGATTGGGCTGACCAAATCCGTTGCGAAGGAATTCGGGTCGCGCGGAATCACCTGCAACGCGATCGCACCGGGGTTCATCGAGACGGACATGACGGCTGAGTTGAAGGAGGAGATGCGCAAGGCGCTGCTGGAGAGAGTGCCGCTGGGACGCCTGGGGAAAGTGGAGGACATTGCGTCTTGCGCGGTTTTTCTTGCGAGTTCCGCGGCCGATTATATCACGGGCCAGGTGTTCACGGTGGATGGCGGGATGGTGATGTAGAAGAATTTCGGATTCTCGCCTCGCCGAAGCCTACGGCGTAGCGCGGGTCGGAATGCGGATTGCGGAGTAGCGGGAACTTCCAGCTTCGAACATCGAACGTCCAACAATGAACGGAAGGGGAAAACCACGGAGGCACGGAGGGCACGGAGAACGATCAGCAATCTGATTCAGGATGCAGCGGCATCCAGGAAAGCATTGGTGGCTGAACGCTGAACGCCGAAAGCTGAAAGCAAAGGGGATCTCTCTCAGTTTTTCTTGCGGCGGAAGACATCCACGCGGGCTGGCGGGACGTTGAGCCAGACGACGCTGGATTCGCAGCGGACGAAATGTTTGAACGGGGATGGGATGTTCCGGCGCACATCGTAGGTGAACTGGATGTAGCATCCATCGGCGTTCATGTGTTCGTGAAGTTGGGCCTCGATCGCCTTGAGCGTGGAGGAGGGCAGCGATCGGAGCGGGAGGCCGGAGACCACCACGTCAATGCGGCGGGATTTTCCCTGGTGGCGTTTCACAAGTTCTCCAAGGAAAGAGGCGTCACCCTGGACGATGTTTAGCGTGGGAAAACGTCCCTGCAGAAGATCCGCCAGCTTGGGGGAACGCTCGATGGCGACCAGTTGTTGCGGGGAGAGCCCGCGTTTGAGGAGGGCGGCAGTGACGACGCCGGTTCCCGCGCCGAGTTCCACCACCAATCCATCGAATGGGGCGGGGACAAATGACGCCATGCGTGTTGCGAGCCGTTTCGAGCTGGGGATGGCGGCGCCGACATGGCGTGGATTCGAAATCAATTCCGTGACGAACACCCCCACGGAATGAAGATGGCCCGGTTCGGTGGAGGTTTTCACTCCGCGTATATACCAGAGGCGGGAGGGGAGAGGTCAAGGAGGAGTTCTATGAAAGGATGAAGGATGAGGGATGAGGGCTGATGGCTGAAGACTGAAGGCTGATGGCTGATGGCTGACGGCGGAGGGTGTAGGGGGCGATGGGGCGTTTGCTTCGCAGTTGACCGGTGCGGGGTTTTGGGTCAATGGGTAGTCTTCAACCAAGGCTTATTTTTATGATTCTTGATTCTGTTTCCAATTCTCATCTTTATGAAAAACTGGGTCCGCGCTTCGTGCGGGCGTTTGAGTATCTTCGCTCGTTCAAGTCCGACACGCCCGATGGAAAATACGAGCTGGACGGCGACAAGGTTTATGCCCTCGTCCAGAGCTACAACACGAGCGCGCCGGTCGGGAAGAAATTCGAGTCGCACCAGAAGTACATTGACGTCCAGTTTGTGGCCAAGGGCGTGGAGTTGCTCGAGCATGCGCCCATTGGCGCCCTGAAGGTGGAGACGCCGTACGTTGCCAAGGATGATTACCTGTTGTACGACGATTCCGCGTTTGCCACGTCGCTGCGGCTCAAGGATGGGGAGTTCGCGATCTTTTTTCCGAACGACGGCCACAAGCCATGCTGCAGCGTGGACAAGCCTGCGGCTGTCAAAAAAGTGGTGGTGAAGGTCCAGGTGTAAATCCTGTCCAGCGTGAATCCGCGGCTGATCCAGATCGGGCATGGCGGCAAGCGGGCCTGGGTTTATCCTGAGCACGGTTTCCAGCTTTACGGTTTCGAGCAGGACATGGGCGCGGCGGGAACGGCCGCCATGGTGCATGAGGGGGACACGTTGCATGAGCCAGCGGACCGCCGCTACGGCAATCCCGTGCTTTTCCCCAACCCGGGCGCAGCGGTCACTTCGCACGGGCCTGACACGTGGGCGTGGAAGGAAAAAATTCTTACGATGCCATTTCACGGCGTGGCGCGGAATCTCTACTGGCACGTGCTGGAGATCGGGAAGGAGTTTGTAACGGGGGAGCTCGTGCCGAATTCGAGTTCGCTCGTGGCATTTCCATTTCCGTACCGGCTGCGGATGACGTATCGGCTGGATGATCGCGGCCTGGTGCTGGATGCAGAGCTGGAAAATACCGGCAAGGAGGGCTTCCCGTACGCATTGGGGTTTCATCCCTACATTCGCGCGCCGCTGGGTGTGCGCGGACGCGTGGCGGATTGTTCCGTGGCCTTGCCTCCGGGCGTCGAGCTGAAGTCACAAAACGGGTGGGAGACGATGACGGGGCAGCGGTTTGAGGCGAAGCGGATCCGGGCGGATGAGGAGATCGTGACCTCGATCATCCTGGCGGAAACGAAGGCCCGCCACCTGGAATTGGAAGATCACGCCAACGGGCTTGCGGCGCGCGTTTCCGTGGAAGGCAGCGAAAAGGATTTTCCCGTGTGGGTGGTGTGGAGCGAATCACCCCAGGCGCAGTTTGTATGCCTGGAGCCGTGGACGGACGGGCCGAATGCGCTGAATCGGCGCGAGACCCGGCGTTGCGAGCCCGGGCAGGTGCATCGTTACCAGATGGTGATTTCTGTTCGTAAGATTGGATAAGCGCTCCGGATTTTTTGACAGGATTAACGGGATGGACAGGATTTTCGGAGTGGAAGCGTGTCTTGAGTTTTTTTCGGTGGCTGCTAATTTGCCTGCATGAAGCGAATCCTGATTTTCGCAACCATGTTGATTTCAGCGGGAGTCTTTGCCGCCGATCCGGTCGCCAATTTCAACATGCCGACGCAGGAGGAGATCGAGTTGTTGAAGCGTCTCAAGGAGGAGGCGCGGGCGAAGATGCAGGTGGAGATTGAGAAACTACCGAGGGACAAGATTCACAAGACCGCATCCGGCCTGGAATTCATCGAGGTCAAGGAGGGTGATGGAAAATTTCCCGAGCGGGGACAGACGGTGCAGGTTCATTACACGGGATGGCTGATGAACGGAACGAAGTTTGACAGCTCGGAAGGGGAATTGTACGAGTTTCAGATTAGATACGACCGCGTGATTCCTGGATGGGACGAGGGGGTGGCGGGAATGAAAGTCGGGGGCAAGCGGCGCCTCATCATCCCTCCGCGACTTGGTTATGGAGATCGCGGCAGGGGTCAGGCCGTGCCTCCCAATGCCGCCCTGATTTTTGACGTCGAGCTTGTGAAAATTGTGGAGTCAGAAAAAAGGGGGAAGTAACCCGCGGGCTCCGGCGACACGAAGGGCGCGCTTATTTTTTCCAAAAAGCCCAGCTCTTTTTCTTTACTTCCTCGGGTTCCTTGGGCGGAGCGAGGCCAAGTGAAATCATGAAATCGGCCAGCACCTGACGGCCTGGCTTGACCTCGCGGATGTGCGGTTGCGTGATGAGGTCCTGCGCAAACATGAGATCCTTGATCAGCTCCTCGTGGCTGGCGTAACGGTCCTTGATATTTTTCTTGAGTGATTTTTCGATGACCTTGCAGGTGGTCATCGAGACATTGGGGGCGACGGCGTGGAAGGAGAGCAGGGGGGCTTGCGTGTGCATGATGGCGAGCTCGGTGAGGTCCTTGGCGCGGTAAGGCGGGAGTCCTCGCAGCAGGTGATAGAGCGTTGCGCCCAGGCTGTAGAGGTCGGTGCGAAAATCCTCGGGCTCGCCCCGCACGCGCTCGGGCGGAATGTAGAGCGGGGTGCCGAAGACGGAGTAGCCCTCGCCCTCGGCGAAAAGTTTTTCCGCATTGGCGAACTGGACGAGCCCGAAGTCCACCACCTTCACGACGCCGTCGTTGGTGATCATGATGTTCTCGGGCTTGATGTCGCCGTGAACGAGATTGAGCGCATGCGCCGCGCCGAGGCCGGCTGCGGCCTGCATGGCGATTTCAAGGCAGACGAGCTCGGGAAGCGGCTCCTTGAACATCGCCTTGTCTTGCGACTCACCCTTGGCCGGGCCGCCTTTCCTGTCCTGGGACAGCTTCTGCATATGGTCGAGGACTTGATTGAGCGCCTTGCCCACGAGCCGTTCCATGGCCATGAAATGAAAGCCTTGGAAAACGCCGAACTCGTACACCTCGACGATGTTGGGGTGGCTCATTTTCTTCGTGAGCTCACCTTCTCGCAGAAAATTAGCAGCGCTCTCGGGGTTGCGCAACAGCTCCTCGCTGAGCAACACCTTGAGCGCCACCTTTTTGTTCAATGCGTCGCTTTGGGCCAGAAACACGACGCTCGTGCCGCCCAAGCCGATTTGCGATTCGATGGTGTAAGAGCCGAATCGTCGCAGCAGCTCAAACGAATTTCCACAGGATGGACAGGCGATCTGCTGCAGGGGGTCATATTGAGAAACATCCACGGGTGCGTTGCAGCCGGTGCAGTTGACGATGCGGGACTGGTCCATGGGTGTTACCGTGTCATGCGGGCCAAACCGCATTCCTTGCCAAATGTTTTGTAGGAGCCGCTGTTAGCGGCGATCTGGAGGGCCGGGGCTACAAGGAAACCCTGGTCCCGGTCGCCGCTGACAGCGGCTCCTACAATTTTTATTCGAAGGGAAGATTTGCAAGACTTGGTCATGGTTTTTCAAATGAGGTGGGTCATGCGGGCTAATGCGCCCGCGCGGCGAAAACCTCGTCCATGGTCCGCAGGCGGCGGCAGAGGTCGCGCGCAATGTTGAGCATCAGGATGCTGTACTGGTCGGGAGACTTGTCGAAGAGTTCAAGCAGGTCATTGCACTCCATGCAGAAAAGGAGGCCCTTGTCCTTCGAAACGATGGAGGCGGAACGCGCCATGCATTCGATGACGCTCATTTCGCCGACGAAGTCCCCGACCTTGAGCGTGGCGAGCGTGGTTTCGTTCGGGGCGCCGTGTCCCTTGACGACGCGGAAATGGCCGCTTGCGATCAGAAATATTTCACGCCCCGGCGTTCCCTCCTTGGCGATGACCTCATCTGGCGACGCCCGTCGGCTGCTGCAAATATCGGACATGAGGGCGATGGTTTCATCCTTCAAGCCCGCGAAGATATGGATGTTGCGGAGCAGCGTTTGTTTGTTGATGGGGCCCATCGGAAGGGTGGGATGCGTGTCGCGTCAGGACTTGATTTCGAAAATCGCCTCGATTTCGACCGCGACACCGGTGGGGAGTGAGACGAAGCCGACGGCGGAGCGTGCATGGTAGCCGTCGGTTTCCTTCCCGAAGATGGTGTGGAAGAGGTCGGAGGCGCCATTGATCACGAGATGCTGGTCGGTGAAGTCGGGCGTGGAGTTGACGCAGCCTAGGAGCTTGATTACGCGCACCTGGTCGAGCGATGAGACTTCCTTTCGAAGCGACTGGAGGAGTTTGGTGGCGACCTGCTTGGCGGCCTCGTAGCCCTTCTCGACCGTGACATCCGCACCCAGCTTGCCCTTGAGGTCGCTGACGTGGCCGGAGAGGAAGAGGATTTTACCGCTGCGCGCGCAGAGGTTGAGGTAAGACTTGGCGCCCTCGGCGGGCGTGAATTGGATTCCGAGTTCTTTGGCTTTGGCTTCGGCGGACATAAGGCATTCTCCGTGGGTAAAGGGTTTGGCGAACCCGGTCACGTTGCCTCGTTTTTTCGCGGGACAAAAGCAAATTCGGCAGGCGAAAGAATGGCGTGGCGGAGGGCCGCATGATGCGCTATCGTTGCACGCATGCCTTCCTCCATCACCACATTGTTCGTTGACGTCGGCGGCGTGTTGCTCACCAACGGCTGGGACCGGGCGCTTCGTAAAAAAGCGGCGGAACGATTCAAGCTCGACCTGGATGAAATGAATGACCGTCATCGCCTGACCTTCGACACCTATGAAGAGGGAAAGATTTCCCTGGAGACCTATCTGAAGCGCGTGGTGTTTTATCGGCCCCGCCGTTTTTCCTTCGGCGACTTTTCCCGCTTCATGTACACGCAGGCGCGTCCGTTTCCGGACACGATCGCGCTCGTGCGCCGTCTCAAGGCGCGTCACAAGTTGAAGGTGGTGGTATGCAGCAACGAGGGACGCGAGCTGATGGAGGATCGGATCCGGCGCTTCAAGCTGGATGAGTTCGTGGATGTTTTCGTGGCCTCGTGCTTCGTCCATTATCGCAAACCCGACGAGGATATTTTTCGCGTCGCGCTGGACATCGCGCAGGTGAAGCCCTCCCGCGTGGCTTATATGGATGATCGCGCGATGTTCGTGGAAGTGGCGCGAGCACTGGGTGTGCGCGGAATCCATCACACGTCCGCTGAAAAAACCCGCGAAGAACTGGCCAGGCTTGGTTTGAGCTGAACGCGGAACCGGGAGAGTGGTGGCGCTTCATTGTTTTTGCGGGAGATTGGGATGTCGCGGCCGATCGGTTTGAAGTCGGGTGGGTTTCATCCATGTTGATGTAGATCAGCCCTTCGCGGACCATGCGCATGGGGTTGAAGGGGTCAAAATCACAGGCTTGAGTCTCCTCCCCAACGCAGGCAGGCTGGCAGACATGACCACCTTTCGCCACGACAAAAGACACGCCGATGAAATTCGACGGTTTCGCATTCGCAAAAATTTTGCCCCCGGCGCAACGGGATCGGTTCTCGTGGAAACGGGATGCACGCGCGTGATCTGTGCCGTGATGGTGGAGGACTCGGTGCCGCGCTGGATGAGGGAGCAGAAGGTCAGCGGCGGCTGGCTTACGGCGGAATATTCGATGCTTCCTTATTCCACGCAGGATCGGAAACCCCGGGATATTTCCAAGGGGAAGCTCGACGGCCGCTCACAGGAAATCCAGCGGTTGATTGGCCGCTCCATGCGCGCGGTGGTGGACCTGGAGAAGCTGGGTGCACGAACTTTGTGGATTGATTGCGATGTGCTGCAGGCGGATGGCGGGACACGCACCGCGGCGATCACGGGCGCATACGTGGCGCTTGAGCTGGCCTTCCTCAGGTTGATGAAGGCGAAAAAGCTGAAGGAGAATCCAATCCGCGAGGCCGTGGCGGCCGTCAGCGTCGGAATCGTCAACGGCCATCCCGTGCTCGATTTGGATTACATCGAGGACAAGGATGCCTCGGTGGACATGAACGTGGTGATGACGGCAAGCGGCCGTTTTATCGAGATCCAGGGTTCGGGCGAGGAGTCGACTTTTTCAGAAAAAGAAATGGAGCAGATGCTCGCGCTCGCGCGAAAGGGCGTGGGTGATTTGATCGCGGCGCAGAAGAAGTATTTGAAGTAGGGAGATGACTCAGGATGACGGAGCGTGTCCCTCCGTTTTTTTGCAAGTAGTCGAAGAGAGCCGAAAATCAGGCTGAAAATGTCGTGCTGCCTGGACTTGTGCCCTCCGCCCGGATCCCGCGTTCCGGGTTGGCGGCGAGGTGACGAAGGATCTGATAGGCCATCTCCGCCTGGTCCGGTGAGCCTGCTGCCGCAGCGAGTTGATCGGCTGTCAGCGGTTTTCCCTTTTGCTTGTGCAGTTCCGCCATCACCTTTTCCTGCAGCGCCAGCACGGCGGTCGCCGCTTTTTTTCCGGCCTCGACGCCGGGCTGGTGATAGGCGTTGATGCCGACCAGTGACCCGTAAAATCCCACCGCGCGTTCGTACAATGCAATGAGCGCACCCACGCTTTTTGCGGAAACATCGGGGAGGGTGAGGGTGATCGAGGAACGGCCTTTTTCATAAAGCGCATCGCGTGTTCCAGCGAGGAAACCATGCAGGAAATCGCCCGAGGTGACACCGTGTTCCACAAAAAACGGCGTGCCGTCGCGCTCGCGCAGCACCTCGATGAACGTCACGAAGAAATTCAGCACGCCTTCCCTCAACTGCTGCACGTAGGCGTGCTGGTCGGTGGAACCTTTGTTTCCATAGACGGCAATGCCCTGGTTGACGACCTTCCCCTGCAGGTCGAGTTCCTTGCCCAGCGATTCCATGACGAGCTGTTGCAGGTAGCGGCTGAAAAGAAGCAGGCGATCCTTGTACGGAAGCACCACCATGTCCTTCGCTCCGCGTCCCTCCGTAAGATGAAACCACATCAGCGCGAGCAGCGCGGCGGGATTTTCACGCGTGACGGCCGAACGCGTGGCTACGTCCATTTTGCGCGCGCCTTCAAGCATCGCGTCCACATGGATGCCTTGCAATGCGGCCGGGAGAAGGCCGACGGCCGAAAGTTCGCTGGTGCGCCCTCCCACCCAATCCCACATGGGAAAACGACGCAGCCATCCATCCTTTACGGCGGTGTGATCGAGCTCGCTTCCCACGCCCGTGACGGCGACGGCCTGGTGCACGAAATGAAGCCCCGTTTTTTCGCAGGCGTGACGCGCCTCGAGTTGCCCGTTGCGCGTCTCCTTCGTGCCACCCGACTTGGAGATCACGACGATGAGCGTGGTGGCGAGGCGGTTTCCGATTTCGGCGAGAACCTGGTCCATGCCATCAGGATCGGAGTTGTCAAAAAAATGAGCGCACAGCTTGTCTCGTCCGGGATGTCCGAGCGCTTTTGAGACGAATTGCGGGCCGAGCGCGGAACCGCCGATGCCGATGACAAGCAGGTCGGTGAACTTGCTGCCACCCGGGGCGGAGACGACGCCCTCATGGATTTCCTTCGCAAAGGATTTAATGCGTGAGAGCGTCCCTTCGATTTCGGTCCGGAGCTCCTTCGTGGGTGAGAGCGCCGGAGCGCGAAGCCAGTAATGTCCAACCATGCGTTTTTCGTCAGGATTGGCGATGGCGCCCTTTTCGAGTTCCGCCATCGCGGCGAACGCCTGCTGGATGCGCGGCTCCATCTTTGCAAAGAAATCATCGCCGAAAGGCACGCGGCTGATGTCGAGCGTGAAGCCGACGGATGGCACGGGGCAGAAATGGTCCTGGTAACGTTTCCAAAGTTGTGAGGCATTCATGTGAGGGGGATTGTGATGCGCGGCGGCTGTGTTTCAAGGTTTGTTTTGCCGCTCGGACGCCCTCGTTCCATTCCAGAATTTTGACAGGATTTACAGGATTGGCAGGATTTCCGAAATCCTTCCACGTCCCCTCACAACATCTGGGTCGGAATGTAGGAGCCGCTGTCAGCGGCGACCGGGCGAGACGGGTCTGTGCGGCGATCGCCGCTGACAGCGGCTCCTACAAATCACTCCTTCGCCTGCCTGGGAAAGAGCGGCTCGGGTTTTCCGATTTTGTGGCCGGTGGGGATCACTTGAAAAAACTCGGCAGTCAACGCCCCAACATAAAAAACTTCAAGCCTTTCATTTCGCTTGTCCAAAAGTCCGGGAGTTAGTAATTGGCTCTCGATCTTGGACGCGATGGATGGCATGAATGGGGCAATGAACCGCGCGAGATGAGCAACGGTGTTCACCAAGTGGTTCAACACCGTGTCGAGGCGCTTGGACGCGGTGGCTTCCTTGGCGAGTTTCCAAGGCGCGTTTTCGTCCACATAACGGTTTCCTCGCGTCACCAGTTTCCACACACTTTCAAGGGCGAGGCCATATTTAACTTGGTCCATGGCGCTCCTGTATGCGCCGTACGTTTCATTGATGGATTGCTTTAATTCCTCGTCAAATTTTTCCTCACCGCCGGCTTCTGGAACAACACCATCACGGTAACGCTGGAGCATGGAGAGGGAGCGGTTGACGAGGTTTCCGAGGTCGTTGGCGAGGTCGGCGTTGAAACGCTGGAGGAATCGTTCCTCGCTGAAATCGGTGTCAGTGCCCAGTTGCAGTTCGCGACAGATGAAATAGCGAACGGCGTCGGCGCCGAAACGCCCGATCAGGTTGAGCGGGTTGACGATGTTGCCGAGCGTCTTGCTCATTTTTTCGTCACGGAAGAGCCACCAGCCGTGGGCGAGGATGCAGCGGGGCATTTCGAGTCCGACGGCGTGAAGCATCGTGGGCCAGTAAACACAATGCGTGGTGAGGATGTCCTTGGCGATGAGATGATAATCTGCAGGCCAGCATTCGTTGAAGCGATCTTCGCCGTATCCGATGGCGGAAATATAATTCACAAGCGCATCCACCCACACATAAGTGACATACTCGGGATCAAACGGGATCGGGATGCCCCAGGCGAGACGTGCCTTGGGACGTGAGATGCAGAGGTCTTCAAGCGGACGCTGGAGCGTTCCGAGCACCTCGTTGCGGCGGTTTTCGGGACGGATCCATTCCGGGTTCTTTTTGATGTAGTCGATCAACCATTCCTGGTGCGCGCTCATCTTGAAGAAATAGTTTTCCTCCTCGAGCTCGATGACTTCGCCGAGATGGGCGGGAAATTTCCCATCCACCATCTCCTTTTCCGTGACGAACTGTTCCGCCGCGCGGCTGTACCATCCGTGGTATTTCTTTTTGTAAATCTGGCCGGCGGCGTGGAGCTTGCTGAGAAAATCCTGCACGACTTTTTTGTGATGCGAATCCGTCGTGCGGATGAAAGCGTTGTTGGAGATGTTCAGCGTCTTCCACAGGCTCTGGAAATGCGGCGCCATCTCGTCGCAATGCTGCTGGGGAGAAACGCCCCGCTTCTCCGCAGCCTGCTGCACCTTCATTCCATGTTCATCGAGGCCGGTAAGGAAAAGAGTTTTCGCCCCAAGCATGCGGCGGTAGCGCGCCTGGACGTCGGCCCAAACCGTGGTGGACGCATGCCCGATGTGCGGGCGGTCGTTCACGTAGTAGATGGGCGTGGTGATGTAGAAGGATTTCGGCATGAGTCCTGATGCTAAATGCTAAATGCAAAATGATAAATCACAAACGCTTTCGGTTTTGGAAGAGAACAAGTTCATGTTCGCCGCTGGCGGCCTGGGCAACGAGTGGGAGTTCCATTCCGGTGAGTTGCTGGAGTTCCTTGCGGTGCTGCGGGCGGGTGAAGACGTACACGGTCTCGGGCCCCTTGAGCAGCTCGACAAGGTCGGATCGGATCGGCTTGGCTTCCGCATCCACGTCCTTGCCGATTTCCCAGAGCGAACTGCCGGCGTAAAGCGGCACGACTTCATTTTTCTGTTTCATCAGGTAAAAGCTGCAACTCCGGAAATAGAATTCGTACATCAGCACACGCGGGCCGGGCCGGGCGAACGCGGGTTTCTTTCCGGTGGGGTGCAGGTCGAGGTTGATGGGGACGCCGACGAGATCGATTCCTGCCAGCGGCTCGGTGAGGACCTTCCAGCTCGAATTGTGGCCGAAACTTGCCTCCAGCTGGTCCATCTTGAAGAGGATGCCATGCAGGAAGATGAGCGCGACGATCCACCATGCCAGCAGGCCGCGCGTGAAATCGAATCCCTTCGTTCGATTGATCATCCAATGAAAGGTCAGACCGACAAGGAAACATCCGAGGGCGATGCATGCAATGGGGAGAAGTTTTTGGGTGAGTGTTTGCGGAAGGTTTGTCTTGAAGCACGCAAACCAGATGACTCCAGCGACCGGGGCGGGGAGCAGAAGCGAAGTGAGCAGTCGGGCGGGTGCGGGCAGGCCGTCGTTTCCGGTCACGCGCGAAAGCCACGTGCCCAACATCAGGCTCAGGGGAACTGTGAGGGGCAGGGGATACGTTGGCAGTTTGGAGCTGGTGAGGCTGAACATCAGAAGCGGCAGGACGAACCACGGCAGCAGGAAGCTCGACACGCTTCTCGCAGTGTCATTTGTTTTCCACCATCGGAAATGACCTGCAACGGCACACGCGATGAGAATGCTCCACGGCCAGCAATCACCCGGCAGCCAGGCGAAGTGGTAGAAAAATGAATGAGCCCTTCCGCCTCCGGAGATGATGCGATCCGTGATCTGTCCATGTAGATAGAAGTCGTACAAGTCCGGGTTGAGATGGCAGATGATGAGAAACCATGGCAACGAGATGGCCGCGATGAGGATCAGGCCCAGCAGAAGTCCAATCCAGAAACAGGGACGTTTCAGCTCGGAAAATTTTCGTTCGAGGGCGAGAAAACCGAAAATGGCGAGAAAGCTGACGCCAATCGCAAAAGGCCCCTTGTCGAAGAAGCCGATGCCCACTGCGAAGAAGAACCCCACAAGCCAGCGCGTTGAGCGCGGTTCGGAGTTCCACCATCGCCAAAAACAATAAAGCGCCGTGGTGATGCACGCGGTGAGCATCATGTCGGGGCTGATCAAACGGGCGACGACAAAAAAGAGGAGTGAGCTTGTGAGCGCCAGTGCCGAAAAAATTCCCGCGCGAGTCCCGCCCATGCGGCGTCCGAGATCGAAGACGAGGAGGGCGGTGACGAGCGCCGCGAGGGCGGAGGGAAGCCGGGCGGCCCATTCATTCATTCCGAAAACTTTCAGGCTCGCGGCGATGCACCAGTAAATCCACGGGGGTTTGGCGTAGTGGGGCACGCCGTTGAGACGGGGCACGAGCCAGTCGCCTGTGACGACCATCTCGCGTCCCATCTCCGAGTAGCGTCCTTCATCCGGTTCGTTGAGCCCTCGGCCGCCGAGTTGCAGAAAGATGGGCAGCACCACGCCCAAGAGAAGGATGAGGACGACGGTGGCCCGGCGCTGGAGAAAGGAGTTCAAGATGGGTGAGTGTCGGAAACGTCCATTTCACCACCGTTCCGGGCAACTGCAATCTGAAAAGACTTCGGCGGAGTCTCGCGCAACCCGCGCTACGCCGTAGGCTTCGGCGAGGCGAGAGACGCAAAAGGCGCAAAGGGCTTTCTTGATTTTCAAACAACAACAGCCAGCTTTTCCACTTTTCGACTCGCGAGGAAGACGGCGCCGATGATGCAGGCTGCGCCGCCCAGATAGAGAAGGCCGATCTTTTCATGGAAGATGAGTGCGCCCCATCCGATCGCGAGGGTCGTGGTGGCGTTCAGGTAGATCGTGACTTCCACGGCGTCGAGCGTCTTGAGCGCTCCGTACCAGAGCAGCGACGCGGCATAAGTGCAGACCACAGCGAGGTAGGCGATGGCGGCCCAACCCCAGGCATTGAGCTGGGAGAGAAGTTTCAGCGTGGCCGAGTCCCACAGCGGAATGGCCAGCAGCACGGTGGCGATCATCGCGAGTCCCAGTTTGAAACTGGCTGGAATGTCCTTGGGCACGGTTCTGGCCAGGACTGCGAACAACGCCCCGTCGCAAGCCGCCGCGAGCACGAACAGGGGTGCCACGATGTTGCGTGCGCCATGGATGTCCGAGAAGCCCAGGCGACCCTGAGCCATGAGGCAGATGGCGATGCCGGTGGCTCCGAGCAGGACGGCGATCACACGCGCGAGTCCGAGGTTCTCTTTCAGAAACAAGCGCGCCAGCACCGCGGCAAAGATCGGGCTGGTGGCGATCAGGAGGCTCGTGAGGCCGGATGGAATTTCCACGGCGCCAAGGCTCAGTGGAATGTGATATCCGAAGCTCATCGTCAGCGTGAGCAGTCCCACGCGAAGCCAGTCGCCCCCATTCAGCGCACCGATCCAGCGGCGGTGGCGGACGACGCCCGGGATGAAGCAGAACGCGGTCATCAACATGCGCAACTGGAAGAGCGCCAGCGCGGCCTGCCATGGGGTTGCGCCAAAGGATTGAAACTGTCGGAGCGTTTCACGGATGCAGACGAACGCGAAGCTCCAGAGGAGGGCGGTTGTCAGCGCCATGAGGTGGGCGCGGCGATGGATGGATTTGGAATCGTTGATTTCTGATTTTGGATTGGATGAGGGACAACATTCAATCTCGAACGCAGCGGGAACTTCCAACATCGAACGTCCAACGTCGAAGTAATCGGAAGGGGAAAACCACGGAGGCACGGAGAACACGGAGGAGGATCAGGAATGGCAGGACAAACTGTCGGAATAAAGTTAGCCCTACGTTGATCAGTAGAAGGTTCAAAGCGGCTTGACTCGTGGGCGGGAACGCTGCATGGAGTCGCGCTCAACTTCCCCCTGCGATCTTCATGAAATCCTCCCACGCCCAGTCGGTTCCGTTTTTCGTTTTCAATCATTTACTCGATCCGGTTCAAATACGCGCATGGGTGCGTGAGCTTGCGGCGCGGGGCATGGATGGGTTTTTTATTCATCCGCGCGAAGGTCTCATGACACCCTACCTTTCCGAGGCTTGGTTCGAGGCGGTGGGTGCGGCGATTGACGAGGCGAAGAAGTGCGGGATCAAGGCTTGGATGTACGACGAGTTTCCCTACCCGAGCGGCGTGGCCGGGGGCAGGGTGGTCGCAAGCGATCCGACATTTGCGGAGCGGCACCTGCGCGTCACGCGTCACCGACTTGCCGCCGGCCAGCGGCGACAAGTCGTGCTCGGCCACAATCCCGTTTTGCGGGCGTTCCTTTGCCCGGTGCGGAAGGGGAAGGCCGATTTTCGCGCGGCACTCGATGTGACGAAGCAGGTCGGACCGCGCAATGACGACTGGATCCTGCGCGAATGGGACAGTCGGTACTACTACGATCGCCGCTACGCGAAGCTGTACGATTGTCCGCGCTCGAGCGCGAATCATCCCGAGGAGGTTTTCCAGGGCGATCTCCCGTCGGGCAGTTGGGAACTGGTTGTGTTTTGCATTCATACGGGCGGGGATTTCACCGAGCCATTCGGGCATTACGTGGATGTGTCGAACCGGGAAGCGACAGACTACTTTCTCAAGGTGACGCATGAGGAATACCACCGTCGCTTCGGTCGTGATTTTCACAAGGTGATCCCGGGATTTTTCACCGACGAGCCGAAATACCGAAATTACCTGCCGTGGAGCGACAACATCGAGGCTGCATGGGGCGATTTCCAGAAGGATCCGAAGTCGCTGCTGAGCCTGGTGGATGACGATCCGCGCGGGGACCTGGTCCGTGAGGGTTATCGCGCCACGACGTTCCGCCTGTTCCGAGACAACTGGGCGCGTCCCATTTCCGACTGGTGCACGAAGCACAAGGTGAGTTTCTGCGGGCACATAAGCCCGGAAGAAGAATGGCTTTGCGAGTCGGCGGTCGCGGGCAGCATTCTTCAGCTTTTGAAGACCTTCCACATTCCGGGATGCGACCTGATCATCCCGGCCGTGGGCGACCGTGCCCACCCGATTCTGAATTTCATTCCCACGCTGCCGGTTTCAGTCGCCGCGCAACAGGGTAAAAAGCAGGTATTGTGCGAGACCTACGGGGCGAGCAATTACCAGCTCAACATGCAGGAGATGAAGCGCATCGCCGACTGGCTTTCGCTCTTTGGTGTGAACGTCATGACGCATCACGCGTTGTTCTACTCCATCGAGGGATATCGCAAGTACGACGCATCGCCAACCTTTTGCGGTCCGAGCCCGTTGTGGAACCACATGAAGACGTGGAACCGGCACTTCCACGAAACCGCCGGTCGGCTCGGACCGGAGAATGTCGTGCCCGACGTGGTGCTCGTCCGCCCGATGCGACGCCTGTGGCAGCTTTCCACGCCGAGGAGCAAGGAGATGACTGCGCTTTACGAGCGCGGGATGCGCCTGCTGCAATCGCTGCTCGAGCGTGGCATCATGTGTCACTGGATGGACGACCTTGATTTGGAAAACGCCACCGTTACGCCCGGAAAAAAAGTTCGCGTAGGCAAGGCGCAGTACGGCTCGCTGATTTATCTCTCGGGTTCGCTCGATGCAAAGGCATTGAAGGACATTCAGCGTTTGAAGCGGAAGGGGGCCGCGATTTTGAGCGACGCCGCTTCCGCGCGTTTGAGAGGTCCGCTGCAATCGGAGCGGGACGACGTCCGCGTTTCTCGTACGCGCGATGGAAGCTGGTTCTGCATCAATCTTTCAAAGTCACCGCGAAAATTCCGCCTCCAGGGCCGGCCGCATCAGCTGGATGGATTCGAGAGCCGGTGGATTCCCGCGAACCAGAGGGAGAAACTGCCGCCGCGCGTCACTCGTTCCCTTCGTCTCGCGTCCATCTGGGACATGAAGCCCGCTGCACAGAACACGCTCGTGCTCAAGAACTGGACGCTTGGCGGGAGGAAGACAAAGCTTCTGCCGTACTACGACGTGGGGACGAAAGGAATTGAGGGTGGCGTGGATGTGGTGGCATTGGGAAACATTCCCACCGATCCTCAGATGCAGGGAAAACGGCGACTAGTCTATCGCACAAAATTCCGGGTACAGGGTGTTCGCGATGTGATGCTCGTGGGCGAACCCGATTCCGTACGTGGAAATTGGAAGGCATCGCTGAACGGCAGGCCTTTGAACGCGTGGAGAAAGAAATCGTATTATGACCGCATGAACATCGCGCATGATTTGAGGCGTCACGTGCGGAGCGGGGTCAACACGCTGGAGTACATTGTTGAGATTGAGAAATCCACGGAAGGGCTTCTCGATCCGTGCCGGTTGTACGGTGATTTTCAGGTTCAGTCGGATGGGGCGATCCCGGCGATCCGCGCCAGCCGCAGTGTGCGTGGGGGAGGGGATTGGACGAGGTTCGGCTTTCCGCATTACACCGGAGTGATGGTTCACAGCCAGTCGTTTCATTGGGCGAAGAAGCCCGGTGAGCGGGTGGAACTAGCGCTGTCCAAGGCGCCGAGCGATCAATTGGAAGTGCGTGTCAATGGCCGCAAAGCCGGCGAGATGCTCTGGGCGCCATGGAAGCTGGACATCACGAAAGCCTTGCGCGATGGGCGAAACGAAATTGAGCTGCTCGTGAGCAACACCCTTTACAACGTGATGTATGGACGCGCGCGTCGGAGTGGGCTGAACGGTGCCGTGCTGATACGCGGATTTAAAAGCAATTGAGGGTGACGGAGACTCCCATTCCGCAACAACCCGCTAGATCACACCTGGGCGATTGCCGACTTCCTTGTCCTGGATGAGGCCGCGCCTGTCGAGTTCGCCAAGGAAGTGCAAGCGCCGAAGCGTGTGGCCACCGCGGCGCAGGAGCATCGGGATCGCGGCTTCGACGCGTTTGATCGCGCCATCCATGTCTCCCGTCATCCGCCCGAGCGACCATGCCGCGAAGAAGTCCATGCCCCTGACATCGTTGAGGCTGAAACTCCCGGGCTGAATGGCCTGGTCCAACAGGCGAACGCCAAGTTTGCGGAACTCCTCCCGTCCCGTGACTTCCCACAGCCGGTAGAGGCCGGCGAAGCTCGACCAGTCGCCATAGCCTGTGATGATCTTGTGCGGGCGTTTGTCAGTTCCCTGGGGGTATGGGTATTTAAACGTTCCATATTTCTTTTCCCACTTGAGGAAGAAATTTTTGATGATGTGCCTGGCGGCGCGGATGTACTTCTGGTCGTGGGTGAGGCGGAATGCTGCGGCGAAGTTCACGAGAGGCATCCCTGCTTCACGCCCGTCGCTGCATAGCACCCGCGTCTTGTGGTGCGCCCACCATACGTGGTTATCGGCGGAGCGGAGGACGGCATTTTTTGCCCGTTCGTCCCCGCTCATGTAGTAATAGGCAATCAGTCCCTCCACCCACTGGTGACTGGGATAGACATTGCCGATGAAGTGATTGGCCGCGTGGGGAATCAAGCCTCCGTCCTGGCGCGGGTCGGTGCTCCACTCGCAGAAATCCACCTCCATGTAGTGGCGCGCCGCCTCCTTACCGTAATCCCACGCATAGGTGTGGCCCGTGCGGAGAAAATGCTGAAGCGGAAAGAAGACCACGGCGTCATCCTCATTGTTGGTGCACCAGGAGGCGTCAGGACCGATCACGTCGCCAAAGTTGAACATTCCGGTGGCGACCTGGCGGTCGTAGGTGTGTCGTGCGGGATTGCCTGCGGCGGGGGCGGGCTCAATCAGATTCTCGAGCAGCGGATATTTTTCCGGCTGGTACTTGAGCAAGTGCTGGCATTCGAGCACCTCGCAAAAAGCGGGCCACGCTGGATCGAAGGAGATGTCGACTGGTTCGACATAATCGTATTCCCATCGGTTGTGCACCTCGATCACATCATCCATGTCCATTGCCCGTCGCTCGCCTGTGATCCAGAAGATGTGACTTTTGCTGACCCCCTGGACGACCTGCATCGGGATGGACCACGCCGGCCAGATGTGAAAAGTCAGGCGGCTCTCATCCATCTCGATCGCCTTGGGATGGAGCTGGGGGAAGTGCTCGAAGGTGGTCACGAGGGTGAATCCCTTCTCCTTCCAGCCGAGGATGGGGCGCACGCCGCGTATCCCGCCGACCTGGTATTCCGCGCGGAAGCCGGTGGCCTGTCCCGGGCGCATGTGAAACGGGTACTGGCTCCAGTCTTCGTTCAGGCTTGCGATGTTTCGAATAAAAACGCTCCCGCGACCGGTAGTGGCCGGGGTTCCCTTGGCTTGCGCCGCGTAGGTGTCCAGGTCCCCCACGTTGCTGGCGACCACCTCGACGTTCTCGGCGATCTCGACGTCCCGATGAAACCAGTCATGGCCGTGGTGCGCCTGGCGCAGAAGTTTTGTGGCAGCGGCATCCATTGCCGTGGGCATCACGAGCCGCATCGAGCGGATTTCAATTTTTCCATCGCAGGGTTCACGGCAATAGAACGTGTGATCCAGTTTTAAATCCGGGCTGCCCGCAGTGAGGGTGAAGCGCAGGGCAAAGTCCATGAAGGTCGTTTGATCGCGTGCGGCATGGGTGCCTCGGATCGTAATTTCCGAGCGAATCCGGTTGGCGTGGGTGACGGAGATTTTGAACGCCCCGGCGAGACTCGCCCGGTGAATCTTGCCATCGCCATCCACGACTTCGAGATCAACCAGGTGGCGTTCATCCACGAGCAGTTTTCCCTTGATGGAAAGGCTGCGGATGAGTGAGCCCCCCTTGCGGCTGAACGAAACTTCGCTGATGCCGTTGGAGAGGGTCAGCAGATCGCTCCGCTGGCGGACTGTGACCGGGTGCGAAACGGCGGGCTGACGCGATGCATGCGGCTCGACGAAGATCGTCTTTTTCTCCTGGCCTTTCAAATGGACGAGAATGTCCATGAGGAGCCACTCGATGCTGCCATCGGGCCGGCGCTGGAGGGCTTTGCCTCCGCTGGGAAGAATGCGGCCGTTCGGGTCCGTGATGCAAACGCCGGAGGGAGAACGCACTTTACCCGGTGGCAGCGGAATGCCGCGTGTGACGAGGTAGGATGACAGCCTCGAGAGGGTTTCATTCTTGAGGTGGATGGAACCTTTTTTCATGGGAGAGCCGGGGACGTCTTGAAGGAGCGCCCCTTCTGCACCGAACCGTCCGCAGTGTCAAGGACTGGCGAAAACCGCCAGGTGTTACGCAGTTTCCAGGCCGCGATAAAACGGGCTTAGATTCTCGCTCCCCTTTGCGGTGACCAGATGAACGTCTTCATGGCGGATTCCTCCCCATTCGGGGGAATAGACTGCGGGCTCGATGGTGACCATTTGTCCTTCCTCGACCAGGGCCTCGGTGGTGGGGGCGATCACGGGATGGATTTCATGGTAACAAAATCCAAGGCCATGCCCGGTATGATGATGAAAATATTTCCCATGCTTCGCGTCAACGATCACCTGTCGCGCTGCACGGTCCACTTCCTTCCACGGCACTCCAATCCGCACCGCTGCGGCAGCCGCATCGTGAGCCTGCGTCACCCAGCCGAATAGTTCCTGCTGGCGCGCCGAGGGTTTGCCGGCCACATGGACGCGGGTGAGGTCGGTCCAATATCCGTCGGCCACCACTCCCATTTCCAGGGAGACCAGATCGCCCTTTTCAACGATCCGGCTTGTGGAAATATTGTAGGTCTGCCCCGCGTACTGGCTGTTGGGGCCTGACATGACGGCGGCCCAAGCCTTGGCATATCCCACCCCGAATTCGGTGGGTCCCCGGGCATGCACGGCATGCTCGACCGCAGCAGCAATTTCAAATTCCGAACGCCCCGCCTTCACGTTCTCGCGAAAGGTCTTCAAGGCCAGTCCCCCGACCTGGTTGGCTACGCGGATTTTTGCAACCTCTTCAGCCGTCTTGTGGCTCGCTTCGACGCCCAGCATTTTCCATGTGTCCACAAACGTCGCCCCTGAAAATGCCGAGCGGATTTCCTGAAGTGCTGACTGTGTCCACTGGCGCATTTCCGGCGTCCAGGCTGGCAGTGCGCTCAGCGGGTAGTCGAGTTCCATGCCCAATCGTTTTCCTGCGAGATGGAATTCATCGCAAATTCCGCGAAGCTCCTTCACCGTCACGGGCAGTGGGTCGCCGTGCTCGAGGTCGCCCCACCGATAGTAGCGGATGTCCCGGATGGAGCAGGATCTGGCAAACCGCTCATCGTGGATCGGAGCCACCAGGATGGGGTCGCCCTCAAGGGGCAACACCACGAGCGACAAACCGTTGATCGGCCAATATTCCGAAACCATCACCACATGGTGATTAAGGCGGAAAACCAAGCCGTCGAGCTGGTTGTTCACCATCATCTTGCGGAGCGACGCCAGGCGGGCCGCTCCTCGGTTCTGCGTTTTGGATTTCATAGATTGTTTTGCAGTAACAGTTTGGGTTTGTAGGAGCGGCTGTCAGCCGCGACCGGGTGGCCCCGGGGATCGCCGCTGACAGCGGCTCCTGCAAGAATCATTAATTCAATGGCATTTTTATATTGCATACCGTATACAGTATTCATATTATTTGAAATTGTGAAGCTTAAATTTTGATTGGAGATATCGACCCATGGAACGAGTGACTTACCAGGCGCCGTTGGCTGACCAGATTTACGACATTGTGCTGGAGGCGATTTGCAGCGGCAAACATGCGATTGGCGAAAGGCTGTCCCAGGAGCAGATCGCGCAGAATCTCAATGTGTCCCGCCAGCCGGTGCTGCAGGCGCTTGGCCTGTTGAAATCCCAGGGCTTTCTGTGCAACGCGGGCCGGCGCGGCCTGATGGTTGCGCCGCTGGAGATGGAATTCGTGCTCGATCTTTATGAATATCGCGCCGCGATTGATCTGCTGGCCGCGGGCAAGGCGGCACGGCGATGCACGCCGGAACTGGCAAAGCTCGGCCAGCGCTTTCTTGAGCAGGGTGGGGCGGCAAAAAAGGCGGGCTCACTCATCAAGCTGAGCGTTGCGGACATGGCGTTTCACGAGTGGGTGTATCTGGTGGCCGGCAACCGCCTGGTGATTGATACCATGAACCATTTCTGGAATCACACCCGCCGCGTCATGTGTGTGATTCTCAGCATGGATGGCGAGTGGCCCGACCGGGCTTGGAAGGAGCACAAGGCCATTTACTCTGCGATCGTTGCCGGAAATGGCGAATTGGCAGAACACCTTGCAAGCGCCCATGTTGAAAAGGCCTCTGAATCTCTTCGGGGCAGGTTGAAAGACAGGCTGCAAAACGCAACGTCCGAGGTAGGGCGCGTTCGCCGAGCGCGCCGCAGCGGTGATTCGTGGAAAGTGAATGTGTGATTTCGATGGAGAACGACGGCGCGCTCGGCGATCGCGCCCTACCACCAGCAAGAAAGGAGAACATTCCAATGACAACTGAAAGCAAGGTGATTCGCGTGCTGGTCGCCAAGGTGGGCCTCGATGGTCATGACCGGGGTGTCAAGATCGTTGCGCGCACGCTGCGCGATGCCGGCATGGAAGTGATCTACACCGGGCTGCACCGGACTCCCGAGGAAGTCGTGGACGCCGCGGTCCAGGAGGATGTGGACGTCATCGGAATCAGCATTTTGTCCGGCGCGCACATGACGGTGTTTCCGCGCCTGCTGAAGCTGCTCGACGAGCGTGGCGCGAAGGACATCATGGTTGTCGGTGGTGGCGTAATTCCTGACGACGAAGTGATCCAGTTGAAGAATCTGGGGGTCAAGGAGATCATGCTGCAGGACACGCCTCCGGATTCAATCGTGGCGATGATCCGGCGGATTGTCGTCGAACGCGGTCCACGCTGAAACGAGGGAGGACACCATGGAATCCTGGACTTTTCCCCCGCGCTATGATCCCGATTACCTGCCTCCGTCCGGATCCCGTTACTGGTTTCCGAAACGGGAGACCATGCCGGCCTCCGATCGCGATCGCGCCGTACTCGAGCGCCTGAAGGAAATCACCCGCTACGCCTGGGCGCATTCGCCGTTTTACCGCCAGAAGTGGGAGGCGGCGGGTTTTCATCCAGACCATTTGCGTTCGCTCGAGGATTTTGAGGAGAAAGTACCCGTGATCACGAAGCAGGATTTGCGCGATTCGCAGGCGCGCCATCCGCATTTCGGTGACTACCTGTGCGTGGACGATGCCGAGGTTTATCACATCCATGGCACATCCGGGACGACGGGCCGGCCCACGGTGTTCGCCATCGGGCGCAGTGACTGGGATGCAATTGCGAATGCTCATGCGCGCGTCATGTGGGGCATGGGGATGCGCCCCGGCGACACGGTCTTCATTGCCGCCATATTCAGCCTGTACATGGGCTCGTGGGGCACGCTTGCGGGCGTCGAGCGGTTGCGCGCGAAGTCTTTCCCTTTCGGGGCGGGCGC
The DNA here is from genome assembly GCA_023269615.1 of Verrucomicrobiota bacterium. Lineage (GTDB taxonomy): Bacteria > Verrucomicrobiota > Verrucomicrobiia > JABWAM01 > JABWAM01 > JAHFSY01. The sequence continues at coordinate 44,032 of JAHFSY010000012.1, forward strand.
GTCCGGCATGACAGCGCGCGCGGCGATGTGGCTCAACTTGATGAAGCCTTCCGCGTTTTACGGTACGCCATCGTTTGCCCTTCATCTTTCTGAAGTCGCGCGCGCCGAGGGCCTCGATCCGAAGGCGTTCGGGCTGAAGACGATGTTTTTCTCCGGCGAGCCAGGCGCGTCGGTGCCGGGCGTGCGCGACAAGATCAAGTCGGCGTTTGGCGCGAACGTCGTCGACTGTGGCTCCATGGCCGAGATGACGCCGTTCATGAACGTCTCCGGCACGGCGGAGACCGACGGCATGTTGTTGTGGCAGGACATCATCTACACGGAAGTCTGCGACCCGAAGACTTTTCGACGGGTGCCTTACGGCCAGCGCGGGACTCCCGTTTACACGCACCTCGAGCGAACGTCGCAGCCGATGATCCGCCTTCTGTCGGGCGACCTCACATTGTGGGAAAACGGCCCGACGCCATGTGGACGCACGTATCCCCGGCTGCCGCAGGGAATATTTGGCCGCATTGATGACATGTTCACGATTCGTGGCGAGAATGTATATCCCAGCGAGGTGGATGCGGTCGTGAGCCAGCTGCCGGGTTACGGCGGCGAGCATCGGATCGTGATCAGCCGCGATGGCGCGATGGACGAACTGCTGATCCGGATCGAGGTCACTGCGGAGGTGCACGGGGGAGGGGCGGAGAAGATTCGCGCGTTGCGTGACGACGCGGGGCACCGGCTCCAGCGGATGCTCGGCCTGCGGGCAAAGATCGAAATGATGGATCCGGGCACATTTCCACGCACCGATTTCAAGGCACGACGGGTCATTGACGACCGTGACGTGTTTCGCGAAATGAATCAGCGGCTTGCCAAACCAGGCGCAAACGACTGATGGCTTTTGTGCATTCACTGAACCTGGTGCCGCGCGTGCTCAAAGGCGAGGTGAACGCCGTGGCGCGACTGCTGACACGGGCGGAAGCGGGCTCCCACGAATGCCGTCCTGCGCTGGATGAGATTTTTCGTCGTGCTGGGCGCGCGCACATCATTGGAATCACCGGTGTCCCTGGCAGCGGCAAATCAACTCTTGTGGCGAGGCTTGTTGCGGCGATCCGACAGACCGGGCGGCGGGTGGGTATCGTGGCCATTGATCCATCAAGCCCGTTCTCGGGAGGTGCGATCCTGGGCGACCGCATTCGCATGGGCGCGATCGCGGCGGACCCGGGGGTTTACGTGCGGAGCATGGCCACTCGCGGGGCTCTGGGAGGACTCGCCCGGGGCACGCTTGAAGCAATTGATGTTCTCGACGCGGCAGGGTACGAAATGGTCATCATCGAGACGGTTGGCGTGGGACAGGACGAGGTTGAGGTTGCCCGCGCGACGCATACAACGGTTGTCGTATCGGCCCCGGGTTTGGGAGATGACATCCAGGCGATCAAGGCTGGCATTCTTGAGATCGCCGATATCCATGTGGTCAGCAAATGCGATCGTTCCGACGCCGACAAGACGGTGGCCGACTTGAAGAACATGCTGTCCATGGGGCTGGCATCCGCCCGTGGGAGCTGGCAAGTGCCGGTGGTTCCGACCAGTGCGGCGCGCGACGAGGGCGTTGCCGAACTGGTCGCAGCCATTGATCGTCACTGGACATTTTTGCGTGAAGGCAACCGTCTTGAAGAACGCCGCCGCCTGATCAACGAACGCCGATTGCTCAAGGCGGGCGAAGAAATCTTGCGCGACCAGTTTGTGCGTCAGCGCAACGGCCAGGTTTTGAAATTATTGGAACAACTGCAGGCGCGCACGCTGAGCCCGCGCACGGCGGCCGAGCGCCTGCTTCAAGATATTCACCCAGGAGATGCACCATGAATGATCCCGTGACCGGCGGCTCAGCCGCGCCCGATGTTGAAACGCAAGCCGCGCTCGCCGCGAAGGTCCAGGCATGGGAGGCGAACGAAGTGGCCGCCTTCATCGCGCGGGCGCCGGAGCGGCAGAAGCAGTTCCGCACGCCGGGCGGCATGCCGCTCAAGCGCGTGTACACTCCGCTCGACCTTGCGGATACCGCGCAGGCGGACATCGGTCTTCCGGGCCAGTATCCCTACACGCGCGGGCCGTACCCGACGATGTACCGGGGAAGGTTCTGGACGATGCGGCAGATCGCGGGCTTTGGCACGGCGGAGGACACCAACCAGCGTTTCAAGTATCTGATCAGCCAGGGGCAGACCGGATTGTCCACCGATTTCGACATGCCCACGCTGATGGGTTACGACAGCGATCATCCGATGAGCGAGGGCGAAGTTGGACGGGAGGGCGTGGCGGTTGACACGCTGGCCGACATGGAGCATTTGTTTGACGGCATTGATCTCGAAAAAATCTCGATCTCAATGACCATCAACCCGAGCGCATGGATCCTGCTCGCGATGTACGTGGCGCTGGCGCAAAAACGCGGGTGCGATCTCAACAAGCTTTCGGGCACGGTCCAGGCCGACATCCTGAAGGAGTACATGGCGCAGAAGGAATGGGTTTTCCCAATCACGCCGTCGGTTCGCATCGTGCGCGATTGCATCACGTACTGCGCGCGGAACATGAAGCGCTACAACCCGATCAACATCTCGGGCTATCACATTTCGGAGGCGGGTTCATCGCCGCTCGATGAAGTTGCGTTTACGATGTGCAACCTGATCACCTACGTCGAGGAGGTTGTAAAGACCGGCATGCACGTGGACCAGTTCGCGCCGAGGCTCGCGTTCTTTTTTGTCTGCCAGGCTGATTTTTTTGAGGAGATCGCGAAGTTCCGCGCGGTGCGTCGCGTGTATGCGAAGATCATGCGCGAACGTTTCGGGGCGAAAAATCCCGAGTCCATGCGTCTGCGTTTTCACTGTCAGACCGCCGCAGCCTCGCTCACCAAGCCGCAGTACCGGATCAACATCGTGCGCACCGGCCTGCAGGCGCTCGCGTCGGTGCTGGGCGGCGCACAAAGCCTGCACACCAACGGCATGGACGAGGCGTTCGCGATCCCAACCGAGGAGGCGATGAAAATCGCGCTGCGGACCCAGCAGATCATCGCCGAGGAATCCGGGGTGGCCAGCGTGGTTGACCCGCTGGGTGGTTCGTACTTCCTCGAAAGCCTCACCACGCAGTTTGAACGAGATATTTTCAAGGTGATCGACGACGTTGACCGGGGCGGGGGAACGATCAAACTCATCGAGCAGGGCTGGTTCCAGCGCCGCATTGCCGATTTCGCCTATGAGACCGCGCTCAAAAAGGCGAATGGCGAGAAGCCGGTCATTGGCGTCAACAAGTTCGTTGAATCAGGCGAAAAGGCTGACATCGAAATACACCCACACGATCCGACGACTGCGAAGCGCCAGCTGGACCGCCTGAACCGTGTCCGTCGTGAACGCGACAACACGAAGGTCGCGCAGTTGCTGGATCGTCTCGTTGAAGTTGCGAAGGATGAGCGCGAAAACGTCATGCCCATCACGATCGAGTTGGTCGCGGCAGGCGCCACCATGGGGGACATCATTGAGCGCCTCAAAGAGCTCTGGGGCACATACCGCGAAACTCCGGTGTTTTGACGGATCGAGTCGGGTCTAAGCGGAAGACTTGAAGACGCCGGCGTTTTGGAGCATGTCGGCGACGTGACGGAATTCGATCATGCCGCCGCTGATCCGCAGGCGCTCCACTTTGGGCAGCGCCCGCCATTCCCCTGGGAGAACGCGACCATTGGGAAGAAGCTTGCGGAACGCTTCGCGGAAGCAGGCGTACTGGTGGATCAGGGTGAGGTGATCGATCAAATCGTCGTACATGACCTTCGCATCCGTCGCCATGGGAATCTTGGAAACCCAGTCGGGATCGGGCGATGTCCCCCGGAGCGCATCCAGGGCGGCGCCCGATCGCTGCGCGTCGGCGCTGGGATCCGGCGTGCCGGCTCCCAGGTAGGTATCGTTGAACGCCGAGTCGCCACCCACGTCCCGGTTGCGGATGCGGGCGACTGCCTCGTACCCGAGGTAAAAAGCTCCGGCACATCGCGGGCCGAACACGCACTCGCAGAATTCGCGGAGGATTTCAAAGGCATCACGCTTCGGTGTCCACATCAGCTGCGCGGCAATGTAGAGTGAAGCGGAGCTCAGGCCGTGGCAGTTGTTTGAAACGCTGTGGTAATCCAGCACCTCGCCCGCTTCGTTCGGAAGACAGGAGAATTGTCGCGCAAGCCGCTCGGCCTCCACATGAAGTGATGCGGTGATCTCCTGGTCGCTGCTGTACCAATCCCAGAGGCCATATCGGCGCCCCCACTTGCGGCAGCATTCAGCCACCTTGGGATCGTACCTGCGATTGGCGATCATGATTTCCGGGTGCAGCAAATGCGCCACCTCTGAGAAATGCCACCAGGAGAAGGTCCGGTTCCATGTGGCGCGGTGCAACACGTCCCCAATGCGATATCCCGTGTGGCCTGACGTCAGGGGCCATGTGTTGAAGGTCCCCTCGATTCGCGGGTTGACACCTCGAAAGACGTCCATCTGGTGGTTCATCAGGAGTGCTGCGGTGCCGATCGTGCATCCATTTCGGTTGCAGCCACCTGGATCGGCATAATGCGAGATCACATGATCCACGTGGGAGGCGTAGCCGCTGAGGTAATGAAGGTGGGAATCAAGGGTGCGGCGGTCCTCGGGATCATACCAACAGGGTGAAGAGAAATCGTTGCCGGAGTTTCGAAACACGAGGGGCTCATCGCACAACGGATCATCCCAGTCCCTGACCACCCGCACACCATTCTGGACCCAGCTCTTGCCACCCCAGCTCTGGAGAGTTGTCCGATTGCCCAGTTTCCGGTTCTGCTGCATCATGCACAGCAGCTTGTCGCGCCATTGACGACGGGTGGCCAGGCATCCGCTGTGCGTATAGGTTTCCCATTCGTCATAGCCCTGAAGTGAGTTGAAGCCGAAAGCGTCCATCTGGCCCACGTATTTCGGCAGCAGTTCGATGGGCCAGTTTTCCACACAATGCCGCTCGACAATGCGTCGCAGGGCCGTCTTCGGTCCATCGGCGGCGGGTGCCGAATCAACGAAATTCAGATGAAGATTCGGCGTGTCCCAGGTCATGTCGTAGGTCTGTGCGCGCTCGTTTTGGGGAACCTTGTCAGCGGAATAAAATGGGTCCCATGGACCCGCGTCGGCCATGATGACTTCGCGGGTTTTGATAAACGGGCTCAACACCAGGTCGTAGTCCCCAAACTCGACACGGTTGCCATTTACTTTCGCTTCACGCATCAAGCGGTAAACGGCATATTTATCACCCATCTCGCTGCAGCCCGCGGCAACCACAAAAGTCTGGTTGTTTTGTCGAATCGTGCGCAGTGCATAGCCATCCGGACGGATGCCGTCCCAGGCCTGCTGAAATCCAGAGCGGGCCGCCACGGGGTTTCGCTCGGCGTTGCCAATCACCAGCACGGTTGGCTCGGTGGGCGCTTCGGGGGATGCCGTCCGCAGCGCGACCTCAGATCGTGTCACGCGGCGGAGATAGTCCTGCAGAATGGCGGCGGCCTGGCTGCTGATGGCGCCTTTCGGATGCACAATCACGATACTGGAGGCGAATTTCATGGGATGGAGGTTGTTCTGATGCGTCAGGGTCCGAGTCGGTATTGCGGGCTGTATCCGAACGTACGGCGGGCTTTTTCGATGGAGATCAGTGGTTCGCGTCCCTTCAGCGGCTGCTTGAGGAGGCCGGCCAAGTCGGGTCGCAGGCGGTTGAGGATTTCCATGGTGGGTTCCGGGCAGCGGGTGTCCGCCCCGCAAAGGTTGTACACGCCGGAGCCGGGAAGATTTTCCTGCTCCAGCGCCTGGCGGATTCCGCGCGCGATGTCCTTCACGTGAACCCACTGGAGAAAATGCTCCGGCCATTCCTTGGTGGGAGGGAGCCCCCTCGCTTTTTCATCCTCGCACATCTTGTCCGACCAGACGCCGGCAAAACGAAATGCGGCCGTGGTGATTCCGTAGGCGCGATGAAACGCGGCACAGGTGATCTCGCCCACGAGCTTGCCAAGGCTGTAGGGATCCTCGGCAACGGATTCCATGTCTTCCATGATGGGAAGACGGGTGAAGACGGGCGGGTTTTTGCTGATGCGCCAGTAGAAGAGGCCGTAGGCATTGATGCTGGACGCCAGGCCGAAACGCCTTACGCCCGCCTTGCGGCAGGCGTTGAGGATGACGAAGGTGCCGTGGGCGTTTGCATGAAAAATCTCGACGCCCTGCTCGGGAAAACCCTGTGGGTTGGCCGCGAGATGAACCACGGCGTCCATGCCATCGACGGTGCGCTGGACGGAATCCGGGTCGGTCAGCTCGGCTTGTAGGTAGGGCCATTTGCTGTTGAGCGGAGAGGCTTCGCGTTTGCCGGTGTCCCAGTTCATGACCGTGGCATCCTCGGGGCGGCAGCGATCGGTGAGGCGCAGCTCATGGGATTTCTCAAGTTCGGCGGCGACGGCGCGTGCGACAAAGCCGCCGGCCCCGGTGATCAGGATTTTCATGGAGTGATGATGGTTGATGGGTTTGGTTGCACGCTGGCAGATGCCTGCAGGCCGGCGGGCGGGATTTTGATGCATTGGGTCGGGATGCGCGGATGGCCTGCCACCCGTTTCAGGAAATGGGCGCCTTCGCGCCCCACCTGTTCGTACGGAAATCGAATTTGGGTGGCTCCGGGAAATGCCACGGAGGCGGCATTGATTTCGCACGAAACAAACGTGATTTCCTGAAAGGCGCGGGCCTTGAGTTGTCGGACGTAGCTCAACGCGAGCTGGAGGTGGTCGGATTCGGCAATGACAATCGCGGTCGGATGCGGTTTTGTGGCAAGCATTCTCTTGAGCATCTCCGAGACATAGGTGTGTGTGGATTCTGTCCCGTCCGTATACTGGATCCATTTCTCGTTGCGATCCAGGCCGAGTTTCCGGATGGCGGAGAGAAATCCGCTCCGGATATCCCTTGAGTATTGAAAATCCGAGTTGGTTCCCAACAGGCCGATACGACGATGCCCAAGGCAAGCCAGGTCGCGAACAGCCAGCCTCCCGATTCCCTCATGATCCGCGTTGACCTGGTGCACCGCGTGCGAGGAAAAATGGTCCCCCAATACCACGAAGGGTTGCTTCCAACGCCTGACCCGTCGCACCACATCATCTGTCACGGCCCCCGCCAGCAACCATCCATCCAGCATTTTCCCACTCACGATGCGCTCCGCCTGCTGCCAGTGTTTTTCGTCGGATGCAGTGAGCAGGACCATGCTGACATCCTGATCGGCAAAACCCAGGCCTGCGCCCCGCATGAATGCAACGTAAGGCGCGGCTGTGGTCCAATGGGGAGGGGACAAGAGCAGGAATCCGGCGTGCTCCAGCGTTGTGTTGCTCTTTTCAAAACGCCCCTTGGCCAGCCGCCGTGCGGCCCCGTTTGGCGCATACCCCAGCTTCGCCGCCATTTCTGCGACCCGCTTTTGTGTGGCGAGCTTGACCCGCGGATGCCGGTTCAGGGCGAGCGAGGTTGTCCACACCGAAAGCTGGCACGCCCTGGCCAGCCCCTCGCAAGTGGCCGGCTTGCGCGGGCTGAAAAATGTGGAACGCCGGTTCTTCATGCGCGCATCCTAGATCGAAAATCGTGTCCGTCAACAAAAAACCAATGCGCTTTGGATTTTGATTGACGCGATGACATTTTCATCCCTAAAACGCGGGTTGTGAGCACACCCACATTTTCCAGCGGAACGCCCCGACGAATTCTCGCGACGGCCCTGACCTTGGTTGCGGGTTTCATGGTGATTGTCGGATGCTCCGATCGTGCCAGGTCCCAGACTGGCGGGTGGTGGAAGCCGATCGCGACTGGGGGTTCGCCTGGCCCGGTGCTCCATCCTGCATTTGATCCCCAAACAAACCAGTGGTCAGTAACTGGCGAGGGCTCCCGCGTGATGGATTCCGCGATTGGAGCGATGGTCATGACGGCAACCAATGAGAGCGGGCTGGCGATCCAGGGGCTGGCGCCCGTGAGCGGAGATCATGAAATTCGAGCCCGAGTGCGCCTTCGCGCCGGCCTGGCGCCTTCGGCATTCGCCACAGTGGGTGCGGCAAAAAAAGATGAAGCCGATACCGGTTTGCAGGTTAATCTGTCGAGCACCAAGGGTGCGGGCTACGTGAGCTGCTCTTCCTCCCTGGGGGGCCTGCCCTTTCACAACATTGCTGCGCTCAGTTCCAATCTTAATTGGACCAGCCCTTTCTCGGCGGATTTTCTTTATTATTGCAAAGCCTATCCGCAAGCGTTGCCCGGCTGGAATGAGGATTATCGCCAGCAGATCGAGTCGGACATGGCGCGCATCCCGGACGAGGAAAACAAGTGGGTGGATATCCGTGCCGAACTGCGGAAAGGGTCTGTCGCCGTCTGGATGGACGACCGCCTTGTTGCGTGGAAAAGCGATGCTTCCCTCAATCCAGACGGCACGATGGGGATCAATCTTTCGTCGGGAAGCCAGGTTGCCTCATTCACGTCCGCTTCACTCGCTCCCGCGCCGGAAAGATTTTTGCCGGTGCCCCTGGGTGGCTATCACAACGCCCTGGCATTGACGGGCGGCTCCTGCGTGAAGCCAGAGTCGCTCCCGCCGGCTGAACGGGTTGTCACCGTGAAGTATATTCCCTTTGTATTTTCCGGCGTCAATGGCGAGGGCAACGATCACATTGATGTGGGGCGAAGTCTTTTTCGTGATGCCAACACGCTTGGCTACGTGCCGGCAGGACCCGCGACTGGCGCATGGTGCGGCGCGGTGCGGCGCGACCCCGCGCGCATCCAGCTCCGTGTTCGCAACGGCCAGTACGATGCCCTGTATGTGATCGCCGCATCCGAGGATAAAGAGAACAGCGTGCCGCTGCTTTCCGCCATGTTTTACCGTCCCGATGCGGGCTACAGCGAAACGTTTGAAACCAAGGTTCCACTGGCCACTGCAACCAGCTCGGAGGCCACGCCCCTTCCCGTCACGCTGAGCAATGGCAGAAAAGCCAACCTCTGGCTTGTCAAGATTCCGCTCGATCCCGCCCGTCTCACCTCCTTTGCGGACCTGGACATCATCGAGATCGAGCTGACGAAGAAGGTGGAACAGTACCGGACTTATCCGGACCCGATCACGTATGGATGGCACCAAGCGGGGCTTCCTTCCGCGGTTCATGTGTATGCGCTCACGCTGGGTGAAGTGCCGGTTGGATTTTCATGGGAGCCCGATCAGTTTGGGCATGTCTGGACGGCTCCCAAAGTTCCTTCCTACACAGCCAGGCTGACGAACCACACGGATGCGGATCAGAATGGGAAATTGACCGTGACGACGAAGAGTTATGACGGCACGGAGGAGTTGGCGCCACAAGAGTTTCCCATCACGATCCCCAAGGGGCAAACCGTGCCGGTGAAGGTTTCGCTGCCGGTGAAGCTCAATGGTTACCATGACGTGGTTGCCACCCTGGATGTGGGGGGCAAGCAATGGACGGAGAAGCGGTCGCTCACCCGGCTTGCCCCTGACACGCGGTCTGTCAAATGGACCGAGGGCAAGGGCGTGATGTTTGGCTATTGGAGTTATCACGGGGCCCATCACACCCCGAAGGCGGAGCTTATTGCGAATCTCATGACCATGGCTGGTGCGCGCCAGTACGCATTGCCTTCACGCCCGGTGAATACGGATCTTGTGAAGAAGCATTGGGGGCGCGTCACGAGTTCGCCTTACCTTGTATTTCCGCAGGAGTGGGCGGGGGAGGAGAAGCTGGATCCGGTCAAGGTCGAGACATTTCGCAAGGAGATCCTTGCGAATATGAAGGAATGGGATAAGGAAATTCCCGTGGGTCAGCGCGCCGATAATATCACATTTTTCGCGGAGGCGCAGATCAACAACCGTCTGACTTGCGGCAATTTTCCGGAATATTGGAACGGCGAGCCGTTTGTCTATACGCCTGAGGAAACGAAGCGGCTGCGCATGTTCATGGAAAGCTCACGGATCGCCGCCGAGCTGTTGCGGAAAACCTACCCGGAACGAAAGTTGTTGATTGAGTACGGGGACCCGCTGTTTCCCGTGCCCCTGCTCCGCGCCGGGTTTCCGACGAACCTCATCGACGGATCTGGCTTGGATGTGCCCGTGTTCGAGCGGTTGCCTGAAATGCAGCTCAAGGATATCACGATCCATCGCCTGTACGAATTGAGGAAAGAATATGCGAAGGTTGGCATCACCAAGCCGCGTCTCTATGCGATCGAGGGAAGCTTTGTGCCGACGGAGGTTGGCTCCTGCTCGTGGCGTGAGCAGATGGACCTTTACTCGCGCTGGGCCCTCATGGACATCGGGTACGGTGTGGACCGCATTTATTCGGGCTGGTCTGCGTTCGATTGCGGCAGTTATTACGGGGCGGAACATTACGGCGGCTGCGGTATTCAGCGACGCATTCCTTACTGCGACCCCAAGCCGGCCTATGCCGCGTACGCCACGATGACTGACAAGCTCAACGAGGCGAACTTCGATGGCTGGGTCAAGACTGGGTCACTGACTACCTTTTGCACGCGCTTCAAGCACCCAAAACGCGGTTACATCTATGCGCTGTGGACCTTGCGGGGCAAGCGCGACGTGACGCTCACCCTCAAGGCGGACGCCAAAGTCGGAATCACGGACAGCATGAACAACACGAAGGAGTTGGTGAGCAAAGACAAGAAGGTTGCCGTCTCGACCGATCCCTCCGTCATTTATGTGACCGGTGCGGAGATCCTCTCCGGGAGCGTGGAATCTCCGGATCACCTTGATGCCAAACCTGCGGCGGGAGCATTGCAGGTGGCTGACCTGGGCGATGGCACATGGAACTATACGTCCAAGCGCGATATGGTTTATGAAAAAAACCACTACAGCTTTGACCCGGCCGCGGGAAGATTCAGCGCCATTGTGGCCAACGATTCTGAGAAGGGAGCTGTGCTTGTTTCGAAGCTGGAAAAGCAGGACAAGGTCCGCGAGCTCATGCCGTGGTACAACGTGCTGAAGCCTTCAAAACCGATCCAGCTCGCCGGGGCGCCTTCGCACATCGGCCTATGGGTCAAGGGTGCAAGCGATTGGGGCCGCGTGATCTACATCCTGAGGGACAACAAGGGCGAGCGCTGGATCAGCATCGGGACCAAGGATGATTACAATTGCGACGACACCCATTCGTGGAGTGCATTTAATTTTGATGGCTGGCGCTACCTGCGCTTCGAATTACCGGGGCACACCGGCTGGGACAACTTCCGCAAAGTGGGCACGACCTGGTGGGGTTCCAGCGCCACCGCAGCCTGTTCCCCTTCCGGAAAACCTGATGGCGACAACATTGTGGACCTTCCGCTGAGCCTCGAGGAAATGATCGTCGAGCAACGCAGCCACATTCTCTACGTGAACGATGTCCAGCCCGTGGCATCAGACACCGTGTCATTTGGGAAAATGTTCGTGGAATATTCGAAACCCGAGGACGCGACCTCCGAGGCTGTGGAGCAGAGCCGCTTGCGGATGCCGAAGCCGAAGGATATTCCGGATCTGAAAAATCCCATCGCGCAGATGCAGAAGGAGGGCGTGGGCGCGCCGACGAAGCTGTTGCGCCTCGCTCCCCCCGAGCATATTTATGACGGCACCCGCATGCATGTGCACTTCACGGAAGTCGCGGGCGCCAAGGCCTATCACCTCTGGGTTGCACCCTACGAAGATGGGCGTGGAGCGGTAGACATGGTTCCAACCGGAATCAAGACCGGCGAACTTGTGACGGGATTGCGTCCCGGCGTAAAGCTCTACTACTGGATCACCTACGAGGATGCGAATGGCAGGATGTCCAAGCCATCACCTGTCCATGCGGAAATCACCGTGGATAATTTCAAGGAGAAGTAATCACAATTGATTAAAATGGAAGACCCCATGACCAGCATCACTGCGAGAACATATCCGGAGATTGCGAATTCCGAGGCAGGCGCCACGCTACGGCGGGACCGAACGCGTCGGAGTGGTGTCCTGTGGAAGGTCAACTCCTTCACCCTGATCGAGCTCCTGGTGGTGATTGCGATCATCTCCATCCTGGCGGCGCTGTTGTTGCCGTCGTTGAGGAACGCGAGGGAAGCGGCGAAGAGGGTTGCCTGCATGGCCAACTTGAAACAGGTGGGCCTGGCGATCATTCTTTTTGGTGACGACAACGATGGCTGGATCAATGGCACGGGAAAGGCGAATGTTCCCCCGCCCCTGACGGATTCCTTGTTCGGCGACAGTGGGACCACGAGTCGACTCACGAACTTCATGGCGCGGATTGCTCCACTGGTGCTTCAGAACCAAAGCGTGGGTTATAAAAGTATCGGTTGTCCGAGCATGAGGAAGGACGACCCCAATTATCCGTTCGGCGCCAACATCGCGTTTACGGGCGATTACGGAGTTTATCCCACCAGACCCATGCATTCGTTGCACGAGGTCAAAAACAGTGGAAAGATCATGCTCGTGGCTGAGGCCGCCTACGGATACGCCTATTATCCCATCAGTTTCGACGACACTCTGTCTCCCAATGGCCCACCCGCCACGCGTCACCAGAGAAGAGGTCTTAATTTCATGTTTGTGGATGGCCATGGCCAGTTTCTCAAAGCGAAGGGGGCCATCGGTCCTGTGTCGTACACTTTCCAAAGCGAATGGGTGACGACCACAGGGGGTCCGGTGGACTGGACGGGATGGACCGCAGAACCCGAAAGCGGCCTGTTTGCTGAATGAATGGCCAGATAAAATGGAGCGAGCGATGGGATTCGAACCCACGACAACCACCTTGGCAAGGTGGCGCTCTACCGGGCTGAGCTACGCTCGCTTCAATGACGAGTCGATCTTGCGGCAGGATTGTACGCGTCACAAGCATTTTTTATCATGCACCGTGGAAGAAAAACAAAAAGCCCGCATTCTTGCGAATGCGGCTACGGGCTGTGCTCTCAGGATTTCGCCGGAATGTGAAGCTTGAGCAGTTCGACGGTTGTGGCGTTGTGCTCGCGCAGGGCGTAGGAGAGGGCGGTTTCACCTCGATGGTTCTTCGCGCAGGCGTCAGCACCCCGTTCCAAGAGAAGTTGCACGATGGGAAGGTTGGCGCCTTTTTGTGCGGCCCACATCAGGACAGATTTGCCGGTGGCGTCGATCGAGTTGACGTTCGCGCCGTGCTCGATGAGCATGCGGACCGCATCCTCGTGCCCGGCCCATGAGGCGATCATCAGGGGGGTCCACCCGTGCACAAATTTTGCCTCGATGTCGGCGCCATGCCCGACCAGTGCCCGGGCCGTTTCGGTGTGGCCGTTCCACAATGCGCACATGAGCACGGTCCAGCCGTCGGCCAGCTGCGTGTTCACATCGCACCCTTCATCGAGCAGTGCGTTGACCGTGATGGTGCGGCCTTCCATTGCCGCGCGGATGAGGGCAGCGCTTTTGATGGAAAGGGTGGGGGAATCCTTTGGCTCGGCCGAAAGTAATTCAGCGACCGTGGGCGGAGGGGCTTCGGAAGGCAGGGTTGAGGTGTATCCATTGGCGTAGGCCTTCGCCTGCAGCATGTTGAGTGGGCGTGCGCGTGCCAGCTCCAGGCGCTCGACGTGGTTTGGGTCGTCAATCCGCACCTTGCCCTGCGTGAGGAGCGTTGTGATGATCGTGGTGAGGCAGGCTTGATCATTGCCAAAGCGGAGGCTGATCTCATCCAGTTTTTCCAGGAGGGCGAGGGTCTGGGTGGTGGAGGGCTCGACGTCATCGGGTGAGTCGAAGGAGAGGACAAGGATTTTCCATTGGTCGATGGGTGTAAAATCCGGAACGGAGCAGGCGGAGCGTCGGGGAGAGTGGACGTTGCTTCGAACGCGCGATGCGGCACGACTGCATGACGGCGACTGATGAGGCTGGGATTCACCGGGGCGTGCGGGCGTGGCCAGGCGGCTGCGGCTTGGCGAAGGCGATTCAGCTTCCGGGTTGTGAAGGACGCGGGTTTTCCGCTGTTGAAATCCAACACATCGGCCGATTTCGCGTTTCAGAAGATGGACGACGAGATCGTGTCCGTTCATCACCGCCAGTGACTGGGCCGTGAAACCCATGTGGTCGCGAGCGCGTGCGTCGGCGCCGTGTTTGATGAGGGTTTCGGCCGTGAGGATGTGTCCTCCCTCGGCGGCGAACATCAAGGCTGTTTTGCTTCCGGAGTCGGCAGCCAGGGGATTGGCCCCGCACTCGATCAGCGCCTCCACGGCGTGGTGGCGTCCATTCTTTGCGGCGCAACGCAATGCCACGCTCAAATCCTCGCTCGTAATGGGATGATCGGAGCTTGCCTCGGCGACAATCTTTCGGAGTTTCTCGGTTTCGCCAGCCGCTGCAAAACACATGAGCCCCATCTTCCCCTTAATCTCCCCTGCTGTCTCCGCTGGAGGCGTATTAGCCATGAACCAACCTTGCTGACTGCAACCTAATTCACAAAATGCGATTTGGCAAACGGATGACGAAAATAGTTTGAGAAAATGGTCGGATGTAGCCGCGTTCGCCAGAACGCGGTTCCTCCCGGAACGCAGGCAAGACCCACGTTCTGGCGAGCGCGGCTACAGATTCCGGCGCAGTTTTTGGTTTGATTTTTGGATTTTGCGGCTAAGCTTTCCGAATGATCACCGATTTATCATCCGAGATTAAGGAACTGGGGAAAAAGCTTTCCGAAATCGGGAGGTTTCTTTGACGCCCCGAGACTGAAGTTGCGCCTGGAAGGCCTCGAAACCGAAATGGCCGATCCAGCGTTCTGGAACTCGCGGGAGAAGGCAAAGGAAACGATCGCGCAGGTCAGCTCGATCAAATTCAAGGTGGAGACGTTCGGTTTGCTTTTACGCGAGATGGAGGATTTACGCGCATACGAGGAATTGCTCGGCGCGGAAACCGACACCAACGAGCGCGCCAAGCTCGAGGCGGAGGCGCACAAGACATTTCTTGCGACGCAAAAGAAATTCTCCGATTTCGAGCTGGCGATGCTTCTATCCCGTCCCGAAGACGTGAAGAACGCCATCCTGAACATCAACGCCGGCGCGGGCGGCACCGAGGCGCACGACTGGGCTGACATGCTGTTCCGCATGTACCGCCGCTATTGCGAAAAGCACGATTTCAAGGTGGAGGTGACGGATATTCTCCAGGGCGAGGGCGCCGGCATCAAGAGCGCGACATTCCTGGTGTCGGGGCCCAATGCCTATGGCTTTTTGAAGACCGAGCGCGGTGTGCATCGGCTGGTGCGCATCTCGCCGTTTGATTCCAATGCCCGTCGGCACACTTCGTTTGCGTCGCTCGACGTGCTGGCGGAGCTCGATGATGACATCGAGATCGTGGTGGCGGACAAGGACCTGCGCATCGACACCTATCGGTCGGCTGGTGCGGGCGGACAGCATGTGAACAAAACCGATTCGGCGGTGCGCATGACCCACATCCCGACGGGGATCGTGGTGGCGTGCCAGAACGAACGGTCCCAGCAAAAGAATCGCGTGACGGCGATGCGGATTTTGAAATCGCGCCTTTACGAGATGGAAATGGACAAGAAGCGCGCGGAGATGGAACGGCATTACAGCGAAAAGGGCGACAATGCGTTTGGCAGCCAGATCCGCTCCTACGTGCTGCAGCCGTATCAGCTGGTGAAAGACCGGCGGACGGGTGAACAGACGAGCAACGTCCAGGCGGTGCTCGACGGGGAGCTGGACGCGTTCATCGAGGCTTCGCTTAAGGGGAAGAAGGCAACGAACGTGGCGGATGATGAAGACTAGAAATTGAAATCGCATGAATATTTTGGATGAAATCTTAGAGCACAAGCGGCGCGAGGTGGCGCAGAAGGAAAGGGATCTCGATCTTGAGAAACTGCGCGAGAGGATCACGGAGCGTTCCGATGTGCGTTCTTTCAGCAAGGCACTCCGTCGACGAAGGGGCGTGGCCTTGATCGCCGAGATCAAAAAAGCGTCGCCATCGGCGGGGGTGATCCGGGAGAATTTTCAACCCACAGCCCTGGCGCGGGCGTACGAGGAGGGCGGGGCGCATGCGATTTCGATCCTGACCGACGAAAGGTTTTTTCAGGGGCATTTGAAATTTCTGCTGCAGGCGCGCATGGCGACTTCGCTCCCCTGCCTGCGCAAGGATTTCATCGTGGGGGAATATCAAATCTGGGAGGCGCGCATGGCCGAGGCCGACGCGGTGCTGTTGATTGTGGCGGCGTTGAAGAAGGATGAGATTGTGAAGCTGATGGCCGTGGCCCGCGAGGCGCAGCTTGACACACTGGTGGAAGTGCATGACGAGCGCGAACTGGACGTGGCGCTGGAAGTGAACGCGCCCGTGATCGGAATCAACAATCGGAATCTCCAGACATTGAAAGTGAATCTGGCGGTGACTAAAAAACTCGCCCCGAAGATTCCGAAGGGCCGCACCATCGTGAGCGAAAGTGGAATTTATACCGCGGAGGACGTGAAGCGCGTGCGCGATTGCGGTGCGCATGCGATCCTGGTGGGAGAGAGCCTGATGCGCCAGCCCGACGTCGAAGCCGCGGTGAAAAAACTGATTTCCTGATCTCGGATTTTCGGAGAGGTTCGCGCACCCGCGCTACGCCGTAGGCTTTGGCGAGGCGAGAAGACGCAAAGGCGCAAAGGATCACGCAGCGCGATGCGCTGCGTGATCTGATCCTGTGAATCCGATCTTCCGAAAATCCTGTCCATCCTGTTAATCCTGTCAAAAATCCGGAATCAGAAGGAAGTCACTTCGGGGCTTGCGCCGTCCACGTGCCTGGCGTTTCATCTGGAAAACAAACAGGAGTTATTCCATGAATCTGATGCGTGAATTGATGGTGAAGCCGGGTGCCAGGGTGAAGCTTTCGGATCACGACCCGGAATCGACTCCGGGCTTTCGTAACAAGGAGGAAGCGGTGGAGGCGCTGGAGAAGTCCATCGCGCGTTTGGGCGAGCTGCAATTTCTTCTCTACGCGGAGGACAAACGTTCGCTGCTGGTCGTTTTGCAGGCCATGGATGCCGCCGGCAAGGATGGCACGGTGCGGAAGGTGATGTCGGGACTCAATCCACAGGGCTGCGAGGTCACTTCCTTCAAGGCGCCGTCCACCGAGGAGCGCGACCACGATTTTCTCTGGCGCATCCACAAGGCCGTGCCCCGCAAGGGCGAGATCGGGATTTTTAACCGGTCGCATTACGAGGACGTGCTCATCGTCCGCGTGCACGAGCTGGTCCCCAAGCCGGTCTGGTCCAAACGCTATGCGCAGATCAACACGTTTGAAAAAAACCTGTCGGAAAACGGGGTGAAAATCCTGAAAATCTTCCTCCACATCAGCAAGGCCGAACAGAAGAAGCGCCTCGAAGCACGACTGAAGGATCCCACCCGGAACTGGAAGTTCGATCCGGGCGATCTCAAGGAGCGAAAATGCTGGGATGACTACATGAAGGCGTACGAGGACGCCATGGAGGAATGCAGCACGGAACACGCGCCCTGGTTCATCATCCCCGCCAACAAGAAATGGTATCGCAACATCGCCGTCTCCCGCATCATCCACGAGGCGCTGGAGGAAATGGACATGAAGTTCCCCAAGCCAGCCTTCGACCTTTCAAAGATCGTGGTGGATTAGGTCATCAATCTTTCACGCGGACATTCTCGCAAGCAGGTGCGTGTGAAAATGGCCGAGAGGGAATTCGTCGGGGTGGATCAGCTCGAGCCAGTGTTTGGGATCGCATTCATCTGTGATTTCACGCGAGTCTTTCCTCCATTTGGATGCGACGTTGGGTTTGACGGATGTTGAAATCAGGTCGTGCGCGGCGAGCCACAGGGTCATCTTCGAGCAGTCGGCACCCATCTTGTAGAGGGTGGCGATTTTTTCGCGCAGGTCGCTGACCGCGCCCGGCAGCAGGTCCCAGCGGATGCACAGTTTGTTGTCCGACCAGAGCAGGACATCGTGCTGGTGGAGAAACGAGAAGAGGAGTTGCCCGCCGAGGGCGTCATAGTTGCGCACGCGCGCGCCCATGATGGGAAAACGGAAAATGCGGTCGAAGAGAATGGCGTAGGTGACGTAATGCGCGAAGGGGAACCCTTCTTTCGCGAGACGTGTTGCTTCACTGAAGCTGCGCAGGTCCACGCGCAGTTCCTCAAGCGCGTACATCCAGAAAGGAGCCTTCTGGCGTATCATGAAAGGATCAAAGGGGAGTTCCCCGACGCTGTGGGATTTGTCATGGATGAGGTCCCAGAGTCCCAGCGTGTCCTGCATGAGGGGGAGGGAGGCGAGAAAACATTCGAGCTGGGGATGCAGGTCGAGGTGGACGATGGCGGACGCTTTTTGCGCGTAGGATTGAAGGCGTCGGGCTTCGCGGTCGCAGAAGATGATGGCGAAATTGTTTGTTGGCCTTTCGAGGAGCGAGACGGTTTCGGGGAAGAGCACGGCGCAATCGCTGCGGTAACCCTCGGTGAAATCCACGAGATGGCCGGGCACGAACTTGTCGTTGCGATAATATGTCTTCTCCAATTCCGCGAGCCAGTCGGGCCAGGGTACGCGCAGGAGGATCGCTTCGAAGCGGATGTCCTTCGACGCGTTGGGCGTGTACATCGGGAAGAGGGAAAGGTTTTCGATCCCATCTCGGCGGTCGAGCTCCGGGTTGAACGCGGCGAGGGACTTTCCAAAATCCGGTTTTTGAAAGCCTCCATTCATCCACGCGTGAAAATCGCGGGGAAGCTGTTGAAAATAGTCGGACTGATGAGGGAAGAATGTTTTTAGTTGTTCGAGATTACCGAGGATGGTTTCCAGGCGCGCTTTTGCTTCGGAATGTCGCGGGCTTTCGACGCTGCCGTTTGGGTTTTGGACCAGTCGCAGTTCGTTGACGGCCGACTTGAGCGAGAGCCATGCGGGCGACTGGCCGGCGGCGGATGGACTTGTGGCGACCGTGGGTTGGTGAAATGCGGGGGCGGCGCACCAGTGGAGCATGTTGAGCCAGAGCTGGAGATGATCAAACTCGCGGATGCGCGCGTCGCCAAACAGGCTGGAGTCTGTCGCGACCAGCACGCGGCCTTTGCCATGCTGTGCGATGGCAACCAGTCCTGCATGGCTTGGATGCGCACTTTCCGAGGCCTGCCATGCGATGCGGGCTTCTCCGGAGACGGTGCAGGAGCCGGCGCGGTAGAAGCAGACCTTGTGCGCGAGGTGGGCGAGTGGCGATTCAGGTTCCGCGGGCTGCGCGAAAAACCATGTTGGGTTTTCGTGGGTGCAGGCAGTGCGGTCGTTGACCGTGGTGTTTTCGATCCGGATGCCGAACGGCTCGATCAGCTCGTTGAGATTGTCGCCGTACTTGTCATGCTCGTATTCGGTGAGAACCAGAAGACTGCCGCCCTTGCGGACAAACTCGCGGATGTCGCGGATTTCCTGCGCGGAGAACCGGGGCGGATGGACGGAAGTGGTGGTGGATTCCCATTTCGGATCGCACGGATGCAGGAGGGCGAGTACGTGTGTTGAGGCGAGTACGGTTGCGTTGAGTGGCTGGTTCAGGTTTCTGAGCACCTCGAAGTCGCGTTCGGCAAGCGCGCGCGCAGCGACCTGGTACGATGAGCCGGCCGGGTCATCGGGCTGCATGGCGCGTGCCTTCTCCTCCGAGACCGACCAGCTTTCGCTGTGGTATTCGTCAAAGAGTATGCGCGCGGTCTTTTGCGGTCGTGCGTGGGTCATCTGTTCCAATGTAACCCAAAAACAGCCTGGAGTGTAGCCGAACTCGCAAGAGTTTGGCCGCCGCCCGGCAAAGAATTTCTCCGCAGATTAACGCAGATGGACGCAGATTTTCGGAAGGTCTCTCGCACCCGCGCTACGCCGCTCGCCGTCGCGACCAAGCGCTTTGGCGTAGTCGGATAGGCTTTGGCGAGGCGAGAAGGCGCAATGGCGCAAAGGTCAGAAGATCCGAAAGGAATCGCCTCACACGCCGCGGCATGCCGCGGCGTGTGAGGCGATTCGATCCATCGTTGCAATCATGCATTTCACCACAAACGTAGGACACCCAATTCTTCCGCTGACTCAAAACATTTCATCGCGCCATTCCAATCGTCCAACATGGACGATTGGAGTGGCGCGATGTGGATCAAGGGTTCCGACCTTTGCGCCTTTGCGCCTTCTCGCCTCGCCAAAGCCTATCCGACTACGCCAAAGCGCTTGGTCGCGACGGCGAGCGGCGTAGCGCGGGTGCGAGAGGCCTCTGGAAATCTGCGCGAATCGGCTCAACGCAGGGCGGATTTGATGTCGTGCACGAAGGCATCGACATCCTCTCCGGTGGAATCCCAGGAGCACATGAGGCGGGCGGGGCCAGGGCCGACGTCGGTGTAAAAGCGCCAGCCTTTGTGGCGGAGGCGTTTGACGAGCACGGGGGGCATGTCCACGAACACGGCGTTGGCCTGGCGTGGGAAGGCGATGCGCAGGCCGTGGATGGAGCGCAGTTTCCTTTCGAGGAGCTGAGCGATCCGGTTCGCGTGTGTGGCGTGACGCAACCATGCGCCATCCTCGAGCAGGCCGATCCATTGGGCTGCGATGAAACGCATTTTGGAGGCGAGCTGTCCTCCCTGTTTGCATCGATGGCCAAAATCCGTGGCAAATTTGCGGTTGAAGAAGATCAGTGCTTCGCCCATGGCCATGCCGTTCTTGGTGCCGCCGAGGCTGAGGACATCCACCCCCGCTTTCCAGGAGAGAAGGCTGGGGGCGATGCCGAGCGAGGCGACTGCATTGGCGAAACGCGCACCGTCCATGTGAAACGTGAGATTCCATTGGTCGGCCTTGCGGCGGATGGCCTTGATTTCCGCTGGCGAATAGACGGTGCCAAGTTCGGTGGCCTGGGTGATGGTGACGGCGCCGGGGCGGTGGGCGTGGATGTCGCTGCGCGCGAGGCAGGCTTGTTCGATGTCGGCGGGGCGGAGTTTTCCGTTGCTGCCCTTCACCGTCGCGAGCGTGCCGCCGTGGGCGAAGAAGCCTGGCGCGCCGCATTCATCGGTGTTCACATGCGCATACTCGTGGCAGATGACACTGTGGAAGGGCTGGCACGCGCTGGCGAGAGCAAGAGAGTTGGCAGCCGTGCCGTTGAACACGAAGAAGACCTCGCAATTGGTGTCGAATATTTTGCGAATGAGGTGGGTTGCCTTGCGCGTCCATGGATCTTCGCCGTAGGCCCGCGCGTGTCCCCGGTTGGCCTCATCCATGGCAGCCCATGCCTCGGGGCAGATGCCGGAATAATTGTCGCTGGCAAACTGGCGGAGCGGGATGAACGTGGATCGAGGCATCGCGATCCCTTGGGTCAGACCTTTTGCGGCACCGGCTTCTTCACCATTTTCTTGACCACGGCTCCTTTCAGGGAGGGGGATCTCTGTGCCAGCAGTCGCTCCCTCTGCTGTTTTGCATCATTCATGCGATTCTCCGCCACGATGCCCCGCTGCCTTTCACCGCTCCGCGTCAACACAGCCAGGAGCGAATCAGTCAGGGCGTTCCAGTCAGTCTTGGGTTTCGTTGCCATCAAGGGAGATTACCACGCGGAGCCATCAAGCAAAAGCTCCAAATTCGACGGGGATCGTGGGCAAAAAAGTGGAAATTCGTGATAGGGGCGTTCGAATGAACCACAGTGAATCAAGATAAAGCTGAAATCGCCGCGTCATAAATCGCGGGTGTCTCTTGAAAATCGGCAACCGTGATGTTCAGGTCTCTCAGCAGCCCGTCCTGCAACCCGTAGATCCACCCATGCACCGTCAACTCCTGGCCGCGTTCCCACGCGTCGCGCGCAATCGTGGTCTGGCAGACGTTGGCCACTTGCTCAATGACGTTCAGTTCGCAAAGACGGTCGGAAGCCTTCATGTCACCGCCGGCGCCCGCCAGATGCTTTTCATGCTTCTGTCGAACGTCCTGAACATGACGCAGCCAGTTGTCGCTCAAGCCGAGTCTCTCGCGCCGAAACACGGCCTGCACGCCGCTGCAGCCGTAGTGACCGCAGACGATGATGTGGCGGACTTTCAGGATATCCACGGCGAACTGCATGACCGACAGACAGTTGAGGTCCGTGTGCACGACCAGGTTGGCTACGTTCCGGTGGACGAACAACTCCCCGGGCAGCAGTCCGACAATCTGATTGGCGGGCACCCGGCTGTCCGAGCAGCCAATCCACAGGTAGCCGGGCGACTGCTGCTGTGAAAGCTTGAGGAAGAAATCCGGGTCTTGCTGCCGGATCCGTCCCGCCCAGGATTTGTTGTTTTCAAAAAGATGGCTGAGGGTTCGCATACTCATTGTCTAGTGGATGCTGTTTTTTCAATTAATACAAGCCTTGAGGATTGAGAGAGCGAAACAGCTTTTTGCCCTTGAATTGCACCAAGGCGATTGGCTCTACTTGGCGTTTGCGTTTCGCATCCACTGCAGATGAGCGGCCCGTTCGTCTATCGGCTAGGACATGGCCCTCTCAAGGCCAAGAGACGGGTTCGATTCCCGTACGGGCTACCAGCCTTCGCTCTTCGAGCTTCGGCTTGGCTACGCCAGCTGAAGATTGGAGAGTGAAGGCTGTCACGCCGAAGTGCTTGGACGAAGGCGGACTGGTCTGCGATGTTGACGTCGCCAAAACTGTGTTCTCATACTTGCACGCATGTACATCGTTTATTCCCTCCAAAGCATTTCCCATCCCGACAAATACTATATCGGCTCGACAGAAGATTTGACCGAAAGACTCGTCACGCACAATGCGGGCAAATGCGTTCACACTTCCAAATTCGGGCCATGGCGTCTGATGGTCAGCATCCAGTTTTCTGACAAATCCAAAGCACTCGCATTTGAACGCTACCTCAAGTCTGGTTCTGGCAGGGCTTTTGCAAAAAAACATTTTTGATTCAGATGGCCGCCGTAGTTTCCTGTTGATGTTCATGTTCGAGTTCATCCGCTTCCTTTCGTTGTTTGGCTTTTGACTCCAACATCCAATATTTAGCTTGATGGCTAATTAGCCATACGGCTAATCTATGGGTGTGAACAAGGTTTTCAAAGCTTTGGCCGATCCGACCCGTCGCAGGATTTTGGAATTGCTTCAACGGCGGGACATGGCTGCTGGCGAAATCTCAGAGCGTTTCGACATTTCTAAGCCGAGCATGTCGAAGCACTTCAATGTTCTCAAGGAAGCCGATTTGATTCAGGGACGGCGGAATGGAACCTCCATTGTGTACCGGCTGAATGTTTCGCTGTTGGAGGAAGCCTTGTTGGGACTCCTGTCAAAATTCAACCGCAAGCAGAAGGAGGAATCATGGATGCAGGCGAAACACTCAACAGCGTGACGGGAGGCGAAGGTGCCTTTCCGAAAATTCCGTTGCGAAAAATGCTGGCGCTCAGCGTTGGGGCGGTAGCCCTCATGGTGGTGGCTTCGCTGTGGGTGGGGGTGAGAGTCCCCGACAACGGAAAGTATCCCATCCATTGGGGTTTGGATGGCAAACCAGACGGCTACGGAAGCACTACCTTCGTTCTCTATTCAATTCCGGCTGTCGTAGCGGGAATGGTGGCGTTGCTGGCCGTGGTTCCATGGATCGAACCGCGAAGATTCAGCCTCCAGCAGTCCGCCAAGGCATACTGCGCGCTGTGGAGCGCACTCTTGGCAATCTTCATGGTCCTTCATGCTGCCATTCTGGTGTCTGTCATGGGACACACGGTCAACATGAACCATGTAATGTCGCCGTCGCTCGGAGTGCTGTTCATGATCCTCGGGAATTACATGGGGAAAATTCAGAGTAATTTCACTTTCGGCATCCGGACACCGTGGACGTTGTCGAGCGAGCTCTCTTGGAATAAAACCCATCGGCTCGGCGGACGGCTGTTTTTCATCGATGGCCTGGCGATCATCGCAACATCCCTGATCCCCAGCTGTCAAGAATGGTTGCTCGTCATCATCGTGGGCGGCTCCGTTGGGATCGTTCTGTCGCTGATGGGCTATTCCTACGCGATCTGGCGGACGGATCCTGAGAAAAAGGTTTCATGACAAAGTTCCATCCGGAATCAGAGCCAACTGGCGCATGAATCCAAATCCGACCAGATCGTGAGTTACAATCTACGGCACTTGCAGCCGGCACAACGGATTGGAATCAAAACTTTGCCTCCGAGGGAGTTTCTTGCTATATTGAAGGTAAGGTGGGTGCTTCAAAAGCTGAACACGATGAATCTTGCCCAGGAGGAAAAGGTTGAATGGGAAAAAGGACTGGCTGACAGAAAAAGGGCCGGCATGCAAATGTTCAAATCTCTGATGGATTCCAGATCAAGTCCGCCTGATCTGATAAAGGATAAACTTGAAGCTTATGGCGACGAGAAAGGTTGCTCGCTATGCGAGGGTGCCGCCAGCGCAGGTGAAAAGTGCCAGATCAGAAAGGCTGACGCTCGAGCAAACCACTGATGGCACATGCCCGCCAGCGCTTGAGCCCCAGCCCCTGCAGTGCTACATTCCACGGCATGAAAGGAACCATCAAAATGGATCGACCCATTGGCTCTTGATCAAAAGCCATCCGTGAAAGTCACATCTGAAATCAAGAACGCCCTGGAAGCCGGAAGTGCCGGCGACCTCAATGCAGTTCAACGCCTCATCCGCAAGAATCCCGATCTGAAGAATGATTCGAGAGTCCTCAACGCGGCGGCTCTCCATGGTCATGCATCCATTGTCAAATTTCTGCTCGAAAGCGGCGCTGATCCCAACCAGGAGGTTCTGAGTCACGAGCACTATCGTCCGCTCCACCGTGTCATCGAACACCGGGGTGTGCCCAAAAATCCGGGTCACCTGGAGACGACGCGCTTGTTGCTGGAGAAGGGCTCCGGACTAGACACCCGTGGAACATGGATGTCGATCACCCCGTTGGCTGTGGCGGGGATGAAAGGAGACCGGGAGTTTATCAAACTGGTCCTCGCCAAGGATCCCGGCTTGGACATTTATTCTGCGGCGATACTGGCTGACGCCAAAGGCGTTGGACGATTCTTGGAAAAAACTCCATCCCTCGCCAAAACGAAAGATGTCAATCAGATGACACCGTTGCACTATGCCGCACTCTCCGGTTTGAAAGAAGCCGAGGATCAGGAGAATTTGAGGAAGCTCACCTTGCTGCTTTTAGAGAACGGTGGGGATCCCAATGCCCGAGAAAACATCGGTCCTTATCCAAAGACCCCTGTTCTTCATTTCACAGCCTGGGGCAACAATTTCGCTGTCGCAAAAACCTTGCTGGCGAAGGGGGCGAATCCAAATTTTGGATTTGGAAACTGCCTTTGGCATGAACCATTGGACATGGCAGACTTGTTCCTTTCCCATGGTGCCGACGTCAATTCAGAGGAAAGCCCGGGAGTTCCGCTGCTTCATTCACGCATTCACTGGAACCTGCCGGGCATTTGTTTATGGCTGATCAGGAATGGCGCAAATCCCAACGCCGTGGATGGCAAAGGCAACACCGCTTTGCATGTCGCTGCCCGCAAGGGAATCAATGCCAGGGTGATCGAAGCGTTGGTGGAACGTGGTGGCAATCTCAAGGCCAAGGATGGATCTGGAAAAACACCACTGGAAATTGCCAGGAAAATGAAAAAGACAAAGACCTCGGAGTTACTTCAAAGTCTTGAGAGAAACTCCAACATCGCTGGAAAGCGCCGACCGATATGAGCACAGCCGCAAAACTCACAGCCAGCGCACCGGTCCTTCTCGTCAAGGATGTCGTGAAAGCAGCGAACCATTACAGGGATGCGATGGGGTTCAAATACGAGCGGTTTTGGGGTGAGCCGCCTGAGTTTGTGATTCTGAATCGGGACGGAATGTATGTGATGCTCAAACAAGCCGGGGATCCGAAGCACGTCATTCCTCACTGGACCGTTTCCGATAAGCTCTGGAACATTTATTTTTGGGTCAACGACGTGGAGGCCCTCCATGCCGAATTTGTTCGCCGAGGCGCGAAGATTGATTACGAGCTTTGCAATCAGCCCTATGATTGCAGGGAATTCGGAACGCAAGACCTGGATGGCCACGACATCGGATTTGGCCAACCCATCAAATGAAACGATCCCTTCTGCTTCTCCTGCTGGCGGTTTCGACGTTGCAGGCGTCGGAAGATGGAGTCCCACCAACTTTTGGGCTGCTTGCTTCGACATCCACGAATGTGTTTTGCCGGGCATCAAGAATATGAATGTCATTTACATCGCCTACGTCGTGCTATGGCTGGTTTTCCTTGCTTGTTCCAGACTCGCTCATGGTGGTGTGGTTTTTCTAAACATGCTCTTTATCCTGATAGGGCCGCTATTGGTCGTTGCATCATTTGTTCTGTTGCCGTTTTCGGTGCGGCAGTTGGCGCATGCCAGGAAAAAAAAGAACCGAATGCAGATTGCAGTCTGCGTGTTTATTTCTATTTTGGCCGGGGCTGTTGTTCTTTATGCCTGCATACGCCTGTTTCCGACATTTGTAGATATGGAGCTGAGAGCCTTTGGTAGACGGCTGTAGAGACTCGTCACGGACTGCTCGCCCATGACTCCGCTTCGCAGAGCCGGTCCATGGCCGTGACGAGTCGAATGATCCTGTGCGAAGCCGAAGGCTGAGTCGAACGGGCCGCCTTGCCGAAGCGGGCGCGTGCAGGCGGGCGCTACGGCGGAGTAATTTTGGTTTCTTCCAGGGGCACGCTCATCGTCCCGGCCAGCTCCCGTGCGAATGCGACGACGTCTTCCGGCGCCTCGTCGCTGAAGATGGTCATTGAGCGTGCAAAGATGACGTCCCCCTCGTGGGGCACGATCTTGATGAGCGCCAGGCGCGAGCTTTTAGCTCTCTTGACAGCGAGAACAACCTTATTGACGGCAGAGAATGGAAACGTCCGTTCCTTCAGGATGATGCCCAGCAGTCTCATTGTCTGAGTCACCGTGTGTGCGACAGGGTCCAGAATAATCCTCGGGACGACGAGGAATATGGCCGCTCCCACGCCCAGGAAGAACGTTGCGAGCGCGACCAAGCCCCATTTTTCAGCGACGGTGCCGCTGGGTGTCAGGGCAAATGGAACCAGACAAGCGACGCCCATCCCGCCGGTTACAAGTGCGCCGAGCAGTCTTGTCCCGGTGGACGTGACGTTGAAGGTCGTCTTCTGTTGGATCATATGAAACCCTCCATGTCAGCACGCGCCGCAGTTTTCAAATGGATGATGAAAAATTGCTTTCCACGAGGGGAAAACCATGGCGTCTGTTTTTTGGAATGTCCAGTCACTGGAGGGGAACATCTAAATCCGCCGCAAGGCATCCATCGTCCGCAATCAGGAAACGATTTGGTTCCAAGCCGGAATCGTCCGCGCTACCAGCGGATACAATGGGTGACATCTTATGACTGCGATTCCGGAAATTCAGCTACAAATGCAGCTTCCACCAACATTCCAACCTGTAAATCGACCCCATAAGCGCGACGGTTTGGGGTGTGAGTGCCAAAGTACTCACGATAGACTTGATTGACTTCCGGAATGTCCCGGACCACATGCTGCAAATAAAGCCGCGCCGAACAAATGTGATTTTTATTCAGGCCCGCCTGAGCCAGAAGACCATCCAATTGCTTGAAGATTTCCCGCATCTCGGCAGCCGCCCCGCCAGGCACAGGTGCGTTTGACCCGTCGGGAATTCCCGTCACCACTGCTTCAAAGATTTTTCCCTGATAGACGACTGCGGAACAAATCGGAAAATCGGAGCTGACGTCGATAAATTTCATCATTCAAGAATACATCCCGATGACGAAATTTAAAATCTCAAAAGCGCAGCTGGAGGTCGTCCAGAGGGCTACGCTGGTTCGTTCCTGCGTCTCACTCTTTGGTTTGGGTTGGCCGATAAAATAGTTGATCCGGGAGTTCCACGTCGGTCTAATTTTGAGTGGATGCAAAACCTCATTGTTGAAAAACCGTATGTCCCGGTACCGCCCCATCGAGGTGGAATCTGGCCG
Organism: Verrucomicrobiota bacterium; assembly: GCA_023269615.1. GTDB lineage: Bacteria > Verrucomicrobiota > Verrucomicrobiia > JABWAM01 > JABWAM01 > JAHFSY01. The sequence goes on from JAHFSY010000012.1 coordinate 71,952, forward strand.
GCGCTTCTGTCGCTCTATCTGCCCCGGTTGCTGCGCAAGACTTATGGTGTCGAGAAGGTTGAATGCGTCCATGCGGATCGGCTCCGCGATTCCATCGCCGCCGGGCATGGAGTGCTCCTGGCCCCGAATCATTGCCGCGACGAGGATCCGATGACGCTTGGAATTTTGTCAGGATGTGTCGGGAAACCATTTTTCGTGATGGCAAGCGCGCATCTGTTCTTTCAATCAAAAATGCAAACCTTCCTCCTGCGCCGCGCGGGCGCGTTCAGTATTTTTCGTGAAGGAATTGACCGTGCCGCATTGACCACGGCCATTGACATCCTCGAGCGGGCGGAGCGGCCGCTGGTTGTTTTCCCCGAGGGTTTCATCGCGCGCACCAACGACAAACTCAACGAACTGATGGAAGGCACCGCGATGATGGCGCGCTCGGCGGCCAAAAAACGCGCGAAGATGGAACCGCCTAAAAAAGTCGTCATCCATCCGGTGGCCCTCCGCTATCGTTTTGTCGGGGATATCGAAGCCGCCTCAAATCAGATGCTCGATGAAATCGAATCACGACTTTCATGGCGGCCAAACAAGCATCTCTCCATCTATGAACGCACGGTGAAAGTGGGCGCGGCCCTGCTGACGCTCAAGGAATTGGAAATCCTGGGACAACCCCGGCAGGGGGAAATCTGGCAGCGGTTGCAGGGCCTGATCGATGCCCTGCTCTCGCCGCTCGAAAACGAATGGGTCGAGTCCAAACACGATGGGACGGTCAATGCCCGGGTGAAGCGTCTCCGGACAGCCATCATCCCTGACCTGGTCAAGGGAGACATCGACGAGCCCGAGCGGGAGCGGCGATGGAAGCAACTCGGCGACGTTTACCTCGCGATGCAGCTGTTTCATTATCCACCCGATTATGTGAAGTCGAAGGATTCAGCCCAGCGCATTTTTGAGACTCTCGAACGGTTTGAAGAGGATTTGACTGACAAGGTTCGTGTCCACGGGCCGATCAGCGCGACGATCACCGTGGGTGAAGCGATCGAGGTAAGTCCCGAGCGGGATCGGCACAGTCATGTTGATCCGGTCCTTCAACAGATTGAACAGCAACTCAAGCACATGCTGGGCTTGCAGGAGGACGCGGCTGCGCAGGCGGCCACCGGGCAGTCATCGCGCAATGCTCCACCAGTGCAAAATTGACCATGCAAAGCTGGACCACCATTGGAGTGCGCGTTGCAGTGATCGTCATTGGATTGGGAATATGGTTCCTGACACAGGCGCTCCTGGGCAAGCGTGCGCAGACCCCGACATCCACCGGCAGCATCAGCGATGGTTTTCATGATCTCACCGCGGGATGGAATCGCTGGTTATTGGAACACACAGCTCAAGCCAACATGTTGCTGATTGTCAGCTCGCTCGTCATTGACCTGCTTGGACTGTATTTGCTTGGCTCCGCGATTTTCGGCGCGACCTTTCAGCCCTTCGTCGGATTAATGATGCTCTTTTCGTTGCGCCAGATTTGCCAGGCATTTTGCCCATTGCCTTTGCCCAAGGGAATGATCTGGAGAAAACCCGGTTTTCCAACCATCCTGGTGACCTACGGCACGTCGAATGACTTGTTTTTTTCAGGGCACACCGCGATTGCCGTGTTCGGGGTCATGTGCCTTGTCTCCGCTTTCGGGCCGGTCGGCGTGGTGCTGGGCATGGCCGTCGCGGTTTTCGAAATGGTGGCCGTGCTACTTCTGCGCGCGCATTACACCCTGGATGTTTTTACCGGTGTGATTGCGGCACTGTACGTCCATCACCTCTCTGAGAAGGTGTCGCCGACTGTTGATCAGTGGCTCGTGCACATCGCGTCCTGGCTTTGATTGTTTGTGTCTCCCGCTTTCGCTCTTTGAGCTCGGCCTGGTTGCGCCAACTGAAGATTGATCTCAAATTTCAAATCTGAAATCTCAAATACCCTTGACGTGTCCGTCGCCGAAAAGGACGTTTTTGCTCAGCGGGCCGCCCTGGTCGTTGTGGACGTTGTCGTAATCCCATAGCATCGTGGCCTTCTCGGGTGGACGTGCGAAGATCCATGCCTTGGGGACGTCAATGAGGTCGTTGCTGTAGGGGTAACACCATTCGTAGCTGGCGCCCTCGCTCGGCCAGCGGGTGGAGTCTTTCGGGCACTGAAACACCTTTTCGTTGTTGCTGACATGCTTGAACAGGACGTCGTGCAGCCTGGGGAGTGGGTTTGCGGGATCGACCGGGTTGCTGGGCAGGGGCTCGACGGCGGGCAGTCGCTGGTTGTTTTCCTGCGCGTACAGGTTGAGGGCGACACCCAGTTGATGGAGCTGTTCCGCGCATTGCGCAGCACGTGCGCGTCCCCGCATCTGGTTCACGACGGGCATGAGCATGGAGGCGAGAATCCCGATGATGGCGATCACCACAAGCAATTCAATGAGCGTGAAGGCATGCGCAATCTTGGGAGTTTTCATTTTCCAGCCTGGCTTCCGTGTGCCTTGGCAAACTTTTGGTAGCGTTGCACGCGCTGCTCGGGCGTGAGATTCTTGATGCGGCTGAGAGCACGATTGTCATAGCGTTCCTGCGCCTTGCCGTTGGCAGCCATCTCCGCCATGCGCCTCTGCCGTTCCTCGGGCGAGAGGGTGGCGAATTCGGCCATTCGCTTCTGGCGCTCATCGCGCGCCTGCTGGTATTGCTGCTGCTGGTCCGGGGGAAGGAGCGCGATTTGCTTCTCCATCATCTGTTCGCGCGCTTCACGCCGGGCGGCGCGTGCCTCGCGTGAAGCGTCGTCGGCAGAACTGGGCCTTGCGGAATCCCCGTCATCGCGGTTCCAATTCCGCATCATCGCCATGCCATCGCCGCGGTTGGAAGTGCGGAAGTGGCAGGCCAGCTCAAGGTTGTAATTCACGGCTTGAGCCAGCTTTGCAACCGTGGCTTCGGGCGTGGGTTCGTTGATCGTCAGGTTGAGCATCGGATGCACACCTTCTTCGGGGGCGAGCACGATGGGAGTCCGTATCCGGAGCGCGATTTCAAGCGCGGCGGTTTCCCTGTCCTTGTTCTTGATGTCGAAACTCAGTTGTGGTGGCGCATTGGTGATGCTCTCGGCAAACATGGTGGCGCCGAAAACGTTTCCCCCTCCGCCAGCGCTGGTGAGGAGAAAGGGAGGGCCTTGCTCGCTGACGTTGTTGCGCAACGTCTGGATTGCCGAGTCCGTGCGGCCCATGAGGAAGAGCTTCTGCCAGCGCCCATCCGTCTGCTCAGCAAGAATGTTCAGGGCCTGGTCGAGCGTGACGCGGTGGAACTGGACGGTGACCTTGCCTGTTGTGTTGGTGGAGGCGAGGACAGGAACTCCCGACTGGCGCGAGACTTCCTTGAGGACGGGAAGGATCTCGGCGTTCGTGACATCGAGCGTGATGAGATGACGATTCTTCCACCAGTCCGTGAGCTGGACGGCGGCAAAGCAGGAGATGACGAGAAAGAGGACGATCCAGTAGGAGCGACGCATGGGGGATAGAACACCAAAGGGAGGAGGAAGTTACGAGGCAGAAATCGGAGGCCGATCGGAGGCCAAACTCTTGCGAGTTCGGCTACATTCTGAAAAGTACTTGCTTGATGTATCTTTATTGTAGATACTTCTGGCATGGAGACGAAAATTCAGCGTTGGGGCAACAGTCTTGCGGTCCGCATCCCGGGTCCGTTCGCGCGTGAGATTCACCTGGGCGAGGGCTCCCGGGCTTCGATTGTGCTCCGGAACGGGAGCCTCGTCGTCCGTCCATCCAAGGCATCTTCGGTCAAGCTGGAACGCCTTCTGGCGAAGGTGAAGCCAGACCAATTGTATGGCGAGATCGGGACGGGACGCGCGGTGGGGCGTGAAGCATGGTGAGTCCACATCATGGTGATTGGGCGCCCGAGCGCGGGGACATCGTGTGGCTGGATTTTCATCCGCAAGCGGGACACGAACAGGCGGGGCATCGTCCCGCGCTCGTGATTTCCCAGTCGGCGTACAACCGGACGGTTGGCCTGGCTTTGTTCTGTCCCATTACAAGCCGGGCCAAGGGCTATCCGTTCGAGGTGTCACTCCCCGCCGGGCACAAGGTGCGCGGAGTCGTGCTCGCGGACCAGGTGAAGAGTCTGGACTGGCGGATGCGAAAAGCCGCGCCTGTGTCGCGCGTATCGGCCCCGGTGATCAAGGAGGTTCTTGGAAAGCTGGGATTGTTGATTGGGGAATGATCCCTCGATCCCGTGGACACGGCGGAGAGGCCGTCTCAGAACTCCGGTTTCAAAAAAAGCGAAGCTTGTATTTACGTTATGACGCATTTTAATTTTTTACGAGGCATTTGGGATGGTCGATTTCGCCCTGTCTCAGAACTTTTTGCGAGTTCTGAGACAGCCTCCGGAGAGTGTCCCTCCGTTGAAGCGGGTCGCCGACGGCGTCGCCTTCCACACGGCATGGCCAAACTCTTGCGAGTTCGGCTACGAGGCTTGGCGGAGCATTTCTTTGGCGTGCTTCAGAGCGGTGTCGCCTTTGCCTCCCAACATGCGGGCGATTTCTTCGATTCGTTTTTCGGATTCCAGTGGTTCGATGCGCGTGAAGGTACGGCCTTTCTCCACGGTTTTGCTTACGACCATGTGGGTCTTGCCGTGCGCGGCGACCTGCGGGAGATGGGTGATGCAGAGGACCTGGTGACGTTTTCCAATCTGCGCCATTTTTTCGCCGACGCTGTTTCCCACTTCACCGCCCACGTTGGCGTCCACTTCGTCGAACACCAGCACGGGGACTTCGTCCTGGTCGGCGAGCGCGGTCTTGAGGGCGAGCATCACGCGGGCCATTTCGCCGGAGGACGCGATCTCTCGCAACGGCTTCGCCGGCTCACCGGGATTGGGCGCGAAACGGAAATCCATCGCATCCATGCCGCTGGACGTGGGTTCGCACGGCGCCAGCTCCGCGGAGAATGTGGACTGCGTGAAACCCAGCTCGCGCAGGTGGCGTGACACGGTTTGTGTGAGTTTAGGAATCGCCTTCTGGCGCGCGGCGCGGAGCGCGTTGCCGGTTTTTTCCATCGCGCGTTTTGCGGTGGCGGCTTCGGCATCGAGCTTGGCCAGGGATTCCTCGCGTCCTTGGAGGAGACGCAGGCGTTCCGATGCGGCTTTTCCGAATTCGATCACCTCGGCGAGATTTTTCCCATATTTGCGTTTCAGGCCTTGGATGAGCGTCATGCGTTCGGAGAGGAATTGGAGGCGGTCGGGATCCATCTCGATGTGCGAGGCGTAATCGGCGAGGCTTCGCGCCAGGTCGTTGAGTTGCGCGGCGAGCGATTGGTTGGATTCCTCCAGTGCGGCGGCAGCGGGATCAATGGCGGCAAGATCGCGCAGGGCGCGTTCCGCATGGGCGATGGACGTGGTGGCGTTGGAGTCTCCCTCCGAAAGCGCATCTCGGGCGCGTCCTGCAAGGTCGAGAAGCTTTTGTGAATTGGTGGCAAGGCGATAATCATTTTCGATTTTTTCCTCCTCGTCGGGCGCAAGGCGTGCTGCCTCGATTTCATTCACCTGATGCGCGAGCAGGTCGAGCTGCTGCTGGAATTCCTTTTCATCCATCACGAGCGAGCGTTTTTGTTCCTCGATGCGGCGCAGTTCGAGAAGATGTTTTGCGAAATCGGCACGCGATTTTTCGAGGTCGGCAAAGCGGTCCAGGATGCGTAGCTGGGCTTCGGGGCGGAGGAGCGACTGGTGGTCGTGCGGGCCATGGATGTCCACGAGCAGTTCGCCGATCTGCTTGAGCGCCTGGAGCGTGGCGGGCGAGCCGTTGACGAACTGGCGGTTGCTGCCGGCGGGGCTGAAGACGCGCTTCAGCAGAAGTTGCGAATCGGAGCAGGGTTCGAGCCCGAGTTCTTCGAGCAATGGCGGGAGGGCGTCGAGGCCGCGGGTGTTGAAGACCGATTCAACGGTGCAGGAATCGGCGCCCGAGCGGATCCAGTCGCGATCGGCGCGTTCGCCGAGGACCAGGCTGAGGGCGCCGATGAGGATGGATTTCCCCGCGCCCGTCTCTCCCGTGATGGCGCAAAAGCCCTTGTCAAGGTCAAGGGAGAGATCCTCGACCAGGGCAAGATTCTTGATTCGCAATGAAACTAACATTTGCACGTTTATGTACGCGCCCTTATATTGTGGAGCAATCCTGAATCTTCAGAAACATATGCGTTGTAAGCGATTGGAACTTCAGACATTGGGCGCCGTGGCGGTGAGCCTCGTGGCTGTGTCGTTTGTGTTGTTGCTCAGCTCCTGCGAGAACTCGCGCCCGGACCGGGTGTGGCGCGACGACGGAAGCCAGGTGGGGAAAGCGTCCTGGTATGACGACCAGGGGGATCGCACGGCGAATGGCGAAATCTACAATATGAACGCGCTGACGGCAGCGCATCCGTCGCTGGCATTGAATACCGTGGTGGAAGTCACGAATTTGAAGAATGGAAAGTCGGTGAAGGTGCGGGTCAATGACCGGCTGCCGCCGATTCATGACGGCCGGGTGATTGATCTTTCGAAAGCGGCATTTCGACAGGTTGCGTCGTTGAGCGATGGTGTGATTGACGTGGAGCTGAGAGTCGTGCGGTACGGCAACAATCGGTATGTGAAGGTGGAGACCGCAGCGCCTACTGGAAAGATGTACCTGAAGAAGCCGAAAGCGACGGCAAACTGATCCGCCGCGGCGGGGATTCCATTGAAAATCACGTTCCTCGGCACCGGCACATCCAATGGCGTGCCCATGATCGGGTGCGATTGCGTGGTGTGCCAGTCGCCCGATCCCCTCAACAAGCGCTTTCGGTCGTCCATTTTCGTGGAGAGCAAGGGGTTCAAGCTCGTGGTGGACACGACGCCGGACTTTCGCATGCAGTGCCTGCGCGCGAAGGTGTCCGATCTCGATGCAATTGTGTACACGCACGAACATTCCGACCACATCCTTGGGCTTGATGAGTTGCGTCGGTTTTGCGTGGTGCATGACAAGCGTCTGCCGGTGTACGGATCGCCGCGGGTGCTTGAATACATCCGCCGTATTTTTCCCTACGCGCTGCACAATCCGGTCCTGTACAAGGGTTTGCCCGAGCTGGACCTTCATGAAATCATCGAGCCGTTCAAGCTGCGCCACATTCATCTGACGCCCCATCGCATGCCGCACGGGAACACGGAGTCCATGGGTTTCCGTTTTGACGACGCGCGTGGCCCGCGCTTCGCGTACCTTACGGATTGCAAACAGGTGTCATCAGCCATCCGCAAGGATATCCATGGGATTCCGGTGCTCATTCTCGATGCGCTGCGCAAAAAGCCGCATCCCACCCATCTGTCGCTGGACGAAGCGTTGGAAGTGGTGCGGGAGGTGAAGCCGCAGCGTGCGTTTTTCACCCACATTGCGCACGACCTGGACCACAATCTCACGAATGCCGAACTGCCCCCGGGTGTCGCGCTCGCCTATGATGGACAGATCGTGGAAGTGTGAAGAGGGCTTCTAGCTGCTGGCTGCTTGCCACTGGCAACGGAGGAATGCCGCGCCTGAGGCAGTGGGAATTCAGGACTTGAAGCTCGCGAGCAATGCTTCAATCCTAGCGGCCAGAAGCCAGCAGCTAGAAGCTCCCCCCCATGATCACCGACACTCACGCGCATCTGGATTATCCTGACTACGACGCGGATCGGGATGAAGTGGTGGAACGGGCGCGTCAGGCGGGCGTCACGCAGATCATCACGATTGGGATCGGCCGCAAATCCATCCCGAGCTCGTTGGCGCTTTGTGACAAATATGAAGGTGTGTTCGCTGCCGTGGGCGTTCATCCGACTTCGCTTGACGCGCTCGGTTTGGAGGAATGGACATTGCTGGAAGACGCAGCGAAGCACCCGCGCGTGGTGGCGATCGGGGAGACGGGTCTGGATTATCATCATGAGCCCTTCGACAAAGGGCGTCAGCGAGACTATTTCCTGCGTCAGCTTGACCTGGCGAAACGCGTGGATCGGCCGGTGGTTATTCACTGCCGCAATGCGTATGAGGATGCGGTGAAGATTTTGAGGGAGTTCGGGCGGTTCCGGAAAGAGCCTGGCGTGATGCATTGTTTTGGCGCGGATCGCGCCACGGCGGAACAGGTCTATGAGATGGGCTATATGATTTCCGTCGGTGGCATTCTGACGTTCAAGAACGCTCCCGCGCTGCGCGAACTGGTGGAGGCGATGCCGCGGGACCGGTTGCTGCTTGAAACGGACTGCCCGTTCCTGGCTCCAGCGCCGCATCGCGGAAAACGCAACGAGCCCGGGTGGACGCGGCTGGTGGCGGAGAAGCTGGCTGAAATATGGAAGGTATCCCTCGAAGAAGCAGCGCGGCAGGTGGCAGCGAATGTGAAGAGGGTATTCGGAATCTGACCTGCCTTTTCGCTTGTTTCCCGCGAGAAAGCCTCGTCATGATGAAAGGATCACTCCCATTTTATGCAACGCATTCAAAAACTTCTCAAATCGGAAAAGCCCATCAAATGGCTTTTTTATGGCGACAGCATCACGCATGGCGCGCTTCACACCTTCGGCTGGCGCGATTACACGGAGCATTTCACGGAGCGTGTCCGTTTTGAGATGGGGCGTTACCAGGACATCGTGATCAAGACCGCGATCAGCGGCAACACGACGAAGGATCTACTTCGTGATTTTGAGTGGCGCCTGGGCCAGTTCCGTCCGCAGGTGGTGTTTATCATGATTGGCATGAACGATTGCAGCACGGGGCGGGAGGTGACGCGCGATGAATTCCGCACCAACCTCCGCGAATTATGCCGGAGGATCAGCGCCCTCGATTCCGCCGTGCCCGTCCTGCAAACGACATGCCCCGTCCTTCCCGGTGCCGGGGGCGATCGCGAGCCGAACATCAGCGACTACATGGACATTGTGCGTGAAATTGCCGCCGCCGAGAAACTTCCGCTCGTGGACCACACTCTTCATTGGAAGAAAAATGAGGGATGGCTCTACTACTGGATGAACGACAGCTTTCACCCCAACAATCATGGCCACCTGGTCTTCGCCGAGCTGCTCTTCAAGGAACTTGGAATTTTTGACGAGAAGGCGACGACCTGCCGCCTGTTTCATCCCTGAGATATTCAGCCCCTGTCATCGTCGTGGCGTGCGGGCTGCGGTTTCAATTCGTCGCTGCCTTTCGCGAAAGCATGCAGCGCGAGAAGAATGCAACCCAGTACCGCGTAGGCCGCCGCAAATTGGGGCGCGACCATCAACCCGAATTTGTTTTCCAATCCATGGGGAGTGAGCGTGTAGGCGTGGATGACTCCCACTGTCGAAAGCAGCGCCGCGGCAAAGGTCCAGCCGGCCGCCTTCAAAAATTGCCGCTCGATTGCAAAAACCATGATGGCTGAAAAAATCATCGAGGTGAAAAGAAAACCCTGGCTGAGGCTGAAGACACCCTGAATGTAAAGGGTGTCATGGAAATTCGCGGCAGCTTCCGACAGGGAGCCGCCCGCGGCGCGCAGCGAATGCCCGATCAACAGGAGCGCCCACGCTGCGAGTGATGGGATGATTCCCAGTGCGACCGCAAGCGCATGGTGTCGCGGGACCTGTTGAAACGCCTGTGCGGTGATGATCAGCCCGATCCAGAGCAAAATGCCCAGCGTGGCCTCGATTGGCACAAATTTCAGGACAAGTCCGACTCCGCCCGTCAGGCAGATCAGCGTGATGGCCGCGCCGTTCAAAACCGAGTAACCGGTGCGGGCGCCCATCGCCTTCCAGCCCGGGTGCCCGATGTAGATCGTCGTGGGAAATGCGCTGCCGAACATCGCGGCGACCACGCTGCTGACGCCGTTCACCAGGAGCGATGAGCGTGTCTCGTAACGATCCCCCGCCGCGTCGGCGCTTTCCAGGTTTTGCAAGGAGCCGACCACGTTCACGAGCGCCATGGGCACGACGATCGAGAGATAGCTCCAGCCGTGCGGGCTCATCAGTAACGCGAAAAGATCGCCCGGCACCGGCACGGGCGGATGAAAGCCTAATTCCACCGGGACTTCCGAGGGGAGAAAAAACGGGAGATGAAGCGCGCGCGATCCCCACGCAATCGCAACACCAAGCGTCACGGCCACGAGCCCGCCCGGTGCGCCGAATGGAAGACGCACACGCGAGGCGTAGAACACAAGGATCAGCATCATTGGAACGATCGCGACGACGGGTGACGCGAAAATCTGGAAGACGAATCCCATAGAGATGAACGTGATGGCGATCCCCGCGAGGGCCGAGAGGAGCGCGGCGCGGGGGGTGTATCGCCTCAATGCGTCGCCTGCGAACGCCCCGGCGATTTCCAGCACGCCGCTCAGGAAGCAGGCAAAAATTCCAGCCTGCCATGCGACCGTCGCATTGTGATTCGTCGCCTGGTAAACCGGCCCCATGACCAGAAAGATGAATGCGTAGAGGCTCACGGTGTTGATCCCGTAGGGGAGCGCGGTGACGTCGTTGCGCCCGGTTCTTTCCGCGAGCCGTCGCGCCTGCCAGGCGTAAAATAAATTTCCGAAGAGGATCGAGACCGCCGCGCCGGGCAGGATGCGGTGGGTGACGACATCCGACGGGATCCCGCAGATAATCGGGCAGAGCGTCGCGATCAGCATGAGCTGGAGCAGGTTGTCAACAAAGAGCCCGAAGAACCCATCCACATCGCCGCGAACAAACCATCGTGCTTTCATGGCTGCGACACCTAATCGAAGAGTTGGCCAAGGTCGAGCATCGAAATTTAGCCGCGTTCGCAAGAACGCGGACGCGGCGGCTCGCAGAAGCGCCTCTACATCATTCCCCGCAATGCTTTTCCGCGAATGCGCGGAAGTCGGCGGGGAGGGGGGCTTTCCAGTGGCCGATTTCGCTTCCATCGGCGCGTTGGATTTTTAATTCCGAGGCGTGAAGCATCTGTCTTGGGGTGAGAAGTTGTTTTTCCAATTCGGGCGTCCAGCCGGTTTCGATGAATTGCAGGTACAGGCGATGATCGGGGCCGTAGAGTTTGTCGCCCACGATGGGGTGGCCGATGGATGACAGGTGGACGCGGATCTGGTGGAGCCTCCCGCTTTGAGGGCGAACTTCCAGCAGGGAAAACTTGGGCGTGACCTTGCATGCCTTCCATCGCGTGACCGAGACTGCGCCGGTGGGTTGGATGGATTGCTTGGTGCGCACCTCGCAATCGGGTTCGCGCGCGAGGGGCTGATTGATTTCACCTTCCGTCTCACGCGGCGCGCCGTGAACCACGGCGAAATAGATTTTTTCGGCGCGACCGTTGATGTAGTCGCGTTGCAGGCTCGCGTGGGTTTCTGGATTCTTGGCGATGAGGATCACTCCGCTTGTTTCGCGATCGAGGCGGTTGACAAAGCTGGGTTGGACCTCCGGCTTGTCGGCGAAGTAGAGGCGCAGGCGGCTGATGAGGCTCGAGTATTCGTCTCCTTTCGTGGGGTGGCAGACGAGGTTGCCGGGCTTGTTCAGCGCAAGCAGGTCAGCCGATTCCTCGATGATGTCGAAGAGCGATTCGGTGGCGGCGGCGTTCATCCGTCGAATGGAAGTCGGGCGTGAAGCGAACTGCAAGTTGAATCGGGAATGGGGTCTTCGGATGCTTGAAATCATGGCTGGCCCGCGTTAGGTTGGCGGGGTGCAGACGGTTCAATTATCCAATGCGAAGAGGAAAGGGGGCCGCGTTCTCGCATGTTTGCTCATGGCCCTTGCGATGATGATGCCGGTTCTTCCGCTGGGTGGAGAGACAAAAAACGATCCCCCGCTTCGGTTGATTTTTAAACTGGATGATGGGTCGCGCATCATTGGCACGACGAAGCGTGAAACAATTCCATTTCAGTCAAGCCTCGCTTCGATCGATGTTTCGTTGAGAGAGATCCGTGCGATTGAATTTAAGAAGGATGGTCCCGAGAGGGTCTTGGTGACGTTCCGCAACGGCGACCGCCTCAAGGGGAGCATCAAGCTGGAGGAAGTTGAATTGGAAACGCTTTTTGGTCGGGTGAGCATCGGGATGGGTCACATCAGATCATTGAATGTTGAGAGCCGTCGCGGCGCTTCCATGATCACGGACGGGTTGATTGGACTCTGGCACCTGGATGGATCGGCTGAGGATTCGAGTGGGCACGACCGTCACGGAGAGGTTAACGGGGCGGTGTCTGTGGACGATGGAAGATTTGGAGGGGCATATCATTTTGATGGCAAAGCGGGGATCAATGTGGGGCATGTGGATTTTTCCATGGGCTCCTTCACTGTTTCCGGCTGGATACGGACGAAGGCACCTGCGGTGGTTGAGGACTGGAAAACGTGGATTGATGATGTGGATGACGGAGGTGGATCATTCATGCTTGGGCTTTGCGATGGGCGACGGGATCAGGGGCGTAATGGTCCGCAATATGCGACATGGGATCGTGGCATCGGTCTCTTGAACATTGGTATTGGCAACACGAAGCTAAACCTCCGCGACGGCGAATGGCACATGGTCACGGCGACTTACAGAAAGGGAAGCCAGAAGATGTATGTGGATGGGGTTCTGTTCCAGAGCGATGAGTATTCGGGAAAACTGCCTGTGCATGACACCGATGTGATCATCGGCGGGCGTGATTTTGGACCGTACCACCATCCTTGGGTCGGTGACGTGGATGAGGTCTCGATTTACGATCGTGAACTTTCCAGTTCTGAAATCGAGGAGCTATATTCCACCCGCAGGTGAGCATGAAGATCCGGCCCTCACGACGAGGGCAGTGTCCCCATGCACCGAGGTTGCTGTCTTGGCTTTTCTCGTGATTCCCGATAGATTCATGGGAGATTCAGGCGCATGAAAGATTCTTTTGAGATTTCCGTGGGGGGGCCGTTGGCGTGGCGTCCATGGATCTGGATCGTTCTGCCGTTTCTTCTCGTCATGGGAGGCGGTTGCGGCTCGAAGACCTCCTCCACGGCAAATGACGGGAACAATCCCCCCGCTCCATCGACGGACCCGGTGGCCATTGCGCGCGGGCATCTGGCCCAGGGCCCGGGATACGCGGAAGTGGCCATCGCCGACCTCAAGGACACGCAGAATCCCGAGGCGCTGGAGATCCTGCTCTCCATTCTGAAAATTCCGATGACCACCTACGATTTTGCGCCCCATGCCATCAAGGCCCTCGGGGCATGGAAGACGGACCACGATCGGATTGCCGAGGCGCTGGTCGCCCGTGTTCCCGAACTGACCGGCGGAGGAATCATGGAGACATGCCGCGTTCTTGCCGCCTGGAACATCAGGCAGCATTCGCCCGAATTGATCCGGGGAATCCTCGAGTCAAAAAAATGCACACTCAACGAACCGCTCGTGTCGCTGCTCCGGAAAATCATCACGCCGGAATGTTCGACTGTTTTGATTGCCGCGCTGCCGTCACCGTCGGAACTGGGCCGTTTCCCCGGCGGCCCGCAAAATGCGATGTGGATTTTTGAATTGCTGGATGAATGCCCCGATGCGGCGGCGACGCCCAAACTTCTGGAGCACCTGAACGACACCCAGTCGTCCCTCATGTGCAGGCCGGCGAGCGTCGCGCTTGGACGGATCGGCACGGAAGAAGCGGTCGCTGCGATTGAGAAACGCCTGCTGGGACAAGCTTCCAACGAGGAATTTGCAAGGGAGATTCGCGCAGGACTTCACCGTTCGCATCATCCGCGAGGGCGGGCCGTGCTTGCCGAATCGCTCCAGAGCAAGGACGTGTGGACACGGGCGGATGCGGCGGATGGCCTGGCTGAAACCGCAACCGCTGAGGATGCGGCGCTGGTGTCCTCCGTGCTTTCCAATCCCTATCCGCAAATGAGGTTAAGGGTTTTTTCCGCATTGCCTCGTCTCCTTCCGGATGGACGATCGGCTGTCGAGCAGATGTATGACGGTGCGATCCAGGCGAATCGTTTTCGCACCGCGTTGAAAATTGCGGAGGCGCTATCGGACAAGGATCGCATTTCCAAGGCGACTGCGGGGCTCGATGGATTGCGTCAATCGGTGTTGCAGGAACCGAGGCTTGACCAGTGGTTTGGAAAAAGGCAGGACGAGTTGAAAAAGGAATTTGCGGACGGCGAGGTCAAGGAAGGATCACTTGGCTTGATCTCGATTGGCGTGGGTGGTTCGAGCACCAGTCGCATGTGGAATTTGACGACGAAGAGCGGCCACCTCAAATTTGGAGCCGGCACGTTTGGCGGCGCATGTGACGGGGTTGCGGTTTTGGAAGGCTATGAGCATGGGGCCTACGGCGCGCACCTTGGCGATCCAGGCGACGCGACCTGGGAAATCCTCGGGGGCGACGAGCGAAACAAGGGGATATGGGGCCAGTTGATCAGTCCGATCGAGATTGCGAAGGACAAGCGCGTGGAATTGCACTGGGCAATGGACCAGGAGGGGAAGGTTTCAGGCATCGAAGTGCATGCCGGGAAACAGTAGCTTTCAATCACACGTTCCAGCCGGGGTGGTAGCGGTCCACCGTGATGCCATCCACGGTTTTAAGTGCGTGGCGGACGTAGAAGTCCTTGCCGAGTTCGCGCAGTCGTTGCCGGCCCGCTTTCGATGCGACGTGATAGGCGAGCAGGCGGTAGAGTGGAAGGGAGACGGCGCAGTCGAGGTCCCACATCGAGAATCCGTGTGCGCCTTCCTCCAGCCAGTTCTCGGCGCGATCGAGAAAGGTCGGGAGATTTTCAATGATGCCCGCCGGCTCGTACGTCATTCGATTCAAGACGGGGCAGAGCAGGGTCGCCGTATTTTTCACCAGAGGCATCCATTCCTTGACATCGATGGCGCATTTCTCCGCCTTGAAACCGTAGGGGTAGGGGCAGAGCGTCTGGACGAGTCCCTCGCGCGCCCATGTTTCGCAGTCCATCGCGTAGTGACGGTTGATGCGCGGCAGCGCGAGCGGGGCGGCGATGACCTTGGTTTCGCGTCCGCGCCCCGCTTCCGTCACGGTTTTTCGGACGTCGCGCATGAATGCGTTGAAGATGTCGGTGCGCACCTGGAGGATGTCGGGATTTTCCGTGTCGGCTGATTTCATGTCCTTGCCCGTGCGGCGCTTGAATTCGTCGGCCACGGGCGTTTCAAAAAGGACCAGGGGCCAGCCGCGCGCGAAGACAAGGCAGACGCCATCGGCGCCGAACTCCACCGTCTCACGCAGGTGGTCGAGGAAAAACTGCCGCACTTCCGGGTAGGCAAGGGAGAGACGGGAGATCGGTGTGCCATCCCAGTCCACGCAGCGCCATTCGGGGTGCTGGTCGTAGAGTGGACACTGGAACATCTGGACGGGCGCATAGAGGCGTGTGATGCCCATGCGGTGGTACGCGTACAACTTTCTCCCGATGCTGTGTGCGGCCTCGATGGATTCGCGCAGCGTGCAGCGCCCGGCTTTTTCGAACTTGAGGAGCTGCTCGTTGATCCACGGATAGTATTCGGCGGAGATCAATTCCTCCCCGCTGAAAACTTCAACGGGATAGCGGTGGGCGGGAAGCTTGGTGTTGTATTGTGCGGAGCCGCAGATATCGGTGCCGTGGCAGAGTTCCGTCACCTGCGTGTCGCGAAACAAAAGCTCTTCCCCCACCATTTCGTCGAGAGGAAGGGGGCCGTTGTTGCCAGGGCCGCCGTCCATCAGCGTGATGAAGGGGATTTCGCCGGGCGTGGGCGCGGGGGCGGCATGGATCCGGATGTAGGCGATCCCGCAACGGCGTTTCATGCCAGCGTCCTGTTGGAGAACCAAGGCGTCGCCCTCCGCAAGCTCGACGTCCTTCCACCAGCATTCCTGGATGGATTGTGCCTCGACGACATCGCCGTGGGTGATTTTTTCAAAGCAGCGGTCGCGTTCCAGCTTGATGAGAAGGCGGTCGCTGTAATTTTCGACGATCCCGATGGAAATGCGATGGCGTCCGGTGAGAGGCAGGGGAATTCGAATCGACGGAGCGGCGGCGCAGGGATTGGCGACGAGCATGACACCAGAAAAACCCTTCGTGTCATACGTCGCCGTCTGCCAGTAGCCTCGCAGGGCACGGGCATGAAGCGAAGCGCCTGGAATGGTGGAAAGGTCACGAAGCCACCACTCGTTGCCGTGTTGTTGCCAGGAGGGTTTCACGTGCAAATATTCAGGTCAGACGCAATGCGCGAAGCCGTACTTTTCGACGAGTTTGCCCACCCGCTTTTTCTTTTCCTTCACGGAGAGGTCGGTCCGCCGCAGCACCCGGTGGGCGTCATGTTCGAAGGCGCGCATCTGCGTGGCGCGTTGCGGGAGTGTTTGCAGGCAGGTTGACGGAATTTTGATCACGCCCTCCGCGTTGGCGTGGACGACGTCACCGGTCCGGATGGTGATGCCGCCGATTTCGACAGGCTCATTGATCGCGCGCACGCGTAGCGCGGTGTGATGGATCACCGTGCCCCGGCAGTACGCCGCGAAGGGAATGGTCATGAACCCGGCAACATCCCGCACGCCGCCGTCGGTGATGACGCCGAGGCAGCCGGCGGCATATAGGGTTTTCGCCATGCCGTCGCCGAGGATGCATTCATGGTCGGGACGCGAACCCGTGGCCTTGACGACCCAAACGCTGGGCTCTTTCATGCGCGTCATCTGCTCCACCTGCGTCCAATAGCCTTCCGCGTCGGCATCACCCTCGGGGGAGCTAGTGTCCATCTCGCAGGTGACGGCCACGCCGACGGTGGGGCCGAGGGTGCGCGTGACCGACTGGATCGAGCCGCCCATGTAAAATTCGTGGGCGGGGGTGCGGTCAATGTACCCGATGGTGTTGGCGAGGAGGGCGGTGTCGAAGTCTCGAAGCTCTTCGAGGATGGTGAGAAGGGGATGGGTTTTCATGGAGCATTTAGCATTGAGCAATTATCAGCGTGAGGGGAAGCGCGGAATGGTAAACGCGAATGCTAAATTCCAGTGATTTTCCTTGCCACTCCTTGTGGACTCTTCTTTGGTGAATGGCTGATGAGCATACGAGTACGATTCGCGCCAAGCCCGACAGGGCTTCTCCATGTGGGAGGAGCCCGCACTGCCCTGTTCAACTGGCTTTATGCGCGTCATATGAAGGGGACGTTTGTATTGCGCGTCGAGGACACGGACGAGGCGCGGAACACGCAGGAGGCGGTGGATGTGATTTTTACGGGGCTCAAATGGCTTGGGCTTGATTGGGATGAGGGCCCGCACAAGGGGGGCGATCACGGGCCGTATTTTCAAAGCCAGCGCAAGGACATCTATCGGAACTACGTGAAGCGGTTGATGGATGCGGGGCTGGCTTACGATGACAAGGGTGCGATCCG
>JAHFSY010000066.1 GCA_023269615.1 Verrucomicrobiota bacterium
TAACCGATCCTCCGCCCAAAGGCGAATGGATTCCACAAACAAACGATGCTCCTCCTTCTGGATCCTCGCATGCAGGCTTTCCGCCGTGTCGTCGGGCAGGATCGGAACCACGGCTTGCAAAATAATCGGCCCCGCATCCATCTCTGGCGTGACAAAATGAACGGTGCAACCCGCATATTTCGCCCCGTAGTTCAGCGCCTGTTTCCAAGCCTCGAGGCCCGGGAATGACGGCAGCAGCGAGGGATGGATGTTGATCACGCGGTTTTCAAATGCGGAAAGAAACGGCGCCTTGAGAATCCGCATGAACCCCGCAAGCACCACAAGGTCCACACGTGCCTCGCGCAGCGTGCGCACATATTCCTCCTCAACCTGCGGTTCCAGTTTCGTGCGGAATTTTCCCGGCGCAATGTAACGGTTCGCAATGCCATGACGCTCCGCCACGGAGAGAATGCCCGCGCCCGCAACGTCCGAAATCACGACCGCAACCTCCACGGGAAGCGTTCCCGCCTTCACCGCGTCGGCAATGGCCGCAAAATTGGACCCCTTGCCCGAGCCGAGCACGCCGATGCGTTTCATGACGCAAGCCTCCGCAGTGTCGCCGTGGTGGAATGTCCCTTCCACACGGGAAGAATGCGGATGGTCCCGCCATACGATTCCACCGCTTCACGTTCGCCGCGATCAAGCGTCTCCACCTTGTAGTCGCCACCCTTCGCATAAATTTCCGGCTTGAGACGGCGGAGCAGGGGGGTGACGCGCTTGGTTCCGAAAATCACAACATGATCCACGCAAGCAAGCCCGGCGAGCACGCGCGCCCGGCTATGATGATCATGAACGGGACGGTTAGGGCCCTTGAGCTGCCGGACCGAAGCATCGGAATTCACCGCAACCACCAGGTAATCCCCAAGCCGCCCCGCCTCCTCGAGATAATTGACATGCCCGACATGCAGGATGTCGAAACACCCATTGGTGAAAACCATCCGTTCCCCCCGGCGACGTCGTGAGCGGATCACCTGCTCAAGCGAACGGAGCGAGGCGCATTTGGAAAGTGTCCGCTCAAATGTTCGTCGAGTCTTCAAGGTCGGTAATGTTTGCCGTACCGAGACGCATGAAACAAGATTTTTGAACCACGGATGGCACGGATGGACACGGATGCGGAACACGGAGAGTTTCGCGCAAAGGCGCAAAGTCTGCCCTTGATCCCAACCTCGCCATTTTGTTTGGCACCAACGGTGCCGAACAAAATGGCGAGGTTGAATGCCGTTAAGAAATCTGCGTCCATCTGCGGAGAACCGGGAGCAAGGGCTTTGCGCCTTTGCGTCTTTGCGCGAGGCTCTCCGGATGTCCTGACATAGATGTTGAGAAGATGGGCGCGAAACCCTATGAGAGTGCTTCCACCATGGCAAGCCCCGTCATCGCACCTTCCATTCTCGCCGCCGATTTTTCGCGCTTCGGCGAGGAGGCCCGTCGTGCCGAGGAGGCCGGGGGTGACTGGCTGCACGTGGACATCATGGATGGACATTTCGTGCCCAACATCAGCTTCGGCCCGGGCGTGACGGCGTCGCTGAAAAAGGCGACAAAGCTTCCTCTCGATGTTCACCTGATGATCGAGCGTCCCGACCAGTATCTCGACGCGTTCGTCAAGGCGGGGGCCTTTCGCCTTTCCGTTCACGTGGAGGCGAAGCACGATGTGCGGGAGACGTTGAAACGCATCCGCGACGCAGGCTGCCGCGCCGGCATCGCGTTCAATCCCGCCACGCCGTGTTCCGCAGTCGAGCCATATCTGCGCGATGTGGACCTTGTGTTGTGCATGACGGTCGTGCCGGGATTTGGCGGCCAGAAATTCATGCCCGAAGTCTTGGAAAAAGTCCGCCACCTCGCCACGCATGCTTCGCGCAGGAAGCATTTTTATCACGTCGAAGTGGATGGCGGCATTGATATGCAAAGCGCCGCGCGCAGCGCCACGGCCGGTGCGGATGCCTATGTGGCCGGGACATCACTCTTCAGGGCGAAAGACATGAAGCGGGAAATCGCGGCCATGCGGAAGGCCGTGCGTTCCAATATTTGATTTATGTTCCTGCTCGTTGATTTCCTGAATGTCGCCTATCGCAATTTTTTTGCGATCAAGACGCTTTCCAATTCAAAGGGCGTCCCCACGAACGCGGTGTACGGCTTCCTTCAATCCATCCGACGCTGGCGCGACGAGTTGAAGCCCACGCACATGGCGATCGTGCTCGATGCCGAGACGCCGAAACGCCGTCTCGATCTTTTGCCGGAATACAAGGCGCAACGTCCGCCCACGCCCGAGGGACTGCCGCCCCAGCTGGAAATGCTGACGAAGTTATTTCCGCTTTTGGGATGGCCCACTGCCTATCATGAACTGGAGGAGGCCGACGACCTGGGCGCAGCGATTGCGCTCAAGGCGGCGGAGCAGGGCCACGATGTTCGCATCGCATCGAACGACAAGGATTTTTTCCAGATTGTCGGCCCGAAGATCAAGGTGTTGCGAAGCACCCCGAAGGAGACGGTGCTGGCGGACGGGGCATGGGTGAAGGAGCGTTGGGGCATCGAGCCGTCGCAGGTCGCCGACTTCCTCGCGCTGCAGGGGGATGCGGTGGACAACATTTCCGGCGTACCCGGGGTTGGGGAGAAAACGGCATCCGATCTCATCCAGCGTTTTGGCGACATCGAGGGGATTCTTGCGGCGGTGGACCAGATCACAAAGCCGAAGCTGCAGGCGTCGCTTCGCGCGAGCGGAGATGTTTTGCGTCGAAACCAGAAGCTGATCCGCCTGAATTTCGATGTGGAATTTCCGCCGCTGGAGCATTTTCGCTTGCAACCTCCGCAGTACGGGCCTTTACTCAAAACGCTTTCGGAGCTTGAATTTAAATCGCTCCACGCATTTTACACCAAAGAAAGCCACCAAAGCTCCGGGCCGCGTCAAGCAGTGTTGTTTTAATCCCTGCTGCGTGAGATGCCCGAGACCAGCATAGGCCGGCTCGCACCATTCATGCCTGATTCAACTGCGCATCTCATCTGCCTCACCGGCGGCGTTGCCACCGGCAAATCCCGCGTCGCCCAATGGTTCGCCTCGCGAGGTTGGCAGGTTCTCTGCAGCGATGAGATCGTTCACCATCTCTATGAGCCCGGCCAGCCGCTGCCCGCAGAAATCACAAGCGCGTTCGGTCCCGGGATGATGACCTCCGAGGGGCGCGTGGATCGCAAGAAACTGGGAAGCATCGTCTTCTCCGATCCTGCCGCCCTCCAGCGCCTGAATGCCCTCGTGCATCCGCGCGTCCGCAATGTCTGGAAACAGCAGCTGGATGACGCAGCGCGACAGGGGCGCAAGTTCATGACGGTGATCCCGCTCGCTTACGAGGCGGACGTTGCACGGGAATTCCAGCAGGCATGGGTGGTGGGCTGTTCCGCCGCAGAGCAGACCAAGCGGATGCGGGAACGCGGCATCGAGGACTCGCAAATTGAAAGGCGCCTCGCGTCGCAATGGCCGCTCCAAAAGAAAATGGACCGGGCCGACCTCGTCATCTGGAACAGCGGTCCGTGGCTTGTGACGGAGGAACAGTTGAAGCTCATCCCCAACGCTTGAATATTTTATGACCGAAGACTCCCCTGATCCCGCGCCTGCTCCATCCGAGGGCAAACCCGGGTCCCAGCCGTCAGAGGGGCGCGGCGGACGCTTTCGCGGACGGTGGAGGAGGTCGCGTCGCCGTGATGTCGAACCGGTGGTTGAAACTTCCATTGAGTCCCTGGACGTGGATGCATTGTGGAAACTTTCGTCCACAACCCTGCAAAAGCGCGCGGCGGATCTGGGTGTTGCGGAAACCATCGTGGAAAAACCAGCGATCATCCGTGCGATGCTTCGCGCCCACGCCGAGACGCTGGGCTTCAAGCAGACCGAGGGCGTGCTCGACACCAGTCGCAACGGGGTCGCATTTTTGCGGTCCCCCGCGGCCAACTATCAGGCGCAGGCGGATGACGCCAGCCTTTCGCAGCAGACGATCAAGCGTTTCGGACTTTTGCCGGGCGACCTGGTGACCGGCATCTCTCGCGCGGGGAGCGGTCGTGAGCGTTATCACACGCTGCTGCACGTGGATCTCATCTGGAACCAGCCCGCCTCCAAGTTCAAGGAGCGAAAACTCTACGACGATCTTACGCCGCTCTATCCGGAAAAACGGATGGTGCTCGAAACGGGCGCCGAGCCGGTCGCCATGCGGGCCCTCGATCTCATCGCTCCGCTCGGGCGCGGCCAGCGTTGCCTGCTCGTCGCCCCGCCGCGGGCGGGCAAGACCGTCCTTCTCCAGCAAATCGCCGCCGCCATCGGCAGGAATGATCCCGACGTGGATATTCTCGTGCTCCTGATTGATGAGCGTCCCGAGGAAGTCCACAGCATGCGTGCCGTGGTCAAGGGGGAGGTTCTCAGCAGCACGTTCGATGAAACCGTGGAGCGCCATTTGCGCATGGCCGACCTTGTGATGGAGAAGGCGCATCGCATGATCGAGAACGGGCGTCACGTGGTGGTGCTGCTCGATTCGCTCACGCGCCTGGCCCGCGCGTGCAACGCGATCAGTTCCTCCAAGGGCAAGCTCATGTCCGGCGGCGTGGAGGCGGGCGCGCTCACGAAGCCGCGCAAGTTTTTCAGCGCCGCGCGCAACGTGGAGGAGGGCGGAAGCCTCACGATCATCGGCACGGTTCTCGTGGAAACCGGCAGCCGGGCCGACGACCTGATCTTTGAGGAGTTCAAGGGCACGGGCAACATGGAGGTGTATCTGAGCCGCGACCTGCAGGAGCGGAGAATATACCCGGCAATCAACATCGAGAAAACCGGCACGCGGCGCGAGGAGTTGCTCTATCACCCCGACGAACTGGTTCGCATCCAGGCCCTGCGCCGCCAGCTTTCGGAGCACCCACCTTTGCTGGCCATGGAAGAGTTGATCAAGATGCTGAAAGCCACCAGCTCCAACGCCGAGTTGCTCATGCGCTTGAAGTTAGCGTAGCCGAACTCGCAAGAGTTTGGCCCGCCCCCCCGGTCCGCATTCTTTGCGAATGCGGCTACATCCCATGCAACGAAATACAATACCACGGTGGGCAAAGCCCGCCCTCTTCGCCTTTGCGGTGCTCGTCAAGCTTGCGTCCAACTTGTATTATTTCCAAGCCCATGGTTTCCCCGCGAGTCCCGGCGCGGACATCTGGTTTTTTGCCGGGGTGGCGCAGGGTGCCCATCACATTTTCTGGGGCGACCCGCTCCAATGGGTCCTCCCGCTCTTTGGATCATGTCAGCCGACGACGCTTTACCTTCTCCTCCTGGTCTTTTCCAACGTGCTGAGCCTGCTCTCGCTATGGATTTTGTTTGCCACGCTGAAACTGCTTTACGCCGATGAAGGGGCGGCCTTGTGGGGATGTGCCATCTATGTCTGCCTTTCGTCGAGTGTCATTTTTTGCACCGGATCATTTCATCACCAGCAGGAATCGCTGCTTGTGATCATGCTCGTGCTTTGGGCTGCCGTGCGTTTTTCCCACGCTCGGAAGGAGGATGGGCGGGGCAGGTGGGGGATCGCAGTGATCCTTCTCTCGGCGCTGGGCCTCTGCGTGGGCCCGGACATGCTGGTTGTGCTTGCCGCCGCTGTGCCGTGCATCATGGTGTTGCGTCTTCGCCGCATTCCGCATCCGCAATGGATGGAGTGGCTGATCATGCTTGGGTATCTGGCATTGCTGGTGGCGGCACGCCCCTGCCTCTACGAATGGGGGACGCATCTGGCGCAGAACTTTCGCGGTATTGACCTGCGTGGGCAGATGGAGCTTCGCGTCCTTGATCTTCTCCCTCTCTCCCTGGATGTGATGAACCACACGTACCCGCTGATTGGTTGCGCCGTGGTGGTGTTGGCAGTGGTCGCGCTCTATTGTGGACGGATCTTCGCAGTGTCCCTGCTGGCGTGCGGCGTGATTTTCGCCACGCTCGCGGGACGGTTCTTTTTCATTGTTGAAGTTGGCGCCACCTTTCTCGTCGCGTGGACGTTTTCCAACATCTTGGGACGAAACCTGCGCCGGCAGTCGGTTGCAGGCGTGCTGGGTGTCGGCCTTCTCCTGGGATTGGACGTTGCACATGGCTTGGACTGCGCCTATCCGTCCACGATCTGCCGCGTGCTTTCCGAGATGCAGAAGGACCCGCGTCCCAACAAAAAGGTCTTTTGCACGCCCACGTATGGATTTCTCATCCAAAGTTTCGCCAGGGCGATGCCGACATCCGACATGCATCATCTTGATGCGCGGTGGGTGGAGAAATCGTCAGGACCGTCATGGGACGCGATTGCGTATTTCAAGGTGCGTGGCGTGACGCATATCTTTTTGACGAGCTATGATTTTCAGCTGGCTGTGCGGCGTGATGCAATAGGAAACACTGAGTCCGGCACGATCTGTTCGGGAGGTTTTGAAAAGCATGTTCCGAAGCTAAGCGACTCCGACCTCGAAAAATCCCTCGTCTATCGGGTGTTGAACGGAGATCGCCCGGTGCCGGGCACAAGCGTCGTGAGCATCCAGACAGATCCCTCCACGCGGATGAAAGTGGTTTTGTTAAGATTGGAGTGAGTCGTTCGTCACGGATTTTTCTTCTTCCCGTTCTCCTCAAGGAACTGCTGCCTTTGAGCAATCAACTCCTGGCACAAATATCCGATTACATATTCGCGAGGCGTCTTGAGATCAATGTCGCCGTTCCGCTCGAGTTTGGCGATGGTCTTGTCCACGCACGTCCAAAGCCGCATGCTTTGATATTTTTCGTAGGGGTGCGGCATGAATCACCTGATTTCGAGCATTCTCTGGATCGGAAGCAGCGCGCGTTTGCGGATTTCCTCCTCGACCATGACTTCAGGGGTAAGCGTTTCTAGTGCGTGGTGAACCTTTTCTAATGTGTTCATTTTCATGAAACCGCAGTCGTTGCAGGCACAGGACTTGCTGGGTCCGGGGATGAATGTCTTGCCGGGCACTTCCTTCCTCAAACGGTGCAGCATGCCGGACTCTGTCACCACGATGATCGTTTTCGATGGATTTTCCCGGCAAAATTTCACCATGCCTTCGGTGGAACAGACATGATCGGCTAGCAAACGCACAGAACGCACGCATTCGGGATGCGCCACCACGGGCGCGTCAGGATGTTGCAGGCGCAGCCGTTGCAGCGTTTCGCTTGTGAACACCAGATGGGTGTGACATGCACCGTGCCATAACTCCATCGGGCGATGCGTTTTTTCCATCACCCATTGCCCCAGGTTCTCATCGGGCAGAAAGAGAATGGGGCGGTCTTTCGGTGCCTGTTCCACCACCCGCACCGCGTTTCCACTCGTGCAGACAATGTCCGTCAATGCTTTCACCCGGGCCGTGCAATTGATGTATGCGATGATGTAGGTGTCGGGGTGCTTTGCGCGATATTCGGCCACCTCGTCGGCATCGCAACTGTCCGCCAGCGAGCAGCCCGCGTTGATGTCGGGGATCAACACCTTTTTCGTCGGGTTCACAATCTTCGCCGTCTCGGCCATGAAATGGACGCCGCAGAAAAGAATCACGTCGGCGAATGTTTTCGACGCCTGGTAGGAAAGCCCGAGAGAATCGCCGACGAAATCCGCCACGTCCTGGATTTCAGGCGTCTGGTAGTTGTGGGCCAGGATGACGGCGTTGCGCTTTTTCTTCAGCTCAAGCACCTCGCGCTGCAAGCGGCCTGTGATTTCGGGTGGACGCATCGGCCGCACCTCAAGACAATCAGCCACAGAGGATCCGAGACGGTTGATGGCAGGCGGTTCAAGCGTGGTCGTTTCCATGAGGTTTGATGTGTCAACAAGTGTCGCTTAAAATCGGGTTCTGTCAACTGCAGCGGAAACAATTTACTTCGTGTGATTCCAACTCGTGCCATGTGCTGAACGCTTGCCAGGGCAAACTGATACGACACGCTGTTCTTGCATTGCGTGTAAAATTACTTCAGAGAGGAGCGAAGTTTTTTTACGGTAACATGAGCGCAAACCATTGTAATGGAAATGGGTCGGACGGACTGGATGTTTCGGGCATGCTGCGACTGCAGGATGCTCCGCAGGCCGCATTGCATCATCGTGCCGAGGAGATTCGTCGCTCAATCTTTGGCAACAGGGTTTTTATCCGGGGAGTGGTGGAGGTTTCCAATTTTTGCAGGCAAAATTGCAACTACTGTGGAATGCGGCGTGACAACCGCACCCTGGACCGTTACCGCCTCTCGCTCGAACAGTTGCTTGACGTGGTCTTGAACCATCGCCCCGCCTCCATCACCGACATCAACATTCAGGCGGGGGAGGACCCGGTGGCGGTGCGCGAGGTCGTGATCCCGCTCGTGCGTGAAATACGGGCCCGTACCGAACTTGGCGTCAGCGTCTGTCTTGGCACCCTTGCGCACAAGGAGTACGCCCGCCTGCTCGAGAGTGGCGCCAGCTACTACATCATCAAGCTTGAGACGGGCGATGAGGCTCATTACCAGGAGATGCAGGCGCCCGGAACATTGAAGCGACGTGTCGAAGCCATCCGCCACCTCTCCTCCACCGGCTGGTTTGTTTCCTCCGGAATGATCGTTGGGTTGCCGGGTCAAACCCCGATGCACATTGTGAAGACGCTCGCACTTCTCAACGATCTGCCACTGGTGGGAAGCAGCGTGAGCCCATTCATCAGCGGAGAGCAAACTCCGTACGCAGGTCACCCGGTGGGCGACATTCACGGGGCGCTCAACGCCATCGCGATCATGCGCCTCGCGCGTCCCGACCGGATCATCCCCGCGGTGAGCGCGTTCAACATTGTTGGAAGGAACGGCTACACCAAAGCCCTGCGCGCGGGGGCCAACCTGGCCACGATCAACCTTACCCCCGACGAGTGGCGAAAGAACTATCTCCTCTACAAGCGTGACCGCTTCATCATGAGCGAGCAGAAGGTGCTCGACGCGATTGCCGGGGTCGGCTGCTCGCCTGCCGAGGGAAGCCTCTCGAAATTTCTCCGGGCCCGCTCCGCGCCTGCCGTGATGCATGAGGCGGGCGTAGGCGCCTGAGTTGCCGCTATGCCCATGGTCGCTGTTTTAGCCGCTGGATCGGTGCATGAAACGGAAGCAGTCCTGTTTCACACCTTGTTTCAGCTCATCCTGATCATCCTGGCGGCGCGCGTCGCGGGAAAGCTGGCGGGCCGCCTGGGGCAGCCACAGGTCGTGGGCGAAATCATCGCCGGCATCGCCCTGGGCCCATCGCTGCTGGGCAGCCTCTGTCCCGCCTTTTCCCAATTTGCCTTCAACTCCATCACGCCACTCGCCTTGAACATCCTCAGCCAGATCGGGCTGGTGCTCCTGATGTTTCAGATCGGGCTCGAATTTGATTTTTCCCACTTGAATGAGCCGCGCAACCGAAAGGCGGTCATCCTCATCTCCACCGCGGGAATCCTCTGCCCGTTTGCGCTGGGATGGGAACTTGGAGGCGTTTCGGCCTCCACGCTCAGCCCGGATGCAAACCGCACCGCCTACCAGCTCTTCTTCGCCGTGGCGCTCTCCATCACCGCCGTGCCGATCCTTGGTCGGATCATGATGGAGTACCGCCTCCATCGCACCCGCATCGGGGCGATCACCATTACTTGCGCCGGGCTCAATGACGTTGCGGGCTGGATCCTGCTCGCCGTCGTCAGCGCGTTCGCCACCTCGGGATTTGAGCCGCGGCCATTCCTCATCCGTCTCGGCCTGCTTGCCGCATATATCGTCTTCTGCTGGTTCGCAGTGCGCCCTTTCCTTGGATGGCTCCTGAGGCTTTGGAAAATCAAGGGAGAATCCATCCCGCACGATCTGCTGGCCGTGGTTCTCAGCATTGTCCTCGCCTCCGCCATGGTCACCTACCGGCTCGGGATTTTCGCAATCACCGGCGGTTTCATCATGGGCGTGCTCATGCACCAGCACCACGATTTTGTCGGCGCATGGCGGCGGAATATTTCCGATTTCGTCATCGTCTTCTTTCTCCCGATTTTTTTCACGCAGACCGGACTCCGCACCAACATCCACGGATTGGATTCGACCCCGCTGTGGGGATGGTTCGCGCTGGTGATGTTCTGCGCCACCCTGGGCAAGTTTGGCGGCGCCTGGATCGCCTCGCGCATGTCGGGCATGAGCAACGACGAGGCTTGCGCCGTGGGCATCATGATGAACACCCGGGCGCTCATGGAACTCGTCGTGCTCAACATCGGCTTTGAACTTGGAATTCTCCCGCAGGCCGTTTTCACGATGCTGGTTCTGATGGCCGTCCTCAGCACCGTGGTGACGGGTCCCGCGCTGAAAATCTGGTTGAGAAGAATGGGCCACTCCTACGCAAAGGAAAAATCCCCGTCCTCATGCACCGCAGACTTGAATTGACGGCTGGAAATCCTGTGAAACGAACCAAAAAGCTCCGTCAATCCGAAATCCGAAATCCGAAATCCGAAATTGTCGCGCTCTGGCTTCGCACGGCCAGGCGCCACGGGGAACACCCGGCCGTGATCGACGCCTCCAGCGGGCACGTCACCACATTTCGCGAACTTCACACAAGAACCGTTGCACTGGCTTCGCAATGGCCGCACAGCATCACGGGACAGGTCGTGGCATTTGTGCTTCCCAACTGCGTGGAATGGATCGCGCGTTTCCTCGCTCTGCAATCGGTTGGTGCCGCCGCTCTCCCGCTCGACGCCTCCCTTCCATCCACCGCCCACCGCGCCACTGCGGCACGCATGGGCGCGCACTGGCTCTGGTCCGACAGGAAAATCATTCGATTGGATGCCCGTCATAAAATCAGGACCAGCGCCTGCTGCATCAAGACGACATCGGGATCGACCGGCGATTACAAGATGGTTGCCTGCCATCCTTGTCACTTGATCGCGGATGGGAGGCAGATCATTCGCACGATGGGAATCCGTCCGGGCGACCGGAACCTGGCACTCATTCCGCTGGGACATTCGTACGGGCTGGGAAACCTCGTGATGCCGCTCATCCTGCAGGGAACCCCCCTGGTGCTTGCCCCGGCCTTTGTTCCGCACCAGATCGCCGAATGGACCCGTCGGTTTCACGCAACCGTGTTCCCCTCGGTGCCCGCCATCTTTCGCGTGCTTGCGGAAACCCCATCCATCCGCCGCCTTTCGCCGCTTCGGCTGGCGATTTCAGCTGGCGCGACATTGAGCCCGCAAATCGCAGTGGCATTCCATCGCCGCTTCGGAATCAAGATCCACAACTTCTACGGCTCGTCCGAGACGGGCGGAATTTGTTACGACCGCACCGGCAACGCTGCCATGAAGGGTGGGGGGGTCGGCAGGGCGCTCGACGGGGTGAAGGTTCGATGTGGGCTGGATGGCCGGATCGAAGTGCGGAGCCGTGCCGTGGTTGACGGTCAAGGAGCTGGCACCTCGGGCCGCCACATCCTGCCCGATCTGGGCGAGCTGGACCGCCAGGGCGGATTGAGATTGGTCGGCCGCATCGGCTCAGTCGCCAACATCGGCGGAAAAAAAGTCCACCCGTCGGAAATTGAATCCGCCCTGCGCGCCATGAAAGGCGTCGCCGACGCATGGGTGACAGTGAAGCAGGACGCGCGAGGGCGCGACTATCTCGCATCCGCCGTGGAAACAAAACGATCACGACAGGAAATTGAAAAGACCCTTGGGGCATGTCTGCCCACCTGGAAGCTGCCCCGCCAATATCTGGTGATCCCCCGTCTTCCCCGCACCATCCGCGGCAAGCTGGATGTGACGGAGGTCAGGGCGATGCTGGAGGCGCAAGTTGCTTTTTGGACATGAGGAAGAAGAACGCGGCACCGGTGGGCACAAGGGCAGCCACCCCGAATACGACGACGAAGAGAACCGCATCTCCAAATGCGGACATGCCGCTTGACGCCTGTGCATCGGCGCTGCTTGTGCCCGCGGCCTGGATGGAAACAGCCGCCCATGCGATGAGGAAGGCTGCGATGTACCCGCCGATGACCATGGCAGCCTTGAGGAATGGTTTCATTGTATGAAGAGAACGATAAACCAATCACCATTCGAAAGCAAGGGGAGTCAGGGTGACCTGACAGGTCAATCCGCTCGCCAATATGACGATCATTGGACTTATACGCCTTTACCGCAGCATTTCTCAACCGCACCAACACGTCAATGCTCGTTCATACTCATAACAACGGGACTGACCCGTTCGATGACCCGTTCGACAATCCCCTCTGCGCCGAAAATCTTGTCCATCCTGTAAATCCTGTCAAAAAATCCGTCCGCATCGTTCCGCGTCAAACTGCGGAGAAAATTCCGGAAGGTGGACACGACGGAGAGGCCGTCTCAGAACTCCGGTTTCAAAAAAAGCGAAGCTTGTATTTACGTTATGACGCATTTTAATTTTTTACGAGGCATTTGGGATGGTCGATTTCGCCCTGTCTCAGAACTTTTTGCGAGTTCTGAGACAGCCTCCCGGAGCGTGTCCCTCCGTTTCGGATGCGGCGATTAGAATTTACGGATGATTTCGAGGGTTTCGGCTCCAAACTTTGCGGCTTTGGCTTCGCCGATTCCACGCACTTCAAGTAGATCCGCATCTGTTTTTGGTTTTTTGGCTGAAAGGTCCTTGAGGGTGCGGTCGGGGTAGATCACGTAGGCGGGGACGTTGCCCAGCGCCGTGGCTTTGTCGCGCCGCCACTTCTTCAGCACTTCAAATAATTTTTCGTCGTACGGTTCCTCGTCCACCTGGGAGGAGGATGTGGCACGGGAGGATTTGCTCCTGGAGCTTTTCGCTTTCTTTGCCATTTCACGCGAGGGCATGACGAGCGGAATGTTTTTCTTCCGACGCATCACTTCACCTCCGAGCTCGGTAAGCGCGAGGGTTGGGTATTCGCCGCTGCTCACCTCGATGCAACCGGCCTGGATCAACGCGTTGAGCAGGCTCCAGACGTAATCGGGGCCGAGATCGGACAGCATGCCGTGCGTGGGAAGTTCGTCGAGTTTAGCATCCAGCACCTCCTTGGAGCGGGAGCCGACGAGAGTTTGGGCGATGCGGCTGCGGCCGAAGCGCCCGTTGACGCGCGCCACGCAGCTCAGCGCTTTTTGGATGATCACGATTTCCTCCTCGCTCGGCATGCGCGCGGTGGTTTGGGCGCGGGCGAGGCAGTTGTCACAGATGGGACAGCTTTCTGTTGCGTCGGTGTCCCCGAAGTAGCGCAGGATGAATTGGTGACGGCATCCCTGGTTGTCGGCGTATTGGATCGTGCGTTGCAGCTTTCCGAAATCGCGTTTGCGCTTTGCGTCGAGCTTCTCGAAATCAATCTTCAGGTCCGCGAGTGATTTCACGGGTTCCACGAGGCTCGTGGTGTAGGTTCGGCTGCCTTGCATGTAGTCGCGCCCGATGAAGCCGCTTCGCTGCAGCAGGAAAAGGGTGGAGCCGATCACCATGTCGTTTGAGGTGCCGGGCATGTGTTCGGCAATCTCCGCGATGGGCATTTCGATGGGGCCATTTTTGCAAAGACGGAGCAGCGTGGCATGAAGTCCCGCGATGATCTCGCGCGTGGGGTTTGCCCCCTCGATGAAGAATTCCTGCGTTCGCACGTCGGCGTAATTGAAAAGCAATTCGCAGCGGGACGGCTCACCATCGCGCCCGGCACGTCCCGCCTCCTGGTAATACGCCTCGATGCTGCCGGGGATGTCATGGTGGATGACGAAGCGCAGGTCGGAGCGGTCAATGCCCATGCCGAAGGCGTTGGTGGCGACGGCGACGGAGCAGTTGCCACCCATGAATTTGTCCTGCGAACGCTTGCGCTGTTCATCCGTCATGCCCGCGTGGTAGGCGACGGTTTTCACGTTCATGGCGGAGAGATCGTCGGCCACGCGTTCCACGTTTTTGCGCGTGGAGCAATAGATGATGCCCGTTTTGAATTCTCGAACCATTTCGCCGATGCGCGTGAGCTTGTCCTTCTGTCCCTGCACGCGGGTGACGGCGAGGGTGAGGTTGTGACGGGCGAAACCCGAGACGAAGACCTGCGGCGGTTTGCGTCCCGCCTGTCCGAGGCTGAGCTGGGCGATGATGTCATCGCGCACCTCGGGCGTGGCGGTGGCGGTGAGGGCAGCGACGGGAGGATGACCGAGGTCCTTGAGCACATGCTTGAGACGGAGATAATCGGGACGGAAATCGTGTCCCCATTGCGAGATGCAATGCGCCTCATCAATGGCGAAAAGGGCGATGGAAAGCGGGGCCAGTTCACGGACAAAGCGTTCGCTCTTGAAACGTTCGGGCGCGACGTAGAGGAGGCGGTACTTGCCGGTTTTTATGTCACGGATCCGCTCGCTCACTTCCGATGGATCGAGCGAAGAGTTGATGAAGGTGGCCGGGATTTTCTTTTCGACGAGTCCGTCCACCTGGTCCTTCATGAGGGCGATGAGCGGCGAGACGACGACCGTGATGCCATCGAGGATGAGTGCGGGGAGCTGGAAGCAGAGGGATTTTCCACCGCCTGTGGGCATGATGACGACGACATCCTGGCCGCCGAGGATGGCGGAGACCACGGGTTCCTGTCCCTCGAGAAATTCGCGGAAACCAAAATGCTTGTGGAGGAGGTCGTGGGGGGTGGCTGCTGCGGTCATGAGGTGAATCTACGGATCACGCCGAAAGCTGGCAAGCGGGGTTTGAGGAAATGGTATGTGGAATTGGAGGGGAGATGGGGGAGACAGAAGTCAGGAGGCAGGAGTCAGAATGTCGAATGTCAGCGACTGAAAAAAACGTCTTGCCTCATGTGGTAAGACATGTAAGACATAAATCATGACAACGGCCACATTATCCACCAAGGGGCAGCTTGTGATTCCGTCCAGCTATCGGAAGGCGTTGAACTTGCATGCGGGGGACCGGGTTGCCATTCATCTGGAAGGGATGAAGCTGGTGATTGAGTCAGGTTCACGACCTCGCGCCCGATTGGTTGAAGAGCGCGGACGCAAGGTGTTGCGTGCGGCTCCAGGCTCGCCGCCCATGACTCCTGAGTACATCAAGTCCATCCTCGCGGATCAGCAATGAGTTATCTGCTCGATGTCAATATGCTCCTTGCCTGTGGATGGGGCTCTCATCGTCAGCACGCGAAAGTCGCAGCGTGGATTGCCCGTCAGCCTCTGTTTTACACTTGCGCCATCGTGGAACTTGGTTTTGTCCGTGTCAGTATGAGTCCTGCCTACCAAGCTTCATTTGTCGATGCTCAAACCGCACTGGCAAGCATTACGCAAATGAAGTCCGCCCGCTTTTTGATGGATGACCTTCATGTCTCGGCGATCCCAGTCGTGACAAGCTACTCCGATACGACGGATGCGTATCTTGTCGGGTTGGCACGAAAGCATGCCGTCACCCTGGCAACGTTGGACGACATTCTTTGCAAGCGGGCTTGGGCCGCTTCAAGTGCCGTCAATCCTATTTGAGTTGGGCTATAATAGGTTCGGCATAAGCGCATGCGACTACGAGATCCACAGAAGGCCATATCACTAGCCCGAGCTTTCCCCCGTAGGAAACGATTGGCAACGCGCTTCTTGTATACCCATGTCGAAGTAGCCAATGAGGGGCGCTCTTGGTGGATCGTGTTCCGGAGCGTTAACTGGAGACATGAGAAGCTGGGTATTGGCGTGGTTGCGATCTCAAAATCGAATGGAGTTGCCTCTTGGTTTATTCCAACAGAAAATGATTTCAAAGAACTGGAAATCCTGAAAAAACGAACCATCATGCGTTGACGGATTGGTCGAAGCCCATGCATCAATATCAACAGGCGCTGTGTCGTGGATGATCCTGAGGGCGAGAGTTCTCCTGAAACGCCGTTTGATTTCTGGCGGCGGCGGGTCGGGCTTTTTCTTGGGCCGTTTGCCGGTCTTGCGGTTTATTTTCTTCTTGCAAGGTCTCATGCATTGGAACCAGGGGCTGCGAAGTTGGTGGGTGTGCTGGTGTTCACGGTGACGTGGTGGATTTGCGAGCCGATCCCGATGGCGGCGACGGCATTGTTGGGGCCGCTGCTTTGCGTGATGACGGGCGTGGGAACGGTGTCGAGTGTGTTTCAGCCGTTTGCCTCGCCGGTGATTTTTCTTTTCATTGGCACATTTCTTTTCGCCGAGGCGGCGCACAAGCATGGGTTGGATCGGCGTCTCGCGCTCAATGTGTTGAGCTGGCCGGGCGTGGCGCGTTCGCCCGTCAGGATGCTCCTGGCGATCGGGATGATTTCGGGGTTTCTCTCGATGTGGATGAGCAATGCGGCGGTGACGGCGCTGATGCTTCCGGTGGCCTTGGGGCTGCTGAAGTCGGATGAGCAGTTGAATGATCCGCGCATGGCAACGTCGGTGTTGTTGATGATCGCGTTTGCTGCATCGGCAGGAGGGCTGGCCACGCCGATCGGCACGCCGCCGAACCTGATCGGGATTGGCATGCTGAAGGAGCTGACGCATCACGAGGTGTCATTTCTTGGGTGGATGGTTGCGGGGTTGCCCCTGACGTTGGTGCTGATCGGGGTGCTGGTGTGGATTTTGCGTCCGCAGGGGTTGTCGTGGTCATCGGACCACCATGTGCTGACGAAGAAAATTTGGGAACAGGCGCGGGCGTTGGGCGCGGTATCACGAGGGGAAGGCAACGTGGTGTTTGTGTTCGTCGTTGCGCTGCTGGCGTGGACGTATCCGAGCGTGGCCATGATTTTTTCCGGGGGGAAGGGGATGGGTGCCGGATGGTTTTCGCAGCATCTGCCTGAGGAACTGGTGGGACTGGCGATGGGGCTTTTGCTGTTTGTGCTGCCGATCAATTTGAAGCGGTGGGAATTCACGGTGGACTGGCGCGACGGGGCGAAGATTGACTGGGGGACGATCCTGCTTTTTGGCGGCGGCATGGCGTTGGGGAAACTGATTTCCACGACGGGCCTCGACGAGGCGATGGGCAAGGCTGTGATGGGCTGGCTGGGGTCGCCGGGATTGTGGACGATGATGGCGGTGGGGATTGTGGCGAGCATCGCGTTGAGCGAGTTCACGTCGAACACGGCCGCGGTGAACGTGATGATGCCGTTGATGATCGCGCTGGCGAAGGCGGCCGATGTGAATCCGGTGACCGTGGGGATTGCGACATGCCTGGCGTGTAGTTTTGGGTTCATGCTGCCGGTTTCGACCGCGCCGAATGCGATCGTGTTTGGGAGTGGGCGCGTGCCGTTGCGGCGGATGATGTCATTGGGGATCCAGTTTGATTTGATTGGCGCGGTGTTGATCTGGGTCTGGATGGTGATCTGCGGGAAGTGGATTGGGTGAGGGGGGAAGGAGACCCTTGGGCCCAGAATCCAGAATCCAGAATTCAGGAGTCAGAATCGGAGGGTGGCGCGAGAGATTTGTTGATTTCTCATCGGTTCACCACCCCGGTCGCCGCTGACAGCGGCTCCTACAAAGCGCAGAGCAATGCAGAGGAAAAATGTAGGAGCCGCTGTCAGCGGCGACCGTCCTCCGATGAAATGAACAGCCAAACACTTGCGTGTTCGGCTACGGGATGAGATGATTGGCTCATGACATTTGACGAGCACATGGAGGAGGGGACGACGGCGATTGCGATGGGGGAACTGGAGCAGGCGGTCGGGCATTTCAAGAAAGCGACGGAACTCCAGGACGGGAGTTTTGACGCATGGCATTCGCTGGGCATGGCGTTCATGAAGTCGCAAAAATATGTCGATGCGATCGAGGCGGGGAAGCGCGCGGTGAAGATCAATCCAAACGACCAGTTTGGGCGGGTGAGCCTCTCGATGTATTACCAGCGCAACGGGCAGATTCCCGAGGCCGAGGCTGAGGCGGCAAAAGCGAAGATTTTGGGGTGGGGCGGGAAGCTGCTTCCGAATGAGCCGGGGGAGAAGATGAAGGTTGATGGGTGAGATCCCTGCAGCCGAATTCGCAAGAATTTGGCGACGGGGCCGCGTCCTTGCGAACGCAGCTACATTTTTGCGGGCGGGGCGTTTGTGACTGCGGGGCGCAGCAGCGGCATCAGCGAATGTGCAAGGCCGTTTTCAAATCGGCGGTGCCCCTCGGGTGAAAAATGTCCGTCGCCCGGAATATAGAGAGATGCAGAGTTGGTTGTCTTGAGAAAATCAGAGGCATCGTAGCAGAGGATTTTTTGCTCATCGGCAAATGTTTTCGTGTGGCTCAGCAGCGGGTTTGGGTTGTTGAAATCGCCGAGGTCGGGCGCGTAGGCCAGGATTATTTTCGAACCGTCTCCCTCCACGATTTCGCGCAGTGTGCGAAGATAGCCCTCGGTGTTGACCCAAAGAGCGTCGAAGGAAGCCGCGGGGGCCGCGTCGAGTATGCGATGGCGAAACTCGGGATCCACCGTGAACGCCACGGATATGTAGGGAAAGAGTCGGCTGTGCTGGCAAAAGAACCACTGCCACCTGTCCTTGCGCTTTTCCCATTTGGTCTGGGGCATTCGGGGGGTGTGGCGGAAGTAGCGTTCGTAATCGAAGTGACTCGGCACCCCGTAGGCATCGAATTGGACATACGACTTCAAGTCATCGTCCTCCTTCACATCGTTGCTGTAGAGGCACACGATGACGATGTCGGGATGATACTTGCGGACAATCTGGGCGTAGAGGGCGAGGTAACGGAGGGGGGAACGGTTCGCGAGGCCGAAATTCAGGATTTCATAACCCGTGCCGAGATCCGTTTCCAGCAGGCGAGGGAAGGCGGCTTCGCGCGGCCCCATCCATCCCTCGGTGAAGGAATCTCCGAGGATGGCGATCCGGGTGCGGCCAGGCGTCTTCTCTTTCACGAAGTCACGGTCGCGAAATCCCTCGTTGTTCATTTTCTCCGGGATTTTTCCGTCGCATACCCACTCGGAAAAGGGGTTGCGCTGAAGAAAAGGATTATAGTTGGGATTCTTGAGGTCGGTGCCTGCGTCCATCTGGAGGTCAGGCGCGCGCATGCGCAGCAGCTTGATTTGTTTGACGGGCTCGGGGAGGAGCAGGCGGGCGAGTCCTTCGGCGAGGAGGATTCCGAAGAGCAAGCCCCCGAGAGCCAGCAGTATGCGTTTGAGAAATTTTTTCATTCCGGGAGGAAGAATGAGCCCGGAATACGCTTCAGAGCATCCAACAGACGGTCAAATTTAGAAGCCCATCACGAGTTGCAGATAACCTGCGGGGACGATGGCGTTGGTATCGTACGTTTCGCTGGCTGAGCTTTTTGCCTGGACGAAATCCGCATCCACGCCGAGGCGCAGTCCCCAGCGTTTGCTGAAATCCACGCCGACATATCCCTGGGCCGCTGCGTACGTATAGTGATCCCAGCCAAACCCCGAGGCGGAGATGCCGGTGTACACGTGACGCCCGAGTTGGACTCGAAGGTCGAAGCCTGCAAGAGGTGTCCCGCCAACGCGGTCTGCATGATCGTTAAATGTGCCGCCGTTGATTCCGGAACTGTTCGCGCTGCTGACCGTCGCCTCCTGGTCAAGAAAAACCACTTTGAATCCGCACAGGGAGGAGAAGGTGACGGTATCATTCTTCACCAGGTCATACCGAATCGCACCCGCGACGGTGGCCATGTCAATCTTGGTCGTGATCTGGGAGCCCGCAGGCAGTTGAACCGAGGCTCGCCTTGTGGCGAAGATCCCATTGTAGGTGGTGAGGCGTGGAATGCTGGCCTTGGCATTGAATGTATTCTGCGTGAAGGAAAGGCCGAGGTGGGTTGCCTCGGAGATCTGACCCTCGACATCGACCGCCACGCCGGCCGAAGTTTCCTTGAGCTGGAGATCATCACGGAAGTCAAGTTTGGTGCCTCCAATGGGGGTGATGTCCCCGAAGAGCGAGGCGAAGCGGGTGCCCACGCGCAGTTCGCCCAAACGGTTCATGCTGGTCAGGGAGGGATGCACTTCATCATCGCGCAGCTCAGGTTCCACCTGACGGCGGGGCCCGAGTCGGACTTTTTCCGTTTTGGGCTTGGCGGGTGCCTCGGAAGTTTCAGGTTGAGTGTCAGGCTTGCTCTCCGGCTTGCTCGCGGATTTGGTGGGTGTCGGATCTGCAAACAGCGATTTGCTCACAGGAAAGTCCTTGAGCGCATCCTTCGGAACGGTATTAATCGGAGCGCGCTCATCGGCAAACAAACTAGCCCCGGTAAAGGCAAAAATAACGGCAAACAGTTGGGAGAGAATATGTTTCATAAGCCACCTCGTAGGATTTGGTCTAATCGCATTTTTTGACCAAATTGTCCATAAAAAAATGCGTATGTGCTTGGTATCACGAAACTTGACCATGATTTTACGAAAAACCGATGAATTTTTCCCTTTCTGTGCTATAAAATGGACGGCATTGCGTTTTCAATGATCAAATGCATCCCGCGCTTCAAATTCTGAGTGTTCCCACAGCACCCGGTCATGAAGGGATTGTGGCGGAGTTTGTTCGTGACTGGTTGAGAACCATTCGGGTTCCGTTCCGTGAAGATGCGCACGGCAATCTCATTGCAAAGTTGCATTCGCCCGGCGCGCCGTCTTCCGTCGCGTTTTCCGTTCATATGGATCACCCGGGGTTTGAAGTATTGCGAAGCGACGGCCGCCATCTCGAAGCCGCATTTCTCGGCGGCGTGCCCCGCGCATGGTTTCGGCGCGGCGTGCCTGTGGAGTTTTTTGATGATCGCGGCAAGGTGATTGCGCTTGCGGAAGTGGTGCGGGTGATGAGGTGGGACCGGAGGCAGAGGCGAATCCGGCTTCGCGTGAAGTCTGGGTTTACCAGACCCGGTGCGTTTGGAATGTGGAAACTTTCACCTTTGAAGTTGAACCGCGCCCGAACCCACGTCG
>JAHFSY010000067.1 GCA_023269615.1 Verrucomicrobiota bacterium
GTCCTCCACACACGCGGGTAACAGCATCACTTGTTGATAATCCGATTCGATGATCTTTCGCATCCCTCATTAATCATTCCATACCCAATGATGTCCAGTTCTGAGACAGCCTCCGGAGCGCGTCCCTCCGTTCCTGGATGCCAAACTCTGGCGAGTTCGGCTACGTCAGATGAGTTGGAATCTTTTACGCAACACCAGTTCGGTGCCATACAAGGCGAGGATGCCCATGAAAATCCAGGGGGAATGCCACAGGGCGGTTTTTTCTGTCTTGGTCATCGTCTCCTTCCTGGCTTCGAGCAGGGATGGCAGGGAACCCAATTCATCCGGGTGAAGGCATTTGCCGCCGGTTTCCAGGGCCAATTCCTGCAGGACGGGCTCATTGAGGCCGCAGAACTCCTTTTCGATATCGAACGTGCCCACGGTGATGTTTTTCGTGGCCACAAGCTCCGATCCATCTTTCAGGCTGAAGATCACTTCTCCCTCGGCGGGGGCAATGAAGGTGGCTTTCGCATCGTTGAACGCTGAATTCCAGGTCAATGGGATTTCTTTTTCATGATGAGCCGAATCGTTGGCAACAAGGCTGAGACTCCGGGATGCTTCGTGCGAGGCAATGCTGATCTGGACCGTCTCGCCCGGCTGGTAGTTTCCACGATCCGTTTCAAGAACGGTGATTTTGCCGCGGCCGCCCAGCCAGAGAAACAACTGCTGCCAGAAACGATCGTAATCACGATCCTTCACATCCGACTCCATCCGCCATTTCCAAAGCTTGTTGATGCCCAGGAAGGCGGAGCGGCCGCTGCCGACATTCTGGCTTACAAACAGAGGCTTCCCCCGGTCTCCACTTTTTTCAGTTGGATGAACCCCAAGGATGATCCCTCCTGGCTTGGCACCCTTGATCCTCACATATTCCGAAAAAGTCGCCGGCGGTTGCCCGAGGCGCTTGCCCGTTGCGCTGGCATCGCTCCAAATCTCACTGGCAAGGCCCTCGTCAGTCAGCTTGAGGGCAAAGAGTGGCGCCGGCTTTTCGGCTGGAGCATCCGGGCTGTTATCCGCCGGCGCCTGGGCACTTTTCAGTGAATCCGCGGACTTTGGGTCGAACGTCACGGGAAGACATTCCTCCAGCAAGGTCCCGTGAAAGCTCGATGCCTGGGAGGAATCGCCTGTAAAAAAAAGAATTCCGCCCCCTCTTTTTTGAACCAGCTCCAGAAGCAACTTTTGAGTTTCCGCGCCCAGCATTTCCGGATTCACGTTGGCCAGCACGATGACATCCGACTTTGGAATGGCCGCCTGCAAAGCGGCCAGGGCGCTGCCCTGCTGCTCCTGGGCGGCGCCTCCCGCGGTCTGGCGAAAATTCTTGTCGTTGATCTGGGTGATTCCCTCCAAAATAATGGACGAATTCTGGTTCACGGCCTGGCGCACATATCGATATTCCCACTCAGGGCTGCCTTGCGCATAAAGCACACGAACGGCGTCACGCGCTTTGACGCTCACCGAAGCGCTCATCTGGCCAAGGTCCTGGGACTCCTCCTTGAGATGTGCCGTGTAGACGGTCTGGCCAATCTTCTCGGCGCGCATGGGAAACCTGGCTTGAACCGTGCCCGAGCCCTGATGAGTTACATTCTTCCGGGCGATCTCATGGCCTTCGCCATCCAGGATCACTGTGAAATTGACGGGGTGATCCCGTCGGGCACGAATTTCAATGGTTACTTCAAAATCCTGCTTCACGAAGACATCCCGCGGCGCATCCACCTTTTCCAAACGCGCAAAAGGAGGGGCGGGAGTGGCTCCCTCCAAAAGGATTGGGTAAGCCGCCGTGCGGTGATTGCGAAGCGCCGTAATGACCGTCCCGATGGATGTTTGACGGGTATCCTGGCCGTCGCTCAGCAAAAACAGGCAGGTTGAGCCGGACGACTCCGGCTGGGCCTGCAGTGCATCCGAAAGCTGTTGAAAAACAAGGCTCTGGCTGTCGAGCGGACGCATGTCACGCTGCCATGGGCGCAATTGTGAACCCAGGGCAAGCCACGAAGCCTGCTTGACCCCGGCTTTATCCAGCAGGCCTTGAAGTTGATCGGTGGCCTCGAGCAGGTGCTTCCAGCGATCATCTTCAGGATCGGTCGCTGAGCCCATGCTACTGGAAACATCCACGGCGACGATGACTTTCTTGGGGAAGATTTCATCCCGCGTGGTCGTTCGTACCGCCACGGGTTGCCAGAGGCACCATAAAAGGAGAAGCGACCAGCTCATTCGCAGCAAAATCAATGTGAGGCGGCGTGCCGCGGACAGTGGCATCGTCATCCATCGGTAGATCTGGATGAAGAGCACGCACGAAATCACCACGCTCAACACAAGGTGCGACCAGGACCAGCCCGCATCGGAAAGAATATCGATCGTCGCCACCATGCTAATGCGCTTTGGGCTTCTGCAAGGACTCGCGCGACAGCTTCTCGAAGTAGGCATTCACCAGGTCGCGATACTCCGGCGGAACATCCTCATCGCGCATGGCTTTCAGTGCATCCCCGTCCGAGGTCTTGTCCAAGAGGGACACAATTTCTTCCTGGTAGGATTGCACCTCCCGAATCCAGTCGGCCAGCGTCGTTTCATTCAATTCAGCCGAGGTCCACCATCCCTCGCCGATGCCACCACCACCCCCACTTGTTCTGGCCGTGCTCTCGTCATGCGCCTCGGAGTGGAGCACGGCGCGCCCGACGCGAAAAAAGTTTGCGCGTTCCCTGAGCTGCTTCACCCACATTTCCGTCGTCGAGTCCGGGTCTCGTTTTCGTGCCATGGCCTCATATCCTGTTTGTTGATCCGCATTTCTGGCCGGAGGTTGCGACGGGTTTTGTTGAGCGGACGCCTCTTCCAGCAGCTTAGCCGCCTGCTTGCCCAGTTCCGGATCCGGCGCCCCTGCGTTTTGCTTCATCACGTCCTGCGCTTTGGCCAGCGTGATTCGGGCTTCGGGGAGCGTTGAAGCTTCCTTTTGCAGCGCTTCGGCCTCCTTGGCCAGCGCGGCTTGACGATTGGCGAGCTCCTTGCCGGGAGATGTTTCAGACGCATCGCGGTTGAGCTGCTGTTGTTTTTGGGCAAGGTCATTCATTGGCGAAGAGGAGGGAGATCCTGCCACTTCACCCTTGCCTTTGCCCGCGCTCTTGCCGTCATCCTTTCCAGATTGCTTGTTGATCCGCTGCTGGAGCCCTTCCATTTGCTGCCTGAACTCCTGGAGTTGCTTGTGCATGTCGGCCAGATATTCCGCCTGGCCCATTGATTGTTTGTAAGCCTGGGCGATGGCATCCATTGGCTTATCCAGGGTCGCGGCGGAACCCTTGGCCTTGCTGAAGTCTTCCGAGGCCGCCTTTGCCTTCTGGGCCGCATCGTTGAGGGAATCTTTATTTTCCTTGCGGGCCAACTCGGACAACTCACCGAGATCCTTGTTCATCCGCTGGAGATCCTGGGCGACCGCGGCCTGGGTTTCGGCGCGGGGCGCGCCCGGTCCTTGAAGGGCGGCTTGATGAGCGGCCAGTTTTCCAAGCATTTCATGGAGAGATTGAGGTGGATCGGCTTTGGTTTCCTCCCTTTGACGGACGACGGCCTCATCCAGGAGATTCTTGGCCTGCCCGCCCAGTTGAGGGCTTGGGGCCTTGGCATTTTGCTTCATCCGTTGCTCGGCCTCGTCCAGAGCCTGCTGCGCTTTCTGGCCGGTCTCGCTTGCCTTCCTGGCAGCTTCGGCAGCCTTGGCAAGGTCGCGCTGCTGCCGGGCGAGCTCCTGTTTTTTAGCCTCGCTTTCGGCGGAGGGGGTTTGCTTCGCAGCCTGTTCGTTGGCCTTGTTAATCTCCTCCTGCTTGTTGGCCAGCGCCTGCAACTCAGCCAGGCGAAAAGTCTGGCGGTCCTTGAGGGTATCAGGCTGCTCCTTGGCATCGGCAGCAGGAGGCTTGGCTCCGGGCGGTGGATTCTTAATGGAGTATTGCGCGTGCTGCAAAAGCTCGGCCAGGATGGAAAACGCCTTGTGCTGATGCGGAATTGCCGCAGCCCAGTCCTTTTTCTTGAGCAGCGGCATGGCGAGATCCATCTCTTCCCGGGCTTTGTTGAGCGCAGTAGAAATTTCCGGGGGTGCCTTGCCCTTTATGTTTTCGCCCGCAAAGGCATTGGGATGGCTTGCCTGCTCGGCGATATTCTTTTGCGTTTCGTAAACAAGCCTGCCTGCCATGCGATTGGCATCACCCGCGCTGGCTTCCTGCACGCCTTTTCCCAAAACCCAGGTATCGTGCGTCTCCACACGCTGCGCCTCAACGAGCCACAATAAAACATCGATCCACTGGTACGCAGTCTTGGAGCAATTGCTCCGGCATATTCCGGTATCTTTCTTAAAGGGTCGGATCTGGACAAAATAAAGGTCGGAAGAAACCTGCACCGGCGCTTCATCACCACGCGGCGCCTCGCCCACCACGTTGTAGCTGACCACATCGAAATCCTTGAGCTCCAGCTCGTCCAGAAAAAGAGAGCCTGTTGCTTCGCCCTCCACCTCCTTGAGTGTTTCCTGATCCATGGCAAAACGCCTGGGGGGTTCACCATTTACAGAAACGTTCAACGCCAGATTTTTAATGCCATGCGGGGCTTTTCCAATGACCGACACGGGAAGGGCCTCTATCTTGGTGGCCCACTCGTCCTTGCCCGGATCAGAAACCTCGAGCGTGGCGATGAACGGCTCCTTCGGTTTGGCCCCAGGCTTCTTTTCATCCGGTTTTTTTTCATCGGCCTTCTTTTCATCAGCGGCCTTTGCGACGGCCGTCTTTTTGGGCGCATCCACCGTGATTTTCGGGGAAGGCTCGCGATACATGATCACCATCGCCACCTGGCCGACCAACAGGAGGCATGCGGCGAGGGCCCAGCATGTGGTTGCGCCGCGCTTGACGAAACGCTGCCATGAAACGCTGGAGATCACCGCAAGCGTATCCTGCCAGAGCGCGGCGCGGATGGAAGGAGGGCAATAAGCCATGCCGGGGACCTCAAGGCTGGCGGACAAACGCAATCCCAACTCCGGGAATTGTTTCTGCGCCTGTCGCGCCACGGCTTCGATTCGAGACTGGCGTCTCCACGCATAGAGCGCGGCGGCCAAACCGCCCAGGGCCAGCACGCCGAGCAAGGGAAGAAAAAAACCACTGATCTGTTTCACGGCATCAGGATTGCCACGCCCCCGATGGAGACAAAACAGTTCACCCAGGACGATGACCAGTCCGGTCCAGCACGTGAGCCTGGCGGCAAGCCTGATGGCATGGAACGTTTGCGCGCGCATCAGCGGAGCGCGCACTTGCTCTACGGTGGGTTGTGGATTCATGTGTTTAGCTTGGTGTTCGATTCGCGAGCCCGAGCTCGACTACGGAGAAAACGGCCACGGCAACCAAAAGCCACCAATCCAGGCTGGTTTTCGTCCCGGGCAGCATCGCCGCGCTTGCGGGAGCATCAGGAATTTTTGTATCGGGATTTTCAAGTTGTTCAAAATTTCCATTCCATCGATCCGTTTCCGATTCGC
Organism: Verrucomicrobiota bacterium; assembly: GCA_023269615.1. Lineage (GTDB taxonomy): Bacteria > Verrucomicrobiota > Verrucomicrobiia > JABWAM01 > JABWAM01 > JAHFSY01. The sequence goes on from JAHFSY010000067.1 coordinate 5,525, forward strand.
TTGAATCCATGTTCACCGCGTGAATCTCAGCAGGCGCCTTTGCAGGGTGAAAGAAGCCCGGCTGGGTTGTAGCCTCCCCGCCAGCCAAATCTCCAACCACTATATCATGCTTTATGGATACCTGCTGCTGAAGCCAGCCGATCATCTGGTGCACCAAGGGGAGGAAGGTGGCCTGGATGGGCCAATTGCTCCAGTCGCGGTCCGGCGGGAACGCCCAGATGATGACGTGCCCTTTCCCCACGGAAGTCGCCACCAGGATCGGGTCGCCATTCTCCAATTGAATCAGCGGCATGGCTCCCCATGTCTTGAATTGACGCCAACGACGCACCTGAACACGAAACAGATCGCCGCCTTTGGGATGTGAAAATGGACGCAGCATGGGGTGCTCATAATGAACCTGTCCGAAGCGCTGCGGTTCGACCATGGATCCAGCCTCGCGCCTGAGACCCAGTTCCAGGGGCAGCAATCCCTTTTCCCAATCAAGCAGGACATCGCCGTCTCCAGCAAACAGCACAAGCGAGCCCCCGTCTTTCACAAATGACTTGATCGCCTCGGCGCAACCTTCCGTGATGGCGGGGCAGCCTTGATCCAAAAAAATGACGTCAGCGGACCCAGCAATCGGCGAAGAACTGGCAGGGTTCAAATCCACCCATTCGAACCGGCTGGCTGAGGTTCCGGTCGTCGAGAGAAGGGCGGTCTTGATGAAAAGATCGGATTCCGCCTTTTTGGAAGTGAGGCGGCCGACACGGACCGGGCGGCATGCCGGGACAGTAAAGAAGCGCTGGTTATCAGGAACGAACCGATCATCCGCCTGCAGCTGGATGCACCCTCGCAACGTCTGCAGTTCGGCGGGTGAGACTGTGAATGGAATCTCCTCAACCGCCTTTGGCCCCAGCTGGATCTCCTGCATTTCGCATGCCCGATCATTCCATGAGCAGCCGATGTTCACCCGGGCGGGCTTGTCTGAAAAATTTCTCAGCGTAGCCTTCACCTCCACGGCAACGTTGGTTTCCCAAAAACTTTGCGGCACCGCGACCCCGGTAACTGCAACATTGGCGGGCGGCTGTGCAGCGACAATGAGATGCTCAAAACGGATCCCGGGGGAAAGCGGCTGATGCCACTCAACGCGGCTCCATGCCGAGGCAGCCATGTCAGAAAGAACCGTGATCTTCTTCGCCTTGCCCGGCTGGGCTTCCAGCAGCTGGTTGGCAAGTCGCAAAGCGCTTTCCGGATTGGTGCTTTGAAATGTGGGGGATAATGTTTGAAGCGAAGCGCGCTGCTCATCCGCGGATCGGTCGAAAGGCGCCAGAACCTGGCCTGACCTGCCCATCGTGATGATGGCTGTTCTTGATTTGCCAGACTCAGCAGCGAGCCATTTTAACGCCGCTTGTTGAGCCTCAACCCAGGCCCCCTCGGCCCGCATGGAGGCGGATACGTCCACGATGAGAACTGAAAATTCTCCCGTGGGCGTCGGCTTGACGTGGCGCCAGGGCTGGGCGAAAGCCAGCGCCAAGGCCGCCAACGCAGCCAGGCGGAGCGCCAGCACCAGCCATTTCATCAGGTTGCGCCATCGGTGCGATGAGATGTTCGACTGGGCCAAAAAGCGTAGCGTTGGAAAGAAATAGACCTGGAGCGGGCGCTGGTTTTTGAGGTGAATCCATATGGGAATCGCCAGGGCGAGCCCGCCCAAAAGATACATGGGAGCCAAGAGTGACCAGGTCATGGGTGGCGTTGCCGTTGGGCCAGAAAAGAGGACAGGGCCTCAAACGGCGATTGATGGGTGGCCAGCACGTGATGGGTCACCCCCAGGTCGAGGCAGCCTTTGACTAATGAGCTTTGATGCTTGTTGAGTTCGGCAAAGTACTTCGCCCGGTTCCAGTCGGGGGTGACCGGCAATCGTATTCCGCTTTCCATGTCCTGGAAAATCGCGCTGTTCTTGAAATCAAAATCCAACTCCCGTGCGTCAACAACCTGGAAGAGACAGACCTCGTGACGCTGATGCCGGAACCGGGCCAGCCCTCCCATGATGATTTTCAGATCATCCCAGGCGTCAGTGAAAATTGCGATGAGCCCCCGTTTCGGAGAAAGCTCGGCAAGGGAATGCATGCAAGGCCCCAGATGGCACGCCCCCTCAGGATGGGTGGTCTCCAGGGCGCTCAGGCAATGCCAAAAATCAGAGCGACTCAGCCGGGGTGGAAAGTGCTGCACCAGATGATCCTTGCCGATGCTCAGTCCACACGCGTCGCGCTGGGTTTGCAATAATCGCATCAAGGCCGCACTCATCAAGGCCGCGTAGTCGAATTTTCGAAAGGCGGATCCTTCCGAGCGATAGGCCATGGAAGCGCTTGCATCCAACAGGATATGGCAGCGCATGTTCGTCTCGGCTTCAAATTGCCGGATGTAAAGCCGATCGAGCCTGCCGTAAGCGCGCCAGTCGACATAGCGCAAGTCGTCGCCGTGGACGTATGGGCTGTACTGGGCAAATTCAGAACTGAATCCGCGCATCCGGCTTCGATGAAAACCCTGCAGGAATCCCTCCGCCAGCACGCGCGAGCGCCATTCGAGCGTCTCGGCACGCGCAAACAGCTCCGGATCCCAGCTCAGGCGGGCTTCAGCCATGGCTTATTTGATTTGAGACAGGAGGTTTGTGATGAGGGCATCAACCGTCACGCGCTCGGCTTCAGCGTGATAATTCAACAGGATGCGGTGGCGCAAAATCGGCGGCGCAAGGGCGGCGATGTCTTCCGGCTCAACATGATAACGGCCCTGCATCGCAGCCCGGACCTTGGCTGCAAAGATCAGCTGCTGGGAGGCGCGAGGCCCCGCGCCCCATCGAACCAGGCGCTGGACGTCGGCCGTGACATTGCCGGAGCCCGGGCGGGTCGCCTGGACAAGGCGCACGGTGTATTCCAGGACGGCGGTCGGAACAGGAATCCGCCGCAGCGTTTGCTGGAAGGAAATGATTTCCGGCCCGGTCACGACCGGACTGATCTGGGGCATCGTCCCCGTGGTGGTTGTTTCCAAAACAGCCACTTCTTCCGTCATGCTCGGATAGTCCAGGAACAGGTTGAACATGAAACGATCAAGCTGCGCTTCGGGCAACGGGTAAGTTCCTTCCTGCTCGATCGGATTTTGCGTGGCTAGCACGAAAAACGGTTCGGCGAGGGAGTGGGTTTTCCCGGCCACGGTGACTGAATGCTCCTGCATCGCCTCCAAAAGCGCAGACTGGGTTTTGGGAGGCGTGCGGTTGATTTCATCGGCCAGGACGATATTCGCAAACAGGGGCCCCTCCATGAACAGGAAACGCCGATGACCGGTCGCCTGCTCTTCCTCGATGATTTCCGTTCCCGTGATGTCCGCCGGCATCAGGTCGGGCGTAAATTGGATGCGGCGAAAATTCAGGTCCATCGCCTGGGCCAGCGTGCGCACCAAAAGTGTTTTGGCCAAGCCGGGGACTCCGACCAGCAATGAATGCCCCCCGCTCAGAAGGCAGAATAACAGGTGCTCGATGACGCTGTGCTGCCCCACCACTTGCTTGGCAATTTCACTTTTCAGGGCGGCCATGGCCGATCGTGCCCGTCCGATGATTTCGACTTCGTTGGCTGGAAGTTCCATAGATGATGTAGCTGTAAGTTTTAATTCAGGAGTCAGAGAGTTTCGGGAGTCGAACCAGGCGATGGGGGAGATTGGATGGGTTCCTTCGTTTCTCCATCGCCCTTTTTCAAATCGATTGTGGCCAGAGTCGGGTCACCCAGCGTCCATTTCTGAAGCTCCGGCATGGTCAGAAGCGAGTCGAAAGGCGCCTCAACCACCAGATCGTGATTCAGCCAAAGCCTGGCATTTTCAGTTCGCGCGAAATGATGATCCTCATAGTAACCATTCACCTTTCGCGCGCATTGGTTCAACAGCTTGATGAGGGGTTCGTCGGGTGCCGCTGCCAGCATTTGAATCCAGTAGGGGCCAAATCGCGTCAGGTTGATTTCCGTCTCGTCCGACGTGGCCGAAATGATCGCGCGGTTCTTTCCTGCGAGGGCGGTCCCCAACCCGACCCCGCCGGGTCCCGTGACAAAAACAGTCAGCGCGCGTGCTTTTAGATTTTTAAGAGATTCGACCATGTCCACCCCGGTGAGGCGTGGCCCGCGCACCTGGAATTGAGAATGGCCTTGCCGGGTGACGGTGTACCCGATCATCACCAAAACGGCATCGTCCTGCGCAGTGAGATTCTTTGCCCACGAATCGAGATGGGCTTTCACGAGGTCGCGCGTCGTCTCGCCAGCCACCACTTTTCCACCTTCGGGCGAGGCAATCACACGGGGGCGGATTTTCCGGGAGATCAAAAGCGTTTCCCAATCCTTTGCCTCCTGTTTCCATGCGCTCCCCTGGGCTTCCTCGCCGGCAATACCCACGACGATCAAGGCATGGGATTCGGCACGGGCGACGCCTGAAAACAACTCCAGGTTGCAAACCATCAAGGCGCAAAAAATGAATGATTTCAATGGCCCCATGGGATCAGTCCTGTCATTTGACGGGGAAGCGTGGTCCCGCCACCCGCACCCTTAGATTATCCAGGGAAACCTCCACACGAGCATCTTTTCCGGATGTTTCGATACCCGCCTGCACCAAAGTGAGGGGTTCCACCGGCTTCTTAAACTGCACGACACTGAGCAGGACATCGTCCGCAAAATATGAAAGCTCCATGGTGGCCCGATTGAACACCATTCGTAACGAGTGAAACGCCTTGTCTTCATTGCCAAAAGTAAAGCCGGGGTCCTTGTAATGCTTCACCGTGAAGGGAACCGTGAAGTGAACGGGATGGGCGATGTAGCCTCCCGAAAAAACCAGGCACCAGGTTCCAGCGGATGAAGGCAGGCAGAGCACCGCCTGTCCGCTCTGGATGTTGGCCACCTTGAAGTCCACGGCAACTTCCACCATCGTGCGGTCATCGCCCCCGATCGGACGCCACATCCCCGTGTCCACATATCCAGCAACCTCTGAAGTTCCAGCAATCGTCGCAACCCCCCCGGCTATCTTTGTTTTGATGCCGGGATCCGGGTTAAAAAGATAGAGAGTGGAGTCATCCTCTTCATCGAGCGTGGCCTGTGCGACCGTCGTCCATTTCGCACTCGCGAGAGGCTCCGTCGCGGGGACATCCATCGCACACAAGACCACAAGGCCCAGGCAGAAGGGCGCAATGCAGCCGCACAAAATGAATGACTTCAATGTTTTCATGGACTCAGTCCGATCGCTTGGCGGACAGGCGGGGGCCCGCCACCCGCACCCGCAGATTATCAAAGGAAACATCCACACGAACCCCTTTTACGGATGTCTCAACATTCGCCTGCACAAGGCTGAGAGAATCAACCGGCTTCTTGAATTGCACCACGCTGAGCAGGACGTCGTCCGCAAAATAGGAAAGTTCCATGGTGGCCCGGTTGTGCACCATTCGCAGCGAGTGAAACACCTTGCCTTCATCGCCAAATTTGAAGCTGGGATCCTTGAAATGCGTCACAGTAAATGGAACTGTAAAGTGAGTAGGATGGGCAAAGTAGCCTCCATTGTAAACCATGCACCAGATTCCAGCTGAGGAAGGCAGGCCGAGCACCACCGACGCAGCCTGGGTGTCCGCTGCCTTGAAATCCACGGCTACTTCCACCAGGGTTCGATCATCGCCCCCGATGGGGCGCCATACCGCGGGTTCAGCATATCCGTTCACTTCTGAAATTCCAGCCATCGTCGCAACTCCCCCGGCTATCTTCGTCTTGACGCCGGCATCCGGGGAATAAAGATAAAGCGTGGCGTCATCCTCCTCATCGAAGACGGCATGTGCGACCGTCGTCCATTTCACATTGGAAAGCGGCTCGGCCGCGACAACATCCACGGGGGGAAAACCCATGAGGACCAGGCAGAGCGGGGCCACGAAGTCCGCTTTGAAAACATGGCTTTGAAAGAAACCCTTCATCCGTGTTTTTCAATGAGTGGTCGCATAAATGATCACGTTGGCCCCGATCTGATAAGCCTGTTCCAGTTCCTCGGACATTTCGCGGGCAACCGCATCGTTCATCGAAACGGTTGGCAAGTCAAACAATAGACTTGATTGCGCAGGGATGCCTCCATCGCGCCCGCCTCCCCAGACCCACATGGCGCTCAGATCGGCGTCGCTGAAAAATGCGACCATGTGGTTTCGCCAAAAAAAACCTTCGCCACCCCGCCCCTTGCGCCCCTTCCCCGCGCCAAGGTTTCGCAGCGGCACATCTTCCTTTCCAAAAAAAGCGGGAAGCCCGGCGGTAAACTGGAAGGGCACACGATAGATTTCGTGGTCCAGCGGCAACACCTGCCACTGTCCCTCGGGCAGGAGCGTTTGCAACAGCTCATGGATTTGCGCCGAGAAAGACCCCTGTTTTTCGTGCCGCTCCTTCTTCCCGCCACAATCATCCAGAAATAGAAATCCGCCCCGCTCCAGATGGATTTTCAACTGGCTTTTTTCCTTCGCCGTCAGCTCAAAACCATAGCGTCCGCCCATGAACAGGCAGGGATATTTGAAAATCGCATCGTCCGACAAATCGACCAGCACCACCTCCTCGTGAGATTGGATGAGATCCTTCTTGTTGAGCCAGCGAAGGAATTTTGGAATGCAAAAGCGGACGTGATGATTGATCATCTCCTCGTTCTTCTCCCAGGACTCGCCGCCGTACCGGATCATTGCAAAGGAAAAATCCTCCTCCTTTTTCGGCGGACCAGCCCAGATGTTTTGGGCAAGCAATACCAACAGTAAAAGCCGTTTCACGTTGATCGCTTGACGGGCTGGCGTGGCCCCGCCACTCGCACCCGTAGATTATCAAAGGAAGCGTCCACGGGCATTCCCCGGCCTCCGAATGTTTCAACATTCGCCTGAATAAAATTGATGGGCTCCACCTGCGTCTCGAACTGCACCACGCTGAGCAGGACGTCGTCCGCAAAATAGGAAAGTTCCATGGTGGCCCGATTGAGCACCATCCGCATCGAGTGAAACACCCTGGTTTCATCGCCAAATTTGAAGCTGGGTTCCTTGAAATGCTTCACCGTGAAGGGAACCGCAAAGTGAACGGGATGAGCATAGTAGCCTCCATAGTACACCATGCACCAAAGGCCAGCCGATGAAGGCAGGCGGAGTACCACCGACGCAGCCTGGGTGTCACCCACTTTAAAATCAACAGCGACTTCCACCAAGGTACGATCATCACCCCCGATGGGACGCCAGATCCCAGTCGCAACAAATCCATCAACCTCTGAAGTTCCAACAACCGTCGCAACGCCGCCAGATACTTTCGTTTTGACGCCGGCATCTGGATTAAAAAGACAAAGAGTGGCGTCGTCCTTTTCATCCAACGTGGCATGGGCAACGGTCGTCCATTTCACGTCAGCAAAAGGATCCGCCGCCAGGACATCCATGGCAGGCAAGACCGTCAAACCAAGGCTGAGCAACATGACGGAGCCCGTTTTGAGCACCGGGTGACGTTGAGCTGGAAACCTCATCGGTGTTTTTCAATGAGTGGTTGCATAAATGATCACATTGGCCCCGATTTGATAGGCCTGCTCCAGTTCCTCGGACATTTCGCGGGCAACCGCCATCTCCACCGAGGCGCCGGGCGAGCCGAACGACAGGCTTGTTTGCGCGGGAATTGTTCCATCAATGCTCCCCCCCCAAACCCACATGGCGCTCAAATCGGCGTCGCTGAAAAATGCGACCATGTGGTTGCGCCAAAAAAAACCTTCGCCGCCCCGTCCCTTTCGCGCCTTCCCCGCACCAAGGTTTCGCAGCGGCACATCTTCCTTTCCAAAAAAAGCGGGAAGCCCGGCGGTAAACTGGAAGGGCACGCGATAGATTTCGTGGTCCAGCGGCAACACCTGCCACTGACCCTCGGGCAGAAGCGTTTGCAACAGCTCATGGATCTGCGCCGAAAAAGACCCCAGTTTTTCGTATCGTTCTTTCTTCCCGCCACAATCATCCAGAAATAGAAATCCGCCCCGCTCCAGGTGAAGTTTCAACTGGCTTTTTTCCTTTGCCGTCAGCTCAAAACCATAGCGTCCGCCCATGAACAGGCAGGGATATTTGAAAATCGCATCGTCCGATAAATCGACCAGCACCACCTCCTCGTGGGATTGAATGAGATTTTTCTTGTTGAGCCAGCGGAGGAATCTTGGAATGCAAAATCGAACATGGTGATTGATTGCCTCCTCGTTCTTCTCCCAGGACTCCCCCCCGTAGCGGACCATGGCAAAGGAAAAGTCTTCCTCTTTTTTTGGCGGATCAGCCCAGATATTTTGGGCAAGCAATAACAACAGTAAAAGCCGTTTCACGGTGAAGATTTCCAGTGCTTTCAAGGTGCACCCATTCCGATTCTCCAAGCACGCTGAAGATGACGAAAGCCGTGGACTTCAGCAACTGTAATCAGTGCAGCAGGTAAGCGGAGGGAGACTTTTCCACGTGGTCAAAGATTTTGCCGATATCGTGGGTCGAAACATCTTCGCAGGCATCCCGGTATTTCTCGGCACGTTCCTTCAGCCCACGGGCCACGTACAAGGCGTATAGATAGCTCGGTGAACAACCATAATAGCCGTGTTTCTTTGAACCGGCTTTGACCGGATATTCCAGCGCGTCAAGGCATGCGTCCGACTTTCCCTCCTTCAATGTTTCTGCCGGTAGGTTTTGGACATGTCGCAGCAGGATTTCCCAACTGAGGCTGCTCGGGTCGGAAGGACTCCACCAACAATGTTCAGGAAGCCATCCGTTGCGAATCGCCTCCCCAAGCTGCTTGAGATAAGGTCCGGCATCCTCGCGCGCCAAAGCGTTCACAAACACCGATTTGAACTGGGGATGATCGAGGTTGGCTTTGAGAACCTCCCGATTTTGATCGGGCGAAAATGAAACCAGGGAGAGCGCCGCCGCCGCAACGACATCCGGATCAGGGTCGGAAAGCATTTTGCCAAGGGTGGGAACGAGACGCACAAACTGGCCGAATCCAATCGTCAGGGCGGCGCTCTTGCGCACACGAGCCGACTCATCCCGGGCCAACACCCGCAATTCATCCTCCCCCACCTTGTCCGGAAAATCCGCCAGCAACAAAACAGCAGCCTCACGTATTTCGGGCTGCGGACTCTTCACCCAGCGACGGGCCAGTTCCAGAATCTCCGGCTCGCAGCACCGTCCCATCGCGCGAATGGCCAGGGCACGAATTTTCACGGGCGAATCCTTGTCAGCGACAGCAGCGAGTTCCTTCCAAAAGAGTTTTCCGCCGGGATATTCCTTGGATGGATCCCACGGGACCAATCCTGGAATGTACCCGTGCCCGATCCCCGCAAGCCAGAATGGCGCGTGCCCTTGCTCCATGTAGGGATTGTTGCAACCGAGGACCTCAATCGCTTCTTCCGCAATCGCCGGGTTCCCGCTTCGGATCAGGGGTTGAACAGCTTCCAAGACCTGCTTGCGAGGAAAGTCTTTAAGATTGAACCATCCTCCTCCGCTCATGGCATCCAACTGCCTGATGGCATAGACCACGTCGTCAGCATCCTTGCTCTTCAACAATCCAGTCAACTCCGTCCAAAACACCTCGTTGACCGTCTTGCCCGCGTGCGGTTTCTTATCTGCAGCAAGCAACAGCCCTTGATCCTTCTTTTTCTGATGTGCCTCCAACGATCCAAGATAGACACCCGCTGCGTCGGTCTCCCGAGCAAAAATGATGTAGGCCCGTCCCGCCTTGAATTCGTAACACGGCGGCTCGGTGGAAAATGAGACTGAAGGATGTTTCTCCGTGGCGGCGTAGTGACGAAGCGTGATGGTCTCCGCCGGAGCCGATCCCTTGAAAACCGAGATGACCTTTAATTCCGTTTCCACCATTTCGAAACCGCGTTCGGAGTTCACATGCTCCTTATCTGGCTTGGACGAGATCATCTCGACTTTGCAAATCAGGTCCGCATTCGAGACCAGAGTCTCCAAGCTGAGTTCGGGCGACAGAACGGTTGCCCGGGAAACCTGGGTTCCAATAATAAGACCAACGAGCGAAAGAAAAGTGATTGCGGATCGCCTCACAGAATGAATCCTTCTTTGCAAACGCGACCACAATGAATCTCGCGTCATGAGATGTCCAGAAACTAACCTCTTCCACATTGGAAGCGGTTCCCGGAAGCACCGTACTCCACGATACGTGTCCGCTGCCATAATCGCTGTGTAAACTTCAGGTTTGCTTCTTGATCCACTCTTCCCATCGCCTGGGGTCTTGACGCAAGTCACCCACGCTCAAAATCTCGATCTCTTCGTCGTGAACCCTGTAGAAAATTCCGTAGGGAAATCGGTGTAGCAAACAGCGGCGAACATTGGGAGACAAACGTCTCCAAGCAAGGGGATGCGTCTCAATGCGCTCCGAAGCCAACTGGACCTCGGCCAAAAACCTTGCTCCCAACCCTGGCCCGCAGCTCTCGTAATAATCCAACGCCTTCGCAAGTTCCAGTTCAGCGACTGACGCGAAACGCAACCTCATGACTTGAGACGACGGCGCATATCGTCAAAAACCTCGGTGCCTTCCCTCAAGGAAAGGCTCCCGTTCTCGACAGCCTCTATCCGACGTTCGGATTCCTCCGCCCAAGCCTCTTCGCGACGTTTCATTTCAGGCGTGCTCAACGAATCCCAAAGAAACTCCATCAGGCGAACGCGATCTGCCTCGGACAAGGTGAGAACTTCGTTTTGGATGGAAGGAAGTGTCATGCCGCAACCTAATCCAAAACACGTACATACGTCAAGAGATGCAGCCCGAGAAAAAATCGGCGGGCCGCCGATTTTGGACACGCGAGCCGCGTGTGCTCCCCATCCCCCGCTCTTCGCACCCCGACCAAACTCTGGCGAGTTCGGCTACGTTTCGGAATTCGTACATTTCTGAATTTCCATTTTCAAACCCACGCGCCGATGTGCCATGATCGCCAGTCATGACGCGCAGGGTGACACTTTATCAGGCGGCTCGATTCGAGGCTTTTGACGAGGCGGTTCTTCTTCCATGGCTGCGCCGTGTTTCGGAGACGGCTTGGATGCAGCCCCGCCCCTCGGTCGTTCTCGTTCCCAGCCGGGCGCATGCGCATTTTCTCAAGGCGCGGCTGCTTGAAACCTCCACGGGCCAGGCGGGGATTCTTTTCTGGACGCCGCACGAATGCCGCTCTTTTCTTCTCAGGCGCTGCGATAATCCGCCGGGGATCATCAGCCGCGAAAATCTTCATCTCCTGCTGGCGGCGGCTGCGGAACAGGTTGATGATTCGCCGGTCGCCCGGTCCGTGGTGCGTGACCCCTCCCCGCTCATGCGCGCGCTCGACACGCTCGCGGAGGCAGGCTGGAATTTCGATGAAATCGGCGGGCGCGCAATCGAACCGATTGTCACGCGCTTCGCCGCGCTTCTCAATGACTCCAAGCTGAACACCGTCCAGCAGGCCGATCGGTGGCTTCTCCGTCATGTCCAGAAATCGGAACCCATGTTCGAATCGTTGCTCGTATTTGGATTCGATGGCGGACACTGGCCTCTCTGGCCGCTCCTGCAGTCCTGCGTAAAAGCGTCCCTCGATGCATCGGTCTGTCTTGTCTCCCCCCGTTCCAAGGCCGAGTCCATGGACCAATCATGGATCGGATCGTGGGAGGAGATCCACGGTGCGGCGGAATCTGTTTCCGATCCTGAATCTCCACACCCGTTCGCCGCGCTGGCCGACGCGATGGAATCTTTTCCTCACGACCATCGCATCAAGGGCAATCAGACGCCGGGGCTTGTCTTTCACATTGGAAACAATCTTCGTGAACAGGCGCGGGCCATCGTCGCCCAGGCGATCTCCTTCCTCGCCGATCCGAAATGCACCCGCCTTGGAATCCTGTTTCCCGCGCAATCCGCGCTGAGCCGCGAAGTGGCCGCGCGGCTTCATGAGCTTGACTTGCCGCACCAGGACGGACTCGCTCACCCGGCTCCGAATGACCAGGCTCCATGGCAGGCATGGCTCGCCTTCCAAAAAAATCACCGTCTGGAAATGCTCCATCATCTTCTCGAAACCTCCTCCAAGGCTGCCGCGATGTTTGAAGTTTCCAAAAAACATTTGCAACGGGCGCTCGACGACGCCTTCCAGGAAGTCCTCGTGGATGATTTGAGGGTGCTCGCCGCTTTTCTCAGCCAGTCGGAAAAAGCGGACCACTCCAGCGTGGGAAAAGTTCTCGCGGCGTTCAACATCCTGCCGGAGCAAGCGACGCTGGCCGAATATCTCGATGCGACCCGCCGCGAACTCAACAAGCTTGACCTTCCCCTCCACGCGTCCCTCATCACGGAACGGGCGGGCACGCTCATGACCCCGCCACTGACACGCGCCACCTATCTTCGCTGGCTCGAGGAAATCAGCGGCTCGCGTCTCAAGTCCCGAAATTCCTCGGGCAATCATCCATTCGCCCGCGTGCATCTGCTTCCCTACGCGCAGGCCGATGGGGCATCCTGGTCGCACCTGATCCTCACCAGCCTCAACGAAAACGAATGGCCGCCACGTTTCGAAGACTCTGGCTTCCTGACGGAGAAACGCATCGGCGAACTCAACGCGCGGGCGCAACGGGAAGGCTCTCAGGGAGAAGGCCACCTGTCGCTTCGTGAAGGATACGGTTGGTGCATGGGCCCATCGCAGCAGCGCCTGATGGTCCAGAAACAATTCTTCAACCTCGTGGAGTCGGCGCGTTGCGGCCTCTGCGCCACCGCCTCGCTGCATCACGAATCGCAGCCCGATCAGGGCACCGGCCCCGGCGAATTCCTCGCCCGCATTTTTCTCGCGGACCGTGGAGAGCCCCTCACCGACGAGGCGCTGGCGCAATTGGAACACGAAACATCCCAGTGGCTGGGCGGGGGGAAAGATCGCACCGCGAACGACAACGACGTGAACCAGACCCGCCTCGCATTCGATGCCCGTCGTGATGAAACAAAGCCTTTCGGCGAATATGAATTTGCGCTGCGTTCCCCTCCCGTAAAACCGATCACGCTGGCGTGCAAGACATGGGAGGATGTTTTCGAAAAACCCGCGGTCATCTGGATGGAACACATCCTCGGCGTGAGAGAGGAAAGAGCCGGAATCGTGGACGACCGATGGGCCCTCGTGAAAGGCTCGTGGATTCATCGCTGGCTCGGGCGCGGGATCAACCCCGCCCAGAAACACGGGTTCGTTCCATTTCCAAAACCAGAACGCATTCTTCCCTCCGTGCGCGAAGCAGCGCAGCATACCCGCCAGCGCGCCGAGGAGGCCTTCCGCAAAGCTGTCCGTCCCATGCCCGCCTGGTGGGGCGCGGGCTGGCATGAAGCGCTCTGGGCGGCCGTCCAGCTCGCGGAAAAAATTCGCGCCGTCCGCGACTGGCCGCTCGCGGCAGCCGAGTGGAGCATCCCGGATGGCGTCCTCGCCCATCCATCGGCGCTGAGGCTCAAGGGGCGCATGGACCTTGCGCTCTCCACGCATGCCCCCACGGCGGGCAACAAATTTCCGGAGCAGTCCTCATGCTGGATCGTGGATTTCAAAACTGGAAAAGCCAGCGCTCTCTCCGCAGACGGACTTGCCGGGGGAACCGGGCTCCAGCTCGCTCTCTACGCGCTGGCGTTGCAGGCGCTCGGGGCACGGCAGATCTCAGCGAGCCTATCCACCATGCACGCGCCCCTGGAGCCGCAACTGGCGTTGAATGACATCCTCGCGCTGCGAACACTGTGGGCTGGAATTTGCCGGATGCAGGACACCGGCATTTTCGGGATGCTCGAGGAACTGCGCCCGGAATTCTCCCACGGCCCGGCCCTGCCCCTCGCCACGCTCGAGGTGGATGGCGACATTCTCAAAGAAAAATGGTCCATCACCCACCCCGCACTCAAGGAGGTTTCGTGAGCAGGACATCATCAAATCTTTGTAGGAGCCGCTGCCAGCGGCGACCGGCGAAGCCGTTTTCACCCCGGCGCCGCTGGCGCCTCCCGGTCGCCGCTGGCAGCGGCTCCTACATGATGACAGAAAAACGAGGCATGGCCCGGATATTCTGACATGAACACCAAACCCACAGACCAGAAGATCCGCGACCGCTTCATCACGGAAGTTGAGGCCAACTTCTCCGTGGTCGCACCGGCGGGCGTGGGCAAGACCGCGGCGATCGTGGAACGGGTGATTCATATCGCAACCGGCCCACACGCGACGGAATGGCTCCCACGACTGGTCGTGGTCACCTACACCAACCGCGCAGCCAACGAAATGCGGCAGCGGGCGCGCAACGAAATCCTCAAGCGCGCAAACAACCCCGGCATGGTCGCCCATTTCAACCGCGCGTTCTTCGGCACCATCCACAGCTTCTGTCTCCACCTGCTGCGAGGACACGGTCATCACCTTGGCATCCCCTCCCAGCTCGAACTCTTGCAGGATGACGAATCTCTCTGGCTCGAGTTCGTGCGCCAGACCGTCGAGGTCGGCGCCCCGCTTTCCCCCGATCAGCAGCGCAATCTATTCCGCCACGTTCGTATGCTCGATGTGATCAAGCTCGGGCGCCTCGCCCAAAATCAGCACGCGCCCCCGGGGCTGCGCGATTTTCCAGCGATGAATTCCAAGCCTGTTCTCGACTGTCCGCCCAACAGCCGTTCCAAGGGCGGCGTGGAAAATGGACAGCAACTCCTGCGCGACTGGCTCTCGGCGCTTGATTCCGGTGGCGAATTTCTGCCGTTGCCCTCATGCAAAGGAGGCGGGGGAACCTTCCAAGAGCTATGGCGCGAGGCTTTCGCCCCAATCCGACGCTGGCTCAATGACGCCTCCCTCTGCGTCGCGCGGGAACTGGGCGCCCATTACCGCCGATATCGCATGGCCCAGGGATTTGTCACTTATGACGACCAGATCTCGCTGGCATCTGATCTTCTCCGTGATCCCGAAACCGGCCGGCGCATCCGCGAGGAAAATTTCCGGGTCATCCTCGACGAGGCGCAGGACACCGACGCGCTCCAGTTTCACGTGCTCACG
>JAHFSY010000068.1 GCA_023269615.1 Verrucomicrobiota bacterium
TACCAGAAGTTCACACGCAAACATTACCCGTACCGCGCGCCCAAACGCATCCGCGAGGCGCTCGGCTTCCGCTCGATCTGGATGACCTACCCCGGCGCGGCGCCGATGTACCGCTACAAGGATCTCCCCGGGCTCGCGAAGGAACTCGATGGGCTCGACCTCGTCGAGATGGTTACCTGGTGCTGGTACAAGTGCGCCAGCTACCCGATGGACACGAGCCCGGACCTCGGAACCGTCGAGGAGTATCGCGACGCCATTCGACGCTGCCAGGAAATGGGAGTGACCATCGCGCCGTTCGTCAGCCACCGCCTGTTGCTGGATGTTCCTGAAACCGACCCGGCGTGGCTGTTCCGCAATGCCGCTGGCCAGAGCTCGCTCTCCAATTACACGTTCAACCGGGATTTTCTCCCGCGCTTCCGTCCGCCCTTTCGCGCCGACTATTCTTACGTGGTTGGCTCCGCCCAGTCGCCCGGCTGGCGGGAGCGGGGCCTTTCCGAATATCGCAAGGTGCTCGATCACGGCGGCGTGTCCATCTGCTGCGACCAGTTTTTTCCATGGGGACAGTTGGAATTCAATCCGACCCGCACCGGGCGTCCCGCGGACGAAGGGGATTGGCTTCTCGAATTCGGGGAGAAAGCCCGCGAGCTCATTCACGCGCGAAATCCCGAAGGGGCCTTCTCGGGTGAAGGCTCGGTGGACGCGGCGGTCCCCTTCATTGACTACACCTGGCAATGGTACAGCGGATTCGAATTTGCCGACTGGGGCCCCTTCCGCTATGTCTTCCCCGATTTCCGCCTCAACGCCAACGTCAACGAACACCCCCGCTCCGCCATCCTCGCCTTCGTCGAGGGCGCATTTCTCAACGTCATGCCCCGCTCCATGGAAGGCCGTCTGTCCGAATGCCCGCGTCTCGTCTTCACCCTCAAGCAACTCGCAAAGTTGCGCCGCCAGTTTCTTCCCTATTTCACCGAGGGACAGTTTCATTTCATGGAGGGACTCGAGACCTCCCGCTGCCTTGCCCGCCTCTACACCCACGACCAGCGCGTCCTCGTCCTCATCACCAATCCCACCGACACGACAGTCAGCGCAACCATCACTCTCGACCTGTCGCTTCTCTCCTTCCCCGCAGCGAAGCGGCGCATCGGCCTTTTCAACCTCAAGGGCAAGGAAACGCATGTCACCCAGAGCGGCGCCCGCCGCATCCGGAAGAGCCTGCGACTGAAGCCCGACGAGTTGCAACTGCTTGAAATCACTCCCGCATCCTTGCCTCATTGATCGTTTGTGCTTAATCAGCTCCTTTCCATTCCATGATTTCTCATCCACTCGATTATCCGCCGAAAAACGGCCTGGCTCATCGTCTGTTTTGCGTCACTCCGACCGAGCCGGTCTCTCCCGTCCTTCGGAAGATTGCCCGCATCCTGGAGCAGCGAATCCTTGCGCGCTGTCCCGCATGCGCCGTGGGAACGGACGGTGCGTCGTTGAACATCACGCTGTCAGTTCAGGCGGGAATGGCACCGGAGTCCTATCGGATCGAGTCGAATGGAGACCGTTGCATCCGGATCCTCGGAGGATGCGAGCGCGGCGTTCTCTATGGCGCCGGCAAGTTCCTGCGCACTTCGCGCTATGAGCCAGCCGGTTTTTTGCCCGGCCTGTGGCGGGGAGAGTCGGCGCCCAAACGTCCCTTCCGCGCCATTTACCTGGCAACGCACTTCCATAATTTTTATGAGGCTGCGCCACGCGAGGACGTGGACCGTTATATCCAAGACCTGGGTTTGTGGGGCTACAACGCCGTGATCATTCACTATCCCACCTCGCAACTCACGGGCCTCGACGATCCAGCCTCCAAGGAATGGTTTCTGCGTTTCAAGGCGGTGCTGGCGGAAGCCAGGTCGTGCGGCCTGCAGGTGGGGTTGATCCAGGTCGCCAACCAGTGCTTCATGCCGGCGCCACCCGAACTCGCATTCACAAAAATGACCGGGCAGTCCAACGCCGGGTCCGGCGTGTGCATCAGCAAGCCCGCGGGCAAGGACCTGGTGGTGCGGATTTACCAGGAGTTGCTGGATGAATTCCGTGACGTGGGCCTGGATGTTTTCATCCTGGGTCCCTATGACGACGGAGGATGCGGATGTCCCGATTGCTGGCCATGGGGATCGAAGGGATTTGTGAACATCTCCCGCGAGTTGTCATCACACGTCCGTGCCCGTCATCCCGGGTGCCGCATCGTCCTTCATACATGGTGCTTCGAAAGCGAGAATGACAGCCGCCCGCTGGGCGAATGGGAGGGACTCGATGCGAGACTGAAGAAGGACAGAAGCTGGCTGGATTACATCATGGCCGACGGGCACGACGACTATTTTCCAAAATACCCCATGGAAATCGGCGTGCCGGGCAATCTGCCTCTCGTGAATTTTCCGGAGATCAGCATGTTCGGCGCGAGTCCCTGGGGCGGATACGGGGCGAATCCTGCGCCGGCGCATTTTCAACGGCTTTGGGATCGGATCAAAAGTTCGGTGGCCGGCGGCATGCCCTATTCGGAGGGAATTTATGAGGACATCAACAAGGCCATCATCGCGAGGTTCTATTGGGATGAGAACCAGGATGCCGGAGAAACCGTCCGGGAATACGCCTCATTTGAATTTGCGCCCGAGGCATCCGACCGTGTGCTGAAGCTGGTCCGGATCCTGGAGGAAAATCTCCCTCGAAACTCCATCAAGTCATCGGCACGGGACGCCTTTGCCATCGCCAAGGAAGTGGATGCCATGCTCGCCGGGCCGTCGCGCCTCGGATGGCGATGGCGGGTCCTGTACCTGCGCGCCTTGATTGACCGGGAGATGTTCGATCAACCGAAAGACGTGATGTCCGTCGCCGCAAAAGATGCCTTCGCGGAACTCACCCGCATGTATCATGCCGACCATGCGGTCGGGAGCGTCAAGCCGCCGGAGGACCTGCCTCGTGAAGCCGGCCGCCTGGGCCCGCGTCACTCTCCTTTCGTCACAACCTGGCACATCTCCGAACTGCAGCCTCCGTCCGATCTCTCATCCGTCGGCCCGGCATCCCGGGCGGACGCCCTCAACTGGCAGCGCGTGGTGGAACCATGGTTCACCCTGGAGAAGGATTTTGTTTCTGTGCATGACCATCTCGGCACGCGGGATGGGCTGGCGTATCTGTCCAACCGGTTTGCAGTGGAGAAGACCGGCGAATGGATTCTGCATCTGGGCCACGACGGCGGCGTGAAGGTGTTTGTAGATGGGCGCGACGTGCTGTGTGAGTCCACGCGAATCAATCCCGCACCCACTTCACGGTCGAAGGTGCGCGTCCGCCTCGAACAGGGGACGCGCGAAATCGTGGTGGCGTTCGATACCGACCAGGGCAGGGGCTGGGGCATGTTCTTCTGCTTCGAGCGCCCCGACGGCTCGCCGGATGATGTTCCGTTTCCCCTTCGCATGGATTGATTCAGGATGGTTGAGAAAGTGCATCTAATGGCAAAGCATCATCCATGGTAAAATGCCCCGTTCACCCATAAATTCGTCTCGCAAATGAACCCGTACACCGCGCTTCAAATCAACCACGCGCCTCGCAACCGCCGCAACAGCGAGGGCACCTTTGTCACCCTGAAAAACGGCCGCATCCTCTTTGTTTGGTCGAAGTTCAACTCGGACAACGATTCCGACTGGGGTCGCGCCGTGCTGGCTTCGCGCCACTCCGATGATGAGGGCCGCACGTGGTCGGACAAGGACGAGGTCGTCGTCTCCAACGGCGACGCCACCAACGTGATGAGCCCCTCGTTGCTCCGTTTGAAGGACGGACGCATCGCACTGCTTTATCTTCGCAAGGACGGACGCACGAGCTGCGTGCCCTGGGTGCGTTTCAGCACCAACGAATGCCGGAGTTTTTCGAAGCCGGTCCGCGTGATCCATGCGCCCGGATATTACGTCGTAAACAACGATCGCATGATCCAGCTTCGCAGCGGACGCCTCATCGCCCCCGTGGCCCTGCACCGCTATCGCGGACCGCATACGCTGAAGCCGTTGAAGCGGATTCCCGGAGACAAACACTCCATCTACCCCAAGGGTCTTGACCCCGTCTTCTCCATGCCCGGGCTCATCTTCTTTTATTTCAGCGATGACGGCGGCCAGACCTGGCTTGAATCGCGCATGAGCTATTATCATTGCACGCCGAGCGGCGACGGCCTGCAGGAGCCCGGGGTGGTCGAGCTCAAGGATGGACGCCTCTGGTCCTACGCGCGCAACGGCCCGCTTGGGCCGACGGGACTTGAGGGATACGCCGACCGCCAGTGGGAATCGTTCAGCAAGGACCAGGGGCAGGAATGGAGCGACCCCAAGCCATCGAAATTCATTTCCCCATGCAGCCCGATGCACGTGAAACGCATCCCGAAGACCGGCCACCTGCTCGCGGTCTGGAACGATCACTCGAAGCATTTCAAGGTTCCAAAGCCCAAGCCCATTTCATGGGTGCGCACGCCCCTTGTGTCAGCCATCAGCAAGGACGATGGAAAAACCTGGAGGCATCACCTGCTGCTTGAGTCCGCCCCGGATTATTCCTTCTGCTATCCCGCGATCCATCTCACAAGCGACGCGGCGCTCATCTCCTACAATTTCGGCAGCGGCCTGACCCGCAGCGAACGCATGCTGCGCATCCCCTTCAAACAACTCTATGCATGATCCACGCATTGTAGGAGCCGCTGTCAGCGGCGACCGGGGATCGGAGGAATCCGGAATCGCCGCTGACAGCGGCTCCTACAAGAACAAGCTGTTACATCCATGAGCACCTACACCCCATCGAAACACCAGGAATTCAAAAGCACCTTTGACCGCGAGGGCTATCTCATCGTGAAGGACCTCGTGTCGCCTTCGGAGCTCGCGGAAATTCGCGCGACCATTGACCGCGCCATGGAAGGCACCCTGAAGCCCCAGCCGCTGAATGGCGAGGCGGCCAGGGCGGATTTCAACATCGGGTACGAACCCGCGGTGAAGGACGACGCGAGCATCCCGCGCCACCTGAAGATCCGCCAGATCTCGGACATGTGCCACATGCACCCATTTTTCTGGAAGCATGCCACGCGCCCGGAAATCCTCGACGTCGTCGAAGCCCTCATCGGACCTGACATCAAGATCTTCACCGACACATTGTTCGTGAAGCCGGCGCGTCACGGCACCGAGATCCCCATCCACCAGGACGCCTCCTATTGGAATTTCTTCGACCCGCCGTTGCTGATGACATGCTGGCTGGCGATTGACGATTCGACCATCGAGAACGGATGCGTGCGCGTCATTCCCGGATCGCATCGCGCGAAGATGAGCCACAAGGAAGGCAAGGGCGATTTGCGTTTCAGTTTGAACATGAATGAACTGGATCTTTCAAAGGAAGTTCCCGTGACGCTCAAGGCCGGGAGCGCGATGTTTCACCACGCGTACACCGTGCACCGCAGCCTTCCGAACCAGAGCGACCGGAGCCGTCGCGGCCTTGCATGCATCTACCTGCCCTCGTCCTTGCGCCAGGTGAAGCCCTTCTCGTTTCCATTCGGCTGGAAACAAATCCGAGGCAAGGCCCACGCCGGCTGCGTCGCATGAATCAAATGCGTTTCGCCTTGCAAGAAAAACGGAGGGGCACGCTGCCTCCTACGCCGACCCGCGCTACGCCGCTGGCTTCGGCGAGGCGAGAGCAGCTTCTGCTGCGAAGGCCGAGCCGTCGTGTCCGCAGGCGGGTTGCATCACCGGGGCGGTTTCGCTAACTTGTCCCGGCACGCATGAAAATCTCCCATCTCCTCGCCACCGCATGCATCCTTGCCCTGTTCTCCCTGGGATCGCTTCTGGCTGACGATCTTGTGATCGCTGACAAGGGGAAAAGCGATGCCGTGGTTGTTGTCTCCCCGAAAGCGGGACTTTGGGAAATGGCCGCTGCCTCCAACCTGGTGTATTACGTTGAACTCATGAGCGGTGCGAAGCCCGCGATCGCGAACACCTCCGAGGCGATTGCGGGCGCGATGAAATCAAAAGTCCCTCTTCTCATCATCGGGAAGGAAGCCGTCAAGGCTGAACCAGACCTGCAAAAGGCCCTCGACAAGGTCGCGAAGAAAAATCCGGTCCTGCACGCCGATGCCATTGTTGTGAAGCGGGATGGCAACCGCGTTTACATGGCGGGCACGGATGATGACTGCCACTATTTCGCGATGGTCCATCTTTTGAACCAGTGGGGCTGCCAATGGTATCTGCCATCGGATTTCGGCGAATGCATTCCCGATCAGCCCACGCTGAAAATCGGAAAGCTGGATCACGCCTATGCCCCGCCCTTCGAGGTGCGCAGTTACTGGATTGCCTGGAACGGCGAACAGGCCGGCCACGCGGAATTTACGAGGCGCAACATGATGAACGGCCACTCCGTCAGCGGCGGGCACATCCTCGGAACCTACACCAAGGACCTCATCCCCGCCGGCAAGACCATGTACAATGTCCCCATCGCCGAGGACAAGACCGCGGAACACGTGGCGAAGCAGGTGGCGCCCATGTTTGCCAAGGGCGAAGATTTCTCCCTCGGCATGGAGGACGGCGGCTACGATTCCGATTCGCCCGTGGACAAGCAGCTCCTGGGAGGCATCCGTGACAAATATTTCCTCAACGACACGCAGACCGATGCCTTCATGGTTTTTTACAACAAGGTGGCAAAAATCCTTCTCAAGCAATATCCCGGGAGCAAGTCGAAGATCGGATTCCTGGCGTACAGCAACATCACGCTCCCGCCACAGCGAAAGATCATCGCGGAAAAGCCCCTCGTGGCAAGCCTCGCGCCCATTGATATTGATCCCATTCACGGCATGGACGACCCACGCGCGCCATCCAGGCAGGAATATCGCGACATGATGTACCGCTGGTCCGAGGTGATGGAAGGACGCCTGCTCATCTACGACTACGACCAGAGCATGCTCGTCTGGCGCGACGTCCCGAACCCGATCATCCAGTTCTTCCAGCAGGACCTCCAGCACTACAAGAAGGCCGGCATCCTGGGCATCTCCACCGAAAGCCGCAACGCCACCGCCACCGTTTTCATCAACCTCTGGCTGCGCGGCCAGCTGCTCTGGAATCCCGACGCCGACATGAAGGCAATGATGTCGGAATTCTATCCCAATTTCTACGGCCCGGCCGCGAAGCCGATGGAGGCCTACTGGACCGCCATCAACAAGGCGTGGGCCAACACCATCGTCACCGAGCATGAATACTTCGTCATCCCAGCGATCTACACGCCCGAACTGGTCAAGCAACTCAAGGGCAACCTGGAGGAGGCGGAAAAATTGATCGCGCCGCTCAAGGACAAGAAGGACGCGACGCGCAACGAGAAGCTCTTCGTGGAGCGGATGAAATTCATGCGGCTCTGCTTCGACGTGCTCGACAACTACACGGCCATGGTGCGTGCCGCGGCGGCCGAGGGCGATTACAAGGCCGCCGTGGCTGCGGGCGAAAAAGGAGCGGCCGCCCGCCTTCAACTGGCGAAGATGAATACCACCTTCACCACGCACGTCATCAACGACGCCGCCGAAACCAAGGAGGGTGGCCCGGCATGGTGGCCCGGCGAGATCGAACAGTACCGTAATCTCGGCGCGTTCACCGACGGCACGAAGGGCAAACTCATCGCCAAGACCCCGCTCGAGTGGGCCTTCCGACGCGATCTGCACGACACCGGCGTCGCCAGCGGCTGGGCATACAAGCCCGTGGACCTCACCTGGTGGGAGTCGCAGAAGGACCGTACATCCATCGAAAGCCGGACGAAAAATCCCGGCAACTGGGAAATGGTGCGAAGCGATCTCTACCTGCAGGCGCAGGGTGTGTTGCACGCAGATTATCAAAACTACACGGGCTACGGATGGTACAACACCGAGCTGGAGATTCCCGCAGCCCAGGCGTCGGGAAAGGTCCACCTCCTCTTCCCCGGCCTCTTCAACGAGTGCTGGCTTTATGTGAACGGCTCGCTTGTAGATCACCGCCCCTTCCCCGGCCTGTGGTGGAGCAGCGATTACAAGTTTGAGTGGGACGTGGACCTCACCGGCCACGTAAAGCCCGGCAAAAACTCGATCACCCTGCGCATCAACAACCCCCACCATTTCGGAGGAATGTTCCGCCGCCCGTTCCTGTACGAGCCCACGGGAAAGTGAACGGCGAGCCTCGCCTTTTAGTTTGCACCCCGGTCGCCGCTGACAGCGGCTCCTACATTTTTTCTCTGTACGATTCCGCGTTTTGTAGGAGCCGCTGTCAGCGGCGACCGGGGAAGGCCAACCTTTTTGCCACGCACCCCCCATCACGGGACGGCTTCGATTTCGCTTTGTTATTTCGGCCACCTCTGGCAGGTAATTCAACCTCTTGAATCATCGACTCAAAAACAAGGTGGCGATCGTCACCGGCGCCGGCAGTGGAATCGGCCGCGCAATCGCCGTCCGCTTTGCCATGGAAGGCGCCAGCGTGGTCGTCAATGATTTGAACGCGAGGACCGGAAAGGCGGTCAGGGACGAAATCCGCAAGGCCGGCGGCGAAGCCAGTTTCTTCGGTGCCGACGTCTCCCGCGCCGCGGAAATCCGACGCATGGCCGCGTTCGCGGCGAAGACCTACGGCTCTGTTCAAGTGCTCGTCAACAACGCCATCTGCGGCATCCGCGCCATCACGGAGGAGGATCTGAGCGCCAACACGGGGGTCATCCTGGGCGGCGCATGGAACTGCTCCCGTGCGGTCCTCCCGCTCATGAAAAAATCGGGCGGCGGTTCCATCATCCACATCTCGTCGGTCAACGCGCTCATGGGTGGCAAGGGAGGCATCCTCTACAGCGCCATCAAGGGAGCTCTCATCTCGCTGGGCCGTTGCCAGGCCATCGCCCTGAGCCCCTTCCAGGTCCGCGTCAATATCCTCTGCCCCGGCACCATCCAGACCAATGTCTGGAATCCCCATCTCAAAAAGGATCCCAAGCTCCTCAAGAAGCTGGCCACGTTCTATCCCCTGGGACGGATCGGGCAGCCCGACGACATCGCCAACGCCGCACTCTGGCTGGCTTCCGATGAAGCGGCATGGGTGACGGGCACCGTCATCCCGATCGACGGCGGGCTCACCGCGCGCATCCCCATCTTCTAACAATTGCCCGGTGATCGGAGGCTGCTTTGCCAAGTTCAAGAAAAAGAAAAGAGGCCTTCAGGTGGAAGCGAAACCGCTCCAGGCATGGGGTGGAATACTACCGCTATCCCAGCGACCTTGCCCGACAGCTCTGGTATTACGTCTTTGCCATCGGCCAGGCACGCACGCCCCACGGCGAGGAGGTCGATCACCCACGCCTGGATCGCTATCTTCTCCACTTCGTCCTCCGCGGCGAAATGCATCATCGCATCCGCAACCAGATCCATGTTGCACGGACCGGCGAAGCCTGCCTGATGGACCTGAGCGTGGAGACCCTTCACGGAACAGGCGGACGGCGCAAGGCGGATTCTTACTGGCTCCTCTTCAACGGCAAGGACATGCCGCGCTATTTCTCCGAGTTGCGCGCAGATCGCCTGCCTGTGTTCAGCGGCATGGCCCCGGGAATCATCAAGCGGCTGTTCGAGCGGTTGCTCAGCCTCACACGGTCGGAGGACCCATCCTACGAGGCAAGGTCATCCGTTCTCGTGGCCTCACTCCTGGCCGAACTCTACTCGACGCGCGCTCGCGGGACACCCCAGGCCACACTCGGCAGCAGCGCCCGCATCTTCTCGGAACCCGTGCGCAAGGGCATCGACTGGATGATCCGTCTGTATGACCAGCCCCACTCCATCAAGCAGATGTGCAATGCCGTGGGCTACAGCCGGAGCCACTACAGCCGCCTCTTTCACAAGGAAACCGGCCAGCCCCCCATCCAGTGGCTCAACCGCTATCGCATCGAGCAATCGAAGCGGCTCCTGCTCAACAGCGACAAGCCTGCCGCCGAGATCGCGAGGGCCGTGGGGATCGCCGACCAGAACTATTTCTCACGACTTTTCCACCAGCAGGTCAAGGTCTCCCCAAGGACATACCGGGCCACCCAGGGCGCCGCTTCGGACACCCTGCCCCGCCCTTCATCGGTTTCACGGGCTTGACCTGGCATTCCATAAAGCACATTTATGCTACTTTTCAGCACAGCCTCCAACTCGCATCTTCCAGCCTGGGCGGGTATCCTGCGTACCATGCACACGAGAATCGCGCGATTCCAGCAGGGGAAGGCCATGAATCGTCCAGAAGCAGCCGGGCTGTCTCGCCCGGGGGCGTTTACCCTGGTCGAACTGCTGGTGGTGATCGCGATCATCAGCATTCTTTCGGCGCTTCTCCTGCCGTCCCTCAAAACCGCGAGGGAATCGGCCCGTCGCGTGGGTTGCATCAACAACCTACGGCAGATCACCGTGGCGACCCTGATGTACTGTGATGAAAACTCCAAACAAATACCAAGCGGCGTCACCGGCACAACCCTGACCCTGCTCTGCCCTTACCTTCGCCTTAATACCGCCACCGGATTGAACAACAACACCCACGTCTTTTACTGCCCCAGCGCGAGGGGGAAACTGCCGGAGGATTACACCTGGGGCAACGGCTGGACAGGCTTTGACAATGGAGGCGCCTACGGCGGCGTGGGCTTTCGTGTGACCTATGGATTCAATCGGGACGTCCAGCTTCTCGCAACCCCCACGCTGGATAAAGTCTCGAATGCGGCAAACGTCTTTTGGGCCGCCGATTGCTCGGGCGAAGAGTTCAGGTCTGGCTATGAACACTACATTCCGGGATACCGCCACGGCGGAAACATGCCAAGCTCCTGGTCCACGATTCCCGATACGTTCAGCAAGCCCCGGGCTGCGGGATTCAATGCCTCCTTTCTGGATGCACACGCGGAATGGATCCCGTGGACCAGGTTCCTGGCATGGACGCCCATGGCGCCTGCAGGGCAACCGTACTCGTGGCAGTAACTCTCCCGTTGCATTTTCACATGACGCAAGAATCCCTTGAAATTTGATCAAAGCCGGTTGGTGGGCGCCATCGTCAACGCACTTGTCTTCGTGGTGGAGCGCGTGATCCAATCTGTGCTTTTACTGCTGTCTCTTTTCGTCGGCCGCCGCGAGCACGCCGCGAAGTTCAAGATCGAAGGAAACAGCAGGTCCGTCGTGGCTGCCGCCTGCCTTGCCGCCATCCTGGCATCCGTCACCTCTATTTTCCTTGGACAATGCAGCCGCACTTCCGCCCTCGACCTGACTGCGGATGTTGCCCTCGGGGAGTCCATGGCCGAACTGACTGCAGGCCTTCTCAATCACAAGGGAAAGATCCTTGTGATCGGAAAGGACGCAAAAAAATTAAACTCGCATGGACTTGAGGCTCAAATGCGCGCTTTCGAGCAGACACTCTCCCAGCCGGGTGGCATCACCGTGCTGGACACCGAGCTTGTCAGCATGCCATCAACCCCTTCAAAACCGTCCGCCTTGTTCACCGGCGAAATGTTTTTCAAGATGCTCGAATCACAGCCGGATGCCGATGCGATTGTCTCCTTCGTGGGTGCACCCCCATTGACCCGTGACGAAATCTCAGCCTTGCCTTCAAAACGCCCGAAACTCATCGCTCTTGCCGAAGCCGGCATGACCCCCGTCCTGCAGCAGCTCCTTGATGATGGCGTCGTCCAGATGGCAATTGTTCCCCGCCCTTATCTCCGCCCGCAGGCCGGACAACCCCTTCGGAAGCCCGGCTCTCGAAAGGAATGTTTTGACCTTCTCTACGAGGTGATCACCCCTCGCGTCACCACACCCGATCCCTGAGAGCGTGTCCGGCAAGTCAGCCAGCAACGGCCTGAAATCCAAAACGCACGGTAACCCAGGCGGTTTAAATTCGTTTCCTGGCTTTCTCATCCCGATGGGCATGGAAGGAAGAGTAAGCGGCTGTTCAGCACCGCAGCCGCCCTGTTGCGCTGCGCAACATAAGCGGCGGAGGGGCTGAACCGCCGCTTGGACATGTGGATACCTTTGCTGAAATTTTTATGCGCTTGCCCTTCCGCTTCACCCATCGTTCGACGTTCAATGTTCGATGTTGGACGTTCCTGCGGCCAAATTCTTGCGAATTCGGCTACGTTCTTGCGCCGCCACCAAATGGCGTGAAATCGATGTTTTCTTTTCCGTTGATCATGATGAACTCGCGGGAATGATACTTGGCCGGGTTGTCGGACTGGAGTGCGTCCATGTACACGGCCATCTGCTGCGGGCCGATCGAGCAGTCGAAGTTATGGAGAAAAATCTCGAGGTCCACCGCCAGGTCGCGCGCCGTCTGATACCTCATTGCCGGATCGGTCGTGGTCGCGTTGTAACAAATCGCAACCAGCCTCTGGTGAACGTGGCGGAATGATTCCCCCTGGAATTTGCGTTTCAGGATCCGACGGTGCTGCGTCTTCGCCATTTCCGGCCCGGACTGGTTCTGGATCGGCAGATACCGCGGGTTGCCCAGCAGCATCTGCTCCAGCAACAGGCCGGCGCTGTACACGTCCGACATCGCCGTCGGCTTTTCCCCGCCCAGTACCTCGGGCGCAATGTAGATCGGCGTGCCGCACATCCTCGGGTTCTCCGTCTCGGGATCGTACGGGTACGCGATGCCGAAATCGGAAATCTTCAGCCTCCCATCCTCGTGGATCAACGCATTCGTCGGCGTGATGTCGCGGTGGATCACCCCGTGGGCCGAGATGCCGGGAAATTTGAACTCGTGGGCGTAGGCCAGTCCGCGCGCGATGCGCGACGTGAGGTACGCCGCAACCTGCGGCAACATGTAAATCCCCTTCTGCTTGTGAAGGCGGATCAGGCTCTCAATGTTGAAGCCCGGCACATACTCCATCACCATGAATGACGCATACGATTCCATGACGCCGAGCGTGGAAAGGAATTTTTCAATCCCCGTCGTCCCCTTTTCAAATCCATGCACCGTGAGGATGTTGGGATGGTTCATCAGCCGCATCAGCTTGGCTTCCATGCTGAAGGTCTTCTGCAACGCGACATCCTCGGGCGCATGCAGCATCTTCAACGCGACCAGGCGGAACGTATCGATTGAGTCGTACTCGTACGCAAGAAACGCGCGCCCCATCCCGCCATCGCCAAGACGACGGATGATCTTGTATCGGAAGGCGCTGCGAAGTATCGCCTGGTTGCTTGGGAAGGCATGATCGTCCACGTGGGACGGTGGCGTATCGCCGGCCTCAAGCGCCTCCGTCTCCAGCTTTTCAGTCAGCGGTTGTGTGACTTGCTTTCGCGGTTTCATTTTTCAGAATCCGGATCGTAATTGAGGTTGGGCGAAAGCCAGCGTTCCACGGCCTTCAAATCCATCCCCTTCCTTCGATGATAATCCAGAACCTGGTCTTTCCCAATTTTTCCGACGGCGAAATACTTCGATTCGGGATGCGAAAAATAAAGCCCGCTTACCGAGCTCGCCGGATACATCGCCATGCTCTCCGTCAACGTGATCCCCGTGTTCTTCGTCACGTCCAGCAAATCGAATATCAGCGGCTTCTCCGTGTGGTCGGGACACGCGGGATAGCCGGGCGCGGGACGGATGCCCCGATATTTCTCGCGGATCAAATCCTCACTGGTCAGATTTTCCGACTTTCCAAAACCCCACTCGTCACGCGCTTTCTTGTGCAGGCATTCCGCAAACGCCTCGGCAAGCCGGTCGGCCAGCGCCTTGGTCATGATCGCATTGTAATCGTCATGCGCCTTCTCAAAATCCTGCACCACGGCCTCAATGCCGATGCCGGTCGTAACGGCAAAAGCCCCGATGTAATCAGGAACGCCCGACTCTCGCGGCGCGATGAAATCCGAAAGCGCCTGGTTGGGTTGCCCATCGGTTTTCTCCATCTGCTGCCGCAGCGTATGGAGCACCATGCGTTCCGATTTACGCTGCTCATCTGCATAAACCACGATGTCGTCCCCGACCGCATTGGACGGGAAAAATCCAAACACGCCATGCGCCGAAAGAAGCTTGCGATCCACGATCTGCTTCAGGAGCTTTTGCGCGTCCTCGAACAGTTCCTTCGCGCGCCCGCCAACCACGGGGTCGTCAAATATCTTCGGATACCTGCCGCGCAATTCCCATGTGTGGAAGAAGGGCGACCAGTCAATGAACGGAACAAGGTCCGCAAGCGGAAAATCACGAAACGTGCGAAAGCCGGTGAACGAGGGCCTGGAGGGTGGATGGTTTTTCCAATCGAGCGAGGTCCTCCTCTCGCGGGCCTTCTCAATGGAAAGCACGGGGGCCGCGGCGCGCTTGCCGGCGTGCTCCTTGCGTGATTCCTCCTGCTCCGCACGATTCTTCACATCGAACGCATTCTTCAAATCCGGGTTGATGAGGCTGCTGACCACGCCGACGGCGCGCGAGGCGTCGAGCACATGCACCACGGATTGCCCGTAGTTCTGCGAAATCTTCACGGCCGTGTGGATCTTGCTCGTCGTGGCGCCGCCGATCAGCAGCGGAACCTTGAAGCCTTCGCGCTGCATCTCCTTTGCAACATGAACCATCTCCTCGAGTGACGGCGTGATCAGCCCGCTGAGCCCGATGATGTTCACGCCGCGTTCACGAGCCGTGGCAAGAATTTTCTCGCAGGGCACCATCACGCCCAGGTCAATCACCTCGTAGTTGTTGCACCCAAGCACCACGCCCACGATGTTCTTGCCGATGTCGTGCACGTCGCCCTTCACGGTTGCCATGAGAATTTTTCCCTGCGTCTGGACGCCGCCCGTTTTTTTCTTCTCCTCCTCCATGTAGGGCAGAAGGATGGCCACGGCTTTCTTCATCACGCGCGCGCTCTTCACCACCTGTGGAAGAAACATTTTGCCCGCGCCAAAAAGATCGCCCACGACATTCATCCCCGCCATGAGAGGCCCCTCGATCACGAGAATCGGCCTCCCATATTTCTGTCGCGCCTCCTCCACGTCGGCATCGATAAAGTCCACGATCCCCTTCACGAGCGAATGTGAAAGGCGCTCCTCCACGGAGGTGTTCCGCCATGCGTCATCCTTCACCTGCACCTTGCCCTTCTGCTTCACCGTCTCCGCAAAACCGACAAGCCGCTCGGTCGCATCGGGACGGCGGTTGAGGATCACGTCCTCAACAAGCTCCAGCAGGTTTTTCGGAATTTCCTCATACACTTCGAGCTGCCCCGCATTGACAATCCCCATGTCGAGCCCCGCGCGGATCGCGTGATACAGGAACGCGGAATGCATCGCTTCGCGCACGGTGTTGTTTCCGCGGAATGAAAACGAAAGGTTGCTGATGCCCCCGCTCACCTTGCAATGCGGCAGCGTGGCCTTGATCTGCCGCGTCGCCTCGATGAAGTTCACGGCGTAGCTGTTGTGCTCCTCGATCCCGGTGGCCACCGTCAGGATGTTCGGATCGAAGATGATGTCCGTGGGCGGGAAGCCGATTTCCTGCGTGAGTATGCGATAGGAGCGCGTGCAAATCGCCACCTTGCGCTCGATCGTGTCGGCCTGCCCCTTCTCGTCAAACGCCATCACCACAACCCCCGCCCCGTAGAGGCGGACCAGGCGCGCGTGATGCTTGAACGCCTCCTCTCCTTCCTTGAGACTGATCGAATTGACGATCGCCTTGCCCTGGACACACTTGAGCCCCGCTTCGATCACCGACCACTTCGAGCTGTCGATCATGATTGGAATGCGCGAGATCTCCGGCTCGGATGCGATGTAATTCAGGAAAGTCGTCATCGTCCTTTCCGAATCAAGCATCGCCTCGTCCATGTTCACATCGAGAATGTTGGCCCCTCCATCCACCTGCTGGCGCGCCACGACGAGCCCCTCCTCCAATTTTCCCTCGAGGATCAACTTGGAGAATTTTGGAGATCCGGTCACGTTCGTGCGTTCCCCGATCATCGTGAAGTTGGATTCGGGACGCAGCGTGAGCGGCTCGAGCCCGCTGAAACGCGTGAGCGGCTCGACCCGGGCGGGCTCGCGACGGGGAATGTTGAGCGCTGCGTTGGCGATGGCCTTGATGTGCGCGGGCGTGGTGCCGCAGCAGCCCCCGACCATGTTGAGCCAGCCGTTCGCCGCAAAGTCCTTCAGCGAAGCCGCCATCCGCTCCGGCGTTTCATCGAACCCGCCAAACGCATTGGGCAGCCCGGCATTCGGATAGCAGTGCGTGTAGATGGGCGCAAGATGCGCAAGCTCCTCCACGTACGGACGCATGTTTTCCGGCCCAAGCGCGCAATTGATTCCAACAGCGAGAAGGTTTGCATGCGAAACGGAATTCCAAAACGCCTCCACTGTCTGTCCCGAGAGTGTGCGCCCGCTCGCATCGGTGATCGTCACCGACGCAATGATCGGCAACCGCCGCCCGAAATCAGCAAAACATTTTTCAATCGCGAAGAGTGCAGCCTTGAGGTTCAGCGTGTCGAACGTGGTTTCCGGCAGGAGCAAATCCACCCCGCCTTCCATGAGTGCGTGAACCTGCTCATAATACGCCGCGACGAGCTGGTCGTACGTCACGGTGCGTAACGAGGAATTATTCACATCAGGCGACATGGATGCCGTCCTGTTGGTAGGCCCGAGGGCTCCAGCAACGAAGCGCGGACGTTTCGGATCATTGGCCGTGACTGCATCCGCCGCCTTGCGGGCCACCCGCGCCGCGGCGAGGTTCAGGTCCTTCACGATCTTCTCCATCTTGTAGTCAGCCATCGAGATGGATGTGGAATTAAAGCTGTTGGTCTCAATGATGTCCGCCCCCGCTTCGAGGAACTGGCGATGAATGGCCTCCACGATTTCCGGCCGAGTGATGCAAAGCAGGTCGTTGTTGCCCTTGAGGTCGGATGGATGGTCGACAAACTTCCCGCCCCGGTATCCTGCCTCGTCCAGGCTGTACCCCTGGATCATCGTGCCCATGGCGCCGTCAAGGATGAGAATCCTCTCACGGAAAAGTTCAACGAGCCGCTGGGATTTGTCGGGAAACGTGTTCACGTTGGAATTATGGCCGAGGCGGAGGAAATTATCCAGAACGGAGGCTGGTCTGTGTAGCCGCGTTCGCCAGAACGCGGATCTGGGGAAAGGGAGTCAGGATGCAAGATGCCGCATTCCATCAAATATGGAGTGAGCCGACTTGTCGACGCACTCCAAACTTTACGTCTTGCCCTGGAGCAGCTGCAGGGCTTTCTCGTAGCTTTTCTGCTCCATGAAATGGCGGAGACGCGGGTTCGCGCCTTGCGGCAACTGATCCCGCAGGGCGTCAAGCGCCTCGAAATGCGGGCGCAACGGCGGGCGTTTTGCAGGGTCGGACAACTTCTGATCCTCAATCGCACGGAAATAATCCGTCAGTGCTTTCTCGATTTTTGAGTCCAAATCGGGTTGCATCGGAAGGCGGCGGTTCTCCGCAGATTTCGCAGAACTACGCAGATTTTTCTGAAGTCTGTGGCTTCCTACTTTTTCAACCGCGCGCAAAAATCCTTGAAGCGGGAGATTCCCTTTTCAATGTTTTCATTGCTGCAGGCGTAGCTGAAGCGGATCGTGCGGTCATCGCCGAACGCGATTCCCGGCACGGCGGCGACCAGGGCTTGTTCAAGCAGCGTTTCACAAAACTGGCTCGAGGTCATTCCAAACGAGGAGATGTCCGGGAGCATGTAGAACGCGCCCATGGGTTTGACGCATGTCACGCCAGCCGTCGAGGTGAGCCCCTCGTACATGATGTTGCGGCGCTTCTCGAAAGACTTGAGCATGTCGGTGACGCAATCCTGTGAATCGCGCAGCGCGGCCACCGCTCCCTTTTGCGCGAACGAGGTCGGGTTCGATGTCGAATGGCTCTGGATCGAATCCACGGCGCGTGCGATGCTTTCGGGCGCGGCGAGGTAACCGAGGCGCCAGCCGGTCATTGAATAGCTCTTACTGAAACCGTTGACGGTGATGGTGTGATCGTAAACCTGCTTCGACATCGAGGCGATGGAGAAATGCTTTGCGCCGTCGTAAATGATTTTCTCGTAGATTTCGTCGGAGAGGATGAAGAGGTCGTCCTCAAGCGCGATTTCGACGAGCGCGGCCAGTTCGTTTTCCGTGTACACGGAGCCGGTGGGATTGCCGGGGGTGTTGAGGATCACCATCTTGCTGCTCGGTGAAATGGATGCCTGCAATTCCTCGGGGGTCATTTTGTAACCATTTTCCGCCTTCGTCTTGACGATGTAGGGCTCGGCGCCGGCGAGCTTCACCATTTCGGTGTAGCTCACCCAGTAGGGCGCGGGGATGATCACCTCGTCGCCCGGGTTGCACGTGGCGAGGATGGCATTGTAGCAGGAATGCTTGGCGCCGCATGAGACGATCACCTGGTTCGGCTTGTAATCCAGGTTGTTGTCGCTCTTCAACTTCTCGGCGATGGCCTGACGCAACTCGGGGATGCCGGACGAGGGCGTGTACTTGGTGAAGCCCTCGGCAAGCGCCTGCGCGGCTGCGAGCTTGATGTGATCCGGCGTGTCAATGTCCGGCTCGCCCGCGCCAAAGCCGCAGATGTCCTTCCCTTCGGCCTTGAGTGCCTTGGCCTTGCTGTCAATGGCGAGAGTGAGGGAGGGCGAGATTTTCCTGGCAATGTTGGCGGGTTCCATATTCGGTGGGTTCGTTGGCGGTTGCGGGTTTAAAGAAAAATAGATCAGGCCCGTCGTCGGGGATAGAATTCTTCGATGGTTGTTTTGAGATTGTTTTCGGAAACGCGGAGAATCTTCATCTCGCGCTTTGCGTTTTCAGGGGAATCGGAGGCATGGGCGGCGTTGACCATGATGTTTTGGCCGAATTCACGGCGAATGGAGCCCGGGGGCGCCTTGCGTGGATCCGTCGGCCCAAGAACTTCGCGCACCTTTGCCACGGCATCCTCGCCCTCGTACACAATGACAACAGATTTTACAGTGCCGATTTTTTTCTTGTCGGCGGGTTTGCATTCGCTGGGTTTACGGCCTGACATGAATCGCACGATGTCGTCAAACTGAGCTTCGGCATAACGGGGTCCGACGATTTCTCCGAAATTCGGGGCGCTGGCCGCAGGAAGCTCGAAACCAAATTCCTTGCTGAGAGTGGCGCGCGCACGTTCCCCGGAAAATTCCTTAAACTTCTCTCGCAGGATGGGAAGTACCGGCCCGTAAAATTCCTCGGCTTGCGCAACCGTCATGCGGTTGACCTTGAAGCCGACGATGTAGAGGCCGGTCTTCGAGAACATGTCCATCACGTTGCCGGGCTTGCCGCTGGGAAAGGTGAAGTTGTCCGGCTTGATGATGACGAGGGTGCGCTGGGTGCGGTGGGTCCGCTTGTAGGGGATGACGTTTTCCAGCAACCCGCCATCGCGATCGGAATGTTTCGCCCATGTGCGTAGATGCGGGGCAACTTCCTGCATGGTCTGCGCGGTGAGCACAGCCGGCTCGAAATACTTCACCTGCCCGTCCTCGCCTACAATGTAATCGCCGTACGTGTCGCGGACCGATTCACCCGTGACCGAACGCTGGGAAATGTCCCCGACGCAATCGCGCATCTTGGCCACGGCGTTGTCGCCGCGGAAGAGGAGCATCAACACGCGATGGCGCCGCCCCGTGATCAGATCAGGTGAATAATTCGTCAGAACATAACTATGGATCAGGCGGCGGACGCGGTCCTGGTGGGACTGGGAGCGATCGTTGAAAGTTCGGAGTTGATCCGCGTACTCACGGACCAGCTCGCGACTGGGAGCGAAGAGGCGCGAGGCCACAAGGTCGAGAGATGTCCGCGTGATGAGCCGCGAAAGGATTCCACCCGTGCGCGATTTGCGCAAGGTATGCGGATTTACCAAAGCGTATGTGAGTTGTTCTGCCATAAAGGGTTACGAGATAGCTCGCCAAAATATCGTCGCAGGCCGAAAGCGTCAAGCACAGAACAATCATGTGGCGCAAACGCCCGGATTTTGAAACGGGAAGTTTCAAGATGACACCGCACCGGCGCCCGGCAGAATACACGTCTTCACCATGGTCTTCGAGTGAAGCATGGATTTCAAAATCGCCGGCAGCTCCTCCAGCGGCTTCTCGTCGGTGATGAATTGTCTCGGCTGCACCACCCCCTGCGCAATCGCATCCAGTGCGGCGCGAATGGATGACGGCTTGTGGTGAAACGATGACTTCAACGTGATCTGGTCGTAATGCATGCGGTTCGTGTCGAGCGTCACCTTGCTCCCTGCGGGACATCCCCCGAACAAATTCACCACCCCACCCTTGCGAACCAAGTGCACCGCCTGCTCCCACGTCTCCGCCCTGCCCGTCGCCTCGACCACCACGTCCAGGTGTGACCAGTGCCGCAGCGTCTTCATCCACTCGCCTTTCTCGTCCGCGTCCAGCACCTCG
>JAHFSY010000002.1 GCA_023269615.1 Verrucomicrobiota bacterium
CGTTGACCGTCGCCAGTTCGCTCAAGTCGCCCTCAAACCTCGTCGGCCCTCCGCCCGTCCCATCCGTGCCCGTCAACTGGTTCACGCTGTTGTGACTGGCCGTGGTGACCGCGTGATTGACCTGCTCACTCGTGCGGTTCCCCGCCTTGTCGTACCCGTAAATGTACTGCTTCAGGATGGCTTGCGTGTTCTGATTCTTCACCGTGTCAGCCAAAAGCTGGTTCGCCGAGTCATACTCAAAATGATGCACCGTGGGCGTGGCGGCGTCGGCCTGTTGCGTCCATTTCGTGATCTGCGATTCGGCGTTGAATGCACCAGTGCCCCTTTTCATTCGATGGGACTGGAAACGAGGGACTTGCATCCAAAAACGCCCAAAATCACCTTGCGAGGGAAGGCGGACTTTTGCCTCCTCGGACGTGCCCTTGACGCTCACAGGTTCCATGGCGATCACGGGGGAAGCATGATCGTTTGCCCGGTGGGATTCAACCCCTTTCGTTTCCCTTCTCCCTCGGATGAAACTTCCTGTGCGCCGCCTTGAGATCATTGATGGTGAGATGGAGATATTTTTCCGTGGTCGAAAGGGAACGATGTCCCAAGAGAGCCTGCACACACCGCAGGTGGGCCTCGTTCTTCACCAGATGCGTCGCCACCGAATGCCGCCATGTGTGGGGTGTCACCCGTTTGTCCACTCCCGCCGTCTTTGCCGCCTTTCGGATCATGTGGCGGAGGGTTTCTCCCACGAGGCCCTTCCCAC
Organism: Verrucomicrobiota bacterium; assembly: GCA_023269615.1. Taxonomy (GTDB): domain Bacteria; phylum Verrucomicrobiota; class Verrucomicrobiia; order JABWAM01; family JABWAM01; genus JAHFSY01. The sequence goes on from JAHFSY010000002.1 coordinate 755, forward strand.
GCAACGAAACGAAGAGACGATCACTGTGACGCCCCTTCAAGAGGTCGGAGCGCACCGCCTTCATGTAGCTTTCGAGGAAGCGCACGGCCACACGGGACAGGGGCACCACGCGGTCATGGCCTCCCTTGCCCTCGTTGATCCGCAGGAGCCCCTCCTCCAGATTCACGTCCTCGGGCTTCAAGGAAAGGAGTTCGTTCCTGCGTATCCCGCTGGCATACATCACTTCCAAAATTGTCCTGTCGCGGAATCCAAGGGTTGTCGTGGTGTCCACGCTTTCGATAATTTTGACGGCTTCACTCGCCGTGAGGATGTTTCTCGGGAGCCGTCGCGGTTCCTTCGCGTACTCGATGTCATGGGCGGGGTCGCTCTCCAGATGGCCCTCGTTTTTCAGGAATCGGAAGAACCCTTTCGCCGCGCTCAAGAGTTTATTGCGTGAGGAAGCCTGACGGACGATCCCCTGCCGGGTGGGTTCATCCATGAGGCGCAACTGCCACTGCGTGAGGAGAAGCGGTGTCACCAGTTTCAAATCGGTCATCTCTTTTCCAACGAGGAACCGCTCCAGATTGCGGAGTTGAATCTCGACATTGGAGAGCGTGCGCTCCGAAAAATTGCGCCTCTCCATGTCATCCATGTAGCAACCCACTGCATCACGGAAATTCATGCGGCCCTCCGTGGATGCGAAGAGGCCATCATTTCTTTGAGATCGGTGACGGCAACCCTCGTGTAGATGGCGGTGGTTTCGATGGACGCATGGCCGAGGAGATTCTGGATCGTGGCGAGGTCGGAGCCTTGACTGACGAGATGCGAGGCCACGGAATGTCGCCAGACATGGGGCGTGAGTCGCTTGGAAATGCCCGACGCCTTTCCACGCTGGCGCACCATGAGACCAATCAGGGTTGAGGAAAGCCGAGGATGGAGACGGATCGAGGAGAGCCAGAGGGCGCGATGTGCCATGCGGCTCCACGTGGGGCGGACATCACGGAGGTAGCGCGAAAGCCACTGCATCGCTTCGCTGCCCATGGGCACGAGCCGATCCTTGCCGCCCTTGCCGTGGAGAACGCGCACGAGAGCGTTTCGGAAATCCACATCCTCGACGGTAAGCGCGGTCATTTCAGCGAGTCGGATGCCACTGGCGTAAAATAGCTCCATGATGGCACGATCCCTGATTCCACGAGGAGAGTTCGCATTCACTGATTCAAGAACCCTACGCGCTTCCATGGGCGTGAGGATGTTGCGTGGAAGCTGCGTTATTCTTCGCAAATGAATCCATTGCGATCCGTCCCATGGCAGGAGTTTGGCTCGATGAAGGAAATTCAGGAACACCCATGCGGTGGAAAGATGCGTGATGACGCTCCACGGGGTGTAGTCCTGCGACCGTAACCATGGGCCGTAGCCTTCGATGGTTTTGCGGTCGGCTTGCGTGATGGTCTCCAGCCCACCGAGATAGCGGGAGAACACACGAAGCGACCGGGTGCGGGTGGCAATGGTCGCCTCCGACAAGCCACGCAGACGAAGGTTTTCCATGAAGAGGGATTCCCATGCCATGGTGTTCATTTTTTCCTCGTTTCCACTCCCCGCAAGGCTGCGAAGTGGGGTTTGGAACCGTTGGTTTTCCCTCTATATATGGGGGATTTTGCCCTGTGCGCCTCTGATCTGCGAAGTTTTGCGAAGTTGCGAATCGGAATTGTCCTCTCCGCCACCCGATAGAGGAACTGACTGCCCCAACTTCCACGCAGGACATCCACATGTTCAAGGTTCACCAGTTCCTTGAGATGATTCCTCAGACGGGCATCGCTCCATCCAATCGCCTCACGTAATTGCCGCCGGGTGAAATCCTGTCCCTTCATTTTCTCCACGATGAAACCGAGAAGTCCACGCGATGATGCGTTGAGATCATTCGACCCGAGAATATGGACAGCCAGTTCATGCGCCATGGTGACATCCTCGGGTTCAACCTCGATGTAGTCCCCGAGTTCGGGATGATGCTTCACCTTGCGTTGCATCTGGTGGAGGAATGCGCTCACCAAAACGAGCCGCAGGAACTTGGGATGATCCCGGCGCGAACGAAGATGGTCGTTTCCGAATCGTAGCGTGGACTCCAGGGGATTGACCACCACGAGCGGACGCAGGAGCCGCTGAAACAAATGGTGACGCTGGCGGATCGTCTCCTGCTCCTTCTTTCGGAGAAGTGCTTCGAGGGTGTGGCTCTGGCGTTGCACGTCGAGAATCGCCTTCGTCTGCTCGGGGCTTTCATCCACACCCAAGACAAGGAAACGGCTTTTGGTTTCCGGGTCGGTGTTCGTGTTCGTCGTGGTGAGGAAAACCGCCGTCGGGCCGTGGACGGTGTGGGCTTGTGTCTCCAGTTTTCCCGTGGTGGAGCTTTTATTGACGCTCTCGATGACGAGCCGTTTCGCGGAGATGAGGCAGCGCAACGCGTAATCCGATCCAGCCGCCCCCACCTGTTCCTCGATGGCGAGAACCTTGTGCTTGAGTGCGTCCGCCCCTTTGTAAAAAAGCGACCTGTCAGACATGGACGTGAGCTTGATTAAATCCTCGTCGGGACAGAGAGACAGGATGGTGTCCTGCAAATGGGATTTGCCGCTGCCGCTCGTCGCCAAAACCAGCATGGACAAGGGATCATCCATCTTGCGGGATGTCATGGTGAGGTAGCTTGCCAGCACATTCATGCTTTCACCCACGACACCCAGCCGCTTCACGTCGGCGAGGATTTGCCTCACGAGGTTGGAACTTTTACCGAGAGCGAGCCCTTGCTTCTCCTCCTGCTTCGTCATGGTGGCGCATCCACCCGGCACCGGCACCGTTTTTTTCTGGAGAAGGGTCTCAAGCTCGGTCGTGATCTTGGCGAGGTCGGTTTCGACCACTTTCGGTTCCTGCCCAAATAAATGTGCGGCTTCTGTGGCGAACCATTTCCGTGGACGAGCCCGGTACAAATCCACCGTATCAATGTGAAAGCGTTCCTTCTCCTTACCCGTGGCGCGGATCGTGACGCGGAGCTTGGATGAGGTGGGCCTTTCGACGGCGCACATATTATAGTGGCGGCTGCCGAACGTGGCCTGATACCCGTCTGCGTTTTGAATGAGATTCGTTTTCATATGCTGGTTGTTGGTTGATTGGGCGACGAGTATCGGAAGACAAGGCCCGTCGAGACCCCACATGCTTTGGAGATTTGGCGGATGGTTGCTCCCCCTGTCCGCATGGAACGGATTTGCTCGACCATGGCAGGCTCCACGGATGGCCGTCCGAGGCGTTTGCCTTGTCGCCGGGCTCGATCCAGTCCCGCTTTCGTCCGCTCGGAAATGCGAATGCGTTCCTGTTTGGCGATGCAGGCGAGAATCGCCAGAACCGCGTCCTTGAAAACTCCAAGGCTGTCGAGGTAGGGCTCCGAGAATGAGCGAAACGCCACGCCCCATGAGGAAAGCCGGTTCAAATAATCCAATGTCGCGCCGACGCCCTCGCGGGAGAGGCGATCAAGGCTCCAGAATAGCAACAGGTCAAATTTGCGTTGGCTGGCGTCCTGCATCATCCGGGAAAAGGCGGCGCGGTTTGCCCCCGCTTTCGTTCCACTCACAGCCTCGTCCACGTATTCCGCGTGGATCGCCCACCTCTGCTTGGCGGCGAAATCACGAAGCTGTGCAAGTTGGTTCGTGGCATCCTGCTTGTCGGTCGAAACGCGGGAGTAGATGGCAACGGTGAGGGATGGGGTGTTCATAAATGGGTGGAAATTTCGTCGGTTCAAAAACGGTGAAAATGGGACGTTCACGAAACGTTCGTTTTGTGAACAAATATATGACTAGTTTACTAGTCGTTTGCAAGCTTAATCCACGGGCTGCATTTTCCTACGCATATGGCCGACAATCGGCTAAAGTCGCGCTGTGAGCCACGATCCTACACACACGCCTGCAAAACACTACCTGCGGAAAATTCGCGAAAGGGCGGACATTTCGGGACGGGAACTTGCCCGCAGACTCGGCATCCATTACTCCAATGTCTCGTTTTGGGAACGCAGCGGACTCCCACCACGGTCAAACCTCCTCCTACCCATGGCGAAAATTCTCAATGTGAGCGTTGAGGAACTGCTCGGAGTTTCAAATGCCAAGAAACGAAGGCCCCGACGTAAACGCGCTGTGGATTCTTGAGCAAATGTTAGGCGCGTGGATGCCGCCGGGGTGCGCCGTATTTAAATTCATTTAAAAGACAAGCGGCGCTTTAAAGACGGTTCAGGTTCCATGAGCAAGTGTCGCGGCGATGAATCGTTGAGGTTAAGCACGCCTTCACTTTTGCATAAACTTTTAATAAAAATACCATCAAGCTCGGCTTGATCGCGGCTGATGGCCGCATGACACCCTGTGAAGCCGCGAATTAATCGTTTACCTTAAAAGCTCGCTGCGCTCGCTTGCCGTCGCTACGCGCCAGCGAATGTTGCAAATAGGGTTTCAGGAATAAGAATATAGACTGGGTCATTAACGGGACAATGCCCCCCCGTGGGGGACATAATCATTTTGGGACACAAGCTTTCGCTTGCAGTTGGGAATTATCGAGAACCAGTCCTTGAAACTCAGGCATTAAGCCCCCAACCGATGCGATTCCCTTGCGGAAATCAACCTTCGGGCAGAAGTCTCGTTTTTACGAGACGGTTTTTTACATGACATGAGTGTCATGAAGGCCAATACAATCATATTCTGAGTATGTGATACATTGGCTATAGATTACTCATCGCATCCTCCGCTAATGCGAACGGGCAAGGGAGGCTCTGGGGTACTTTAACATCCACAAGCGATGCCAGACTCGCCAGCTTGCCTTGCCTAGAAGCTTTCGTTTGTAAAACAAACGCTTCTATTATATTTTACACTCAAACTTCGCAAATCACCAATATATTTTCGCTCATTCAAACAATTAATAACGACCACAGCCACGGATCATGTGTAAATAATTATGTGACCACCGACTATATCAACCGAATATCGCATTTAATTGAAGGCGGGGGCGAACCTCCTCGCTATAATGGGTACTGTGGGGAGCTTGAAAAGAGGGCGCACCAGATCATGCAGAGAAGGCGCGACATTCCTATTTATGATTCTTATACATTTGATCCCTATCCTCTGGCTGATTCTCACAATAAAAATGAAAAACAGGTTCTACAGGCCATTCAGCAGCTACATCTTGACTTGAACGTGTACAGCGGGCAAGGGCGTGGCTCAACTTGGGACAAAACTTATGAAAATAAAGTGCCATTCACGGAATCAATTGTACGTATTCGATCAGAGTCATTGAAAATACAAATAGATATCGCCTTTGTGATGGATGATGGAAGAAAGGCCGCGATTCACACCAAAATGTTAACGGTTGACAGAGATCATCAAGGTTCATTTTGGAAGTTAAACCGATTTATGCAGGACATCAAAATGCTGCTTTTGGAACGGATGGAATATCCTTTTCTTTATGGCCGCGCAATCGTCGGAGACAACACACAAAGCCGCTTTTCCAAGGATGATGATTTTCGATGCAAGACATACCGCGCCGGAAACGACAAGAATGGAAGGCCAATCTATATGCCGGGTATAAAATTGCTATATCTCCGCATGGGCTTTGTACCTTTTTACCAAGTGACCGGCTGCGAGGACGAGGTCGCAATGTTATCAGAGCGAAAAATAAAGGAATCTCAAAAGGTACTTGGGGAGGCATTTCATGAATGGACTGCATTCGACAGGTCAAGCGACTTTCAAAAAAGAAGCCGCAAATCTGTCAATCTGCATTGTGGTTAACGGCATCAGTGTACGCGGCAGAAATGCATCCGATGTGAATAACGATACCAGCAAACAGCAGGACATATCCAAAAATCTGTGTTCCATCTGTGGCTGACAACATTGCAATTCCTCCAGCGTCAAGTCCGTACACGAGGAGGCCCATGAGCAAGCCTATACCAATGTGTCCATTGTAAATTTGTCCCAACCCCGCGATAAAAAAGCTCAATACTGCGGCAATGCCGGGGGCTTTCCGCGCCTCTCCCCGTGCGATGGCATCCTTTTTAAGGGTGTGTCCGCAATGGGGGCAAGCTATGGCATCACGGGAAACAGTTCCATCACATGCAGGACATGGCCGTATCCTCTTGTTCAGCTTAGGGGTCGCAGCATATCGAGCCTCATCTGGGATTAGCTCTGGGAAAAACTCGGCGTTTCGCCATTCCTGTTCACCTTCACGACAGCATGAGGTGCTTCCGGTAACCGTTCTCAACTCCCGCATGGCCAGAATTGTCTCCCTGTCAAATGGGCCTTTGGTAGCCCCATCCAGAGAGATGTACCAGCGCATTGGGGGCATTTCCATCTTGCTCTGCATCGGAGCAATCAAAGCGCGGTTTTTGGATATTGTCAATGTTCCAATATGGAGCAACGCAAACGATTTAACGCTGTCGGCGGAATTGTCCGCAAACTGAGAAATAACGCAGGTCTCACGCAGGAGGCTTTGACTGCAAAATGCAACGTTGCGGGCTGCGACATCAGCCGGGGGACGTTGGCAAAAATTGAGGCGCGGGTGAGGTGCATCACCGACATTGAACTTTATACGATTGCGAAAATTCTCAAGGTGCGAATGGAGGATTTGTTTCCGACGGGCTTTGCTTCACGGTCGAAGCGTGGCTGGTAGCCCCCCTCACCGGCAATGATGGGCCATTCCAAAGGCCGCTAGACCGGGCAGCATATCAGAAGGCACGAACCCCACCATGTGCTGAGAGAAGGAAGCGGGGGCCCTCCATGCCTAAAACCTGCATAGTTCGATCCAATTTATTCATAAATTAGGTGGGGGGGTGGCAGGCATTCGGCGCTTGTATATGAGAAGGCATGTCAAAAGGGACTTCCCGATATATGACAAACAGGCAAACCATATCCAGCCAGTCACCTCATCCCTCTGTGAAACCTCAGACCCAACCGCCATCACTTTCCCCGCACCTCGCGTTTAAACCCAACAGTCATAAGCCCAATTTGTCTTAAAAAAAGATCCTCTGCTACCACAAGCGATAAGGGCTCAAACTCAACACGATCACCGCAAATCCAAGCAAAACCGAGCAATTTAAAAATGCCCTCCTTGGTTTCGTCGAAATCCGTAACGCGAGCAAACCTGAAATCATGAATGGCATCCAAAGAAAGTTTGAGATTGTGTCCAAGATTATTCTGCAACTTGAGCATTTTCTTATTCGCCTCCATAACAATCCACACGTCGTCCTTTGCTGGAAGCCACCTTCCTGCAACATTACGACGCTGCGCCAAGGGTCGCAGTTTCACGCGAAAGTACCGCATTTTTGCCAGTTTGGAACGGTTCATATTTCCACCAGCCGTTGAAGCTGTCCTCGTATCTAATGCCCCCCGACAGAAGTATCACTGGCAGGGGTTTGCTGAGGAGGTTGACTGACTGCTTGCTTCTTGATGGCATCGGCAAATATGAAAAACACCACGATTATCAATACCAATACAAGATACAGAAAAAACCCAGCTTCACGGGAAATCCAGTATGTCCAGAATCCAACTCGGTATTCATGGTTAATCTTCCCAATCCCATCTGTGTGAATTAGGGTGCAATCATTCAGATCGCTACCCCAAGATCGATTCTCCGACCAGACACACAATGGCACCGTGGTCTTCGGAGACAGTTCCCCAAGATTAAGAACTCCGTCCACTGTATCAATCTTCTTCTCTTGTCCATCGTAAAAGCGCACGGCCCAAAGCATGCCCGGGATCTTGAGCTGCACACCTTTGAGCGTCTTCTTGCCATGGTTTACAACTTTTCCACGAAATACCGTATGGCACCCCCTGAGTGGTGGAAGAAAGAGGGGCGACACCATCTTTTCCATGTGCGCTAAAGCGGCCTCCGCATGTTCACGAGCATTTTCCCTGCCGACCTTCTCCAATTCATCCGTCATGTCAAAATATTTCAAACTCGACTCAAGTTTATCCAACGTTTTGCCTACCACCTGTGGGAGAAGTACCTGTTCACGACCTAAATCGGCATGTAACGTGGCACGTCGTTCGGCGAAATGGGTGATGATGCGGAGCACGCCATAAATCAAGCCGACAAGAATCGACAGCTTCCCGACCACTTCCCATAGTGTTGTTGTTTGGATAGGCACCCACCAATCCTACCGCTGACGCCGCCGCGCTTCAAGCTTTGATGCCCCAACCTTGCATCTCCCCCTCCACCAAATTATACGCCCCCTTCACCCCATGGTGCAACCGATGCAATTCTGCCCCCTCACCCCTCCGCCATCCTCTCATCCGCACAATCGTCACAAAAATACTTCTTCCCGTCCACCATGTACCCATCCCGTCCCAGCTTGATCACCTTGCCACACCCATCACAATACGTCGGTTCAAACCTCGGAGGATTTTCCAGCACCTCCCAATTGTGATTGCCTGTTCCGAATGCAACGTAAATCTCCGTCTCAAATGATTCGCGACACTTCTTGCACTCCTTCCAACCCCCTTCATGTCCCTCGTTGTGGTGAAACGCGCACAGGGTGTACCGCACGTGCTTCTCGCAACAGCTTCGACCGCGCTTTGACTCCCCGCACATCCACCGTTCGCAACATTCTGTCAGCACGAGATTTTCCTTCTTCCTGCACAGGGCACATCCGTCCTTCATGGTGCCACGGTTGGCCTGCAACCGCTTTAATTGCCGCTCGACCATGGCGCGTTCCTCGGCATCCATGTCCGCACTCGCAAGCGCATCGAGCATCATGCGTTCCAAATTTGGCTTCATGTCAATCAACCTTTTTCTGCCTCACATTAACCGAGCAAAATATGGCGGAACAGATCTTTTACCACATCTCTAGTTTCGTAATAGTCATCTGCCATCATGGGAGGAGCCCAAACAGGACCAGCTTTCGGATTCGGATGTTTACTTGCGACCCACAAATCGTGTTGATACTCCAAAAAAGTAGCAACATCTGATCCGTGGTCAAATTCAGAGCGAATATAATCATGTGCATCCGCGAAGCTCACTGTACGGGAACCATGCCCCTGTAGCTTTCTACGAATCATTTCAAGTGAAGCCTCCCGCGCAATTTGGATGTTCATGCATGCCTCCTCCCCAAAAGTGCTATCGGAATCTCCCCAAAGATGTCCAGCCTTTAGAAAGGCGTAAAGACCTCTGATCATCAGTTGGTCATCAGGTTTGATCGCTTCAAATACTCTCATTGCTGTTTCCACGTCGGAGCTCTCCGCTTCACGTATTCGAAAAGTTGGCGTTGGAATGATTTGTTGATGGATCAATCCCTGTAGAAGCATGTTCTTAATCTTTTCCAGATTTGCTTTAATAGCCAGATTCGCACTCAAACCAACTGGCAAGATAAATTGGTCGGGAAGTGGAGAAAAATGGATCAGACTACGCGAAAGTGCGATTGCTGCCATTGCTCGAACTTCCTCGGGAAATGCCCACAATAATTCAGAATAAAGCTGCGGACTTATCTTGCGCCTCTGTTTGGTTATGAGCACCACATAGGTTGAACTTGAGAGATAGAGGGCATCATCATGAATGAAATCGCCTGAGGCATGTTCAATGTTGGGATCGAAAAATCGAACTACAACCCCTGATTGTTTCAGGGCAGTGTTGGTAGAAGGTACCCGACGGATAATTTTCCAAGAAGAGATACCGAACGGATCATTCATCCGCGCACGCTTCATGCCCACATGCTACCAGCGTCCGTGCACTGGGTCGACGTAATTCCATGCCCCAACCTGTGCAACTCTGGCACCGTTCCACCCTCCGCAATCCTCCGCACCACTTCCCCCACCGCCTCCTTCGGTGCAACCTTGAGCTTGGCCGCGAACATGAACGCCCGATACGCCGTCCGATGGCGGTCGCCACGGCTCCAGTCGATGGCTGCGTGACAACTACACTCACCCCCATCCTATCGTGGCGTGGGATGCCCAAGTTGTGCCATTGAAGCCCCCCATCCTGTAGCGACTGAGCTACGGACGGCAAGTGCCAGATTGTGCCAACCCAAAAATATCCCCCCTTATCCCCTCCAAATCCTCATCCTCCAACGCCATCTTCCGAAACATCCCGTTAATCTCAATCGCCCTTTTCACGCACTCCTTCGCTGCCTCCACGTTCCCAAGCTGTGCCTCGTAGCACCCAAGATTGAACAGGATCATGCCACTTTTGGGAAACCGCTTCACCGCATCCGACAGGATCACGTGCGCGGCTTCCAACGACTCGGCCCTCCGCGTGGCATACGCCAAGTCAACGATCCAGTCGGGGTCGTCTGGATATGCCTCGGTCAGAAGACTGGCAACTCGGACGGCCTCTGGCCAATCCTTGGCTTCCGTGGCAATGATGAGCCGAACATGGCGGACGTCACGGTCTGACTGGTGCTCAGGGGCAATCTTGTCCAACTCGTTGCGGGCGTCCTCCAACATCCCGAGTTCAAGGTAGCCCTCGGAGTGGTCGAGGTGGTGTTGGGCGGTGTGCGGGAGTGGCATGGAGGAAGAATAGCACAGGGGTTCGATGGGTGGAAGGGGCAACTACAAACCCCCGATTCTCCCTACAAGCTACCCGCTCGACCACTTCAACCCCTCGCTACTTCCACGACACTCGTATTAAACCGTATCAATGGCGGCACTAGCTTCGCTGACGGTCATATTGCCATTCAAGCACCCGGCAAAAATTGATAACAACCTCTTCTGCTTTGAATCTGGCCTGCCATTGATAAATACCAAATATTCACTAAATCCCCATTTGTCAAGGCGTACGCACTTTTCAGGTTTTGCAGTGGACAAGTAGCTCGTAATGATACTCCGCAAATTAGTTATATCGCCTTTGTGATATGACTCTAAGGCAGAAAAATAAACATTTAAATCTTTGATTTGTGAAATCGCTTTAGGAAACCTTGCTGATAGCTTGTGATACTCATCCATGCGATTTTGGAATAATAGTAATTCCATATTATTTATCACAATATCTTCATTGTTAGGATCGGCTATCATAAGATCGTTGTATGCAGAGATCGCGCTGTCAAAATCTCCAAGTCTTGATAAACACCCAGCCTTCTGCAACAATAAAACCAAGTCGTTGGAATGGTTCTTCAAACCTATATTGATATACTCAAGCGCCCTGTGAAATTGCTTTGTGGCCATCATGTTTGCAGACTTTTCTTGAAGTTCCAGCAACTGAATGCGACTGCTGTGTTCGCTGTTATTCTTCAAGAGCGTTTGATACTGCTTTTCCATCGCATCCTGACTAGCCATTGCTGATTTTAACTTTTCCTCAAGCTGCGCTCTTAACACTGACAATTTTTCAAATTCAACCATAAAATCTTTTTTTAGCGTCGCAATATCACGCACGCCCAAAAAACCAACAATGGTGAACAGAGCCAAGATCAAGGTCAAAATAATACTGAGTGTTTGAAGAGTTGAGCCAAAGCCCTCTTTTAATACATCCTTTTCAATTTTGTAATTTAGCTGGTCACGGCGAACTTCGGCTAATTGTTCTTCAAGCTTTTGAAGCCGATACTCATTGGTGTTAATCGTTCCTGCGCTATATAAACGCTGTTCAGAGAATAATATGCCAAACAATAAAAACCCGATGATCAAACGTTGAAACATATTATTCAATTTGTCTATTTTCACCTACACCTTCCACCCCCCCCTCTTTCACCTCAAAAACAAATAATACACCGCAAAGAGTATCGCCACAACAATGATCCCAACGGGAATGGGGCCGTACATGATTCCCGTCATCATGCTGTAACTCCATTCCCACTGTTCTTTTTCTTGATTTTCGTCATTCATAAACTATTTCCAATACTAATGGTTGCCGTGTACACTTTTCGCATTATCAATAGTAAGTTCTCCAAATTCATCTATATAAACGGATTTTACATTCGACAAATCTGAGTGGAGAAAGAGAACTGAAAACCTTGAAGGCTTGTCATCCTTAACGGTTAGTGTGATAATTCCATCCTGTAGGTGACCGGTCTTAATCACGGAGCCATCGAGGTGATAGGCATCTCCCTCTAATTGCGAATCAGGACCCAATTCAGCAGCTAGATTGACTGTGCTGAATACAAAAGCAAAACTACGAATCAGCCTCCCGTCTTTGAGCTTCAGGCACGTTTTATTCTTGGACAAAGACACTTTTGAGCCGGTCTTAACATCCATGTCAAATTCAAACAGAATTGGATTCTCATACCCGCTGTCGAACTTTCCGTGGCTGACGCTCGCAGTGAAAGATACTGGATACCCCTTCTTCGGGGCATCCGCATCTGGGTCGCTATAGCCGTGATGCACCTTGACACCTTGCAATAAGCTCACAATGTTGGTGTAACCCTTGTCCTCAGCGCGACTCAAAGCGGTGGTTCCCAAGTTGTCCTTTAAATCAACCACTGCACCGTGTTCAACAAGCAATCTCACAACTGATTCATGACCCAGTCCTGCCGCAATCATCAATGCTGTGACAGCATTTTTTGTCTTTTTGTTAACATTGGACCCACCCTTGATGAGCAGCTGTACAACCTCGGTTTTTCCATTGGCAGCAGCATGCATCAGAGGAGTCCATCCAATATCATCAGCAGCATCGACATCACATCCACCGTTCAAAATCCTCACAACCATGTTGGTGTCTCCGTGCCGTGATGGGCCAATCAATTTAGGTTCACGAGAACAGCTCGCTGTATATATCAAACAAAGAAATAATATAAGATGCCCGATGGCAGTTAGCGGGATATTTGGAATAAGCCTATCAGTCGCCTTCACTGTCAGTACCCCCAAAAAGCACCAGCCGGTGGTGGCGGTGATGGTGCCATTGGAGTGCCTCCGTACGTTACAGACAATCCAAATGATGTTATCGGAATGCCTAATGCTGGGATGCCCAATGAGAAAAAGGCGCTCCCTGATACCTCCATTCCTTCCAATGCAGCGCTCCACTGTTCGGCTACATTGTCGTCCCCTCTGGCTGTATTGCATCCCGGAAGAGAAATGCTGCCAAAGGGATTCATGGCATGTTGGAATGCTTGCGTAACATCATTTCCATTTTCATCCACGATAATGGGCTGCCCAGTTTTTCCATTCACTCCCGACGTTAAAGATGTCCCTTCCGAAAGGACAACACTGCTCGGATGTCCATGGCCAACAATTTGTAAGCTCGATATGCTCTGAGGCGGAGCGTTGTTCAACATGTTAACTAGCTGAGATGAAGTTACGATGGCAGATGTTTCCAAACCCGACGTGCTCGTAATATTGACAGTAGCAATGCCGTGATTAGCAGCAATAGCTGCCAATCCATGCGGGTCTTGATAGTTTATGGGGTTCCCATGAACGTAGGCGTATAAGTTCGGCCCACCCGCTTCCCCAATCGGGTCTCTGCTCAAATATCTACCGAGATCAGCATCATAGGCGCGGAACAATGCCAAATTCAACCCACTCACCTTGTGCACATAATGCCCCGTAAACCCAAAATCCGCCAAGTCCGTCCCACTCACGAGCGTCCTCCGTCCATAGGGATCGTAATCGTAGCGTGCCGCCACAGTCGTCCCATCTGAACCCACCACTTCCCGTACGCTTCCAAGATGATCCCGCGTGTAAAAATAATTCCCCGCATTCGCTCCACCCACAACCTGCACCCCCTGTCCATAAAATCTCTTCGTCACCGTGCCCCCCGTCCCATCTCGTTCCTCGCAAATCTCCATCCCGCACCACACAAACCGCTTCTCATCCACGACCACATTCGACTCTTTCTCCACAATGTGCACCCTCCTCGACATCCCATCATATTCCATCTCCGTTCGATGCGTCCCCTGATTGATGGCCACAAGTTGATCCTTGGCATCCCACTCGTACGTCCTCACCCCATCCCCCGTGCAGTTCCCATTCAAATCATACGTGAGCGTCCGAGGCCCGCCAGCCGACCCCACCACGACCTTGTACCGATTCGTGCTCGTGTTGTTATTCCCACTGTAATCCCTCGCCACAATCGCCACCGTGTTCGTCCCCACGGGCAGATTCAATGTCGCACGAAACACCTTGTTGCTGTCCACCGACGCCACCACGTTCGTGCTTGCCGTTGACACGTTGACCGTCGCCAGTTCGCTCAAGTCGCCCTCAAACCTCGTCGGCCCTCCGCCCGTCCCATCCGTGCCCGTCAACTGGTTCACGCTGTTGTGACTGGCCGTGGTGACCGCGTGATTGATCTGCTCGCTCGTGCGGTTCCCCGCCTTGTCGTACCCGTAAATGTACTGCTTCAGGATGGCCGACGTTAATTGGTTTTTCACCGTGTCAGCCAAAAGCTGGTTCGCCGAGTCGTACTCAAAATGATGCACCGTGGGCGTGGCGGCGTCGGCCTGTTGCGTCCACTTGGTGATCTGCGATTCGGCGTTGTACTCGTAGTCGAACTTCGAGAGCGTGGCTGCGGACGCATTCTTGTTGTGGATGGTTTTCAACCGCTGATCTCCGTTGTTGTTAAAATAATCGAAAAGCGTGTTTTGTCCATTCGGCAATGTGATTTGATTCAGTCGCGCCGTCGTGTTCACGTAGCCGTAGGTGAAGGTGCCGAGGGGATTGGTTGCGCTCGTGCTGCGTCCGATGGCGTCGAAAACCACGGAAGACGAGACGCCGTTGATCGATCGATCCAGCACGCGGCTTAATTCGTCGTAGCTGTACTGGATGACATCGTTGGAAAGCGGACCGTTGATTCCTGAGAGCATTCCCGCACCCAGCGTGGGAGTGTTGGTGATGGGATTGTAGGCAAAGGTCGTGTCGCCCGTGCCGTCGGTCATTTTCGTGGGGCGGTTGTAGCTCGAGTCGTACTCAAAATTAACAGGAGGAGTGGCGACCACCGCGTTGGCATAGCTCACCTGCTTTAGATCGTTGTCGTTGAAATAGGTGAAATTTTTGACCTGTCCCTTGGCATCGGTCGAGGATTTGAGGCGGCTTGTGGCGCTTTCATAGGCGTAGGACATCGTGGTGTTGTCCGCATAGACCTTGTCCGTCGTGCGACCCTGCAAATCGTGGAACCACGTCGTCACCTGGCCCAGCGGATCAGTGAGTTTTTCCAGCGACCCGCAATTGCACCAGTCAAGCTTGGTCAGACGGCCGAGAGCGTCCTTGATGAATATCACGCGACGCAATTGGTCATAAGTCGTGTGGCTCAGCCGGCCCAGGCGGTCTTTCACAGTCACAGCGTCGAGCCGGTTGTACACAATCTGTTCGAACGTACCGTCGGGAACGGTAATCTTGGTTGGGCGATCCAGCGCGTCATAGTCGGTGGTCACCGTGTAGCCTTCGGAATCGGTCACGGTTCGGGGGCGGCCGAAACCGTCGTAGGTGAAGGTGGTCGTGGAGCCGGGAAGTGCACCCGTGATGGACTGCAAATAACCGTTGGCGTCGTAGGCAAGCGTGGTCGTTTCGTTTTTGGCGTTGGTGATGGTGAGGGGTTGGCCGGCCGCGTTGTAGGTGAACGTTGTGGTTTGTCCTGCGGCATCGGTCATCGTGAGCGGGAGATGCTGGGCATTGTAGGTAAAGCTGGCCAGGCGCTCGTTGATCGAAGACGGCTGTTGGCGCACTTCCAGGAGATCGATCTGGTTGGTGTCGTAGGTGGATTGGGTGATCCGTCCGGAGGGATCCTGGGCCAGGGTCACCTTCCCGATGGAGTTGTAGGTAAAAGCTGAAAGCTGGGTGGTACCATCGTCCATGACGCGGGCAACCAATGAGGGTTGGGCCGAGTTACCTTCGAGGATGGAAGATGCTTGTCCAGGATAGTTGAACCAGACACGATTCTCCAGCGGGCGTTTGGTGCTTTCGAGGACCCTGGAAGTCAAGCTTTGGGGTGAATGCAGCCAATGATAAATGGTTGCCTTGGTGTAATCCTCCGGCGCGATTTCCATGGCTTGGGCGTCCCAGTAAAAGGAATTGCGATAATGGTTCAGATCGTTTTGCAACTGGATTCCCGTGGGAACCGTGTTCGCTGGATCCGCCGCATTGATTCCCGGTGCCTGATGGCGGAATTCAACGCGTTCCCTCTGCCCCAAGGGGTTGGTGACATCGAGCACGCGCCTGGTTCCCTCGTTGGTTTGAACGAAGATCGTTGTCCCATAGGGGGTTGTCATGGAATTGATGAAATCGCCAGTTCCGTCGTAGGTGAACTGGGACATGATTCCGATGACATCGGTGATTTTGATCAAGCGGCCGCTGCCGTCGTAATCAAACGTGGCGAAGCGGCCGAAGGGATCCGTGACCTTGGTGATCTTGAGAGGATCGGCGTTTTCGTAGGAAAGAACCGTCACCTGTCCGATGGCATCGGTCACCGAAACCAGGCGCATCTGGATGTCGTAGGAGTAAGTGAGGGTGTTTCCACTGGGGTCCGTGCTTTGGGTCAGAAAAAAGCGGTTGGCCCCATCGCTCAGGCCGTAGATTTCCCTGGAGCCATCGGGATAAGACACGCTGTATTCAGAACCCGAGAGGGGGAGATCCGTCTTGTGCAGCCGGATGTGGGAGTAGGGTGATACGGAGAAATTCCCGCTGTTATCCAGGGCGGTAAACGATTCGGCGCCTCCGCCTTTGCGGAAAAGCGTGGACTCGGGTCCGTTTTCGGTCACGTAGGACATCCAGTCAAAAGTCCATTTGGGACCCAGGTTTGAAAAATAAAAGTTGCTCGGCTGGTTGGCTTCGCGCTGGTTGTAGGTGACTGTGAAGTCGACCGAGGGGCCCCGGGGGGGCGCGTAGCCGACGGGTGTGTCTTCAATGTTCAGGCTCACGAGCATGGTGTGGATGGAATACTCTGCCATCCCTCTTCCTCCTGCACCCGCGGAATTTGATCCATTTTTACTGCAGCTCCCCTCGCACGCCTTTCCACCTGATTTCTTGTCACACTTGGTGTTCGAGTTTGGGTCTTGATCCGTGGTAAACCCCTTGCCCCAAATGGTTTGTCCCTCTTTGACTTCCACAGGTTGCCAGCCTTGCGGCAGCTTTCCCTTGGGAACGAGAAAATAGCCGCTGGCCTCCGCTTCGAGCGCAGCCTTGCTAACCCAGCATTGATGGCCGTAGGAGGGATCAAACGTGGAATCTTCCAGGAGATACATCCCGTCCCGTTCCTTGAGGAGAGCGCCGTAGTGGTTCAACTTCCAGTGAATCACAGCGGGCACCATCAGTCCCGCTCCGGGGGACCGCTTGGCCATCTGGTAATCCATCTTCAGGTCCTTGGCCAGCTTCTGGACCTGCGCCAGATTGAATCCCTGCTGGGTGGATTGTGCCAGGCGGATCTTCTCATTGAACGCGTTCTTGGGATCAACGGACGCGCAAATCCGATCCAGCGCGTAAGGGCCGCATTTGAAAGCGACCTCCGGACGGTTTTTCATCATCCAGAGGCCCTCCTTGGCCGAGGAAATCTTGACCGTGGAAGGTCCCTTGAAAACCCGCCCTCCGATTTCCGTCATGAGGGGATCCAGGACTTCAAAGCGCCCCACCCAGGCATTCATCTGGGCCAGCTCTCCCACAGCGCGGTCGGCGACCGCCTTGCCGCAGAGGTCCGTGGTATCCTTGGAAAGATTCCATGATGTTTCAAAAGATTCCATGGCCTTGGACCACCAGCCCGTGCGACGGCACTCGATGCCGAGATTGAGCAGGAGCGCCGCATTCCACGCGGACTGCGGATGATCATCTAAAAAGCGGGTGATGGCTGAAAAATCATCCCGGGTGGTGCGTTTTTTGAAATCCTGCAGGGCCCGAACGAGCACTCGGTTTTCTTTTGGTGTCGTATGGACGCCCACCGGGACCAGCGGTTCTTCAAGGACATGGAACTGGAAAATCTCCACGTCGGTCGGTGGGTCACTGAATCGAGGAGTGGAGGCGAACGGGGTGAATTTCGGCTGGGTCTTGTTCACCTTCACGTTTTTGGGCGTCAGGACGGGATCTGGCAGCTCATCGCTTGAATCTCCCCTGGCTTTCGGGCGTCTGGAGGTCGCTGCTTGTAGTGAGAAGGGCAACGAGGTGAGCAGAAACACCGGAATCATAACCGCCGCAACGCCCCGAATGCATGCGGGCAAGAAACGCCGGTAGCGTTTCACCCCCTGCGGCTGGGGATTGAGGGATTGCAGCATGAGATGTGATGTGCGGAAGTTCATACTCAAGAATCGTTCATGAATCAGGGCAGGAGCACGGCGTCTGTTGGTTCTCGCAGGATGATGACCGGTGCGGTATGGTCGTCGGCATCCGGTGGAGGGACTGCCGTGCGGGTTGGGTCGAGCGGAAAAGCGTCCTGTCCATCATTGATTCCATCTCCGTCCGTATCCGAATTGAATGGATCGGTGCCCATCGTAATCTCCTGGGCGTTGGTGAGACCATCCCCATCCACATCCACGTTGTTGGGGTCCATGCCCAGCGAAAAATCCTCAAAATCAGTGAGGCCGTCGCCATTCGTATCGGGATTGAGGGGGTCGGTTCCAAAAATATACTCCCTCCAATCCGGGAATTCATCATTGTCGGGGTCAAATGGTGCCTGAACCATCGTCGGCACGTTGCGACGGAAGGTGGTCCAATCCCCCAACTGGCCACTGGCGTTCATTCCCCATCCGAGATAGACGTGCACACCACGATAGGGTTTGACTGCCAGACTATGTGCGCCTGCGCTGATCCATGTCACACCGGTCAAACCGGTGACCACTCCTGGCGTGTTCCGATTTGTGAAGGTTCCATCTCCCAATGCCCCTTCATCATTCCTCCCCCAAGCCAGAACTGTCCCATCGGATTTCAACGCCAGGCTGTGGGTGTACCCCGCCGCGATGGCCACCACGTTGCTCACGCCGGTGAGTTGATAGGGCAAAAGCCGATTATTGGTCGTCCCATCCCCAAGCCGTCCATCCAGATTGTATCCCCACGTCCACACCGTTCCATCGGATTTCAACGCAATCGTATGACTGGCACCGGCAGCCACCGCAACCACATGGTGAATGCCACCCACTTCCACCGGCGTACTCCGATTGATCCCGATCCCGTCTCCCAACTCCCCATTGGCGCCAGCCCCCCACGTCCACACCGTTCCATCCCCCTTGAGCGCCACAGAGTGATACGCTCCACCCGCCATCATCGTCACTCCAGTCAATCCCGCCACCTGCACCGGTGCGGTACGGTTCACGGTTGTCCCATCGCCCAATCCCCCAAACTGGTTAAAACCCCAGCTCCACACGGTTCCATCCGACTTCCGCGCCATGCTGTGATAAAATCCCGCCTTGACGTCCACCACGCCACTGAGCCCGCTCACTTGGCCGGGCAAATTCCGCTGCGTCAGGTTTCCGCTGCCGAGCTGTCCAAAATCGTTGCCGCCCCACGTCCATACCGTCCCGTCGGACTTTACCGCCAGTGAGTG
>JAHFSY010000116.1 GCA_023269615.1 Verrucomicrobiota bacterium
ATATCCGCCCGAGATGATCGAGGCGATGGGCGGCGCCGGCACGCGCACGATCAAGATGCGCGGCGGCATGGGGCTGCTCGGTGTGATGGGCAAGTACGGCATGTACCGCCTCTGCAACTCCCTGGCGCTGCTCGACGCAAAGATCCGTGGCGTGGACAAGGAACACGCGAAGGCGGGCCGCTGCTGGTCGAACTACACCTGGCACGGCGACCAGGCGCCGGGCCATCCCTGGGTCCATGGGTTGCAGAACAGCGAAACCGATTTCAACGACCTGCGCAATTCAAAGCTCATCATCATGAACGGCAAGAACCTGGTGGAGAACAAGATCACCGACGCCCACTGGTTCATCGAGTGCATGGAGCGCGGCGCGAAAATCGTGGTGATCGCGCCCGAGTACGGCGCCCCCTCGACCAAGGCCGATTACTGGATCCCGATCCGTCCTTCCACCGACGCCGCGCTCTGGCTCGGCGTCGCGCGCCTCATCATCACCAACAAATGGCATGATGAAGCCTTTGTAAAGGCGTACACCGACTTCCCGCTGCTCATCCGCTCGGACAACCTCAAGCGCCTGCGCGCGGCGGACGTTTTTCCGGATTACAAAAATGAACTGTCCGAGGACGGCCCGAGCAAGAAGGTGCAGGGAATCACCGAGGAGCAGCACCAGAAGCTCGGCGATTTTGTCGTCTGGGACTCCAAGACCAACAAGCCCCAGGCGCTTCATCGAGACCTCATCGGCGGGGCGTTTGCAAAGTCGGGGCTGGATCCCGTGCTCGACGGCACATGGAAGGTGAAGCTCGTGGATGGCAAGGAGGTGGAGGTGAAGACCGCGTGGAATCTCTACCAGCTGCACCTGAAGGATTACGACCTCGACACCGTTTCCCAGATCACTTCCGCACCCAAGGAGCTCATCGAGCAGCTCGCCAAGGACATCGCCACGATCAAGCCTTGCTCGATCCATCAGGGCGAAGGCATCAACCACTGGTTCCACGCCACCGAGGCGAATCGGGCGGCGTACCTTCCTGTGATGCTGACCGGCAACATTGGAAAACCCGGTGCAGGCTGTCATGGCTGGGCCGGGAATTACAAGGCCGCAGTGTTCCAGGGATCGAAGCTGACGGGCCCGGGATTCAAGGGATGGGTTGCGGAAGATCCTTTCGAGCCGAACCTCAAGCCAGACGCGAGCGGGCGCGACATCCATGCACACGCCTACACGAAGGACGAGGAGCCCGCGTACTGGAATCATGGCGACGTGCCTCTCATCGTCAACACGCCGAAGGAGGGCCGCAAGTGCTTCACTGGAAAATCGCACATGCCCACGCCCACCAAGGCGATCTTCTTCACCAACGTCAACCTCATCAACAACGCCAAGTGGGCGTATGGCGTCATCAAGAACGTCAACCCCAAGGTCGAGCTCATCGTTTCCAACGAGGTGCAGATGACGGCGTCGGTGGAGCAATCCGACTTTGGTCTCCCGGCGAATTCGTGGGTGGAATTCAACGACCTCGAAATCACCGCGTCCTGCTCCAACCCCTTCCTGCAGATCTGGAAGGGCGGAATTCCGACCCTCTATGATTCCAAGGATGACCTGAGCATCCTCGCGGGAATCGCCCACGGCCTTGCGCAGGAAACAGGCGACAAGAGGTTCGACGACTATTTCAAATTCGAGCTCGAGGGGAATCGCAGCGTGTACATCCAGCGGCTGCTCGACTGCTGCACGACCACCGCGGGTTACACGGTGAAGGACATCATGGCCGGCAAATACGGGCCGCCGGGCGGCGCGCTCATGCTTTTCCGCACCTATCCGCGCATTCCATTCTACGAGCAGATCCATGACAATTATCCGTTCTACACTGACACGGGACGGCTTCATTCGTACAGCGATGACCCGACCGCCATTGATTGCGGCGAGAATTTCATCGTTCATCGCGAAGGCCCGGAGGCCACGCCGTACCTGCCCAATGTCATCGTCAGCTCCAACCCGTGGGTGCGTCCCAATGATTACGGGATCCCGTTGAATGCCGAGCACTGGGACGAGCGGACGATCCGCAACGTAAAGATGCCCTGGAGCAAGGCGAAGGAGAGCAAGAATTTCCTCTGGGAAAAGGGATTCCAGTTCTACTGCCTCACGCCCAAATCCCGTCACAGCGTCCACTCCTCATGGGCGAACGTGGACTGGCACCTCATCTGGAATTCCAACTTCGGTGATCCGTATCGCCTCGACAAGCGCCTGCCCAACGTCAGCGAGCACCAGGTCCACCTCAACCCGCAGGCCGCGCGCGATCTCGGCATCAAGGACGGCGATTATGTGTACGTGGACGCCAATCCCGCCGACCGCCCGTACATCGGCGTCACGCCCTCGGACCCGTTCTACAAGGTGAGCCGCCTCATGCTGCGCGTCACCTACAACTCGGCCTATCCCTATCACGTGGTGATGATGAAACACGGATCATTCATCGCCACGGAAAAGACGGTGAAGGCGCAGCAGACCCGTCCCGACGGCATGTCGCTGACGGAGGACGGATATGTGTCGAACTTCCGGTTTGGCTCGCAGCAATCCATCAACCGCAACTGGCACATGCCCATGCACCAGACCGACACGCTCTTTCACAAGGCGAAGGCGTTCATGGCTTACATCTTCGGCGGCGAGGCTGACAACCACGCGATCAACACCGTGCCAAAGGAATGCCTGGTGCGCATCACCAAGGCGGAGGACGGCGGCCTCGGCGGCAAGGGGGCATGGAAGCCCGGCACCGACGGCATGTCGCCGGATGGAGAAAACGACACCATGCAGAAGTACCTCGCGGGAAATTTCAACGTGGCCGGTGGCGGCGGAGGTGGTGGCGGCTCCGGCTATGAATAATTTATCAAGCATCACAACCATCCAACCATTCATCCCATGCCCAAAGACGAATTTGATTTTGACGATCCGATGGAGCTGAACGGCGTCGGCTTCTTCACCGAGGAGGACACCGCCGACGCCATGACCGAGTGCTTCGTCGAGGAATTCATGCGCATGGGATTTTCCCCCGCGCGCATCCTCGGCCTCTTTCACAACCCGTACTACATCGGGATGAACATGGTGCTTCTCAACCGGGGCGAGGAGTTTGTGAAAAATTTCATCGCCAGGACCTTTTCGGCGTGGGGGCGCAAGGTTGAGTGGACGGAGACGCCTTCCACTGAACAGGTGAAGCCGGTGATCGAGCCCGTTTCCAACAACAACCAGCCTGTGGCGATCGACCCGATGGGTTGCGTCGTCCCGCAGGAAATCCTCGGAGGTTCCCAATGAGCAAAGTTTACAACTGGCAACTCGGCCGCGAAATGGAATACCCCTACGAGGCCTCGTATCCCGATTCGCAGTTCGCGTTCATCTTCAACACCAACCGCTGCATCGGGTGCCAGAGCTGCACCATGGCCTGCAAGTCCACGTGGACCTTTTCCAAGGGACAGGAAAACATGTGGTGGAACAACGTCGAGACGAAACCCTACGGCGGTTATCCCCACCACTGGGACGTCAAGATTCTCAACCTGCTCGAGGAGGCCAATCCTGGCGGACAGGGATGGGGCGGTTCAGCGGCGGACGTGAAGGGGCCGTACGGGCAGTTCAATGGCAAGACCATCTTTGAGTCCGCGCTCAACAACGTCAGCACGGAAGGCGCGCAAAAGGCGCTCGGCTATCTGCCCACGGATGAGGAATGGTCGGCCCCGAATCGTTTCGAGGACAATCCCACCGGCGCGCAGAAGGGGCAGCGCAACCAGCATTTCAGGGGTGGTGAATCATTGCCCAATCACAAGACGTGGTTTTTCTATCTCGCCCGCATCTGCAATCACTGCAGTTACCCGGCGTGCCTCGCCGCCTGCCCGCGCAACGCGATCTACAAGCGTTCCGAGGACGGCATCGTGCTCATCGACCAGGAGCGCTGCCGCGGTTACCGCAAGTGCATGGAGTCGTGCCCGTACAAGAAAAGCTTCTACCGCGCCACGACCCGCACGAGCGAGAAATGCATCGGCTGCTTTCCCCGCGTGGAGGGAAAGGACCCGGCCGGCGGAGGCCTTCCCATGCAGACCCGCTGCATGTCCGCCTGCATCGGGCAGATCCGCCTCCAGGGCTTGATCGAGCTCAACAAGGACGGCACATGGAAGGAGAATCGCAAGAGCCCGATCTATTACCTCGTGCACGTCGCCAAGGTGGCCCTCCCGCTCTACCCGCAATTCGGCACGGAACCAAACGGCTACTACATTCCTCCGCGCTGGGTTCCCCTGCCCTACCTGCGCCAGATGTTCGGCCCGGGCGCCGACGCGGCCGTGGAACGCTACAGCGCCCCCGACCGCGAACTGCTCGCCGTGCTCCAGCTCTTCGGAAAGGACCAGCGCATCTGCCATCACTACGAAATCAAGGAGGGACCCAAGGTGTACGAAACCACCGTGCGCGGAAAAAAATTCGAACTCTTCAACGACACCATCATCGGTTACTCCAGGGATAATCAGAAAATCATCGAAGTCACCGTGGAAGACCCCCTCCACATACGATCGGACAAACATGCAAACTCAATCTGAAGAAACGCGGAGCGCGGAACGCGGAACGCGGAAGAATCCAGTCGCCCCCCTGGCGCGCGCCTTTCTCTACCAGTTCCTCGCCCGCGCTTACGAATATCCCAGTCCCGAAACATGGAAATGGATGTGCGATCCCGAAATCAAATCCTCGCTCTATTCCGCATTGGACGACGCGCTGGAGGCCCCCTCGGACCTGGCCCGTGAATCGCTCGCGAAATTGAGGGACAGCCTCATGCCGGATCAGTATGAAATGTTCCTTCGCAGCCATCACCTCGCCTTCGGGCATGCGGCGCGGGGCAGCTGCCCGCTGAACGAAATCGAGTACGGCGATCTCAAGGCGGACCCTCTTTTTCAACCGCACCGTCTAGCCGATCTTGCAGCGTTCTACCGGGCATTCGGCCTTGAGATCACGGAGGACGGCGGGGAACGTCACGACCACTTCTCGATCGAGTGTGAATTCATGTCGGTGCTCCATGCCAAGGAATCGAACGCCATCGAGGAGGATGCCGACGAGGAATCGCTCTCGGTGTGCCGCGATGCCCGTAAGAAATTCCTGCGGGAACACATCGGGCGCTGGGCGCCGGCGTTCACCCGCCGTCTCGCCCGCCAATCCGCGGCGCCCTCCATGGAGGCGCTTGCCGATTTCACGCGCGCATTCATCGAG
>JAHFSY010000013.1 GCA_023269615.1 Verrucomicrobiota bacterium
ATTCCTTCTTATTTTTGTCGATGTAGACGCTGACTCCACCAGTAACGGGGACATGTTTGCTGCACTCTTTACACTCTCGCCTCTTAACTTCTTGATTGGAATTCATTTTACAGCCAATCGACACCCTCTCACGCATCCAGCTGCAAGGGGGATTCAGGCACACCGATACATGTCAGGCAGGTGCCAGGCTCGACTGCAAAGCCGGGGCGCTTGAGGTATCCAACCTTTCCCGCCTTCACGGCCACCTTGCATGTCCCACAATTGCCGGCGCGGCATCCCGAGCTGATGGCGATGCCCGACGCCTCCGCGAGATCGAGTAGAGAGCTCGACTCAGCACTCCATTTCAGGACCTTGTTGGACTTGGTGAACGCCACATCGAAGGACGTCGCCGTGGTTGACACCGAAGCGGGCGCCGTTTTTTTCAAACTCGCTGGACCGAAAGCCTCCGTGTGGAGGCGGTTCTCCGGCACCCCCCAGGCCTTGATGCTCTTCGCCATGGATTCCATCATGGGAGCGGGGCCGCAGACAAAAAAATCATAGTTGTTGGAAGGGAGCGTCGTTTTCAACAGGTCAAGACACACGCGGCCCGCATACTGATAGTCCACGTTCAGGACATCCGAAGCCCGCGGCTTGCTGTAGCAGGCAAGCCCCCGCACGCCCGGTGTCGCCCGCAGCAATTCCTGGATTTGCGATTTGAACGCATGCTCTCCTCCGTGAGTCACTCCGTAGAACAGCCACGCTTCCCGTCCGGCCTTCTCCGCGCAAATTGCCTTGAGCATGCTGAAGATGGGCGTGATGCCGACTCCTCCCGCGATCAGCACCACAGGATCAGGCTTTTTTTCATCGAGGGTGAACTGCCCTGCTGGAGCGCGCACATCCAGAATGTCGCCTTCCTTGACCGTCTCGTGAAAAAAGGAACTGACAAGGCCCGGGGGGGCGCCGGGTTTGTCAGGTGGCGGCGGAATTTTTTTAACGGTGACACGATACGCCTCGCTCGAGAACGCATCGGACAGCGAGTAACACCGCACGACCCGTCGGGGCTGGTTGGGAATATTCAGCTCGAACGTCAGGAACTGGCCCGGCTCGAAGGAGGGCAGCGGTTTTTGATCCTGGGCCTTGAGGTGGAAAGAACAGACGGAGTCGCACTCATTCACTTTGCGAGCCACGATGAACTTGCGAACTCCATTCCAGGATGAAGTGTTGGCCGCGTTTTTTTCCTGCATCGCCTTCGCGAGCAGGATCTGTCGCTCAAAGAGATCCATCTCCAGATGATGGACCCGGCTCTGCTCCTTCATCCGGCGCAGCATGGAAACCGCCATGAAAATCACCAGGATCATCACGATGACCAGCAACACCACGCCGGCCCCAAAAAGCATGATCAGCATGTCCTCATTCATAGGGAATCAGACTCGCCTAGTGTAGTGTTCAATAAATAAGTGGACCATTCCCTCAGTCCCACCACGGCGCTTTCGGCGAAAGCGCCCTACCTTTTGCTTGGATTGCCGATGGTAGGGCGTGCTCGCCGAGCGCGCCGTCGGGGTGAGGACATGGAACGGGAAATGACCACTCATTTGATGAACAGTACACTAGAATTTAACCTGAATTTCTGTCCTTACGCCATTGATGAAAGCCCCGGCATCGTCGCCGCCCGCGAAGCCGTCGATCTGCCAGATGGCGTTCTGCCCGATTGCCTGCTGGAAACGCAGCCCGGCTGCCCCTGCAGAAATCTGCCTGTCCCCGTTTGCGGCGCGGCCCCCGATTTCCAGGATGAGCTGCCGTCGCTGCCCGTCCAGGAACATCTGGTATCCCATGGCGCTTCCCACTCTTCGATCCACCGCGCTCTCGAGCGCAGCACCGTACCTGCCGATCCCCACTTCGCTGAACAAAATACCGGTGTTCCCTGCGGGCCCGAACTGGTCGGGGTCCCGGGCCACGGAGTTGAAGTGATCGAGCCCCCAAAACGCATTCCAGTAGAGCAGGTTCTCCGTCGCAGTCGGCGTCCATGACACCTGGCCGAACAGAACCGTTCCGTTCCGGATGAGCGGGGTCGTGCGGTCCGTCGCCACCGAGGTGAGCGCGCGAAACGTGGTGTTCAGCGCCCCAAAGCGCTGCGTGGCGCTGAGGCCCGAATAGAATCCCGAGCCGCGGTCGGTGGATGAATCCAGGTACACCGTGTCCAATTCGAAGGTCGTGGAGAAAAAATCCGCCAGCGTGTGAATGCCCACCACTTTTGCCCGATGATCGCCAAATTCGCCTTCCGCCCGCTGCACTTTGTTCCACGCGAAAAAGGAGGTCCACCGCAAATGCGACCCGCCCGGGATGGAGAGGTTGTCGCGCGTGACGCCCACCATGTCCATCGTTCCGTTGAGCAACATCCCCTGCTGCAACGTGAGAAGCTGGCGGCCCACCGAAAATTCATAATCCAGCTGCTTGGAGTCCGACGGATCAAGATTGGGAAAAATCTCTCCAAAGTTTCCTTCAAAAAATGCGGTCTGAAGACGGGGATTCAGCGAGTCAACCCATCTGCCGGATGGCCCGAATTCATAGCCGCTGAAATCGCGCTGGTTGTCAAAGGGCCGCAGCCCCACGATCAACCGCTCGGTGCCGGTCAGCTGGAGGTTGGAATAAATATCGAGGCGGTTCGCCCATTCGGAGGTGCGCCGCCCGGCGCCGTTTTTGAAGGTCTGGACGGCTGTGCGATAATCGCCAAACACCTGGAGTGACGGGCGCCATGTCGCGCCCGTGGGCAACACCACGCCATTCCCCAGGGGGAAGGGGGCGAGAAGGGGCTCTCCTAGTTCCAGCATGGGACTGGGCCGATCTGGAAATCCCGCGGTCTGTTCCGGAAACGGTTCCGAGGAAAAATCCGGCCCGCCCTCCTCCTCCTCCGCCCTCGCGCTGGAAAGCAGGCCGACGCAGAGCGCCGCTCCAAGAAACCAGGCCATCCCGACCCGGGCGCGCTCCCCGCAGAAAAGCCGGTTATTTCCTGGGTTTTTCATAGGCTCCCGAGGTTGGCGCGGTCAGTGATGTCTTGGAGATTTCCGTTCGCGCCTTGAGATCAACGCGCTTCGTGCCGGGCTTGAGCACCACGCTCCGGTCCCACAACACGGTCTGGGTCCCCTGGATTCCGCGCGCCACATCCAGAGGCGACATGTTGTAATCAAAGCCCACTCCCTGGATCGTGTGGATGAGGTTCACTGGCAAAGCCCCGGCGATCAGCTTGATGTTCACCTGGTAGGGGCCCTTGCCGGTCAATGCATCTGCATCGACTTCATAATCGGCCCGGCGATTTCCAAGGGGCTCGATCCCTTTCTTCTGCTTCCGCACGATGGATGGATGCCCGATGATGAGCCCGGATTGCGTCAGCGGCCGGACAAACGGCAACGGGTCCTGCGAAAAGTTTGTGGGAAGAATTTGCTCCTGCTCCCCGCCCTTCGCGGTCAGGTCGATGAACTTGGATTGGAGGCTGAACAGGAAGGCGTCGAGCGGGAGGCGTCCCTTGTTCACATACACCGAATGGAGATCGCGCACGTCGCCGTTGGGATCGGTGTCGCCGGACTTGAAAACCACCTTGCCGTCACGGTCCGTGACGGTGACCTGGAGAAATGTGAGGCGTTCCGCGTCGAAGCCAGTCGGCGTGTTATGGCCATCGGTGGCGTTGCGCACTTCCACGCTGAACTCGATCCCCTCCCCGTCGTTGCGCTCCACCACGAGATCGCCAAGCTGGTAGCCGTTTTTGAGAACCTCCACGCGCTTCTCCAGATACTCCTTCATCAGCGCCTTGTTCTGGTCGATGATCGCCCGCGCGCTGTATCGATCTTCGGGAAAGCTCCAACGGGCGGGAAATTTGAAATCCGCGGAAACCTTGTTCTCAAATGCGTCGGTGCCCCAGCCGGACTTGTCGTCGAATGCGACCCATTGATCAATCGTCGCCATCTTCCGCGCGTCGGGGTTCTGGGGATAAAGCCCTGGATGAATGATCGAATGGTCAGGCCCCGGCATCATGTGGTTGACGTGTTTCCGCACCTTGGTGGGGATGGTTCCAAGAAGGGCGCTGGGAGCCTGGGCGAAGCCGGAGACCACGCCCTGCACCGTTCCCATGTGGCAATCCTGGCAGGTCGCGCCGCGCTTTTGCGCGGGTGAATTCTTGTACTCGCTGTACGCGGCCTCGAGGCGGAAATTCGTCAGGTTCACGTCATGGCACATTCCGCAAAGCCGGGGCTCGGCCATTTCAAAGAATTGCACGACCTCGCCGTGCACGGCGCGCCCGAATTGATTCGACGAAGTGGCCAGGTGATAGGTCTCGGAGTCGGACAGCACGCGCTTGAACTCCGCGGCATCGTGTGGGCCATAAATGGGCTGGTAGAGATCCCCTTCCACGATTCCCATCCGCCCGCTGGCCCGTCCAAAATTACGGTTCACGCGGTGGCACACGATGCAGGTCACCCCCTCGAGCGAAGTGGCGTGGCGGTTCATGTTCGGCGTGAAGGTGGATTCCTCGAGGTTCATCCCGACGCCCGTGTGGCAGCGGATGCAAAAATCGCCCTGGGACCCGCTGTTCCCCTTGTTGATTTTCGCCTGCATGCTGTTGAACGCGGGGCTCATCTGCGCGTAGGCATGGGGGGACACCGACCATTCGCGGTACTGAAGGGGATGGCAGTCCTTGCACAAGGCGGCCGAGGGATAGCGCGTTTCCTGGAAGAGTTTTGCGTGAGCCGCGTTGGCCTGGGCCTCCTCGGCCATCGTCGCCTGATGTTGCGGCGTCACCGAATGGAGCGAGCGCGACAACGGTGGCGGCGGACCAGAAAGCAAATCCGGACCAGCCAGCAACCCCGCTCCGCCGGCGGGCGCCAGCAGGCTGCCGCCGGAAGATGCGGATGGATCAGGACCGAGCAAGCTTGCGCCGGGCGCGGCATTCGTGGAGGCGGAAGGCGGGAGCAGGCTGGTCTGGTTGGTGTCCGCCGCCTCCGCGCCAACGGCCAAAAAAAACAAACCCAATCCAATCCCCATGGAAAGGAGTCGCGCGCGAGTTGTCCCTTGATGAGCGATGTGCGGTTTCAAGCGAAGGATTCCAAAACGTCTCGAAGCAAATTAGTTTTGACTTCGATTACCCTGCGGCTCATTGATATGCAACTGCGAACACGATCCCCCTGAGCTTATGTTTTTCTTTAGCCCAGTTCCCTTCACGCGCATCGCCGTCGCGCTCATCGTTTTCGCCGCCTGGGGAAAAGTTTCGGGACAGAGCCCCGCCTTCCATCTCGATCCCGCAAAAGTGATGGGGCCGAATGCCTGCGCGCAATGCCACACGGACGAAACCGCGGCCTGGCAACTCACCCACCACAGCACGGAGTTCAGCAACATTTACCGCCTCCCCCAGGCTCAGGAGATCAGCAAAAAAATGGACGTGAAGCTGATGAACCGCGAAGGGATCTGCCTCAAGTGCCACTTCACCGTGCAAAGCGACCCCACCGCCGCGGGTGCGCCGAAGGCCATCGCGGGCATCTCCTGCGAGTCCTGCCATGGCGCGGCAAGGGACTGGATCAACATCCACAACAATTTAAAATTGCCAAACAACATCGCCCAGGCCACGGCCGCCGGGATGATTCCCCCCACGGACTATTATGCTCTCGCGGCCAATTGCTTCAGCTGCCACACGGTTCCCGAGCAAAAACTTGTGAACGTCGGTGGCCACGTTGCGGGAAGCGACTTCGAACTCGTTTCGTGGTCGCAGGGCGAGGTCCGCCACAATTTCCTGCAGGATGACGGCAAGGAAGGCAAAACCAACAAGCCCGCCTCGCAAAACCGCCTGCGCATGCTCTACGTCGTCGGCCGTTGCGTGGACCTGGAGTATGGCCTGCGCGGGACGGCCAAGGCAACCGAGGCCGCCAACTATGGGAAGGCCCTGGCGTGGAGGGCCTTCAACGCGCGGAAAAATGTGCAGGCCATCTTTGACGCCACCAAGCTGCCTGAGATCAAGGCCATTCTTGATGCCAGCGGCACGGACGCGGATTTGAAGATCAACAACGCAGCCGTCCTCAACGCGGCCGCCGACAAGGTCTCGCCCCTCATCAAGCAATTCTCCAGCGCCAACGACGGCAGCAAGCTGGCGGCCGTGGACGCCTTGATTCCACCCGCGTCAAAATACGTGGGCACCGTGTGCAAGCCCTGAACGTCCACTGGCGTAGCCCTCGGAACCCATTCCCGAGCCATGGCTGAAGACATCGCTGGAGAAATCGACAAGCCCAAACGATGGGCCATACCCTTCGCCTCGGACATGACCGAGGCCGACGTGGATGCGATCCTGAAAATCCCTCCGTTCAGCCACATCGATCCATCAGCCTTCAGCCCGCTCGTCCCGCTGCGCGGCCTCTTCCTCAACGATTGCCGCCGCCAACGCTACCAGCGCGGCGACATCATCATGCGCGCCGGGGATTACGGAAACTCCGCGTTTTTCATCATCTCGGGAAGCACGCGGCTCGTCCTCGACTCGCTCGACGAAGGCCTGTTGGGACGCGGGACAACCCAACGCAAGACCTTCTGGCAGGCCCTCTCCCAGCTTTGGAAAAATCCAACCCTTCCGGAAGTCCAGAACCTCGAGCACGTCCAGCAGGATCACCGCCTGGGGTCGCGCAAGAAAGAAGGGGGGCGGGCGCACATTTTTCTGCAGGATGTTCCCCACGTCCTCGACGAACATCGCACGGCGCGCGTCGAGGCGGGCGACTTTATCGGGGAAGTCGCCGCCCTCGGGCGCACCGAGCGCGTGGGCACTTATTTTGCCGAGGAGGATTGCGAGCTCCTGGAAATCCGCTGGCAGGGGGTTCGCGAGCTCCGCCTCCGTTCGCCCGAGATCAAGGCGCACATCGACCGCCTTTATCGCGAGCGCAGCCTCAAGCGCCACCTGGAACAAACCCCCATTTTCAAACATCTCTCCCAGGAGGACCTGGAAAAGGTTGCCGCTCAAACCCAGTTTCTCAGCTTCGGAACATTCGAGTGGTTCGGGTCGTACAAACGATTGCGCGAAAAAGATCCCGCGGACCGCCTGGCCGCGGAACCGGTCATCGCCCACGAAGACGATTATCCCAACGGGATTTTCCTCATCCGCTCGGGTTACGCCCGATTGAGCGAATCGTACAACCACGGCGAAAAAACCGTCAGCTACCTCGGCAAGGGACAGGTGTTCGGCTACGATGAAATCTGCTACAACTGGCTTCGTGGGAAATCGATCCCGTTCGGCCGCACGCTCCGCGCCGTCGGCTACGTGGACGCGTTGTTCGTGCCCACCGCGGTCGTCGAGTCGTTCGTCCTGTCGAAGCTCGACCGTGCCCGGCTTTCAAACAACCTCCCCTCGCCCAGGATCAAATCGGAAGCCTCGGCGTACCGGCAGGACGCCGCCAACAAGCTCAGCCCCAACATGCTGGAGTTTCTGGTCGAAAACCGGGTCATCAACGGCACGGCCACCATGATCATCGACCTCGAGCGATGCACGCGTTGCGACGATTGCGTGAGAGCCTGCGCCTCCACCCACAACAACAACCCGCGCTTCATCCGCCACGGCCTGGAGATGGACGGCTTCATGATCGCCAACGCCTGCATGCATTGTGCCGACCCCGTCTGCATGATCGGCTGCCCCACGGGCGCCATCCACCGGGAAACAGCCCATGGCCAGGTGGTCATCAACAACGAAACGTGCATCGGTTGCGCGACGTGCGCCAACAGCTGCCCGTACGACAACATCCAGATGGTCCTGCCGCATCGGCCGGAGGGCGGGCTCTATTACGACAAGACCACGCATCTCCCCATCCAGAAGGCCGCCAAGTGCGATCTCTGTCACGAGCAGCTCTCAGGGCCGTCCTGCGTCCGCGCCTGTCCGCACGACGCGATGATCCGGGCCGACATGCGCGACGTGGACGCCCTGGCCACATGGTTCAACAAGTGAAAAACTTCGCCCGCCGCCACGGGTGCGGCCTCTTTGTTTTCCTCGCCCTGTCGTTGCTCTCGTTGGCGCTCCATCGGTCGCGCGTCATCAACCTCATTCACTGCCAGGTCTATTCCGGCCTGACGCTCTTCGCCGTCCTTCTCTTCCTCGCGTCGTTCAACGCGCGAAAAAAACTCCCCTTCCTTCCCCTGCTCCAAGCCTCCACGTGGATGCAAATTCACATTTATGTCGGCTGGTTTTCCGTCGTTCTGCTCTTCATTCACATGGAATATCGCATGCCTTCAGGCCCCTTGAACACCACCCTGGCGATCCTCTTTGCAGTCGTCAGCGTGAGCGGAATCATCGGCCTGTGGATTTCCCGGACATTTCCACAGCGTCTCACCTGGCGCGGGGAAAATGTGATTTTCGAACGCATCCCCGCCATCCGCTTCCAGCTCAAGCAGGAAATTGCGGCGCTGGCCCGGAAGGCCGTGATGGAATCATCCAGTTCCGCCATCGGGGATTTTTACGTGACCCAGCTGAAGGATTTTTTTGACGGGCCGCGCCACGTCGTGTCCCACATCCTTTCCTCCAACAAGCCGAGGCACCGCCTGCTCTCCAGCGCGGAGGCCATCCAGCGTTATCTCAGCCCCGAGGAATGCAACCAGCTCCAGGACATCATGGAGCTTGTCCGCCTGAAGGACGACCTGGACCATCAGTATGCCCTGCAGGGAACGTTGAAATGCTGGCTCTTCGTGCACATTCCATTCACCTACGGGTTGCTTCTCCTCGCGGCGTTCCACGGGTTGATCGCGCTGGCGATGACATGACATGATGAGCCACGAATGAAACGCAAGCTTCAGGACTTCAAGTTCGAGGGCAGCCACTACGATCGGCCCAACCAGAAGTGGGTCTGCGGCCACGCCGCTGAAGGCAAGGCGTGCCTCGCCGGCCCCGATGCGCGCGGAAAATGCCAGGCCACTTTCGAGTGTCGCCCACGGAAAGATGGTGATCGCTGGGTCTGCACGCGCCCTGACATGGCGGGCGGGCCGTGCCCGGCCGGCCCTTCACCGGAAGGCGCCTGCGCCGTCCCCATCCCCCCCTGTGTGCCGTCGCCCAGCCTGCGCAAAAGGCGCGGCACCACGGTCCTTCTTGTGGTCGCGCTCTCCCTTGCTTTCATCCTCGTGGCCCTCGGATGGCGGGGAAACCGCGATTTTCTGTCACCGGGTGATCTCAGCATCCGGCATTTTCGCGCGGCGTCCAGCAATCAGTGCCAGGCATGCCATGAGTCTGCAAACGGCGCGCCCATCGACTGGATGCTCTCGTCCATGAAAGGAGACCAGGCCCTGCAAAACAACAGGCTCTGCCTGAACTGCCACGAGCTCGGCAACCAGCCGGCCAAAGTTCATGGACTGCCTCTTGGTGAGATCCTGCCCCTGACACAGAAAGCCGAGCAGCGCCTTCCCAAGCCATCCAAACCCATCGGCTTGGAAATGGCACAACTGCTTGCGCCCCCGCCGCCCGGCGGCCACGACCAGGACATCGCTTGTTCCACATGCCATCGTGAACATCGCGGAATCCACAATGACATCATGGCCATGAGCAATCTCCAGTGTCAGACCTGCCACGCCCAACCCTTCCACAGCTTCGAAACCGATCATCCCAAGTTCAACCAGTATCCCTATCGCCGACGGACGCAGATCCAGTTCGATCACGAGTCCCACTTTTCCAGCCACTTCAAGGATCCCGATTTTCTCTCCAAAGCTCCCACCAGTTGCTACGGATGCCACAGCCCCGATTCAGCCGGAGCGAGGATCCAGACCAAAGGTTTTGAAGAAACCTGCGCGGCGTGCCATCAAGACGGAATTCGCGGCGTCAACCGGGTAGGTGAAAAGGGATTGCCCATGGTCGCACTGCCCGGCCTCGATGTCGCCACGCTCGCCCAGCACGGGTACTCCGTCGGCGACTGGCCATCGAACACGTCGTATTCGGATCTTCCCATCACGCCTCTCATGATCTGGATGTTGTCTGCCGATCCCGAAATCGCGGCAGCATTGGAAACGTTGCACGGAATGGATCTCG
Source organism: Verrucomicrobiota bacterium (assembly GCA_023269615.1). GTDB lineage: Bacteria > Verrucomicrobiota > Verrucomicrobiia > JABWAM01 > JABWAM01 > JAHFSY01. The sequence continues at coordinate 9,998 of JAHFSY010000013.1, forward strand.
TGGATCTTTCCAGCGCGACCGAGGATCAAATCCGCGCATCGTTCCGCGTGGCGTGGGCAATCAAAATTCTCTTTTACGATCTCGCCACGAAGGGAGACGAAACATGGAACAAACGGGCTCAACCCCTCCTCTCGCATCCCGCGTATCGCGATCAAACCATGAAGGTCATCCAGCGGCTTCCCCCGCTTACCATCATGGTGACCCGCACCAGGTGGTTTCCCAACCTGTCAACTGAAGTGCCGAAATATCTCTCCGATCCGAAAGCATTCACCACTTCACCGGTTCCAAAAACACCTCCAGCCAAGCCACCCAGGCCCACGGCCCCTTCCTCCACAAATTCCGTGTCCCTCCTGCCAACCACCAGCGCGACATCGAGCCTTCTGCCTTCCTCCGCCACCGGCGCGGGGTCAGCCAGCTCCCTGCTGCCTCCGAGTGCCACAGCCAACACCAGCCTGTTGCCTCCGCCAGCCGCGGCGTCGGGCAGCCTCCTTCCCCCTGCGTCCGCTTCCACCAACCTCTCCCCAGCTCCATCGCTTCTCACCGGACCTCCTCCCCCAACCTCCACTCCAACTTCTCCCCCAACCCCCTCACCCACCTTGAAAACCCCCGAGCCCCTCACGCGCATCGGCTCCTGGTATCGCGTGGACTCCAATTACGCCGTTTACTACCAGCCCACGGGCCACAGTGACCAGATGATGTACGCGTGGTACGATGTGATGGCCGCCCTCTCCAGCGAATTCAAGTCACCCGTCCTTGCCAACCTCATCCAGGTTGTGGATTGCCCGGCGGACCCCGGCTTGTGTTTCAGTTGCCACAGCGTGGACCGCCAGCCCGACCAGAAAATTGCCATCCAATGGCGCGTGAGCCGGCCGAACCACCTCGATCATCCGTTCACAATCTTCTCGCACACCTCCCATTTTGGAGTGCTGCACCTGGACCGGAATGGATGCATCGAATGCCATGTCCTGGATGCGGAAGCCCCCTACCGCCAGGCTTTCGCAGAAGGCAGGCAGGACCCGCACAAGTTTGTCAGCAACTTCAAGCCCATCACGCGCGAGGATTGCGCCGCCTGTCACACGGAAAAACTGGCCGGCGATTCCTGCATGCAATGCCATCGCTACCACATCGGAAAGTTCGTCCCTTCCATGGCCAGCCCGATCCAGCCAGCACTCAATCCTCAGAAATCAGAAAAACGCTGATGGAAAGAGACGGGGAAAGCCACAGATGAAACACGGATTGGCACGGATACTCTATTTTGGCACAGCCAAAATGGAGGAATAGCCCCTCCATGATTGCCGATTCTGCCAGTGCTTGGCGTGCCAAGCACTGGCTTATCTGTGTTTCATCCGTGTTCATCCGTGGCTTCCTGTTCTTAAATGCGTAAGCCCTGGGGAAATGGGCCTCATCACACCACGCGCCGCAGCACTCGCACACGCTCCCGTCCCTCGCGCCCGCCAAAGGCCACATCCGGCACATAGTCATCCACGATTTCATAGCCCTCCGCGAAGAGCGCCGTCAGATCAGCCACGCTGAAAGGGTAAGGCGGCCCCTCCTCGCCCGGATCGAGATCCGGATTGATGAACCACACCCCGATCAACAAGCCCCCGCGCCGCAGCACCAGGTCAATGCCGCGACGGTAGTCCGCGCGCATCGTCGGAGGCAGCGCGCTCATGCACGTGTGCTCCAGCACCACGTCATATGCGCCGCGCATCGCCTCCGGCGGATCAAACAAATCCCCGGTCACGAACCGCTCCGCCAGATGCGGATACTTCGCGCGCGCCTCAGCCACCCCCGTCGGCGCAATGTCCAGCCCCGTCGCATCCAGCCCGAGCTTCACCGCCAGCGCCACCTCATGCCCGCGACCGCAACCCGGCACCAGCGCGCGCCCGCGCACCTCATGACGCTCCAAGTACTGTTTCATCGCCGGCGCCGGCGCGCCCTTGTCCCAGAACACCTCGCCCTTTCGATAACGTTCGTCCCAGTCCATGCGGCTCATTCAACCTGCCCTCTGCGTGATGTCAATCAGCCTTTTTCAGAAGTACATCGCACCATGAATTTCCTGTCTTTTCCACCGGCCTTCCTCCTTTTTCAGAAGATGTACCCTCCATACAGCTCCCGTTCCGAAGCCGGGCACATAGTACGAACAAAACATCGCCATATCCCCGGCACGATTCAAGCCAACGCGGGAAACGGAAATGAAACCCGGAGCCTCAACCTCGGCCTTGGTGGGGGAATCGTACATCGTTGAGCGAAAAAACGCCTTCTTCTCGTCGCTGCTGAGCAACTTGATTGGAAGACGCCGGCCCAGTTCCGGCCAGAGCGGTTGCGGTTTGGCATTCTTCGCGCAAAAATCTTTCATCAAATCCGCGGGAATCACGTCCGCTCCTGTCCGTGACCGTTGGAGCTCGCGCGACAATGCCCCGACTGAAGACGGCCCGATGGAGAATTCGCGTGCCATCAAAAGCGGCGGTTTCATTTCAAGCGTGAAACTCTGATTCTCCTTCAGAAAGGCAACAAGCACCTCAATCTCGACCTCGCGCGGCGTTGAAGCCTTCCCCGTCTCCTTTGGAACGGTTTCGCAACCCGTAAAATACAACAAGGCAATGCAGAAGGCGGCAAGCAGTGAAAAGACCGTTATGCGCGAGCGCATGTTCGGCCCTGTTAATTTCGGTGTCAGAGCCCCCCGGCTCTTGGGTCCACCTATAGGTTGCATTGTTTTTATCCCCACCATATCCGACTCCTCCACAAATTGATTCCTGGACCGTGCATCGCCGCAAGACCAGCCCATATCGCCACGGCGCATCCAAACACGCCAAGAAACCCCACGACCCCCAGAGCCACAGCGACAGGATCGAGCGTGCTCCGGCGTGCCTGCAAAATGATCCAGAGGCCGAGCGCAACGATAGCCGAAGGCAAGCCGATGTTCAGGACTGCTGCCATCAAAGCAATCTCTGACACGTAATCCATCACCAAGAAACCTGAGGGTGGGTGCGTCACGGAACAAACGGTCATGGCTGTCGCGCAAGCTGCAAAGAGGATGGCCAGCATGAGAACAACTGCACAGCACAATTCGATCTGGCGCAGGTTGCGGTCGGTTTCATGCACAACTCCGGAACAACGACCGCTTGGGGCCGCTGCCTCTGGCACCTTGGGCTCTTTCTTTTTCATCAGTATGCGCCGTTATGCATGCTTCCCTTTCAGGGCGGGATTGAAATTCCACATTCGTCTTCTAACTCTATTGAGCCATTGTGGATCCACACGCATCTGCGAAGATATGTGTTTTTCTGGCTGCAGTAATGGGTGTGTTTTCAAAATCCTTGTTTTCTCGCGCTCTGTCAGTTGGAGTTGGCTCTCTGACGGTTCTGACGGGAGGTCCATCGTAATCCTGTTGATTGCATAACGCGCGACCTTCTTCTTGATTGCCCACAACATGGCATCGGCTGGGTCGTTGTGTTTGCGTTCTTCAAGAACCGATGCACAGTAGCTCAAAATGGCGAACTGCGTGCGGAGTTGCTCCTCGCTCAGCAACATAGATTTTGCCTCTTTATGCATATCAACGTCAGAGCTGATCCGGAGCCGCCCCGGCTCTTGGGTCCAGCGATTTGTTAGCTGCTTTCATCAAAGTGTATTGTCTTGAACAACGAGTAAGGAGGAATCTCCGGCCTCCCCTCACCATCGCTGTATTGTCTCCTGAAAACCAGGAGGCGGCCCGATTCAAATATGACGTAAACATCCTCCCCACAGCCAGCCCACCAAGCCGAGTATGCCGATAATGCATGTTTTGGAATCTGTCTTTGTTTATACTCGGATCGCTTTGTGATGCTACATGCACCAATTGGATCGTCTGTAAGCAGGTACCTCTTGCCATTCGCTACTAGCCAGATTTTACCACGTGGAATGTCGCGATCGTCGGGGTGCAATTGGAAATCCCAAGAGATATCCGGAACATGATCTGCTGTAGAATGGAGATGATGCTTTGATGTGGCGCACCCGAGCAACATGCAAAACAGAATACAGGATGCGATATGTCTCATGGCAGCTAACAGTATTATTAGCCCACTGCCAAAAACGTGTAAAACCACACGTCACAGTAGATTATCACGGGGATTTTTGGTTCGAGTCCCTTGATAGCCCGCTTTGAAAGTGACTCATCTCGATCCGCAAGGCTTGTGGCGGGTTGGCGCATGACGGCTTCAAGGGGGGAGGAATATACAGACTGATCCATCCGAAAACCTACAATGTCAAGTTCCACATTCCACGGCACGCGAACAGGGAACCGGGTGGCGCTCGTCGCCACGACCCGCGGCCCCCTCCTTCCCCCTCCATCTCGACCATCCGTTGCAATCCGTCCCCCCTCAAGTACATTACCACATCGGAAAGTTCGTCCCCTCCACGGCCAGCCCGATCCAGCCGTCACTCAATCCTCAGAAATCAGAAAAGCGCTAACCGCAATTCTCACCAGAAAGTGAGAAATGCGCGGCCAAAGCCGCGTATCCAGCCCATGGCCTGGCTCACTTCGACAGGAGGGTGATGGAGAGCACTTCAGATGCTGGAATGTTCACCACCGCATCCTTGTAGACGACCACGACCCCCTCGGCAGACCAGGATTTGCAGGAGAATCCTTTTTCACCGAGCACGATCCGTTCCCCGCTGGCAAGCGTCACCAATCCGTTGCGCTTGTCTACCACCGGAATATTCCGAAACCAGAGCATGGGCGATGTCTCGTAAATCAACGCGGCGAGTAGCTTTACCCCGGAAGGTTCGATCGACGTTGCACCCAGCGTCCATTCCTTCAGCGTCAAGTCCCTGACGGATAGGCTTGTGTTCTCCATCACCAAGACCTGCCCTTCGACGGGCACGGAGTTTTCCCTGGGTTCCCGGTACGCAGTTTGGTTTCCCCAAAGGGCCGCGATGTTGGACGAGTCCACCTTGAGCCCCGGAAACCGATCCGTAACCGGGCCCTGCTTGCTGTGAGCGTGCAAGATGGACCCATCCGCCAACATCACCCAAAAGCCATCCTGTGCCGCGACAAGTTTCAAGTCTCCGGTGGGATAGCGCGCGACGGCCACATCCTTCAAAGGCAGCGAGAGCTTCGCGATGCCGGCGCTGACTCCCTCCATGTTGAGATGATCGGCTTCAACCTGGAAACGCTGGCACTTCAAGCGCTCGCCGGTACCCAAGATGAACGTGAACAATTTGGGATCACCCCATTCGGACAGCGGCATGGGAGTATCGAACGCCAAATCATCAATCGTGTAATTCGGGTCAATTTGCAGATTGGGGACGATCTTGATTGTGGCGATGGGAACCGGGCTGCGCACGGCCAGAAAATCATGGCCGCTGGCGACCGTCTTGATTTCTGCGAGGAGCCGGTCCTGGGCATCATACGCCTCCATTTTGGTGCCGTTCGGAGTCACCTCGGCGATCCATAATCCGACATGTGTCACACCCGCCGCCACACGATCATTTCCGGGAAGGCAGAAACGAATGGTGAGAACCCCCTCCCAAAGTGGTTGATGGGTTGCGCAGGAAAGTCCCCGGCTGCGTCCGCCCACGTCAAAGTTGTTTACCGAGACAATGGAACCCGAAACGGACGTACTGATCGTGAATCCCTTTGGAATGAAAAGCCGCCCCACATTCTCCCCGATGGCAATCGCCTTCCCGTCGGGTGTTGTATCAAAACCGATTCGGGTGAGGTTGTTCGGAAAGAGACGGTCCTCATCGGTCTGGATTCGCTCGGCACTCACCGCAGCGGTTCTCGTAGGCGGACTGGAATCGATGTTTTCGCTGGTGATCCGTTGAACCGTGGCCCGATCCAAGGTCACTTCCACGTCATGAAACCGCCCGCTCGCGCTCCAAGCTCCCAGATCGCATGGAACGGCTTCGCCACCGGACATGGTCACAAGCTGATCCCATTCCTTGTCCGGCTCCGATTCGTCGAAGGGCAGTTTTTCAAGAACCTGTTTGAGCCTCGCTCGAACTTCAGGATCGGTTGTCTGTTGCTGCACCTGGCGGAGATACGGTCCAAATCCCCTGGCGCTTACAATCAAATCAGCCTGGGCCTGCTCACGCTTTTTAAACGAGTCATCTCCCAAAGCATGGATCAGCACCCCCACGCGAGCCTGTTCCTCCAATACCGGCCGGGCCACGAGCTTCAGATCTCTGACCTCCGAAAGCTGAAGTGTCTGGGAGACGATGCTGCCATCCGCCGTCGCCTTTTTCAGCGCGAGCGAAGAGTTTTGCAAGGTGACCCACAGGATGCTGCCATCCTGAAATACAACAGCACGTTCCACGGGAGGCTCGGCAAAAGACAGTCCCGTGAAACAGAGGGAAAACCATGCCGTGGCGAGAATGACCGCGGGCCCTTTCATGTCCCGAACTTATCTCAGAATGTCCCCCTGTCAAGGTTGGTCCCCGACAGCAGAATTCCGTTTGTGATGCGAATCCGAATGACATTCAAACCAGCGAAGCGCTTCCTTGTATGCAACGGGGGTGTTGCAGTCCCATCGCAGCCAGTCTGGTTCGCATGGGAGGCGATGGACGGAAGCAACGTGCTCGTTCAGCAATTCCCGCAAACCCAGCGCCTCCTCGTTCAAATGCGTGAGCCGCTCGCGCAGGATGTTCTTGAGAACGATGGGATGCCCACGCCGCCTTCCATTTTCCGGCACGATGATGGGTTCGGCGCGTTGAACCGCGCTCTCGCGCAGCAAACGATAAAGTGCAGGCGGTCGCGGCTGATCCACAGCAGTCAACATGATGGAATGCACGCGCTCAGGAAGAGCCTGCGCGCCTGTAGCAAGGGAGGTCGTTTTTCCCTCCGACGCCCGGGAATTCAGAACCAGGGTGGCAACACACAGGCGTCCGATCCAATCTTGATGATTATGTGGGCCGAGGACAACAACGGGCTTCCATCCATTTTGCGAAAGTGACTCCGCCATCCATTCGAGCAAAGTCTTTCCGTGCAACCAGGGCAGAGAGGCCTTGTCCTGCCCCATGCGTTGGGACGCGCCGGCGGCCAGGATGATGGCGACGAAGTTCTCGTTGTTGGAGGGTTTCATTTTACTGCCATCGTCAAGAAACGACGGGGGAGTAACCACGGATGGGCACGGATGGGCACGGATGAATTCTTATCCGTGTACATCCGTGTAATCCGTGGTTCAAATTCTTCATCTGGCTGCGCGCTGGGCTGATTCCCGATCCCGCCGCATGATCTGAATCATCTCCGCGGCGATGCTCACCGCGATCTCCGCCGGGGTTTCCGCGCCGATTTCAATTCCGATGGGAGCATGCAGAATATCTTCCGGCCATGTCGTCCCGTTCGAAGCGCTCTGCGCGGCGATCACGGTGGCCACACGCCTTTGACTCCCCAGCAGGCCCACGTAGTCCAAGTCGGGGATTTGCTTCAGTGCATTCAACGCCTCCACGTCTTGCGGAAAGCCACGCGTGACAAGTGCCGCAAAACGGGCGCCCTCCCATTTGCGAAGCGGCTCGAGCGCCGCCGCAAGCGTGAATTCGAGCGCGCAACCCGCGGGGAATGCGGACGGCACAAGCCATTCCGCGCGGGCATCCTGGACGGACACCTCAAAATCGAGTTCACGTGCCAGTCGGGCCAGCGCCCTTCCGATATGTCCGGCTCCCACGATGAGGAGACGGGGCGACGGCTCGATGATTTCCGCAAAGGAATCTTTCGAAATGACGGCGTTGTCCGGTGAATTCAACGTAATGGGAATTTCCCCTTCGCGCCGCGTGGAAAGGACGACGCGCTTTCCCGCCCGGAGCGATTCTTCCAGCGAACGGACTGGCGCCATGGCGTTCTTCCTGTCGAGACGCGCGATCCAGATCGTCATCGTTCCGCCGCACACGCCATCGCGGACATCCCCCGGTTTGCCGTGAAGATCGGCGTTAAAAATTCTCGAACGCCCGTCGGCCAGTGTTTCACGGGCCAGTTCCATGACACGCGATTCCGTGACGCCACCGCCCACGGATCCCCATGATTCACCGGCGGTTGTTAAAAACTGGCGTGCCCCGGCAATGCGTGGGGTGGACCCTTCAGCCGACACGACAGTCATGAGGGCGATCGGACCTTGGGCGAGCGATTCACTCAATCGGCGGAAAAATCCGCCTTGCGTTGCCATGGCTGTCATGCGTGCAGGATAAACTTTCAGGGTCATCAATCAAGCGTCCTCCGGAGTCGCCCCTTCGATTCGCATCCCGGTCGCCGCTGTCAGCGGCGACCGGGGGGAAGTCAACTTCTTGTCGTGCACCCCCCGCACTCCATATCAGACCGAATCAGCTTGGCATTTTCCGATCTTGCATCACACTCGACCGTTGCGATTTCCCGGAAAAACATCATGGACCTGAATACCATCACCGAAGTACGACGGCCTTCCAAGGCGGATGAAGTCAAAAAATGGGAAATGGGGTTCGCCTGGCTCGCAGGCGGCACGTGGCTTTTTTCCGAGCCGCAGGTCAACACGCACACGCTCATTGATCTTGAGACGCTTCACTGGCCCTCGCTCACCGCATCCGCCGAGGGGCTCGAAATCGCCGCGACGTGCAAGGTGGTTGAACTCGACAAATTCACCGCGCCTCGCGAGTGGACCTCCGCCCCCCTCTTCAGCGAGTGCTGCCACTCCTTTCTCGCATCGTTCAAGATCTGGAACGAGGCGACGGTCGGCGGCAATCTCGTGATGTCGCTTCCCGCAGGCCCGATGATTTCACTCACGTCCGCACTGGAGGGAGTCTGTACGCTCTGGCCGCGTAACGGTGAACCACGGAAAATGCCGGTGGTGGATTTCATCACGGGCAATCACAAGAACGCCCTCGCTCCAGGTGAACTTCTCCGATCCATTTTTCTCCCCGCAGGCGCGCTGAAGAAAACGTATGCGTTCCGACGGTTCACGCTCACGCACCTGGGCCGCTCCGAAGTCCTCATCATCGGCACCCGCTGCCCGACCACGAAGGAAATCCTGCTGACCATCACGGCGTCCACGCTCCGCCCCATCCAGCTTCGCTTCCAGTCGTCGCCAACCGCTGAAGTGGTGAAATCCGCCATCGAGAAAGCCGCGCCCATCGAACTCTACCTCGAAGACACCCACGGATCGCCAGCCCACCGCCAGCATCTCACTTATTATTTCGCCGAACAAATCCGACGGGAGCTGACCGCCTGACCCATGTAGGGCAACGGGCCCCGTTGCCTTCCGAAAAGACGGCAAGCGGGCCGCTTGCCCTACAATTTTCCAGAGAAATCCAACGAATTTTATGAGCTACAAAATCAACGGAAAAACTTTCAACCAGGAGCCCCGGCCCGGCCAATGCCTTCGCACCTTCGCACGCGACCTCGGATGGTTCGGGGTGAAAAAAGGATGTGACGGCGGGGATTGCGGCGCCTGCACCGTCTGGCTGGATGGCAAGCCGGTCCACAGCTGCCTCGTCCCGGCTTTCCGGGCCAAAGGCCGCGAGGTGACCACCATCGAGGGACTCGCCTGCAACGGAGTCCTGCACCCGATGCAGCAGGCGTTCCTCGACGCCCAGGCGTTCCAATGCGGTTTCTGTGCCGCCGGGATGATCATGACCTCCGCGAGTCTCTCCGATGAGGACAAGAAGGACCTCGCGTTCCGGCTCAAGGGCAATCTCTGCCGATGCACGGGGTATCACGCAATTGAAGACGCTTTGAATGGTGTCGCTTCCGTCGAGAAGGACGTTGCCGGGAAAGCGTGTGGCTCCAGCCTGCAGAATCCTTTGGCGCATTCCATCGTGACGGGCACCGCCCGCTACACGGCGGACGTCAAGATGGACGGCATGCTCCATCTAAAAGTTCTCCGCTCGCCACACGCCCACGCAAAACTCCTCGCGATCCGCACCGAAAAAGCTGCGGCTGTTCCCGGCGTTCACGCCGTCTTTACATGGAAGGATGTTCCGCGTCGTCCCTACACCTCGGCACTGCATGACGACTATCGCGTGGACCCGGACGATACGTACATCCTCGACAACGTGGCCCGCTTTGTCGGACAACGTATCGCCGCTGTCGCTGCGGAAAGCGAAGGAGCCGCCGAGGAAGCATGCCGCCTTATCGAGGTGGATTACGAAGTTCTCCCCGCGGTTTTCGACCCCGAGGAAGCCATGCTCCCAGGCGCGCCCATGCTGCACCACAAGGAAGCTGATTCCCGCATCCAGCGTCCTGAAAAAAATGTTTTCGTCCAGATCGAAAGCGAATATGGAAACGTCGCGGAAGGATTCAAGCAGGCCGACGTCACGGTCGAACGCACTTTCTTCAGCAACAAGATCCAGCACGCGCATCTGGAGACGCACATCGCAATCGCATCCAAGAGCGAGGACGGCCGAATCCATGTGCGCACGAGTTCGCAGGCGCCCTTCCAGACGAAGGCCAAGCTCGCCTATCTTTTCGGCATCTACCCGGAACAGATTCACGTTTACGCAGAACGCGTGGGCGGCGGATTTGGCGGGAAGCAGGAGATGCTCTGCGAAGAATTGTGCGTGCTCGCCTTGTTGAAAACAGGCCGGCCCGTCAAATGGGAATTCACCCGCGAGGAGGAATTCATCGGCGGCGTTTCCCGTCATCCAATGAAGACGAGCCTCAAGGTCGGCGCAAAACGTGATGGCACGCTGACCGCGATCGAAATCCGCGTGGTCTCCAACACCGGCGCCTATGGCAACCACGGCGGAGAGACGCTGGGTGCGTCCCTTGGCCAATCGCTCCAGGTCTATCGCTGCGCGAACATGAAGGGCACCGGCTACGCAGTTTATACGAACATCGTTCCCTCAGGCGCCTTCCGCGGATATGGATCGTCCCAGACGGCTTTTGCCATCGAGTCCATCATGGGTGACCTCGCACGCAAACTCGGGATGAATCTCTTTGAATTGCAACGCAAGAACATCGTCGTCCCCGGCGACACACCGCACAGCATCTGGGAAGGGCCTTCCGATGTGGAGATGGGAAGCTACGGCCTCGATCAATGCATGGATTTTGTCGAGAAGGCTCTCGCCAGCGGACGCGGTTCGAAGAAACCCGAAGGCAACGAATGGCTCGAGGGAAGAGGCCATGCCATCCACATGCACGATTGCATCCCGCCCACGGAGCAGAGATCCGAGGCTCACATCAAGTTGCGTGCCGACGGGACCTATTACCTCACCAACGGAGTGACGGAGATGGGGAATGGCACCATCACCTCGATGCGCCAGGTTGCCGCTTCCATCCTGAACACCACCGCCGGCCGCATCGAAATCACCATCGCTGACACGGATCGGACGGCCTATGACACGGGAACATTTTCCAGCGTGGGCACCAGCGTCTCGTGCAAGTCCGTCAGCCTGGCTGCGGAGATCCTGCGCGACAACCTCCTCAAGGTCGCAAGCGAATTCACCTCGACGCCCCTTGAAAAATGCAGGCTGGTTGACTCTGAAATCCAATGTGGTTCCCGCAAGGTTACGCTCACGGAACTTTTCGCGTCCGTTCCCGATGCGCGCCATCGGCTGGAGGTCATGCGCAAAGCCTATGGATCGCCGCGCACCACCTGCTTCAACGTCCACGGATTCCGCATCGCCGTTCATCGCGTCACGGGAGAGATTCGAATCCTGCAGAGCGTTCACGCCGCCGATGCCGGCACGATCCTCAATCCCATGCAATGCCGCGGCCAGGTCGAGGGCGCGGTCGCGCAGGGGATCGGCGGCAGCCTGTTCGAGCGCATGGTGTTTGACGCAAACGGAAAGATGATCAACCCCACGTTCCGGAATTACCGCATCTCGGCCTTCGCCGACATTCCGCGCACCGAAATTTTCTTCGCCGACACCTACGACGCATACGGCCCGCTCGGCGCAAAGTCCGCGGGCGAAACCCCGATCATCCCCGTCGCCCCCGCATTGGGCAACGCGCTGGCGGATGCAACCGGAGTCCGCTTCGACAGCCTGCCCTTCAGCGCAGACCGCATTTTCGCACAGCTCGCGGAGGCAAAATAGATGAGTCCTCCGGAAAAACCGTCGGCCCCCAACGCCACGGAAGTCATCATCTCACGGATCAAGCCGGGCATGGATGAGCTCTACCGCGAGTGGGCTGTGAGAATCCAGGGTGCCCAGGCGAGCTATCCCGGTTATCTCGGGGCCTATCTCCAGCCCCCGTCCTCCGCGGATGGTCACTGGACGACATTCATCCATTACGACACCGCCGAACACCTCGAGGCCTGGATGAATGCGCCGGAGCGCGCAAAATTGTTGGAAGAATCCAGGGCATTCATCGAGAAAGAAGAACTCTCGCGGCTGGCCACATCCTTTCCGGGCTGGGTGCCGGTTAATCCCAAGACCGGAAAGGGCCCGCCCGACTGGAAGACGGCGTTGCTCGTCCTGCTCGGCCTCTTTCCGATCGTGATGCTCGAACTGCGTTTTCTCAGCCCGCTGCTCACATCGCTCAACTCCTCATTTGCGACATTCATCGGCAACACAATCAGCGTGGCGCTCACCAGTTTCGCCACCATGCCGTTGTTCGTCCGCTGTTTTGGCTGGTGGCTTTTCCCCAAGGATGCCTCTTCCCCGTTTGTCACATTTAAGGGCATCGCCATCCTCATCGTCCTGTTTGCCCTCGAAGTTGCCTTGCTTTGGCGACTCCTGCCATGGTGAATTGTCACTTGACCATTAAAGCAAATGAAACCACACCATAAAATGATCATTGGAGCGGTACTCGCGCTGGCTTTCATTCTTCCATCCTTGGCCGCGGACAAACCCGCTCCAGAGGTTGCCGGAAAGAAAAAGTCTGATTCGTATGATGAAAAATTCATGAGGCGGGCCATCGAGATTTCTCGAACCGCAATCGACACGCCGGGAGCGGAACCATTCGGTGCGGTCATCGTCAAGAATGGGGAGATCGTCGGAGAGGGACTCAGCCACGCGCTCCTTGCCTGGGATGTGACTTCCCACGGCGAGATCGAGGCGATTCGCGACGCGAACCGCCGGCTGGAGCGTCTGGATCTTTCGGACTGTGAAATTTACACGACCTGCGAACCATGTCCCATGTGCGTGAGTGTCATCGGCGTCGCTCGATTGGGTAAAATGTATTACGGAGCAAAGCACAAACAGGCGGAGGAAGCCTTTTCAGTTTTACCTCCGAACAGCCGCCTTTCCGTTAATATCAAAAAACTCGTTGCCGAACAGCAAAGGCCGGTCGATCAACGTCAACTTCCCGCGGAACAGAAACTGGCTGCGGAATCTTTTGAAATATTGAAAGCCTGGGCGCTCGAACGTAAAGCGGCGTTGTCGAAATAGAAAACGACACACCCTTCACGCGCCTCGCAATCGTATTTCCCAACTGAGTCGATCAACAATCCAACACAATCTATGAAACCAAAATACCCCCTCTTCGTTGCAGCCGCGTTCGCGCTGGTCTGCGTCCGCCCCACCCCAGCCGCGGACGAGGTTCCTGATTTTATGAAGGAAGTCGTGATCACCTCCGAGAAAGCGCCGTCCAAGGACAAGCTTGCGGCCCGCAGCATTTATCAATTGAACAATTCGATGTTCAACATCTACGACAACTCGCTCGCAATTTATCAGAAGAACATCCGGGCGCGCGTCCCGCTCATCATGGCACTCTTCAGCGGCAAAGGCGGACGGTTCATTCTCTACCGCCCCGGGCAGGAGCCCCTCGAGGCGCCGTCCGTCCCCCCAATCTACCAGGCTGCCAAATCGGTCGGCCACTGCGCCATGGCGACCTACGCTTGTGTTGCTCCTTACGTCGCCGATGCCAAAGGCAATCCATCATGGATTCCCCTCATGAAAAGCTATCGCCAGGAAGTGAAGATGGCGAAGGAAGGCATCGCCGATCTCGACGTCAAGCCCGAGGAACAGGCCCTCCTGCAAGACACGCTGGGCAAGGTCCTGGCCTTCATGGACACGTGTTTAAAAAATGGAACCTTCACCTACGCCGACGTGGAAGCCTATGCTCGTGGCGTGGAACCGAATTGTGAAAAACTCATCGCCGTCGCCACCACCGCACAGGTGGGACATTGGTTCAAGGTGCTCGGCGAATGGAAGAAGCTGCTCGGCAAGGATTGGGACCGCACCTACGCCCTGTCGAATTCGATTTACGTCGCCCGCCAGAACAACATCCTCTTCAGCATTCTCGTCCAGTTCATGGGCGAGGAAGCCATCAACGATCACCTCATCCTTCTGGAAACCACCGATTTCCAGGCCACCCCCGACGACATGATGCAGGCCTTCGCCCGCATCGTCTCCGACCGCGTGCTGGGCAAGGTCTTCTTCAACAACGACCGCCTGATGGATTACGAATTGCTCGGCTTCGGCGGACGCGCCGCCATCGAAAAAGAAATGGAGAAACTCGGCAAGAAAGCCATCCTCCCCCCGCTCGTCCCCTTCAACAGCACCGCATGGCCCTTCAAGACCGATCCCAGCAAAGGCTCGGGCCCGAAATCCTTCGACGATCTCCACGGCGACGGATTGTTAAAGTAGCCATCCCCCTTGGATTCGCGGATCACCCGGCCATCGGGTGATCCGCAGTCCTTGTCACCCTGCATTTTTCACCTCCTTGAAAAAAACAACTCTAAAAAAACTTGTAGGAGCCGCTGCCAGCGGCGACCGGGAGCCGGGGTTTTCCCGTATCTCCCCACTCTCCAGATCGCCGCTGACAGCGGCTCCAAAAGCTTGCTGTGATCTGCGGTCCTTCTGATGAAAATCTCTTTCAAATTCACCGTCCTTCTTTCGCTTGCGTTGCTCGCTTCCTGCACCTCGCCCACGAAATCAACTTACACCGCATCCGCAGACCCGATCAAAATCGGTGCCCTGCTCTCATTCTCGGGAGGCGTCGAGCTCTACGGCAATCAGGCGAAGCTCGGCCTTGATCTCGCCGCGAAGGAAATAAACGCAAGCGGTGGCATCCTCGGGCGGCCCCTGGAGATCATCTACGCGGACGACAAGACCAGGCCAGAGTCGGCAGTCGAAGCAACGCTCAAACTCATCGAGGAGGACAACGTGCTCGCGGTGGTGGGTCCGATCACGTCACAAAATCTCAATGCAATCCGACCAACCATCGAGCGCAAGAAGACGCCTCTTCTCTATGCAACGAACTACGAGGGCGGCGCGTGCAGCCGCTACATCTTCGCATTCAGCACCGTTCCCAATCAGGAACTCGCCCAGTTGTTGCCCTATATGAAAGAGTCTTTTGGGAATACCTGGTTCCTGCTGGGAGCCGATCGCGTCTGGCCGCACAAAATGTTCGAGGCGGCGAAACCCATCCTCTCCGGCCTTGGCGGTCGCATCGTCGGCGAGGAATACACCCTGGGAACCGAAACGGATTTCGCCCCCCTGATTTCGCGAATCGCCGCAAAAAAACCGAAGGTGCTCCTGTTCGCGCTCAAAGGCGACGGCTTGAACTTCATCGCGCAGGCGCATGACCTCGGACTCTTCAAGCACACCACCGTTGCATTCCTCGGCCTGTCCGAAACCGATCTCCCTGTCTTCGGCGGCAAGGGACAGAACATGTACGTCGTCGTGCCGTTCGTCGCCTCCAGTGACTCGCCACCAGCGAAAGCCTTTGTCGCAAAAGTGAAAGCCGAAGCCGGAGAGGATGCAACGGCTTCCAATTACGTGATGACACACTACAACGCGCTGTTCGCGATGAAGGCGGCCCTCGAAAAGGCCGGCAAGGTTGACAAGGAAGCGATGATCAATGCCCTCGAAGGATTGACGATCGAGTCACCCACGGGGCCGGTGACAGTCGGGAAGCACCACCACGTGACCATGAACATGTTCCTTGCGAAAACCGAGGGCCCCGACCTCGTCACCGTCCGCGCCCTTGGCGCGATCGCACCAAAACCAGGATGCAAATGATTGCCATGAAGCCGAATCCAGGAGCCGGAATCCAGAATCCAGAAGTTGGAGCCCTGCGATGTAGAGGCGCTTCTGTGAAGCGCCGCATCTTCCCCCAACCTGCGCTTCGCAGAAGCGCAGCTACAACGGCAGTCATTTTGCTCGCACTTTTCGGAATCGCCTGTGCGGAGGAACTGACCTACACCTGCTCGGAGCCGCCGCTGAAGGTGACGTTTGCGGTGAAAGGCGACCATTACAGCGGAGAGGTGAACCACGGAAATCTTTTCATCCAGGATGATATCCCAGATGCCCCGGTCGTCCAATGGGAGGAGGCTGATCCGGACAAGTTGTACACGCTGATCATGCTCGACTTCGATGGAAACGCCAACGGCTCCTGGCCGGACCCGGTTCCTTCCGGGGAAAACGGTCCCGTGCGTCATTGGATCGTGGGAAACATCCCTGGCGAACTGCTGCGAACCACGGGTTACGTGGAGACGAGCAAAGCTCCGGTAGATAAAAAAATCACGGTGGTGCAACCCTATCGCTGGCCCCATATCCCGGTCGTCTCGGACCGATACGGGGTTTATCTCTTCGAGCAACCCAAAGAAATCAAGTTCGCAAAACTGACGGGCTCCATCACCAACTTCGACCACAAAAAATTTCTTGAAGCTTATCAGTTGGAAAATCCGGTAGCCTCCAACTTCTTCGTGGCCATCTACACCTCCGAATCCCCGTTTTCCGGAAATCCATTCAAGGGAAATGATGTTTCCAAAACCTGGCACAAGGACCTTGGAAAAGGTCATCTCACTCCGTAGCTTCGACGATTTCTGAATTCCAACAACACTCCTCCCCCATCCACCCCTCTTCATGAATACTCTTCCCCATCCGTGTTTCATCCGTGTGCGTCCGTGGCTAAACTTCCTGACTTTGCTGGCGTTAACCGCATGCACCAATGTCCAAGGCAAATCCCCGTCTCCCGGCTCTGGCCCGACCGGTATCGCAAACCGGATATCCAACGAGAAGTGGACTTCACCTGAGAAGCAACAAATCGCAATCAAGCGGTGGCAAGGTGCCGCGAATGGCGCGAAAAACGCCGAGCGCCCCGTCCCAATCCTTGCGACGATCGAAACCAAACACACGGCATTGCTCGTCATCGACATGCAGCGGGCTTTTCTTGATAAAGGCGCGTCACTCGAGTGCCCCGAAGGACGGTCCATCATTCCACGCATCAACAAGCTGGCTGACGCCGTCCGGAAAAATGGCGGCACGGTGATCTTCTTCCGCTACATGGTGGACGAGCAGGTCGGACTGCTCAAAAATTTCGAGACCAAATCCTATTTGAGTGGAAAACGTGAATCCCCCATGACCGCCCTGAGCAAAGGCAACCCGCAATTCGAAATTAGTCCTGAACTGGATGTCCGAAAAGACGACATGATCATGGACAAGACGAGGTACTCCGCCGTCTTTGGGTCGGACATCGTGGAGGTGTTGAGGGAGAAGGGCATCGAAAATGTCATTCTGACCGGCGTTTCAACGGATGCGTGCGTGGGCAACACCGCGGAAGACCTGATGCAGTCCAACTTCAACATTCTGATGGTCTGGGACGGCACCGCCGCACTGGATCGGCTCGAGCACGAAATCTACCTCGCAAGAATCTTCGGCCTCTACGGCGACGTGATGCCAGCCGACGAGGTGATTTCCAGGCTGAAATAGGAAACCCCAAAAGCCGCGTCCGTTTACGCAGCCCATTTCAAATCCTGACTGGCGTAGTTGAGCGACATGGCCAGGCGCCGGTCGAGCGGCCTTTCCAGCGCGTCCTCAACGGCCCTTGGCCATCTGCTCGGCCAAAAGCTGTACCGCATGGGCGGTTCCTGTCAGGATTCTATCCGCGATGAAATCTGGGAATCTGCGCGGCAACCGTGCCGTCACCTGTTCCACAACTTTTGACGTCTGGGCGATCACTTCGTCCACGATGGATTTCATTTCTGAAATACCGCACCGCCTGGCCGTTTCCAGCCAATGTCGTGCGGAAATCTCCTTCCACCGGTAATGACGGTTCTTTCCTCTCACCGCCATGGCCATCCTGATCTTGTGCGGTGATAGCTGTCCACGGCCCTTGCCCAGCATCGGGTGCGCGGACAAAATGTCATAGCGTGGCGTCAACCGGTAACCACCCCCAGCCTGCAGGAAAATACTGAAATTCTTCGCATGCCCGTCAATCGCCGCCAGCAGCCAGAACACCAGTTGCGTGCGCATAAAATCGCGCCGGTCTTCCGTGGCCCGCTCCGAGCCGAGCAGCAATTCCATGATGCGTTCAATGCCCGGCCCGCCGTCACTCTCATACTTGAGGGCGGCAGAGGTGGCCGTGGCCTGGCAGAAATCCTCCTGCGGCAGACGCATGAACCATTTCCCATCCGTTGACAGCCGCCGATCAAACCGTTCCACCACCAGCACCTTCTGTTCGCCAAATGTTTCCATGCGGCACTTGGCGACGGGAATGTCGAAACCTTCTACAATCTGCGCGCATAGCCACTCGTTCTCCACCGAGGTCGAAAGATCAATCCCCAGTGGATTACCGCCAATGGGCAATTTGAGAATGTGCGTCGTCGGCGTCGCACCCTTTGGGCGATGCCAGGCTTCCTGGTGCCACAACAGCGCCGTCTTTTCCTGCGCGCCCGCCAGCGAAATACGAAAGTCATCGTTCGCGGGTTCACCCCGGCCAAAGCCCGGCGTCAATGAGTCGGCCAGAATCCGTTCCACGTTGCCCGCCGTGAGCCGTTCCGCCTTGATGTTCCGCACATTGCCCGGCGGATGGCCTTCCGGCAGCAGTTGCAACGCGCCCACGCAATCGCGCCCGATTTCCTGCAACAGATCAAACGCGCCCGTCGAAGCCGCCTGAAACCGCCTCTGAATCCGTTCGCGGATGCTCCGGTTGTCCGGCAGCAGATTGTCAAAGAATTCCATGACCCCTTTGCCATACGGTTGCGGGCGCAGCGGCAGCGACAGCGAAACCGGTCGCCCGGCGGCCGCAGTCAGCCATGTCGGCGCGTACTCGAACACCTGCGTGCCGGCGGCGGATCGCCGCCACTCACCCACCAGCTCGCCGTTCATCCACAGCGTCAATGCCCGGGATTTTCGCGCGCGCCCCATGCCTCACCATTCCGAAGCGTTGTCCGCTGTCTCTCGCTCGCGCACCACGATCTCCAACCCCAGCGCCGCCAGCAATTTGAACACCCGCGCCAGCGACGTGCGGGCCGGCGTCAACTCCAGCTTGGAGATTTCCTTTTGTGGCAGCCCCACGCGCGCCCCCACCTGCGCCTGCGTGAGTTTCCGGTGTTTGCGACAGCCTTGCAGCACCGCGCCCAGTTGCTCCGGTGTCTTGACAGGGTAGTTTTTCATATCCGTTAAAAGGGATAAACAAGTTTTATCCCTTATACAAGATAAATTGTATTTATCCCTTTTAACCGATATTGCCGCCACCGGCCACTTTACGCGGTTGTCGGGGCCTGATTCCTCCGCCTCTTGTCACACCAGCTTGTCCGCCATAGCCCAACGGGCGAAGGAGGAAGCTTCAGCGGATGGCATCCACGCCGGGATGTTCATGGTTCGCGCCATAGATCAGGATGTTGCTGTCCAAAAGCATGATCAATCCCGACCGGGCAGAGGACGATCCTTCCGTATTTCACGCTGCCACGCCACAGGGTCGGTGATCTCTTTGAATGTGCCCCGCTTGCGCAATTCCTTGAGGGCCTCCAAAGGTGTTTTCTGTTTCGTGGTGGCTACATCGAGCTCGCTATCAAGCGTAGCCACCACCTTCACCTTCCCATGCCGCAGATGCTCCGGCAGCGGCAGGTGCAGCGTGCCGTCTGCGTCCGGTTCCAAGATGGCGGTGATCGTGCTCATGGTGCAACGATACCAGCTTTCACGGATTCCGTAAAGCCGACTTCGTCAGATCAGGAAAGTGGCATCTGGCGACCCACGGCCGCCTTTTCGCTTGGCGTTTCCTTGCAAACGACACAGAGTCAAAGCAAATGACGCATGAATAAACGCCTCGTGATTGAAGCGATCATCGCCCGGCTTGGTGACGATTTGGAAATTCTTTGCAAGGCGGCCCGCGCCTCTCACGCGGAGGCCACGCATGAATCCAGCAAGGCTGAAAATAAATATGACACGCGGGGCCTGGAAGCCTCTTACCTTGCAGACGGCCAGGTGCGGCAGGCCGAGGAAACGGAACTGACGATTGTTCAATTTCAAAGACTATCGCCGCCGAATTTCAAACCCACCGACCCGGTTGATATCGGCGCGCTCGTGGAGGTGAAATGCAAAAACAGCACCAGCTTTTATTTCATAGGTCCGCGAGGAGGCGGGGTGGAAGTTGAAGTGGATGGAAAGGATATCGTGGTCCTCACGCCGCACGCCCCCTTGGGAAAAATGTTGATCGGGAGGCAGCCGGGAGCCAGGTTCAAGTTTGGAACGGGCGCAAAAGCTGTGGAGTACTCGATCGTCTCCATTCGTTGAGGAAAACAACTTCAAGCCCTCTTATGACTAAAGAATTGAGAAAAAATGGAGAGGACGTTCCTCCCGGCCGCTACCGTCACTACAAAGGCAAGGAGTACGAAGTCGTTGGTGTGGCCCATCACACCGAGTCCATGGAGTCTTTCGTGGTCTATCGGGCCCTCTATGGCGAACGCGGCTTGTGGATTCGTCCCAAGGCGATGTTCCTCGAAACCGTGGAAAAAGATGGAGTCGCAATCCAACGATTTAAGTATCTAGGCTAACCAATGTTCCATGAACCCCGCTTCTTCCCAACCTTGGTATCGCACGATCACGCCGGCGCAATGGCGCGTGTTGGGCGCGGCGCTTCCGGGATGGATGCTCGATTCGATGGACGTGGTCATCTATCTCGAGGCGATCACCACGTTGCGCGAGGTGTTTCACTTTGACACGACGGAAGCCGGCTTGCTCGCAACCGCAACCCTGCTCACATCGGCCGTGGGGGGAATTTTCTTCGGTGTGCTTGCGGACAAGATCGGACGCACGCGCGCGTTGATGACGTCCATCCTGGTTTATTCGCTTTGCTCGCTGGGAACGGCGACATCCCAAAGCCTCGTGCAGCTCATGATCTGGCGTTCTCTTCTCGGCCTCGGGATGGGGGGAGAATGGGCATGCGGAGCGGTCCTTGTGAGTGAAACCTGGCCGGCCGAGCATCGCGGCAAGGCCCTCAGCATCATGCAATCCGGCTGGGCGCTGGGATACATGCTGGCAGCCGTGATTTCCGCCCTGATCCTGCCGACGCTTGGATGGCGGTGGTTGTTCGTGGTCGGCGCACTCCCGGCGCTGCTGATTGCCTGGATGCGGCGAGGCGTCGGGGAATCCGAGATGTGGCTGGCGCAGAAAAGATCTTCCACGGGGGAAAGCCCGCTGAAATGTCTTCTTCAAAAACCATGGCTTGAGCGAATGCTGACGGCGACCTTGTTGACGGCTTTGACGATGTTTGCCTACTGGGGATTGTTCAGCTGGCTGCCGGCTTTTCTTGGCACTCCCGTTGAGAAAGGTGGCGCCGGCATGAATATCGTCAAATCCACCGGATGGATCGTCACGATGCAGACCGGGGCATTCTTTGGTTATTTGTCGTTTGGTTTCATCGCGGATCGTTTGGGGCGTCGTTGCACCTTCATGCTGTTCATGGTGGCCGCGGCCATTCTCGTGCCGGTTTACGGGGCGATGGCGCGAAACGAGTGGGCGCTCATGGCCTTGGGACCGTTTCTTGGATTTTTTGGAAGCGGCTACTTCAGCGTGTTTGGCGTCATGCTGTCGGAACTTTTTCCAACGCAGGTTCGCGCGGCGGCGCAGGGCATTTGTTTCAACGTGGGGCGTGCATTGAGCGCGCTGGCGCCCTTTGTCATCGGCCTTCTCGCAAAAACGCACGGCATTGGTCCTGCGCTGGCATTGACCTCAGCTTTCTTTGTCGCTGCAGCCCTCGTCATGTTGCTCATTCCCGAAACGCGAGGCGGCAAGCTGGAGTCGTGACATTCAGCCAGATTGATCGTAACAGTTTAGTCCTGTAGGAGCCGCTGTCAGCGGCGATCCCCTCCTCCCGGTCGCCGCTGACAGCGGCTCCTACAATGGAAAAAACAGGGAAGGAAATCGGACTAAACTGTTACGATTGGTCTACCCATCCCTGTTCGCGGCGGAGACCGACAGGCCTGAAATAAAGACCATCATGCCGAGCCCTGCGGGCGCCACCACCAGGCCCTTTGAAACGAAGCCGAACAATTTAAAGATCAAGAAGTTCAACGCCAGCGACCCAAAAACAATTCCAAGTCCTCCTGCCACCCGCATCCACGCATGACGATCCTTTGCAAGCAACCCGCGTAATCCCTCGAGAGTCCAGCCCGGTATCCGCGAGATTTCCAAGGGGCGATCAAACGCTCCATGCTCGCGCTGAGCCCACCACGCCATTCCGACGGCGATCAGCCCAAGCCAGAATGCCATCGATACATATCCATCCACCCGCGGGGGGCCGTACATTCCGGATTCATCGCCCATGTTGTAGGTCGTGCTCAAAATCCATCCCACCGCGTATACGCCCAGCAGAGATCCTCCCGCCACATAAGGAGCCACCCGCAAACGCGAAGCCAGTGACACCAACCCGGTCAGCGCCAATGCAACCTGAAGCGCCGTCCGCGCGATCGGCTTCGGCTCCCAGCGCGCATACCCGCTGTCATACGACCTCGCGATACCACCCAAAAGCAGCAGCGCGATCAGCGGGATGAAAATCATCACCGCGATGTGTGGAAAGAGCGGTGACACCTCGTCCAGTCCCTTGCGCAATTCTCCAAGGGAAGAAAACTTCTCCTCTTCCACGCTTGATTTCTGAACCGGTGCGGAAGGTTTCGGCGTAGCCTCCAAAACCTGTGAGATGGGCATCCACTCCGCCATCCCCTCCTTCCACGCGAGATCATCGGGTCCCAGCGTCCCGCTTTGCAAACGCGAGCGAACCACATCCTCCGGGAAAGGTCCGCTTTGAACACCATCTTTGTTAATGAAGAACTCGACCTCGTTCATTCCCGCACATCCTCCACAAAATCCGATCCGGAACGAGCCAAATCCGTGATTCATTCTTCATTTCACTTCAACTTGATTCCCGGATACACTCCCAGGCGAACGTGTCGCCATGAAGCCGACTTTTGATCTCTTACAACCCACACGCCTTGATGAGGCGTTGACCTATATCGGAGAAAAGGGTGTGCACCTGCTCGCGGGAGGCACCGCCCTGGTGCGCTTTATGAAGGCGGATGAAGTTGCCCCCGTCCGGTTGGTTTCGCTGCATCGACTGAAGGAGGAACTGGGGGGCATCCATGCCATGGACGGTGGGTTCAGCATCGGGGCACTGGCCACGCTGACAGACATCGAGCAAAGTCCCCTCGTCCTGTCGCGTGCTTCGGTCATCGTTCGCACTCTCAGGATTCTGGCGACACCCCGCGTCCGCAACGCGGCCACCCTGGGCGGCCATCTGGCCCAAGCCGAACCACAGACGGATTTGCCAACCATCTTGCTGTCACTCGGCGCCCGAATCCGTGTGCAGAGCCGCAGCGGCGAGCGCTGGATGGAGATCCCCGACCTGTTCGTGGCAACGCATCGGAACAGCCTTTCGTCTGGCGAGATCATCACCGAGGTGCATGTCCCCACGCAGAAACGTTGCGCCGCCTATGCCAAGTGCACCACCATCTCGCAATCGCATGACTGGCCCGCGCTCGGCATCGCGGTCAACTTTGACGTGCTCGACGGCCTTCTTCACGATAGCCGTGTGGCGCTCGGGGCGGCCATTCCTCATCCGGTGAGATTGACGTCAGTCGAAGCGATCCTCGATGGGCAGGCACCAGGTCCCGAACTGTTCGCGCGGGCAGGCGCGGAAGCGGCACGAACAGTCGCCCCGTTCTCGGACATCCGTGCATCTGCCTCTTACAAGAAAGCCGTGATTCCCGTTTACGTGCGGCGTGCATTACAATCAGCCCTGGAGGGGAAATGAAGGAAGCAACCCAATCCCCCATCGGGCAGTCCATCCCCCGCATCGAAGGCCGCACCAAGGTCACGGGACAGGCTGAGTACATCCACAACTTCCAGATCGCCGACATGCTCCATGTCTCGATTCATCGCTCAACCCAGGCGCACGCCCGGATCGTTCGCGTTGACGCGACCGCTGCACTCGCCCTCGCGGGCGTTCGTGCTGTTGTGACGATTGACGACGTGAAACGCTTCATGCCTGACCCGTATCATGGACCCGCCTTTCACGATCATCCCGTGCTGGCCGACGGCAAGGTGCGTTACATTGGCGAACCCATCGCCGTCGTGGTGGCCGACAACCCGCACGCGGCGGAATGCGCGGCGGGCCAGGTGGTTGTTGAGTACGAAACGCTCCCTGCGGTCTTTGACGAAATCGAGGCATCCAAGGCGGGCGCACCGTTGGTACACGAAGTGACGCGGCCGGCGGGCACTTTCCCGGACCTCGCGCACATCGAGAAACGACAGGCCACCAACGTCATGTACGATGCCCATGTGCGGCGCGGTGATTGCGACAAGGCGTTTGCCGAAGCCGACCATGTTTTTGAGGACGAGTATTACAGCCAGCCCGTCACACACTGTCCGCTCGAGCCATACGTTTCGGTCGTGGAACCGACGACTGAAGGTCTTACGATCCACACCTCAACACAGAACCCGTCCTACATCCGAATGGAAGTGGCGCGCCTGCTGGGCTGGCCCGAAACGCGCGTGCGCGTGCACACGGCGTTTCTCGGAGGCGGTTTTGGCGCCAAGCTGTACATCAAGCTGGAAGCCATGGCTGCGGTGTGCGCGCTGAAACTGCAAAAACCGGTGCGCCTTCATCTCACGATGGACGAGCAGTTCTACACGCTCATGCGCCAGGCATGCACCGCCCGGATCAAGACGGCGGTGCGCAAGGACGGACGCATCATGGCCATGCGCTTCGGCCTATGGTGGAATGCCGGCGCTTACGCCGATATCAGTCCGCGCGTTGCGGAGAAATCGGCGTTTGTCGCGACCGGTCCCTACGACGTCGGGAATATCTGGGTGGATTCGTACAACGTGTATACCAACCTCACGCCCACCGGAGCGTTCCGCGGCTTTGGATTGCCGCAGGTGAACTGGGCCTATGAATGCCAGGCCGACCACATCGCCCGCACACTCAAAATGGATCCCATCGAATTTCGCCGCAAGAATCTGATTCATAACGGGCGTCCCCAGGCAACCGGTACAAAGCTCGCCGACACTGCGATTCCAGAAGTGCTCGACAGGATTGTGGCGCTGACGCACAAGCGCCCCCTGGATCGAGGCATGGGAACCATCAGGCGCGGACGAGGCATCGCGATCGCCTTGAAAGCCTGCCTCAACCCGACGGTATCGGTGGCGATGGTCACGATGTGTGGTGATGGCAACTGCATCATCACGACGGGCACCGTGGATATGGGACAGTCATCCGACACCACCATGGCCCAGATCGTGGGAGAGGTCATGGGGCTCGATCCCCGAAAATTAATCGTGACCCATCCGGACACCGCCATGACGCCCTACGATTTCGGCACACTCGGCTCGCGCTCCACTTATCACATGGGAAATGCCGTCAAGCTGGCGGCAGAGGATGTGGGGCGCCAGTTGAAAGATTTCACAGCCGCGCAATGGGGATGCAATGCCTCGACGCTGAGCCTGGGCGACGGCGGCGTCACGGCGGCAGACGGTCGGCACGAGACATACGCCCAAGTGATGCGCGGCCACTTCGGGATGCAGGCTGGAACCGTGATGGGCAGTGGTGTGTGCAAGCCGTCTTATACCCGGCCGGATGCTGGGACCGGTCAGTCGGACAACCTGACGCCTTTCTGGATGGTGGGTGGAACCGGCGCCGACATCGAGATTGATACGGAGACGGGACGCGTGACCGTGCTGCGTCTTGTGAACGTGGGGGACGTCGGGCGCGCCATTAATCCTGCTGCGGCCGAGCGCCAGCTTCAGGGCGCAGCCATCATGCAGCTCGGGTCAACCATGACCGAGGACCTGCATTTCGTGAGCGGTCAACTGCAGAACGCAGGCCTCGCGCTGTATAAAATCCCCGCGATGCTGGACATGCCTCATGAAATCATCAATTCGCTGGTGGAGGTGCCACAACACGATGGACCTTATGGCGCCAAGGGTGTTGGTGAGACCGGCACCTTCGGTGTCTCCGCGGCGATTGCCAATGCGATTTACGATGCGGTCGGCGTGCGCATCAAGCGCCTGCCGCTGACTCCGGAACGCGTGCTTCGAGCCCTGCGCGAAGCGATGGCAAACCCGATGAAAGATTGACCTGATGAAATTCACATTAAATGATCGGCCGGTCGAAGTGGAGGCACAGCCCCATGAGAACGCCGTGGATGTCATGCGAAAGCTGGGTGTGCACAGCGTACGCGAGAGTTGCGCCATCGGCGCATGTGGTTGCTGCACCATGATTGTCGATGGGAAAGCGCTGAGCGGTTGCCTGCTGCTCGCTCCGTTGCTTGAAGGAACGGACGTCCACACCGTCGAAGCGCTTACGGAGGACGGAAGCTTGCACCCGGTGCAGGAGGCATTCATCGAATGCTCGGCATTCCAGTGCGGATTCTGCACGCCGGGCTTCATCCTGATGGTGGAGAGTTTGCTCAAAGCGCATCCAAATCCCACGGATCAAGAGATTGGTGATTACCTCGCGGGCAATCTGTGTCGTTGCGCCTCATATCCGGATATCCTTCGCGCCGTGCGCAGGGCAAGCGAGAGGAGATCTGCGACGATCTGAGACAAGGCCTGCCATTCTCGTTGTCAGGTCATTCTTTGGCACCGGCAGCCTTCAGAAGCTCCACAACTTGTGTCTGCTTTTTCTGAACAGCCATCTGCAGCACGGTCAATCCACCCTCGGCCTTCACATTCACATCGGCGCCCTTGTCGATCAGCAGCTTGACCACGTCAACCTTGTTGTAGGCTGACGCCAGGGAAAGGGCGGTGTGACCTTGTTGATTACTGGAATTTACATCGGCGCCCTGGGCAATCAACGCCCCCACAATCTCGATGGATCTTCCTTGTGCTGCAAGCATCAGCGGGGTCCAGCCACCTGCCCTGCCCATCTTCACATCGGCGCCCTTGGCGAGAAGCAACTTGACCGCTTCGACCTTGTTATACGTGACCGCCATCATCAGGGGTGAGAAACTGTTTGGATCCCCGCCATTGATATCAACCCCCTTGCGAAGCAACAGCTCCACGATTTTATCCTGGCCGGATTGCGCGGCGATCGTCAGTGGACTCTGCTGCCGGTGATCCTTCGCGTTGGCGTCCGCGCCCTTCGACAGCAACATCCGTGCAATTTCCAGGCGGCCGTTGCGGGTTGCCACAATCAGCGGGGTGTTTCCTTCCTTGTCCTTCATGTTCACATCCGCGCCATCGACAATCAATTTTCTCGACACCTCGATATCTTCAAGCGCAACCGCGTAGAGCAAACTTGTGGGCGGATGGGCGCCCGCGGCCTTGAGAACCTCCATGGTTTCAGGGTGGGCATGGCACGCCGCCATGTACAGGGCTGTGGAGCCATCCATATCTTCAGCATTCACATCGGAGCCCTTGGCAATGAGCATGTTCACCACCTCCACCGAGTCCCTTTCCATGGCGGCCATCAAGGCGGTCCTGCCCTTTGCGTCCTTCGCCTTCACATCCGCCCCTTTTTCCAGGAGGATCGTCGCTGTGTCCGAATCACCGTTCTTGGCCGCCATCATCAAGGCCGTCATGCCCCAGCAATCCATCGCATTGGATCGGGCATTGATGTCGGCGCCCTTGGAAAGCAGGCGGCTGACCGCGTCCTCGTCACCATTATCCACGGCGCTGATCAAGGGAACTTCCTCGTATTCCTCCTTGGCCCCATACTTCTTCAGGAGTTCGCTCATCTCCTTGTTTTTAAATTCCAAACTGCGGCCGAGAGGCGTCCAGTACTGGGAACTCTGGATGTTTACATTCGCTTTCTTCTCGAGCAAAAACCGCGTCATTTCCATGTGTCCCTTGGCCGCCGCCAGGTGAAGCGGCGTCATTCCCGAATCGCCAATGACATTGATGTCCGCCCCATTGGCCAGCAGCAGTTCCGCCACGGCTTTCTGGTTCTGTGACGCTGCCCATTGCAAGGGAGTCGCCTGGATGGACCAGCCACCTTCCTCCACTGGAAGTTTGGAGGTGGCATGGACCAGCCCTGGATTTTCTTTGAGCTGGCGTGTCACCTGGCCAACGTCCCCAAGCGCGGAGGCTTCAAAGATGTCGAGGCTGCCCCCCTTGGACGCCAACAGATCGCGTACATCCTGATGCTCGTTATTCATGGCCCAGTGCAAGGCACTGGAACCATCCGAATCCTTTGCTTGAAGGTCAGCCCCCTTGCTCAGAAGCAGAAGCATCATTTCCCTGTCGCCGCTCTCCGCCGCAACGAGCAGCGGCGTGCGCCCGTTTGCATCCTTTGATTCCAGACCAGCACCCTTGGAAAGAAACAGATCCACCAAATCCACTTTGCTCAGCATGGCGGCCCAGTGAAGGGGTGTGGAAACTTCACGCCCAACTCCGGCGTGGACATTGGCTCCCTTGGCCAACAACAGTTCAACGATTTCCTTTTTCCCTGACTTCGTTGCCGCATGAAGAGGAGTCCAACCCGAAACGCCTTTGTCATTCACTTCCGCTCCCCGGGCGAGGAGAAGTTTCACGGTTTCGACAGCCCCCGACTTCGCAGCCATGATCAAGGGCGTCAATCCAGATTTATCCCTGGCGGTGGCGAGCTTGGGATCCTGATTGAGAAGCATTTCCACGCGCTCGGTATCGCCCAGTCCCGCTGCCGCAAAAATGTCCACACTCGCGCCATGCGCCACGAGGAGCGCCCCGATTTCACCCAGGCCACGTTGGGAAGCCCAAGTCAGGGGAGTTGTATTACTGCCATCCGTGGCATTCACATCGGCGCCCTTGGCAATCAAAAGCTCGGCAATCTCCTTTTCTCCGACCCACATCGCCCAGTGCAACGGTGTCGCGCCCCGGCTGTCCTTCGCGTTGACATCAGCGCCCTTCGCAATCAGAAGCATGGCCAGATCCTTATCACGATTCATCAGCGCGCTGAACAGGATCGGGCCCGTCCGCTTGTCCCTGACATTCACGTCAGCGCCCTTCGCAATCAGGAGTTCCGCAATCTCCGGGTGATGAGATGCGACGGCATGCTGGAGCGGGGTAAATCCGCCCAGGCGATCATCCCCAGACCAGACCTGGGTTGAATTCAGAAGGTTGTCAAATTTGAACGGCTCGGAATACAAAATCGTGCCGCGGGTTCCCTTGGCATTCACATCGGCGCCCTTCCCGATCAGGAGTTCAACGATCTCCTTGTGGCCGGAAACGATGGCGTATTCCAACGGTGTAAAGGCTCCCGCACTGTCCCTGGTGTTGATGTCCACATGCTGGGCGATCAGAAGATCCACCACCGGTTTGTGGCCGCCATATGCCGCGAGATGGATCGGGGCCAATCCCCCACCCGCCAACTTTCCATTCCCCACCGCCATGGCGCCGGGATCAGCGCCCTTTCTCAGGAGCAGTTTGACCTGGTCCACATCGCCCTTTCCCGCCGCCTGGATCAACCGGCCGTTCAGAGCATCCTTGTCCACCGGCCGTGTCAGCATCCATACCGCACCGCCCACACCAAGCACCAGCAATGTGGCCCAGGCCACGCGCGCAGCGAGTTTGCGGCTGAATTGGATTCGCATGGACCGGCCGGATGTTTTCCATCGGCGAATCCAGCGAATCCCAAAAAATCCCACAACAGCAACCGATGGGATCATGATTTCCCATGCACGCATCCACCACGGAAGATAAAACCACCAGGAGATCTTTTCCCTGGAAATAATCAGGGCCGCAATTCTTCTGGAAAAAAACAACTTCTTCGGAACGTCAATGTAGGACGAGCGGCGCGGCGGGGCATACATCACAAGTCTCTTTTTTGTCCCCTGCCTCCACTGGCTCACCAGGACAAATGGATGGCTCTCCGAGGTCTCCTTTTCTCCCGTGAGCGTTTCATCGCAGAAGATCACCGGCCGTTCGAGCCGTGCGATCTGGCTGGGCGATAAACGGGTGACGCACACATGGAACCCCAGTCGTTCGGCGCACTGGCCGAGTTGCGCCAGGGTGTTCAGCTCCGTCCCGGGCGCCATCTCCTTCCAGTACGCATTCATCGTGATGGAAGGATTTTCCCGGCGGCAAGCCTCCATCAGACACAATCCCGCGCGGGATTCCCACGGCTTGCTCTTGTCCACCTTTGCGGAATCGGCTGCCATGAGCATCCCCACCATCATCACAAAAACAAATCCTGTGAACCGGGAAAAAGTGTGTTTCACGCGACATCCCTTTGAATCCATCTTGGAAACAGGGAATAGGGTGTAAACCGGCACTTTCCAAGACTTGATTTATCACCATGGGGATGTAGCTTGATGGCATGCCGATCCCGGGGAAATCCATGCGGAGGAGAAGTCCCCCCGCATTCACGATGGTCGAACTTCTGGTCACCATCGCCATCATCGGCCTGCTCGCCGGCCTGCTTTTCCCTGCGTTGTCCACCGTGATCGAACGTCGCCGGCGAGTCGTCTGCGTGAACAACCTGTCCCAGATCGCCAAGGCAACGGAAATGTATGCCGGAGAAAATGGCGGGTACGCGCCGAACATGAGCATGGCCACCCAGGGGCTCCTTCCGTACCTCCAGCTCAAGAGCGTGGACGACCTCAACAACACGAAACATGTGTTTTACTGTCCATCCGCACAGGGAAAACTGGTCGTGACCACCGGAGATCCAAACACCCAGGCTGTTCCTGATGCAATCTATGGCGGAGCATATGCCACGATGGGCGGCTTGCAGTGTTACGGATACAATGTCGGCCTGCTGCCCGGGTATGAAGTGAACAATGCATGGGCGCCCGCGGGTTATCCCGGAGTCTTGAGATTGTCGGCCGTTTCAGACACCAGCAAGGTTCTTTGGGCCATGGATGGGGGCGGCTACTGGATTTACACCTTGTTTCCACAAAACGTGGCCGTCCAGCGTCACGGAAAAACAGACTGGGGACGCGGGATCGGCTTCAACGCGGCTTTTGCCGATGGCCACGTCGAATGGATCCCATGGATGAAATATGAAACCTGGTACTCCACCGGTTATCCCAAAGGCGATCCCTATTCCTGGTGGTGATGCCGTCTTTTACTTTGCCCCCTCGGGCACAGCCGTCACCAAAAACGATCTCTCGGGGATGTGATATTTCCGGAACGCGTCCTTCACCTGTTGGGCGGTAAATCCCTGGTAGTCTTCCTTCTTCCGCTTTTCGTCTTCCAGCTTTCGTCCGTTCAAGTCATAGTGCTTGAGCACGCCCGACCAATAGCCGGGCTCCCGCATCCCGACATCCAGCTGCTGGCCAATCTGCTTTTTGGCATTGGCCAGCTCCTCCTCGGTGGGCCCCTTCTCGCCAAACTCCTGAAGCATCCTTTCGATTTCAGTCGAAACTTTTTCCACGTGGGACGGATCGCATGGGGCTGACACCAGCCACCTTCCATCGTCGCGATACGCCCAGGAGGGGGCACTTGACGCATGGATGGAATAGACAAGCGAAAGATCCTCGCGAATCGTCTTGATCAGCCGGCTGGTCATGATCGTTGCGGCCATCTGAAGTGCACGGGCTTCCTTCGTGTTTCGCCCCTCGGGCCCGACAAAGCCCACGAGCACCAGGGCCTGGGGCGTAATCGTCTTGACCTTGAGATGCCTGACAAGCGGGCCCTTGGTGCGGTGGGTGGCGCGCAGGCCATCCAATCGCTCGGCAGAGCGGCTCCGCTTGGGCAATGCGCCGAGGTACCTTTCCGCCAGCGCCTTTGCCTTGTCCCATGAAATATCACCCACGATGGACACCTCAATCGGTGATTCGCGACTCAGCCGATCAAACCACCCCTGGGCCTCCGCGATGGATTGTCCCTGGGCCCCCGCCTTGGTGATCAGCATTCGGCGGGCTTCGCCGCCTGAAAGCAGGTCTTCGAGCGCCGCGCTTGCCTGGACAGTCGGCATCTTCTCCCATTCCTCAATCTGGTCCAGCGTGCGAACTTTCCAGTTCTTGAACGCAGACTCCTCGATCTTCCCCTCGGTGAGAAGCGCGTACGCCTCCTGCAAACCGCTCTCCAGGTCGGACGGCGATCCGCTGAGCTGAATTGTAAAGGCGTCCTCCTCGCCTCCCGCACCCACGTTGATCTGTTTGCCGGTCATCAAATCCCGCAGGACAGTTGACGAGAGGTGCCGCGTGGCGGCTTCGTTGACCGCGAGGGTGCTGACGCCGGTGATGCCCGCGTTCTGCGCGGTTTCCTCGATATCGCCGCCCGCAAGGCTGATGCTCATATAAACCGCATCCTTCTTGTAGTCCATGAACCGGTGATGCACCCGCACGCCGTTGTCGAGCCATGCGCTTGTGACTTGGAAATCGGGATCGGTCTGGCTCTCGGTCACTTTTCCGGGGCGTGGAATCTCCGCAAGGATCGATTTGGGCAATTCCTCCTCAGTCACCTTCTCAACCTTCGTCTCCCACGCCTTCGCAACCACGGCGAGGACATCCTCGCGGGATGGAGGCACCGCTCCCTTTTTTTCCGGCATCGTCATGACATAGGCGAAGCTGTTCGATGCAAAATAATCCTGAAACACCTTGTTGAGCTCGGCGATCGTGATTCCCGGCAGAAACTCGCGGCAGAGGTCGAGATTCTGCTGTGCCGAGAGGACCGGCGTGCCATCATTCACCGCGCCGACCACCGTCATCAGGATTCCCCGCGCGTTCAGCGTCGGCTCGGTCTGGACAGCGTGTTCCGCACCCGCGAGAATCGCCTTCCGTGCGAGGCCCAGCTCCCGCTCGGTGAATCCTCCCTCGCGCAATCGCTTCACTTCGCCCACCAAGTCCGCAAGCATCGTCTTCCAATCGGAGGGCTCGCCTTTCACGGAGACGTTCACCATCACTGCGTCGTTGAAGAAATTCGAAACTCGCGCGTCACCCTCGCGATAGGCTGCCTTCCCATTTTTGACGCGTTCATCGAGCCGGCGCTCCAGAATCCAGCTGCCGATCGATTCCACATACTCGGCCCGCCACTGTTCGGTGGTTGTGGCTGCGGGCCGCCCCGCGCGGAGATCCACCATTTCCACTTCGCACCCTGCCATCTCCGGATCGGTGACCACGATCGCGCGCTGCCTGGAAAAGGGCTTGAATTCCGTCCCGCGCGGTTTTTGGGCTGCAGTCGCTGGTTTGAATTCGCCGAACCATTTTTTGATCAACGGGATAAACTCGTCTGGCTTCGCATCGCCCGCCAGGAGCACCGTCACATTTTCAGGCCGGTACCATTGGTTGTAGTAATCGACAAACTCCTTCCGAGGCGCGTGCGCAATGATGTCGTCGTCACCAATCGGAATCCTCGAGGCAAACCGCGACCCCTCGAAAAGCTCCGGCCAGAGTTTGTCGCGGATTCGCCGCCCCACCCCTTTCCCTGAGCGCGCCTCCTCCAGGATCACCCCACGCTCCTTGTTGATTTCAGCCTCCACGAGCGATTCGCGAAAAGCGTAATCGCTCAGCACCATCAAGGCCTTGTCAATCTGCTCGGCCTTTGTGTCGGGCGTGTAGAGCATGTACACGGTCTGGTCAAAACTGGTGTACGCGTTGAGGTCAGCGCCGAACTGCATCCCGATGCTTTCGAAATAGGGAACGAGCTTGCCCGGCGCAAAATGTTCCGTGCCATTGAAGGCCATGTGTTCCAGGAAATGGGCCAGGCCTTTTTGGGTATCCGTTTCGTTGAGCGACCCGCTACGAACATGAATCATCAGCGCCATCCGCCCGGGCGGATTGTCATGCTGCCGGTAGATCCAGGTAACGCCATTTTCCAGTTTGCCCGTCAGGAGACGCTCATCGTGCGGCAGGTCCCGCGCCCATGCGGACCCCATCAACGACAAAATTCCAACAACAAGCAGAATTCGAAAACCTCGGGGAGCCAAATGCGTCATAGATCGCAAACCCTCCCCGATCAAAGCCACGGTTTCAACGCGAAACACCTTTGTTGCGTGAATTTGAGAAAGAACGGAGGGACACGCTCCGGAGGCTGTCTCAGAACTCGCAAAAAGTTCTGAGACAGCCTCCGGAGCGCGTCCCTCCGTTCGAAGAATGGCTTGCTGAGCGGCCTTCCTATCCGCAATTGGTTAGCGATGGAATTACGTGAACTCGCCGAGCGGGTCTTGTTTGCGGGCAGTCTGGAGGACAAGTTGCGCTGTCCCAACATCATCACCGATGAACGGCCTGGGTTGGCGATCGTGACGCCACCTGCTCCCGGGCGCCCGACCGAATTGCGATTCAAGCCGCAGGGATCCGGTGCGACCGACTTTCCCGGCATCCATGGACTCGAGAGCGAACGCGAGCGTGGGCGGCTGCTCCACTTTTTCGCCAACCATGAATTGCTTGCCACGGAGCTGATGGCCCTGGTGCTTCTGCGGTTTCCCGACGCGCCCCCCGCCTTTCGCCGTGGCGTCCTCCAGACGCTCAAGGATGAACAGGCTCACACGCGGCTTTATATTGAGCGCATGCGGCGATGCGGAATTCAATTTGGCGAAATCCCAGTGAACGGTTATTTCTGGCGGGTGGTTTCCGCAATGGAAAGCCCCATGGATTATGTGGCTGCGCTGAGCCTGACTTTCGAACAGGCCAACCTGGACTTCTGCCGCCATTTTGCGCGCGGATTTGAGGCGGTCGGTGACCTCGACACGGCTAATTTGCTCGAACGGATTTACAGGGATGAAATCGGCCACGTCGCCTACGGCCTGAAATGGTTCCGACGCTGGAAGAATCCACAGGAGAGTGACTGGGAAGCGTTTTGCCGCCAGCTGAAATTCCCTCTCTCACCCCAGCGGGCCAAGGGGATCACCCTGAATGTCGAGGGACGGCAGGCCGCGGGTCTCGACCCTTCGTTTATCGCCGAGCTCAACGTCTATTCACAATCCAAGGGTCGTACTCCGAATGTCTTTGTCTTCAATCCCTTCACCGAAGCGCGGATCGCCCACGGCAAGTCGTTCAATCCGGTGAAGCACCAACTCCTGCTGGCTGGCGATCTCGCCAACCTGCCACAGTTTCTCTGCCGCCAGGATGACATCGTGTTGCTGGCCAGGCGCCCATCCATTGAATTTCTTGGCTCCATCAAGCAGGCCGGCTTCGCGCTGCCTGAATTCGTCGAGCTGTCAAAGGGTCGCATCGATCCCGCGAACAACATCTGTCAGCGGAAGGTGGGGCGTCTGCGGCCGTGGGCGTGGGGCCCGGACAGCCTGGAAATATTCAAACCGCTCCTCGCCCACGTCACGGTTGAAAAGCGTGCTGCGAGCGAACGCTTCAATGAAGGGATCGCGCAGCTCTATTCCAAGGCATGGAGCGCAGCGCTCCTGCGAAAAGTTTTGTCGCGCTGGGCGGATGAATCCTGGCTGTGCACCGGGCTTGAAGCCGGCGTGGCGGTGGATACGCTCGAAGGCGCCCTCGAAGCCATGGCGGCCATTCGCCGACGGGGACACCACCCGGTGGCAGCCAAGGAGGCTCATGGCCTGGCAGGCCATAACATGCTCCGCCTCTGGGAGCCGGAGCTGTTGGAAACCCAGAAACGCTGGATGGTCCATGCGATGGAAAACGGACGCACACTGGTCATTGAACCCTGGCTGGAGCGGGAGCTTGATTTCTCGGCACAGTTGGAAATGGGAACAGGCGGGCTGAAGCTCCGGGGATTCACGGGGTTGATCAATGACAGCAAGGGCCAGTTCCAGGCCAACGAAGCGGCGGCCAACCACGCACGGCGGATCCCCGCAAAAGTCATCGCCCTCTTTCACGAGCCACGCGATATTTCCGGGCGGCTTCAGAAACTCTATGACGACATCTTCTCGTTGCTCGAAAAAGAGCTGCAAGGCGCGGGCTATCTTGGGCCGGTCGGCATCGATGCATTCGTCTATCGTACACCGCAAGGTGGCCATCGCCTCAAACCCATCGTGGAAATCAACCCGCGTTACACGATGGGACGGCTGACCGTGGAGTTGATGAAACAAACGTGCCAGGGAAGCCACGGGATCTTCCGCCTGGTCAACGCCACGATGTCGCGTGCAGAAGGCTTTGATGATTTCACGAGCCATGCCCGATCCCTGTCTGAACACTTTCCCCTGCATCTCGAGGGCGAGCCCGTCCCAAAAATCCGGGAGGGAATCATTTGCCTGAACGACCCGGCGCAAGCGCAGGTTTGCCTCGCGATTTTTCAAGTCAACCGTGCGTGAAAGGGAACACCGCCCTTCAACAATTCAGGCCTTTGAAGTCCGCGTTTCAAACGGTACAATGTACGCATGGCCGAAAATTCACCCACAGCACTTGTAAGCGCAACCGAACTGGTTGTTGATTACGGTCATCATCTCATCTTGAACAAGGCAAGCCTCGCGGTCCATGAAGGTGAGCGCGTGGGAATGGTCGGTCGGAATGGGTCGGGGAAGACGACCGTCCTCAAGATCCTGGCGGGCGTGATCGAGCCCGACAGCGGCGAGATTGTCCGGCGACGGGAACTGGTCACCGGCTATCTTCCACAAACCTTCACCTTGATTGATTCGGAAAGCGTCCATGACAACATCATGGGCGGCGTAAAACATATTTTGGATTTCATTCATGAATATGAAACCTCCCCGGTTGAATCGCCCAGCCACGATCTTCTCTTTGAAAAGATCAACCATTTCGAAGGCTGGACGATTGACCACCGCACAAAAAGTTTGATGACGCATTTGAATGCGCCTTCCGCCGAACGCATCGTTGGAACGCTCTCGGGCGGGGAGAAACGGAGGGTGGCCCTCTGCAGGGCGCTGCTGGCCCGGCCCGATTTTCTCATCCTCGACGAGCCAACCAACCACCTGGACACGGAATCCATCGAATGGCTCGAGGAATTTCTTGGCGATTATCCCGGCGCCTGCCTCTTCGTCACGCATGACCGTTATTTCCTCGATCGCATCGCCAATCGCATCGTCGAGCTTTCCCGGGGAACATTCTTCTCACACCCCGGCACGTACACCGATTACCTGGAGGCGAAGGCGGAACGAATGGCCATCGAGGAACAGCAGGAGGAATCCCGCCAGGGGTTTCTGAAACGGGAGCTTGCGTGGGTGAGGCGCCGCCCGAGGGCCCGTCGAACCAAATCAAAAGACCGTGTGGAACGTTTTCACGCCGAGGCAGCGAGGGAGGGGCCGGAAGTTGAGTTGAACGTTGACCTGATCATTCCGCCGGCGCCCAAGCTCGCCAATCGGGTGATCGAACTGACAAAGGTTGGAATGGAATTTGGCGACAAAACCCTGTTCCACGATCTGAGCTTCAAGCTTGAGGCAGGGACGCGCATCGGCATCGTCGGCCGCAACGGGCTGGGCAAGACGACGCTTTTGAAAGTGATGATGGGGCTGTTGGCACCAACCTCCGGCCTGGTCGAAATGGGGACACAGACGAAGATCAACTACGTGGACCAGGCACGGCTCCTGCTGGACGAACAGAAAACAATTTTCCAGGAGGTCGGCGATGGAGGCGACCATGTCCTGCTGGGTGAAGAGAGAATTTCGCTTCGCGGCTATCTGCGGCGCTTTCTTTTCAGTGAAGATCGGATCAACGCGAAAATCGCCCTGCTCTCCGGCGGAGAACGCACGCGCGTGATCCTGGCAAAAATTTTGAAACGGGGCGGCAATCTCATCATCCTCGATGAACCGACCAACGACCTGGACCTGTCCACACTGCGATTATTGGAGGAGGCATTGACGGCCTTCCAAGGCACCGTCATCGCCGTGAGCCACGATCGTTATTTTCTGAACCGCATCTGCACCGGCATTGTGGGTTTCGAAGGCGACGGCCGCGTGGCGTACACGGTGGGCAATTACGACTATTACCTGGAGAAACGGGCAGCCCGACAGACCCCCAAGCCCGAGGAAAAAAAAGAGCCTCCGCGTCCCTCAAAAGAAGCACCCAAGAAACTCAAGTGGAAGGAGGTAAAAGAGCTGGAGACCATCGAAAGCACGATTCAAGCCACCGAGGCCGAAGTGGCCCGGATTGAAAGCCTCTTCGCAGATCCTGCTTTTTTCAAGACACATGGTGACCAGTGGGAGGAACTCGACACTCAACTCGTGGCATCCAAGGAAAAGGTGCAGACTCTTTATCGCCGCTGGGAAGAACTGGATAAAATCAAGGCAAGCACCCTCTCGTGAGGCTGTCGGAATTTTAGTGCGTTTGCCCCGCGTTTCTAACTGACTCCTGTCGTCCTTTATGCCAAGGATGAGTTGTTGACATCACCCCCACAGGAGATTTTCCATGGCCTTATTCGACTTCATCAAGAAACAATTCATTGACGTCATCGAATGGACGGAGAACGAGAACGGGGTTCTCGCGTGCCGGTACCCGATGCAGGACCAGGAGATCCAGACGGGGGCGCGCCTCACGGTGCGCGACAGCCAGGCGGCGCTGTTTGTGAACGAGGGACGCATCGCCGACGCATTCACACCGGGGCTCTACAAGCTGAGCACGCACACGCTGCCAGTGCTGACGAACCTGATGAACTGGGACAAGCTCTTCCAGTCGCCGTTCAAATCGGACGTTTATTTCTTCAGCACGCGCGAGCAGATTGACCAGAAGTGGGGCACACCCACACCGGTGACAATCCGCGACAAGGATTGGGGCGCGATCCGCATCCGTGCCCATGGCATCTACTCGTACCAGATCACCGACGTGAAGACGTTCTACAAGAACATCAGCGGCACGCGCGAAAAGTACATGGCGGAGGAGTTGTCGGGCCAGCTTCATTCGACGGTCGTGGCGCACATGGGCCAGTATTTCGGTGACAGCCAGGTGGCGTTCGTGGACATGGCGGCGAACCAGGTGAAATTCTCCGACGCGCTCAAGGAGTACCTGCGCCCGCCGTTCGAAAAATACGGCCTGGAGCTGCGCTCGTTCTTTGTGCAGAGCATCTCGCTGCCGGAAGAGTTGCAGGAGCGTTTCGACAAGATGGCCTCGATGAACATGCTGGGCGACCTCCAAAAGTACACGCGGTTCCAGACGGCCGAGAGCATCCCCGCCGCCGCGGCGAACACGGGTGGGCTCGCCGGCGCCGGCGCCGGGCTCGGCGCGGGAGTCGCGATCGGGCAGACCATGGCCGCCGCGATGGGCGGCGCCATCACGGGCGCCGCGGGTGGGGGCGGTTCCGGATCGGGTGACGCAGCAGCCGCGCTCGACAAGGTCTTTGAACTCTACAAGAAAGGCATTCTCACCCAGCAGGAATTTGAAGCGAAAAAGACGGAGCTTCTGAAAAAAATCCAGTGACCGGACATGAACGAGTTCTCGTGTCCATCCTGCGGCGCCGCGGTCAATTTTGTTTCAAAGGCCTCCGTTTTCATGGTCTGCCCCTATTGCCGCTCCATGCTTGTGCGGCAAGACGTGAACGTAGAAAACATCGGCAAGATGGCCGAGACGCTTGACGAGAACACAACGCCTCTCCAGCTCGGCACGGAGGGCGTGTACATGGACAAACGCTTCGCGCTCGCAGGCCGGGTGCGACTCGCGTGGAGTGACGGGAGCTGGGACGAATGGTACGCGTGGTTCAACGACGGCAGCCACGGCTGGCTCGCCCAGGCGCAGGGCTTCTATATGGTAAGTTTTCAGGTGCCGAATGTGAACCTGCCGGAACCCTCGACCTTGATTGTTGGGAATAGGATCGACCTTGAAGTCGGATTCGACGGTCGCTCCTACCGGGTGGACGACATCA
This sequence comes from Verrucomicrobiota bacterium, assembly GCA_023269615.1. Lineage (GTDB taxonomy): Bacteria > Verrucomicrobiota > Verrucomicrobiia > JABWAM01 > JABWAM01 > JAHFSY01. The sequence goes on from JAHFSY010000013.1 coordinate 49,691, forward strand.
AGAAGACCACATGCGTCGTCGCCGAGGGCGAGCTGCCCTTCAAGGCGCCGAAGGGTCGCAATGGCATAAGCGTGGATCTTGGGGGCCCGGACGACGCCTTCGCCTGCATCGAGTATTCCGAGGATGGGACGCGTTTTTTTGAGGGGCGTTATATGGAGTTCGATGAATTGAAGTTGAGTTTCATGAGGATTCTCGATGGATGGTGACCCACCCAGTCCGGAACCGCAACCCGAGCCACCCCCGGTGCGTCGCGGCCTCCTGCGTGAGTTCACCTGCCCCTCGTGCGGAGGAACCGTCACAATCCGCGCCGCTGGCAACTCCATCACTGCAGTGTGCAGTTCCTGTGATGCAATCATTGACGTCACCGACGAGAATTTCCGCATCCTGAGCAAGGCCAAGATGCAGCGGAGGACGGAACCACTCATTCCCCTCGGAAGCCGTGGAATTTTGTTCGGCAAGACCTGGGAGGTGATCGGTTACATGGAGCGGAGCGACGGAAGCTGGGAATATCTCTGGCAGGAATATCTCCTCTTCAATCCGTATCACGGCTTTCGCTGGCTCATCAACGATCACGGACACTGGAATTTCACGACGATGATCAAGGATGATATTTCGGTCGTACTCCCCGTATACGAGGGGCGCACCTACGACAAATATCTGGCTGGCGGGGCGCGCGTCTGTTACGTCCTCGGCGAATTTTACTGGCGGGTGAAGGATGGCGACGAGGTGTCCGTGAAAGATTTCATCCACCCGCCGTACCTGCTCTCCTACGAGAAGAGCGAGGATGAGGAAATCTGGTCGCACTCGGTGTACATGGAGCCATCGGAGATCCTGAGGGCGTTTCCCTCCGTGGAAGAGCTTCCAGCAAGGGAAGGTGTGGCGCCCAACCAGATGTCCCTTCTGGGCAAAGCCTACCCGGGTGTCATGCGCGTCTTCCTCCTCACCCTGGCTGCATTGGTCGCCATTGAAATTGTAATCCGTTTCACCTCTCGCAACGAGGTCGCATGGAGCGGCACCGTGCACTATGACAGCCATGAACCCAACAAGACCGTGCTCACGCCCAAGTTCGAACTCAAGCGGTACATGGCCGACGTCGTGATCGAGATGTCCGCGCCCGTGGACAACAGCTGGCTTGAATCGGAGATCGCCCTCGTCAACGCCGACAACGACAACACCGTGCATGTCACCTCGGGAGTGGAGTACTACCACGGCGTGGACGGCGGGGAAAGCTGGAGCGAGGGAAGCAATCAGCGCAAGATATTCCTCTCCTCGGTCCCTGCCGGAAACTATTATCTTGCGGTGGACACTGCGGCCGATGCCAGGATCCCGGCTGCGGACTACACCGTGCGGGTCATCCGGGATGTGGTGCCGCTCTCAAACTTCATGCTCGCGGTGCTCGCTGTTTCCGCATTCCCGTTGATCACCTGGTGGCGGCGGCGCGCGTTCGAAGTCAAACGGTGGTCCAATAGCGATTTCTCACCCTACGCAAACACCAGCTCAGACCATGATGACTGACCCACAATGAGCCTGAAAAATATTTATTTATTCATCTGTCTCATCACCTGCATCGGCCTCGCGTCCGCGAACTTCAGGGGCTGGGTGATCTGGAATTCCATTTTTCCCGCCAGCTACGTGCACACGGAGCCCGGCTCACATCACAAATAACCTACAAAAGATAAACACCATGATCCCATCCCAACTCATCGCCCAATTCTACAGTGCCATCATCTTTTCATTCCTGGGCCTCGCCGTCTTCGGCCTGGGCTTTGTCATCTTCGACAAACTCACGCCGTACCATCTCTGGAAGGAAGTCGTCGAGAAACGAAATACGGCGCTGGCCATCGTCGTCGGCTCGGTCGCGCTCGGCACCTGCCTCATCATCGCGGCGGCCATCCACGGCTGAACTTACCGCATCCACACCGGAATCCTTTCGTGGAGACACTGCTCCTCATCTCCGTCTTCGTCATCGCCACCTGCGGGCTGGTGTATGAACTTATTGCGGGGACGATGGCGAGCTACCTGCTCGGGGATTCCGTCACGCAGTTCTCGACGGTGATCGGCTCCTATCTCTTCGCCATGGGGATCGGCGCATGGCTCTCGAAGCACATCTCGCGCAATCTCGTCGCCGTCTTCATCCAGGTCGAGCTCCTGATCGGCCTCTTCGGCGGCGCGTCGGCCATCCTGCTCTTCGCCGCATTCGAGCATGTCGCCTCCTTCCGCCTGCTGCTCTACACGGTGGTGACGATCATCGGCGTCCTCGTCGGCCTCGAAATCCCGCTCCTGATGCGCATCCTCAAGGACCGCTTTGAATTCAAGGATCTCGTCTCCCGCATCTTCACCTTCGACTACGTCGGCGCACTCGTCGCCTCGCTCCTCTTTCCGCTCATCCTCGTGCCGCGGCTCGGTCTCGTCCAGTCAGCCCTCCTCTTCGGCATCCTCAACATCCTGGTCGCGCTCCTCACCCTGCATCTCTTCTCACGAGAAATTCCCTGGGTCCGCCTCATGCGGGGCACCGCATTCGGCCTTCTCATTGCCATGACGCTCGCCTTCGCCTACTCGGAACGCCTGGTCTCCTTCTCCGAATCCTCGGTCTATCCCGACCCGATCCTTTACGCCCGCTCATCGCCATACCAGCGCATCGTGCTCACCAAGTCCGAGCACGACCTGCGCCTCTACCTCAACGGCAACCTGCAATTCAGCTCACGCGACGAGTACCGCTACCACGAGGGTCTCGTCCACCCCGGGCTCGCCGCCGTGCACAACCCACGCGATGTGCTCGTCCTCGGCGGCGGAGATGGGCTTGCCCTCCGGGAAATCCTCAAGTATCCCTCCGTGCAGACAATCACTCTCGTGGACCTTGACGCCGAGATGACCCGTCTCTTCTCAACGCAACCGGTGCTCACGCAGTTGAATGGGGGTTCGCTTTCCTCGCCGAAGGTGAAGATCATCAGCCAGGACGCCTTTATCTGGCTGCGCAACAACCGGCGACACTTCGATTTCATCGCCGCCGATTTCCCCGATCCATCCAACTACTCAATCGGCAAGCTGTACACCACCTCGTTTTTCCGCCTGGTGCACGACGCGCTGGCTCCCGACGGTGTCTTCGTTGTGCAATGCACCTCGCCGCTCATCGCGCGCAAATCCTTCTGGTGCATCAACCGCACGCTGCAGGAGGAACGCTTCTTCACCGCGCCCTACCACGTGTACGTCCCGTCCTTCGGTGAGTGGGGTTTCATCATCGGAACCACACACCCCTACATGCAGCCGGAACAATTTCCGTCAGGCCTGCGCTTCATGAGCCTCGACACCGCGCAGAACATTTTCCATTTCCCCGATGACATGAAAATGGTTGAAACGGAAGTGAACCGTCTCACCAACCAGGCGCTCGTCCGCTACTTCGAAAGCGAATGGGGCGGATACGCCCATTGAACCCATGAAGCTCACGCGACGGGAATTCCTGGCGGCCAGCGCGACACTCGCAGCCGGCGCGGCTGTCTGCGGTTTCGCGTCGCATCCCCCACCCCGCCGCTTCACCGGAAAAATTCTCGGCGCCGGGGCAAAGACGGGACACCTGCTGCGCGACGGCGGAATCCCCCCGCCTTCCCTGAACGATCGCACCGGAGTGGTGATCGTGGGCGGCGGCATCGCGGGGCTCGCCGCAGCGCGCGCGATGAAGCAGCGCGGGTTCGACGATTTCCAGATCCTCGAGCTGGAGGAACAAGCTGGAGGCAACTCGACGAGCGGGCGCAACGCCGTCTCCTCATACCCGTGGGGCGCGCATTATGTGCCGCTCGCCAATCCGGAAAATCGCGACTTGCTGAAACTCTTTGAGGAACTGGGCGTCATCACCGGCCACGACGCGGCGGGGTTGCCCGTTTACGACGAGTATTTTCTCTGCGCCGACCCGCACGAGCGTCTCTACATCCACGGGCGCTGGCAGGAGGGACTTGTCCCGCAGGTGGGCACAACCTCGCGCGACCAGGAGCAATACAGGGATTTTTTTTCAACGATGGAAAACTACCGGAGAGCGAAGGGGCGCGACGGCCGTCCCGCGTTCGCGATCCCGCTCGATACCAGTTCGCACGATCCGGAATTCATCCAGCTCGACTCGATCAGCATGGAGGAATTCCTGCGCCAACACGGATGGGACTCGGAGCCCCTGCGCTGGTATGTGAATTATTGCTGTCGCGACGATTACGGCGCGACGATGGGCGAAACCTCCGCGTGGGCGGGAGTCCACTATTTTGCATCGCGCCGCGGGCTTGCCGCCAATGCAAACAGCCAGACCGTGGTGACGTGGCCCGAAGGCAACGGCTGGATCGTCAATCGCTTCCGTCAAACCGTCGACGCCCACGTGCGTCCATCATGCCTCGCCGCAAACATTGAGCAGGACGGGCGCGGTGTGTTGGTGGATTATTACGACGTCGTGAAGAAGCAGACGGTCCGCGTCACAGCCAGGGCTGTGATCTTCTGCGCGCCGCGATTCGTGGCAGCGAAGGTTATCCGCGATCTACGCGAAAAATCCGGAACGGCGGATGCCTTCACCTATTCGCCATGGGCGGTGGCGAACATCACGCTCAAATCGCGTCCCGCCGGGCGTGGTGCGGACCTTTCGTGGGACAACGTGATGTATTCGAGCGACTCGCTGGGTTACGTGCTCGCAACGAACCAGAGTCTGGAATCCCATCCGCACGAGGCGGTGATCACGTGGTACCAGCCCCTGAGCGACAAGCCGCCGCGTGAAGCCCGCATGGATGCGCTCGCGACAAGTTACGACACGTGGGCGAACCGCGTCGTGCGCGACCTGGAGAGAGCTCATCCGGGAATTGCGGAGGAAATCATGCAGCTCGACGTGTGGCTGTGGGGACACGGCATGATCCGCCCAACACCCGGATTCATCTGGGGAAAAGCGCGTCAGGACGCATTGAAGCCGTCGGGGAACGTCTTCTTCGCGCATTCCGACACGAGCGGCATCTCGATCTTCGAGGAGGCCTATGCGAGGGGAATTGCAGCGGCGAAGCAGGTGCTCGACCACCTGAAGCATTCATGAAACCTTCATCTTCCCAACCCTGGATCGCCTCGCCGTTCGTGGACGGTTTTTTCATCCTGGCGCCGGCGTTCCTCACCACGGGCCTCGTGATTCTCTTTCCTCAAACATTCGGCGCAGCCAGCGACATTCCGCTCTGGACGTGGTTCATCCTGATCGTGTGCGTGGACGTCGCCCATGTGTACAGCACTCTGTTTCGAACCTACTTTGACCCGGAGGAATTCGGCGCACGCCGCGGTCTCTACACACTGGTGCCCCTGATCGGATGGATGATCGGCGTGATGCTTTACTCCCGCGGCCACCTCATCTTCTGGCGTGTGCTCGCCTATCTCGCCGTGTTTCATTTCATCCGTCAGCAATATGGCTTCATGATGATCTACTCGCGCAAGGAGATGGACCAGCCGAAATGGGGTCGCCTGCTCGACCAGGCGGCGATCTACGCGGCCACGCTCTATCCGATTGCGTGGTGGCACACGCATCTTCCACGGAATTTCTCGTGGTTTGTGGCCGGTGATTTTTTCAGCCTGAAATCGTCGACGCTTGATCCGATCCTTTTCACGTTCTACCTCGCCACGCTCCTCGCATACGCGTTGAAGGAAACACGGGCGTGGCGGGCGAATGGAAGAGTGAACGCGCCGAAAAATCTCCTGCTCGTCGGAACGGCAATCTCCTGGTACGTCGGCATTGTGGGTTTCAACGGCGATCTCGCGTTCACGATGACGAACGTCGTGGCGCATGGAATTCCGTACATGGCGCTGGTGTGGGTTTACAGCCGGAAGCGGGTGACGGCGCCGGTCGGAGCGGCGTCACTCTTCACGGCATTGCTGCGTCCGCGGATGCTGGGCATGGCCGTGTTCGTTGCAACGGTGTTCGTGCTGGCGTATGTGGAGGAGGGATTTTGGGACGGACTGGTGTGGCGCGATCACGAGGCGGCATTCGGCTGGTTCGCGCACCTGCCGAAGCTGGCGGACAAGGCGACGCTCGCATGGGTCGTGCCCCTCCTGGCTCTCCCGCAGATCACGCATTACGTGCTCGATGGATTCATCTGGCGGATGCACGGCGGCCACGCCGAATGGAAATCGTTCACCCTTCGCACAGAAGCATGACATGAAGGCACTTGGACATCATCTGCTCATCGAGTATCACGGCTGCGACGCAAAACGCCTGGCAAGCAAGCGGCAAGTACGCGACGCCATGGTGAAAGCCGCGCGACACGCGGGCGCAACCATTGTCGCGGAGGTCTTCCACAAGTTCAGCCCGCACGGTGTGAGCGGCGTGGTGGTGATCGCAGAATCTCATGTGGCAGTGCACACATGGCCCGAGCACCGCTTCGCGGCGGTGGACGTGTTTTCGTGCAGCGACAGGCTCAGGCGCAAGGTCATCCGCGACTTGTTGCGGAAATCATTCCATGCCCGCCGGGTTTCCAGCCGGGAAATCCAGAGGGGCCGGCTTGGGTGAAATTTAGAAACTTTTCCGTCCATCAGACAACCAGATTCCCCTCTCTCTCGGCCAGGGTGATGAGAGCCTTGGTTCCTGAATTGAACTCGAGGAAATCCTTCTCGATGCCGTCGCTGAAAATCACGCCGTTCTCGGCCATTTGCGATGTCAGGACCAGGGGCTGCTCCCGCGTGACCTGTCCGAAAATCACCGTCGCCGAGGTCCGTTGACTCGGGAATGGTTCCCGTACCGTGTAGTAGAGATACTGCGCATCCCACGGAAATTCGCTCCGTGCGGGAAGCCCCGCGTCCTCCATCTTCCGCGGGCTCGACGATTTCGTTTTCGATCCCGGCTTCGCTGCGCCCATGCCGCCGTGGTCAATCGTGTGCGCAATTCCAAGCGCGCCGGTCAGCAGGCTCTTGAACCAGCCGGTCGATCCCAAGCCCGTCGATACAATCACCCCGCTCGAGGATTGTTCCTCCTGGCGCCCGTTGATCGCAATCGTGTAACGGGCTGAGATGTGCGATTTCGGACCGATGAAGAGGTCGTTGACGGCATACAAGGCCTGGCCGTTGTTGAGCGAAGCCTTGGCCATCGTCACCGATTTCGTGGCGCGTCCTTTTTGAAGGACCTCGGGGACGATCTTTGCCAGGTCCCCGACGGCAAAGGGCAGGAGTTTTCCATCCCACCTTGCAGGATCGGGATTGACGCCGATCAGCCGTTGTCCCGAGAGATATTTGACCGTGTTGGCAACGAGTCCATCCTGGCCAAGGGCGATCACGAGGTCATCGTCGCCAAAGATGAAGTTGGGCAGGAAACCCCGCTCGATGGTCTGGACGCGTCCAAGCTCGGAGAGGGTCCGCTCCGCCTCCATGACCGCCTGATGATAGCGTTCGTCCTCGCTGAGATAGTCGGAGAAATCCGCCCCGAGATGTTCGATGTAGAAGCGCGCCTGGCCCACCGTGTTGTAGCGCACCACCAGTTCCGCCAGGCGCGTCCGCCGAGTCACGAGAACGATCTTGCTCTCCGTGAGTCTTTCCATGGTCATTTTCCCGTCTTGTGCTGCATGAGTTCGCGCAGCAGATCCGGCGAGATGTTGAGTTGTCCAATCTTGTCAGCCCGTCCTGCGAGCTCTTGGAAGGCCACGGCGATGAGCTGTTCGGGTCTCATACCCACGCTGGCGAGAGCCTGGACGACCTTGGTATCCACCGAGCTGAGCGCATGCATGGTGGTTTCGATGCCATAGGCGCGGGCCTTGGCTTCCGCGTTGGAGTTTTCCGCCGCGAGTCCCACGAGTTCCTTTCTCTTGTTCTCAAGCTCGATGCTCGAAAGCATCTGCGCCTGGTGGAGCTGGGACTCCTTTTCCTGAATGGCGCGCTCGGCCTCCATCTGTGTCTCGCGGATCTGGCGCTTCTTGTTCTCGACGGCGATGTCCGTGTTGAGCTCGTTCTCCTTGATCGAGCGCTCCTGTTCCACCGCCGCGTTGCGGCGCGCATAGATGGCGCCATCGGCCTCCTTGAGGAGTTCCTCCCGCGTCTCGGTTTCAAGGGCGCGCGCCGTTTCGGGTGTCGGTTTCACAGCCAGGATCGCGAGCCCAAGGATCTCAACCCCCAGCGAACTCATCTCGTTGGCTTCAACGAGCCCCTTGCGAATCCCCTTCACAATCGTCTCCGTGCCGCGGATGGCCTGGCGAAGAGTCAGACGCTGGAGCTCGGCTCGTGCCAGCACATTCACGGCGTTCACCACGCGCTGGGGCAGTTTTTGCGGGTCTTCCGAAAGGTAATTCCTTCCGTGGGCATCAAGCGTGAAGTTCATGAGCGTGGCCAGCCGCCGGGGCTCGCTCACCCGGTAACTGACCTGGCCCTGAATCGTCACCGACTGGAAATCCGCCGTCGTCTCGGCGAAGATGAACGGCGCCTCGGCCGAGCTGATCGGCACGGCGGCGAGCGAGGTGGTCGGCGCGTAGTAGAAAAACGACAATCCCGTGCCTTCACGGACGATCTTTCCCCTCCCGTACTGCAGGAGGTAGATGGTGGGCTGTGCCTTGATGAATTGGATTCCAAGCATAGAAACTCCTTTGTTTGAGTGTTTATAACCAAAAATCGAATCCGCGCTTTTTAAGCTGCTGATATTTGCGCTCGTCGAAGCGGTAAAGGCGGGCTGCGCGATGAGCCACGTCCTTTTCGATCTCGTCGAGTTCCACCAACAACCCCATGCCGAGGATCTTTTTGCGGAAATTACGCTTGTCGAGCGTCTCTTCCAGCGACGCCTCATAAAGATGCTGGAGCTGGGAAAGGGTGAACTTGGGCGGCAGCAGCTCAAATCCAATCGGCTCGTAGCGGACCTTGCCCTTCAATCGCGTCAGCGCCATCGCGAGAATCTGCTCGTGGTCAAAGGCCAGCGACGGGATCTCGTCCACGGGAAACCACGCCGCGTCACGCGCATCCGTCGCAGCCCTGGCCTCATGCTCGTCCAGCTTCACGAGCGCATAGTAGGCAACGCTGACCACCCTCTCCCGCGGGTCGCGATCCACGCCCCCAAACGTGTAAAGCTGTTCCAGATAGACCTGGCCGAGACCGGTCTCCTCGAGAAGCTCACGTCGGGCAGCCTCCTCCAGCGTCTCCCCCATGTGGACAAACCCCCCGGGCAACGCCCACTTGCCTGCAAAAGGCTCGATGTCGCGCTGGATCAAAAGGACCTTCAGATCTCCCTCATCCAAACCAAAGACCACGCAGTCAACGGTGAGGGCGGGACGGGGATGGCGGTAGGTGTGTTTCATGGAATTCTTCGTGTAATTTCTACACCATAATAGTGTTATTTTCACACTATGTCAAGCCGGCGGCGACGTTTTTTGGCTGAAACATGCCTGCCCTTCCCCCGACCACGACTCAGGGCAATGCCCCCTCGCGCTTGAGAAGCTGTCGTTTGCGCCCGACGCCCCACCGATAACCGCTGAGCCCGCCGTCGGACCGGATCACCCGATGGCACGGGACGATGGCGGCGACGGGGTTCGTCGCGCAAGCCCGGGCAACCGCACGCACGGCCGAAGGGTGCCCGATGCGCGCCGCAACCTCCCGGTAGCTTGCGGTCTGTCCGACTGGAATTTCACGCAACGCCTGCCACACCCGTTGTTGAAAGGCAGTTCCCCGAATATCGAGCGGCAGGTCAATCCGCCCAGCGGGATGTTTCACGTGCTCCACGATCGCCGTAACCCAGGCGTCAAACGCGCGATCTGGTTTTTCAAACACCGCCTTGGGAAAATCCTGACGCAACTCCCGCTCCAGCTTGACCCGCACATCCCCAAAACGAACCGAGCAGATGCCGCGCGCAGTCCCAGCAACCAACACCAACCCGAGCGGGCACGAAGTAATGGCATATCGGATCGCGACCCCATTGCCACCGCCCCGATATTCACTTGGCGTCATCCCCAGCGTCTCGGGAGAGCGCTCGTAAAAGCGGCTGTTGGAATTGAACCCGGCGCCATAGATGGCCTCGGTGACAGACCCCCGCGCGCGTAATTCCGACCGCACCCGCCCCGTCCGCCGCGCTGCGGCGTATTGACGGGGCGTGACGCCAACCACCTTTTTGAACATGCGATGAAAATGATACCGGCTCAGCCCGACGGCCTCGGCCAGCGCATCCAGCCCCGGCGAAGAATCCGAAGCTTCGATGATCCGGCAAGCCCGTGCGGCAAGCCCGGCGTGCCTCTCCCGCAGTGATTGGATTTGATTCATACGCTCACTTTACAACAGGAGAATACCACGCGCACTCCGCCAATTGCTTTCAAATTCACACGAGGTTGACTTCTCCCTTTTTCACTTCTCCTTGAAGTTGTCCACGGTGATTTCCGTGTGGACTGGGGAGGGTTTGGACATTTTTCCGTCGGCATCCTCGTAGGTGATCCAGTAGTAGAGCTTCACGCCGGGGCGGAGGCCTGTCACGAGTTCGCCGGTCTTGATACCGGTCGGAACCAGGTCCACGGCTCCTCGCCCATCCTCATACGGCGCGACCCAGAGGTGATGGGCCTTGGCGCCCGCGACTTCCGTGAAGTGCGCGCGCATGCGGGTGCCGTCGTACATGTGCTCGGGGGGCGCGAGGCGCAGCAGTTTCGTCGGGGCGCCGACGCCCTCCTTCTGCATCTGCGCGATGGGATTTTTCAGGTCTGGAACATCCTTCGGTTTCGGCATCCGCAGGCGGCTCAGTTCCACGGCTTCGGTGGTCGCGTCCCCGGGGTTTTCATATTCCACAAACATTTTTCCGAGAGCCACGGTGTCCGATGCCACGGGCTGGACATCGTTCACGTAGAGAATGTGGCTGCGTTGCTCGACGATCATCTCCTCGAGCGTCAGGGGCAGGTCCACGATGTTGTCGCCCTCGGGTTTGCCGGTGGGGGAACAGGCGGCGGTGGCGCTTGAGCCCCACCAGGTTGTGCCCATCCTGCGAAAATTATCCCACCCCCTGTGGCCGGGCAACTCGAAGCGGAGATATCTCCAGCCGTCAAAATTGAAGGAGTTCCACGAATGGGGGTCGTCGCAGTTGTAATCATCCTTCGTCCCGATGCTGATCCAGCGTTCGCCCTTGTTATCGCGCAGGATGTAAACCACGCGTCCCCAATCGCTCGCGCCTTTGACCCACAGGCCGATGTGCGAAGGAGCCCCCGCAAGCTGGATCGGTTTTGAAGGCTTGAGCACGTTGTACCACGGCATGAGCTCGCGCACCTTGTCCTGTTTCTCCAGCTTTGAGACCAGCACGGGGCCTTTTTCCGGATCATTGCCCACGGTGGCAGTGAATTTTCCGGCGGCCGGGTCGAAGCTGAAGTGGTTCTTTTCGTAAACCATGTCACGCTTCGACGTGTATTTCCATGAGCCATCGCCCAGGTCAGCCACCTGCACCGCGCCCGCCGCAGGCTTCGGCTCGGAATGATCCGGGGCCTCCACGTTTCCGGAGAGGATCTCCGCAGCGGTGACATAGATGACGGATGGATCAGTCGAGACAGTGATCTTCTTGTCCTTGCTGGCGACCGCCTTTGTGTTGTTCATGCTGTCGGTGACACCTGCCTTGGCATCAGCCTTAAGCGTAAGCGTCACATCCCGTTTGCCCCGCAAGGTCCAGAGGGCATAGATGAGACCCCGCTTGGGGTGTTTGAAGCGCAGGCAGAAGGTGGTGAGCGAGCCGGTTTTGACCCAGCCATCGAAATTGGCCTCGTTGAGCTTGTCGGTCGTGGTGGCATAAGCGGCGTAGGCCGGCTTGGGATCGCAGAAGGGAATGCGGCGCTGGATGCCACAACCGCCATAATGTTCCGCCCCGTAGTAGTCGCCGCAATCGAAGGCGCACCAGCCCGAGTAGAACCGATCCACGCCGTACGCCATGTCGATGAGGCTCCAGCGTGAGTAGAGATCCATCTGCTCGCGCCACGTGCAGGAGCCGGGTTCGGTGGGCACAAAGCTTCCCTCCACGGCATAAAAGCGTGGCTTGGTGATGCCGACTTTCTCATATTCCTTTCTCAACTGGTACAGGCGATGGATCGCGATATCCCTGAGCTGCATTTCGGGCAACCGTTCGAAGACGGGCACATCCAGGCCGGTTCCATCAACCAGGTTTGTTGGAAACCCGGCGCGGAGCAGGGGCACCGGGAACAGCGGGTCCCCGTACTCGAGCAACAGCTTTCGTTCCGGGTAGGCTTTTCGCAACAACTCGGCGGCGATGCGGGAGGTTTCCATGAACATGCGCAGGCGCTTCTTTTCCTCGTCGGTGTAGACCAACGGTTCGCCGTTCCAATATTCGGGATAATTGCCGCACGTGAGACGCGTGCTGATGTGCGCCTCAGGGTAAAACGTGATGTTATCCGCGCGTTGATTCACGGGGATGTCCTTGTCCCACTCTTTCATGTTGGCAAGGATCTCCTTGCGAAACGTCCCGACCTTGACGGGATCCAGCTTCTCCTCTCCCGCCCACTCCTGGGGAAATACCAGGTAAGGCGAGCTCGTGACGCGTCCCCAATGTTTCCTGACCAGTTCCGTGTCGGGTGGACGGGCGGCCATGACATACTGCCGCGCGCCGGCCTTGGTCATGAGATCCGTCGTGAGTTCCCCCTTCGGAGTGTGATGGCCTCCATGGTAACCCCAATAGCCAAACATCACGCCCTTGCCCTCGGTCCATTTGACAGACCGCGTATCGGGCGCGAGACGGGTGAGCGAACGTTTCTCCGTCCATTGCTTCCCCCCCACGTCCAGAGTGGCAATCACATCGTGGTAACCGTTGAGTTTCACCGGCAGCGAAACCTTCACCGTCACGGCTTGGCCCTTGGGGATCGTAACGGGAAACTCCTGCGGCGACGGTTCCTCCGTTCCATCATAACTCTTGGTTGTCACGGTCAGTTTGCCGATCTTATCGGCATCGGTGTGGTTTGTCAGTTTTGCCGTGTAGGACGGAACTTTTGGAGCTATCCAGACATGTCCAAATTGATCGGGCTCCCACGAGAATCCAACCGGCACCTCGCCCAGCGTGAGCGCGTATACATGAACCGCCGAGGGAAGCCCCGCCTGGTGCCAGCCGTACGTGATCGGGTCCGGATAATTCCGACATGACTCCACCTTCTTCGTCAGCTCGATCTCGATGATGTCCAAATCACCAAACGACGTGAGCCGGGCCGGATCAAGCGGGATCTTGACGAGCCAGAGGTTGGCCTTCCGCCCGTTGCCCAGCATGACGGGAAGCGGCGTCGCATCCGAGCTGTCGGCCCCGGCCAGTGGGACATTGGTTTCGAAGGTTTCGCTGTAACCCGCGTCAGGGCGGTAAAACATCGCGGATAGCAGGGGCACGCTGTTCTTTTTATCCTCGGACGCGGCGATGACGTAGAGGGCGTCGTACTGGCCGTTGCGAATGCGGAGCTGGATGCGCGCGGGATCACGCCGCGTGGCACCGCACCAGGCACCGGTGTTGGGCCCCGCTGGAAGGTACCCGATCAAGTTGGCCTCGCGAAAAAGACTTTGTCCGACATCAATATGATCATTCCCCTCGCTATTTACGCCGGAGAATACAAAAGGGACGTCCTTTACCATGACAACCCGCCCCGCGGGTGGGAGAAATTCGGATTTCACCGGGGAGCCGCCCGTCAAGGCGATGGCGTTGTGATAACCACTCAGCGGCACCGGCAGAAATCCTTCCGTTGCCGGGGCGAGTGGAGCTGAGGTGAATGAAGCAACCTGGGTGCCGGCGGAGAGATTCAACCCCATCGTTCCGTCGGGACTGAAGGAGGGATCGTTCTTCCACGCCACAAGGCGGTCCTCCATCCAGACGGCAACCGACCCTTTCCGCAGTTCGGCGCGGACTTCCACCCATTTGGTTTCCTCGTCCGGGATGCGCGCCATGTCCTCCTCGATCTGCTCGCGGTATGCCTGCTCCCAGCCAGGCAATGCCTGGGGATAGGCTCGGCAGTAATAAAGAAAGTCATTGTGGAAGGGGCAGTTCCAATTGAGATTGGAAGTGAGCCCGGCAATATTGTGAAAGGGCTGGCCTCCCAGCGAGGGAGCGCATTGGATGAATCCACCACCCTTGCCACTTGCCATGGTGATGCTCAACCCAGGATCATTTTCATTCTTTTTTGCGGCTGAAATAGAGGCGTATACCGAAGGAGCCAGATGGGTGCGCAGGCGAACACGGGCGCGAATTTCACGGTCACCCGTCACCGGGGCAAGGCCCTGGATGACCATCCCGCTTTCATTGGTCGCCGTCATCACCATCCCTCCAATCGCAGGGTCCACCGCGCGGGAGCATTCACCAGCCACCGACCACTCGTTGGTCCGGGGATCAAAGGCGGAATGCAGCAATGAGCCGGATGTGATCGGTTTCCACCACCCACCCGCTTGAGGCCCGGCCTGCTCCGAGCAGCTCACGAGGGGGATGAAGCCCGCTGCCAGCGCCAAAGTTGTCACCAGAACCTTTTGGAAGATTTCACCGGGGGACAAGGATGGGGGCATGAGGAGCACTTGTAGGTGCGAGATGGGCGTGGCGTCAATAAAAATACCATGCGCATGGTTTTTTAGTTGCTTTCGCATTCTGATCGCGGTTAGAACAGGACCATGACAACCGGCCAGGCGCGCTCCCATCCCATGCTGACCAGTGAGCAGATGGCGCGGAAGCTTTCGCTTTCGCTCTGCACCTTCTCCCACGCCCTCAACGGGCATCCGAGAGTTTGCGAACGCACACGCCACCGCGTCATGGAGGCAGCGCGAGAAAATGGATTTGTCGCCAACCACGCCGCCCGCCTTCTCGTCCGCGCCCGATTCAAGCCGAAGCATTCCCGTCTGTCGCAGGTTGGTTTCCTTTTTCTGGATGACGCAGGAACAACGCTTGGCGAGGACGCAGGGAGCTCGCTTGGCCTATGGTGCCTGCTCCTGCTTCGCGGTGCGGAGCATGCCCTCCATGACATGGATGCCAGCCTGACGTTTGTGCGCGTAAGCAAATCCAGCCACTGGGCGAAAGCGGAGCGATTGACCCGGAGTGGTTGCGTGGATGGATGGCTCGTGGCCGGACGGGTGGATGACGAGGCGATCAGCCATGTAAAATCCTGGGGACGCCCGTGGGTCATCCTGGGCAACCACAGCTGTTCGCAGAAGGTTACCTCGGTGGACCTGGACCACGGGGACGGCAGCCGTCTCGCAATTCAGCATCTGACCGGTCTTGGGCATCGTCGAATCGCGTTTTTAGGCGGCACCATGACGCACGGATACCAGAATGAGATGCTTCAGGCCTATCGCAAGGCCTTGCGCAAGTTCGATCTGGAAACAAATGAACAATGGATCCAGACCAACCTTCCCACCGACAGGTCTCAATACGAGGTGGTAAAACGTTTCTTTGTCCGCAAGCCTTACCCGACGGCCATATTCGCCTCGGAACCCGGGCCGATCCTGCCCGTCCGGGATCTGTTACACGGGCTGGACTGGAAGCTTCCCGGAAACATCAGTTTTGTTGGTTCCGAGATGAATGGTGGACAAACACCGGGAATCAGCCGCGTGGAATGGCCGTACGAGGAGGCCGGATCGGTGGGAGTTGGTACTCTTGCCAGAATGGCTGGTGGCCGCAAAACACCGCTTTTTACTGCTGTGAAACCTTTGCTGGTCGCAGGACGGTCAAGCGCACGGATCAGCGACATCTGAAAAACAAGATTGGAGGGTCCGATGAAAACAAAACATGACCGACCGAAAATGGGTGACGGATTTACCCTGGTTGAACTACTCGTGGTGCTGGCGATCATTTCCATCCTGATGGCGTTGTTGCTGCCCTCATTGAAGCGCGCCAAGTGGGCAGCCAAACAGGTCGTCTGTATCAACAACCTGCACCAGCTTCATATCGGGCTCCTCTTGTATGTGAACGACTGGGACGGATACTTTCCCGTGGCCAATCCCAACGACGGCGGGGTGCCTGATTACGATTACTGGGGCTGGACGCGTCAACTCGCGCGTTATACCAATGTGAAGACCAACAGCATTTCAGCCCCCTTCGTTCCCATAACAAGTGTCTTCTGGTGTCCTGTGCCGGCGTCCGGCGTCCTCTGCGGAACCGCAGAGCGATGGCAGTATGCGATGAATGAGGATCTTCGTCAGAATGGTCACAACCCTGTCAGCGATTGGTATTACGGCAGTCGGGCGGTAAACTTGGTAAACATCAATCAAGTGCGTGATCCCGCCGCAGTTTTTGCCTTCACGGAGAATGGCTACTATCCGGCCGTGCTGAATCAATATTTTCTGGAAAATGGCCTCTATGGCGATTCCGTCAGCATCTCCACCGCCGGCCCCGCGCATGGCGGGAAGGGACTGCCCTTCATTTACGTGGATGGGCATGCGATCTTCTGGAACAAGGTCCCCTCTTATGCCACGTATACGACGGATTCCAAGCTGCCTTGGACCCACTCTTCGTTCTGGGGCAGGGAAGTGAACGGGTATGGCGCACAATGGGCCACCTACGACCCGTGACTGCCATGAGTATTGGTGGATGCGCGCGAAATTCTTTTCCGATGAAATTCCTCGTTCATGCGTGCGCCTTGATTTTCATTGCGCGCCTTCTCACCGGCGCCGAACAGGTGGTGGAGGTTCCGTCGGTTACATTCAACGGGGCCATTTTCGTCAATGCCAAGGCTCGCAAACTTTACGTGGGATGGGGACACCAGGAAGGTGATTACGAGAAGGGACTTTTCGTCTATGACATTCAAGCTGACGGCACGGTGAGCGGCAGCGATGAGCGCAACTATCCAAACTCGCCCGATCCCTTCATCACGCAGCCCGACTTCGCGCCAACCTATTTTTTCCGGGCCGTCGCGTGCATCCTGCTGTCACGCGACTCGCACAAGCTCTACCTTGGCGTGCAGGGAGGTCGTCACAGCGAATCCAAGACACTGGTCGTATACGACCTGGACGACAAGGGCGAGCCGAAAGGCAAGCCGCGCGGGTATCCCATCGGCAACTTCCACGGGGGCATTTCACACATGCTGCTCGATCCCAAGCTGGACCTCCTCTATACAATCGGCTGGGGCGGAAGCGGACTCTTCACGATGCCGCTCGACACAACGGGTGAGCCCAAGGGCGAGCCGCAGGTGTACGCCTTCGGTTACAATGCCAAGAGCGCCATGATTCCCAGCGACAATTACAACGTGATGATATTCGGCGGTCAGCAAGACGTCCTCGAGGTGGGAGATCTCTCTCCCGACGGAACGTTGCAGCTGCCGGTCGCATCGGTTCCAATCCCCAATCTCAAGGATGCCGTCTTCCTCGCACGTGTGGGACGCTTCCTCTACTTTATTGACCAACGAAAACTTTATTGCTGGCCGCTGGACAAGGAGGGGCGGCCAACGGACAACCCGAAGGCGCTGCCCCGTATCCAGCCCGTCAGCGTGTGGGAAGGCGTGCATTCCTCGCTCTACGTGGTGGAAGGCGAATTTGAGCCTGCTGAGAATAAAGGCGAGCCTCCCAGACTCGTCGCAACAAAGATCGCCCGCTACAAACCCGACGACAATGGCGACCCCGGAAAGCCTGTTTATGTCTCCGAGCGCTTTGAAAAAAAAGCCGTCCTCTCCATGGCCGTCGATGAGGCAAGCGAAAAGATCTATGTGAGCCTCGGCGACATTCCTTAGGGCAAATTGGGTGACACTCCAAATACGAGGAATCTTGCGAGATTGAATCCCTCACTCCATTACTTCAATTCAAGTGGCGCTTCCTCGGTGTGTTCGGCTGTAATCTTGAACGTGCGGACGCGTGTGTTTCCCGATGGGCCATCGGGGATCGGGGTTCCATCTTCCACCACCCAGAGTCCGAGATGATCGGGGGTTTGGGCCACGGCGCTTGGGTTGAGGAATTCAAGCTTGTCCTTCGCCTTGCCCGGCCCGCCGTAGCGATCGACGAAAACAATGTCGTTTCCGCTGTCCCAGAATAACAGCAGGGCATTGTCGCCACCACTATCCCAGAACGGCCCGGCCGGGCCGTGGTCCACCACCCAGATCAATCCGCCGGATGCGGAGGGGCCTTGCGGGAAATACATCTTTTCCGAGGAACTGGAGCCGTAGGTCTCCTTCAACGCCTTGCCGGTGTCGTCCACTTTCTGCCACGCACGCTTTCCCGTGAGGTAATAAATCGATCCCTCGTGGTCGGTGGTCATGGCCCGGGGAGTTCCGCCCGTGGCCTCGATCACCATCCCGTAGAGCAACCCATCAAAATTATTTTTTGTCCGATCGTACGCACGAAAATTTCCGTAGCCCCAGGTGCTGAGCAAATAAATCGTCCGTCCCGGCCCAATGCCCACGTTGTCCACGCAGGTGGTGGACTGGGGACTGTACGCGTCGCCACTGTATCCCCCAAGAATCTGGTTCATCTTCGCCCCGGAGGGATCGAACACCGTCACGCTGTGCATCGGCGGAGCCGGCAAATAGATGATCCCCTCGTTGTCCACCGTGAAACTCGGTCTCACGGCCGGGGTTTCCGAAAGGATGGCACGCCCGCGATCTCCAAATGTGGTGTCCGGTTTTCCATCCGGCAGAAACTTGTAAACGCGCAACTCTCCAATCGGCGGCACCGCTTCCGACATGGTGCCATCGTCCTTTTTCTCGGGATCCTTCCCGGGAAACCCGCGGTCCAGCACGTAGACGCCCTTGTCACAGATGACGACGTCCGCGGGATTGATCCATTTTTCCTTCTTCGGAAGCGTGATCTCCTGGTCCACGGTCACGCCAATTCCGTCACGATATCGCACGCGATATGATCCTGATTTGAGATTATTGACCTGGCCGAGCGTGAAAGCCTGTCCGCTGGCGAGCGCGCCGGCGTACACCGTTTTCACGCACCGTCCCGACTTCGCGTCGATCAATTCAACGATGCCGCGCGTCTTCTCGTGGGTTGGAAAAACCTGGATGCGCGCATTTTTCCCGTCGGCAGAAGGCTCGACCTTCATGAGAGGCTGTCCCTGGAGCAGTCCGCATGCGCAGAGGAGGAAACTCAGCAAAATGAATTTTCCCATTTTTGTGTGGATCGAAGGCCAACGGAGGGACACGCTCTCGCCTCGCCGAAGCCTACGGCGTAGCGCGGGCCGTCGTGTCCGTTGGTGGATGGGGGTGCAACGACCAAAGCAACCGTGAACCTGAACCGCATGTTTTCGTCGCACATGAAAAATATCATGGCTGCAAGATCCATTCGCGGCGTGGGCGGACACGACGGAGAGGCCGTCTCAGAACTCCGGTTTCAAAAAAAGCGAAGCTTGTATTTACGTTATGACGCATTTTAATTTTTTACGAGGCATTTGGGATGGTCGATTTCGCCCTGTCTCAGAACTTTTTGCGAGTTCTGAGACAGCCTCCGGAGCGTGTCCCTCCGTTTTTTAGCAGAAAAAGGTCGGGAAAAGTCAAAAAAGTGAACCACACAGATTTCATTTGTAACCAAACCGGTCCTTGAGCGTGAATGCGAGGGGCGCGGAAGGCTTGGAGGGTTTGTCGTCCTTGTCTGTGTACACGACAAAGACATGGAACTGGATGTCGGGACGCAAGCCCTCGATCATCTTGCCGGATTCGGTCCAACCCGTTCCGAGTTGCATCGCTCCCCGACCATCGGCGTAGGGACTTACCCACACATTGTAACTCTTCGCGCCGGGAACGAGATCGAAATGCACGTGGCAACGAGTGCCGTCGTATTGATGCTGCGGGTCGGCCACTTTCAACACCTTCGTCGGCGCGCCCACCCCGGCCTTCGCAAAATCTGCAATGGGATTGCCCAGCTCCGGTGCGTCCTTCGTGGCGGGCATCCTCAACCTCGACAATTTTACGGCATCGTCATCCTTGTCCGACGCGTTTGCGTACTCGGCATTCAAGTCACCCAACAACACGTCGTCCGGTTTCGCATCCACCAGCTCGTTTCCGCAAATGACCTTCGGCCTCCGCTCCACGGCAATCTTTTCGAGCTTGAGCGGCAAATCCACCACACCGTCGCCTTCATAAGAGCCCCACCACGTCGAGCCATATTCGCGGAAACAATCGTAAGGCGCATTTGATGGCAGCTCGAAGCGTAGGTAGCGCCAGCCATCAAAACAGAATGCACTCCAGCAATGGATGTCGTCATCGTTCCAATCCTCCTTGGCGCCGACGCTGATCCATTTCTCTCCCTTCGCGTCGCGCAGGAAATAAACGACGCGCCCCCAATCGCTGGCCGCGTGGACCCACAAGCCCAAATGGCTGGCCTTGCCTTCGATCGTGATCGGGTGATCGGGCTCGAGCGTGGTGTAAAAAGGCATCACGCCACGGTCCTTCGCTTGTTTTTCCAGATGGATCGCAAGCGCCTTGCCGCCCTGATCGCCGGGGGCGTCCACTTTTTTGGCGCTCATCTTCCCAAGAAAACGTTCGACCATCAGCGGCTTGTTCTTCGCGTAGTCGAGGTCCTCTTTCTCGACCACTTTCCAGCCTTCGCCGATATTTGAGAGTTTCTCGATTTCCTTGCCGGGACGGGAATCGGAGTGATCGCTGTCCCCGAGCGTGATCTCCGCATCAGAAGCCAGTCCTTCGAGATATTGCGGTGAGCGATCCACGACAAAGGTAACGACGCCATTCTTTTCGCGAAGAGGGGTCGCGTTATCGTGCTGGTCGTAAATCTCCAGTGTTGCGCCCGAGGGGACCTTGACGCTCACGATACGTTTGCCGCGAATGGTCCAGAGCACGTGGATCAGCTTCCCGGTTTTGTAATGTTTGTATTGCTGGCAGTAAGTGGAGGTGCTGCCGGTCGGCAGGTATTTCGTGAAATTGGCGCGGTTGATGTGGCGGGTGAGCGTTGCGTAATTGATGTAGGCCAGCTTGGGCGTGCACATCGGCTTGCGATTGCACCAGCCGCCACCGTAATGGTTCTCGCCCCAGTAACCGGCACAATCGAAGGGGGCATCGCTGCTCTCAAACCGCGTGACGCCATAACCGATGAGGTTCAGGAAGTCGCGGGTGCAGATGTCCGCCTGCTCCTCCTCTCCGGTATCAAGATCCCTGGATGAAACGGAGGTGCCCTCGACGACGACGAGATACGGGTCCGGCTTGTATTGGCGGATGTCCTTCATGATCGGGCAGAGGCGGTTGAAGTCCACCTGGTGGACCTGTTGTTCCGGGAGGCGCTCGAAGCCCGGAAGATCAATGGCGCAGCCGTCGATGAACTCGCGCGCCTCGGGACTGAGCCGCATGAAAATCGCGGTGAACATCGGATCGCCGTAGGGAAGAAGGAGCTTCACGTCGGGCCATTCCTTGCGGACGGCGCGGGCGCCGATGAGAAACGTGGTGAGTTTGGCATCGAACGTCTTCTGGTCTTCAGGGCTCAACTTGTAATCCACACCGTAATGCGTCGGCCAGACACCCGCCGTCACGGGGCCTATAAGAGGTTCCGGGAAAAATGGAAGGTAGGTGGGACGGCAGGTCGGGCTGGGCTTGATTTTGTACTTCCGCATGACCTCGATCAGGGCCTTCCCGGATTCCTCGGGTTTGGTGGGATCGTATTTTGCAACCAGCTCGGGGGGAGAGACGAACGCGTTGCAATAAAACATCCCGCCGGAAAATGCGGGCTCGGTGACGAAGTGGTATTTCTCCGCCATGGCTCTCATTTCCGGGGTGCCGGTTTCTGAATAATCGGCCAGCGAGGTTTCGGCGCCCGCCGCCGCCATCATCGGCATGGCCTTGTCCTGCGTGGGAGTGTCGTGCGCGCCACCCGGTTCCCAATACCCAAAAATGGATCCGCGCCCCGATTGCCAGATGTCATGATCACGCGTGTCGGGATGAAGCCATGAATATTTCCGGCGATAGGTCTCGATCTCGTCTCCCGCGGTGACGCTCAGTGTCATTTCCTGCAGGCCATACCGGGTCGGAGCGAGTTCGATCGGCACCTTGACCGGCGTGTTGTCCGCCGGCAACGGCACTTCCTTCTTTTGTTCCTTCTCGTTCTTGCCGCCGTCGCTTCGCGTGGTGATGAGCAGCTTTGCGGTGGTGGGCTTGCCGGTGCCGTTGCGGAGGGTCACCGTATATTTCGGAGTCTCGGGCGCCGTCCAGAAATGACCGAAGTGTTCCGGCTCGATGTCCACGTCCACACCAACGCGTTCGAGCGTCATCGCATAAATCTGCACGGAGCTCGGAAGTCCCGCTCCGTGCCAGCTGTATTCGAGCGGATCGGGATAGGCGCGGTAATACTGGACCTGCTTGGTGATCTCCAAGCCGATCCGCTGGAGATCAGTGAACCATGAGAATGCGTCCGGGTCCATGGGGACCGTCACGTGATACAGGCGCGCGCTTTTCCCTCCCGCGAGTTTGATCGGAACCGATTCGCCACCTCCGCCTTCTTTCGGGACCTTGGCGGAAAAGTTGAAAGGATGGCCCGCGTCGGGGCGGTAAATCTGCGCCGACACAACCGGCACGCCATTTTCGCGATCATCGGCGACCGCAAGCATATGGAGCGCCTTGTAGCGCCCCTTGGGTATGTACGTGGCGATGCGGGCGGGATCCATGCGGTCCGCTGAGATCCACCGTCCGCCGAATGTGCCGGAGTTGGCGGCGAAAAAGCCGGGCAGCGCGCCGAAGCGCGTCCAGCTCTGACCAACATCCACGTGATCGTTTCCATTCGCCGACAGGGCTGGAAATTGAAACGGGACGTTTCCCGCGGAAACGATCGCATCGGGAGCGCCGCCGCCAGGCAGCGAAGCGCGATCCACCTTTCCGCCATTGAGCGTCGAGGAGTTCAGGTTTCCCGAGATGGAGATCGGCTCGAAGCGATGGGAGTCGGCGGCCAATGGGAGGACCTTCAATGATGTCACCTCCGCGCCGGGATAAATCTGAACCCGCACGAGCCCCGACGGATTCATTCCTGGCTCGATCGGAAGCTCGGAAACAAAACGGCCGTTGATCCAGCAACGAAAACGGTCCTTTTCGACCGTGCAGCGGAGCGTCATGGGCGTCTCTTCGACTTTGGGCGCCGCGGCGATCTGGGCTTCGATCATGCGGCGCATGTCGTCGGACCACGCGAGACTGCGTTCGTTGGCCTTCACCGCATCGAAATAGAGATATCCATTCAGGGAGGGCGGCGGTTTCGCCTTCAATGCCTCGGGAGCGTCACTCGCCGTGACAGAAACGCCGTAGCTGATGTAACCCGTGCCCCCGGCCGCGCTGACGGACAGGGTCAGTGCCTGGTGTGATTTGTCGGCGAGGTCGGCGCATGCCATCTGCACGCCGATGGTGCTCGATGCGCCCGCAGCCGGTTTGAGGCGGAACGACATCAGCAGCTCGCATGGCGCTTCGCGGGGCGCCTTGCTTTCCAGGCTGAGAACAGCGCCCGCGGCTGGGATTTCCGGTGAAAGCTTCCAGTCGGCCGGCGTTCCCAGCACTTCGTTCAATGCTGACGGGTTGATCGGCGGCGCGTCCGCCGCGTACAATTCCGGTGATGCATCGAACATGCACAAAACATGCAAGGCCAGCGTCGTGACAGTAAAACAGCGGGGGATACGATGCATGGTGGGCTCTCAAAATGTGAGGATGATCAGGCTTTCGGGAGGAAGTGTCAGATCCACGGGAAAGCGGCAATCGCGGACCTTCTTGAATGGGCAATGAAGCTCGCAGACGACGCGCGGGGTGTCAACAGGGGTTAGGCCCGCGGCTTTCAATGGATCGGGTCCGAGATTCACCAGCACCAAGGCGCGGAGACCGGTTTTGACGTCACGAAACATTCTCCAATTTGCGTGCGGACTTCGCGCGAAGGAACCGCCGATCTTCACGAGCGGATTGCTTCTCTTGTAGAGCCCCTCTGAGGCGTCGAGAATTTCCCCCCGGGAGAGGGCGCCGTGGAGATTCCGTCGAATACGCGTGATCTCCTCGATGTAGCGGCAAAGCGGCTTCATCGGCGGATAATCCATGCCACGCATGTAGTTTCCCGGACCCACGAGCAGGTTCAAGCCGTTCAGAACAGCGAGATTCACCCGGTTATAGTCCCAGGGCTGGGTGATTCCGGTGGTGCCCGTGCGTTGAGGGAACACCGCCTTCAACAGGTCGTCCCCTCCCCCGCCCCAGCTCACATCAGTGTATGCGATCAGGCGGTCCCACGCGCCCTCGTATGAGAAACAAAACTCCGGCTGGATCGCGCGGCATTCCGCGAGCATCTCCTCGACGAAGCGCAGGATCCCCTCGTGATGCGCCCGGTCGGGACTCGTTTCTTTCAGCCTGGGATTGAAATCAAACGGCGTTCCGAAAAATTTATCCACATGAACGCCATCCGCGCCAATTTCGGCAAGGCGGCGATACTGGCGGATGAGCAGGCGGCGGACCTCGGGATGAGCGGGGTTCATTTCCGAGAAAGGAGTGGCCGTGCAGTACCGGTTGCGCGCGCCCAGCGTCCCCATGCCCCAATAGTTGATGATGAAGAACTGCTGGCCATAGGGGTCGAGTAACCGGTATTTGTGCAATTCCCTGCGATACCACCCGGTCGTCATGTCCACGGGCTGGCAGTTGACAAAAAAATAGACGCGCAATCCCAGGCGATGACACGCGCGCACGCCGGCCTCGAGTTCCTTCCAGGTTCCGAGGGCGGGTTCGGGCGTGTATTGCGGATAACCCCGGTCGTGGCCGCCGACATTCCATCCCGAGATCAACACACATTTGAGTCCGTGTTTTTCCGCTGTTTTCGCCCAGCGCGGGATGTCGCGGAAACGCACGTTGATGTTGTCCTCCGGCAACATGAACATCGTGTCGAGCGTCGCCGTTTCCTGTCGCAACCAGCAATGTCGTGATTCGACCGGCGAAAAACGCGCGGTGAACCACTTGCGATAGATTGCCGCCGACTTTCGCCAGCCGCCGTCGTGCGCCTGCAGGACGATGGTCGAGCCCTCGAATGTTTCACCGGGGGGAGTGAATGGGAAGTGCGCCCAGTTCATCGTCAGACCGGAGGAAAATCCGCGTGTCTCGGATTCACGCGGGGCATTTCCCGCGGGACGATCGTGCGCGAGGCCGGGTGATTGCGCGAAACGGATGTATCGGACCCGGGGTGTTTCCTCGAGAGAGGCCATGTAGAGCGCGCGTTCGTCCTTCGAATCAAGAAATGAAAACCATGGCATCACCATGATGCCGGGATAACCGAAGGAGTGCTCGCCGCTGAGGGTGCCCAGCGCTTCACCGCGCGTGTGTCCAAAATCCCGGAATATTTTCTGACGCCACGGCGCATAAGCTTGCGGGACCATCACCTCCGCGTTTCGCGCTTCACGCCCGCGCCCAAATCCACGCATTCCCCCAAGGATCGGATACCAGACCTCCGCGAGCGTGTGTTTCGTGCGGTTATGGACGCGGCATCCGAAGTGGATGACCTCCCCGATGAATTCGATGCGGAGGGTGACGTCAAGGGAAAGGCGTCCGCGCCTGCTGGAGAGCGGGCCTTTCCAGCGAAGCACCATGGAATCCTCATTCGTTTCAGCCGAAGAAAGTTTTTGTTCTGAACCGGAAATGTAATTCGAACGGAGTCCCGGGACGGGAACGAGGAGGTGGAAATTTTCCGCAAGACGCGGCTCGGTGAGCAGCTCGATCTCGCCGACCTTGTCGCGGATCCGCGTGATGCAGCCGTGACGAGGTTCAACTTCCACGCGGTAAAAAGCGTTCTCGATGGTAAAGCGGTGTTTCATAAACTTCCTGGTTTTTGCGGGGGGAGCTGATCCTCGTCCCGCTGGCATGAGAGCCGATCACTCACCCCAAAGCGAGGAATCGGTGCCGGAGGAGGGCCACCCTTCTGTTGCCGGCTCGTGCCAGTTGTCCCAGTACCACCAGGGGCTGAGGTTGGCGTAGGGATATCCTTTTTCCCTTACCCACTCGCCATGGCCATCCACAAAGGCGAAATTGAGACCTTTCGTCTTGTGGCGCATGTCCGTTGTCGTGTCAAAAAGCGAGCCCGAGCTCGCGACCCAGCTATAACAATCCGCCACCAAAAAGATGTTGCAGGAATGTTTTTTGACCTCGTAAAGAGAGTGCATGGTGGGCAAGGCCCAGACAAAATTGGCATTTACGCCGTAAGGCGTGTTGCCGTCCGTGCGTTCCATGCCGGGGCATGCCTGGCAATTAGGGCCGGCCTTCACCAGCTTGTCGTTTTTCAGGTAATTGGTCACCGTGTTCATCCAATCAAGCGAGCTTCCGGAAGTGGTCGTGGCGCTACCCGTGCCATTGATCCAGCCATTGTTGTCGTCGGCAATGATGAGCAGGGCCAGGTTCACCTGTTTGAGGCTGTTCATGCAGGCGATCCTTTTCGCCGTTTCTCTTGCATTTTTCAACGCCGGCAGCAGCAGCGCCGCCAGGATTGAAATGATGGCCAGCACCACCAGCAATTCGACCAGGGTAAAAGAATGGAGCCTCACGAGTCGTGAGAAATTCCCACCGGGGCCGCAAGGCTTGCGGCAACCGTGCTTTCCATGGAAACTGTTCATGCTGTTTTGAATGGCACCCCCCCACCCGGCACGAAAAACATCCCACAGAATGGCTCTACTTGCAGGCACGATGATTTGACAAAAATCATGAGAATCTTGACAGTTCCCGATCGCCTCGTCCACACGACCACTCACCCCATACCCATCGTTCCATCCACCCCAACTACTTCAAAAACAGTCATTGTCCTCCGAATATCAGGGCGCCCGAGGTGCTGGATGGATACCACGTTGTGAGGTTGTGATTCGAGTCGTCCGTGTTCCACTTGGACTTGGGAAAGGGACCTTCCCATGCCAGGAACCCGACGTGCCCATCCACATAATAAAAGCAGGTGCCCTTTCCATAATAAGGACGGTAAAATGTGGCGTCGTAGGTTCCATCAAAATCCGTGTCAAAGCCATTCCAAGAATCGGATGCCGCAAAATATGCCCTGCCTTGCGCCATTAAAAAAACGGCCGAAGGATTTTTGACCTCTTCAAGCGAATGGACTGTTGGCTGAATGGGGGAAGTTCGTGGTCCCTTGAAATTTGCATTCCACGTGATGGTTGGACAAGGAACCTCCTCCCCACCGGCGGAAGAATAATAGAGGCCGGGCACCACCTGGTTACTTTTGGTGGAGTAAAGAACATTGCTGGCCCCATAAGGAAACAAAAGCTGAAAAGCGCCGCCGCCTGGCACGCCGTCATCCGGCATCCTGCTGGCATTTTCGTTGTGATAAAGCATGGCGGCCAGTCCGAATTGTCGCAGGTTGTTCATCCCGCGCACCTTTTGTGCCGAGAATTTCGCATTCTTCAGCGCCGGCATCAGCAACGCCGCCAGGATGGAAATAATGGCCAGCACCACCAGCAGCTCAACGAGCGTAAACGCTCTTTGAGCTTGTCTTCGCCAAGGCTCTCGCCTCGCCGCTCGCCGTCGCGACGGAGCGCGGGTCGGCTGGCAAGCCAGCAATTCGACCAGAGTGAAAGAGTCGGTCCTCATTGATCGTGGAAAGCATCCCACAGAAAAGCCCCGCACGCAGTTACGATGTTTTGACAAAAACCATGAGAATCTTGACGGTTCCCGATTGCCTCGTCCGCCCGACTGGCCTAGGTTTCCCGAGGATGAAACTCCCACTCCAATCCTGGCCTTTCGGGCCCAGAGGCTCCCGGCGGGGAAGGCCGCGCCAAACCGATTATGAACACAGCAACTATCCCACCAAACTGGCACTCAGCCTGTGGGAACATGTGACTTCCATCGGTGTCTTCAACAGGTACCCCAGGGGATATGAAATTCAACGAAAGGGCAACCGCCAGGGCTACCTGCTGCACTACGTGCGCAAGGGCGAGATCCAGCACGTGGTGGGCGGCAAAACCTATCGCGTCAGCGGGGGCTGTGCGTGTCTGATGAACTGCGGCAAGCCGTACCGTCACTTCAACGATCAGCCATCCGCAGCCGATCTTTGGTGGATGGCTTTCGACGGACAGATCACGCCCCGCATGTGGGTGGAACTGGGGACTGAGCAGAACCCCTTCTTTGACAACCTGAACCGTGAACGCTTCGAGACTCTTTTCAAGGAACTGTGGATTTTGGTGGTCAAGAAACCCCTGGGCTGCGAGGTCAAGTGCCATGTCACGCTCAATGCCATCCTTGCCGAGCTGATGGTGTCGCGGATGCAACTCGCCCGGGCGTCCAGCCTGATATCCGGGAAATCATCCCTGTCCGACAAGGTGCGTGGAGCGGTCGAAATCTTCGAACGAAATTATTACTATCCCAGGCTGAGCTTGAAGGATGCGGGGACACGCCTCGGCATCGACATCTTTCAGCTTTCGAGAAAATTCCGAAGGGAAGTCGGCATGCCGCCCATCCAGTATCTCAACCATTACCGGATCGAGCAGGCCCGTCACCTGCTCATGGTCACCGACAATCCCGTGAAGGAAATCGCTCCGATGGTGGGGATTCTCGATCCCGACTATTTTGCGCAGCTCTTCCGCAAAATCACGGGGCAAACGCCCCGGGACCACCGCAAAGCTGGCCGTCAGTCATCCCCGAATGAACGTCGCGCCCGCTCCATGGCTCCCCATCTCATTTCAAATTTCAAATCTCAAATTTGAGATCCGACTGGATCACTTGTAACCAAACCGGTCCTTGAGCGTGAACTTGAACGGTGCGGAGGGTTTCGAAAGCTTGTCATCCTTGTCCTTGCTAACAATAAACAGATAAAATTCCACGTCGGGACGCAGTCCCTCGATGAGTGCGCCGGATTCGGTCACAGCTGTTCCCAGTTGAATTGCACCGCGTCCGTCAGGATAGGGGCTCACCCAGACATCGTAACTCTTCGCGCCGGGCACAAGGTCAAAGTGCACATGGCAACGGGTGCCATCGTACTGGTGCATGGGATCGGTGACCTTCAACACCTTCGTCGGAGCGCCCACGCCGGTCTTCGCAAGGTCCGCGATGGGATTGCCCAGCTCGGGCGCGCCTTTGGGCGACGGCATCCGCAATTTCGAGAGTCGTACGGCTTCCTCGGTTTTGTCGGCTGCGCTTGCGTACTCGGCGTTCAAATCGCCCAGCAACACATCATCCGCCTTGGCTTCAACCAGATCGCCCCCGTAAACCACCTTGGGCCGGCGCTCGACCATGATCTTTTCAAGCTTGAGCGGCAGGTCCACCACGCCATCGCCTCCATACGATCCCCACCATGCGGTTCCATATTCACGGTAGCAATCGTAAGGCGCGCTCGCTGGCAGCTCGAATCGCAGGTAACGCCATCCGTCGAAACAGAACGCACTCCAGCTGTGAATGTCGTCGTTGTTCCACTCCTCCTTCGTGCCCACGCTGATCCATTTCTCGCCCTTCGCATCGCGCAGGGAATAAACGACGCGTCCCCAGTCGCTGGACGCGCGGACCCAGAGCCCGAGGTGGCTGGCCTTGCCGGGAATCGTGATCGGGGCCTTCGGTTCGAGCGTCGTGTAGAATGGCATCACGCCGCGATCCTTGTCCTGCTTCTCCAGATGAATCGCAAGGGCTTTGCCTGCGGGCGCCTCCACCACTGAGGCGCTCATTTTTCCAGGGAAACGCTCAATCTGCAGCGGCTTGTTTTTGGTGTACTCGGGATCCTCCTTCGCGACGAGATTCCATGAACCATCTCCGAGGCTGGCGATCTTTTGAATTTCCTTCGCGGGCTGCGAGTCGGAATGATCGCTTTCCCCAAGCGTGATGACGGCGTCACCCTTCAGTCCCTCCAGATACTGCGGCGACTGGTCCACGGTGAACGTGACGACGCCATCCTTTTCCTTGAGAACAGTCGCATTGTCATTACCATCGTAAATCTCCAGCGAAGAGCCCGCCGGCACTTTCACGCTGACCGGGCGTTTGCCCCGGATGGTCCAGAGCACGTGGATGAGTTTGCCGCTCTTGTAGTGTTTGAATTGCTGGCAGAAGGTGGAGGTGCTGCCCGTCGGCACGTATTTCGTGAAGTTGGCCCGGTTGAGATGCCGGGTGATGGTGGCGTAATTCACGTAGGCGGGCTTTGGCGTCGTCAACGGTAAACGGTTGCACCATCCACCGCCGTAGTGATTTTCGCCCCACCAGTTGGCGCAATCGAAGGCCGAGTTGCCGCTCTCGAAGCGGGTGAGCCCATAACCCATCAGCGTGAGAAAATTGCGCGTGCTGATGTCCGCCTGCCCCTTTTCCCCGGTGTCAATGTCCTTGGAGGAAGTGTGGGTGCCCTCGATCAGCACCGTGTAAAAGTCCTTCGCCCTCTTGTATTCGTGGATGTCCTTCATGATCGGGTAGAGGCGGTTCAGCACAACCTGGTGGACCTGCTGTTCGGGCAGGCGTTCGAAGACCGGCAGATCCATGGCGCAACCGTCAATCAGATCGCGGCTTTCGGGACTCAGTTTCATGAACACGGCGGCGACCATCGGGTCGCCGTAGGGAAGCAGGAGCTTGATCTTCGGCCACTCCTTGCGGATGGCCCGCGCCCCGACTAGAAATTTCGAGAGCATGTCCTGAAACTGGTCCTGTTCCGCCTTGGTAAGCTGATATTCTTCGCCCCAATGATGCGGCCATGTTCCCATGGTGATGGGGCCGACCTGCGCCTCGGCGAAGAACGGGACGTAGGTGGGACGGCTGATCGGGCCAGGCTCGCACTTGTATTTCTTCAGAAACTTGATGAGGTTTTTGCCGCTTTCCTCCGGTTTCGCGGGATCGAATTTCGGAGCGTCCTCGCCACCGCTGGTAAACGCCGTGTAATAGAACATTCCACCGTTGAACGCGGATTCGGAGATGAAGTGATGCTTTTCCGCCAGCGCCGCGATTGCCTTCCGGTTCCGGATTTCATCCACGGCCTTCCCCTCCTCCAGAGTCTTCAATTCACCGGGTGCCAGCGAGTAGTTGGAGGTCGAGGTTTCCGCACCTGCGATGCTCATCGTCGAAATTTCATGCTCCACCGACGGCGTGTCGTGTGCGCCCCCCCAGGGCCAGTAGCCAAAGATCGCCCCGCGTCCTTCCTGCCATCCGCCCCGCTCCCGCGTGTCGGGATGCAGATACGCGAAATTCCGATGATGGACCACCGTTTCGTTTCCGGCCGACACGCTGACGCCCAGATCGTGCAGGCCGTAACGGGTGGGTTTGAGCGTGACGGGCACCTTGACGGGCGCGCCATCCGCCGGCAGATCCACTTCCTTCTCCTGGCTCGTCGGATCCTGGCCGTCGGAGCCGCGGGTGGTGATGACGAGCTTCGCTTTCGTGGCGGTGCCGGTGGAATTGCGCAACGTGATGTTGTAACCGGGTTGCGCGGGAGCCGTCCAGATGTGCGCGTACTGCTCCGGCTGGATGTCCACGTCCACGCCCGCCCGTTCCAAGGTCATGGCATAAATCTGTGCGGAACTGGGAAGGCCCGCCCCATGCCAGCTGCTTTCCAATGGGTCGGGATAGGGGCGGTAAAACTGGACCTGCTTCGTGATTTCGAGACCGATTCTCCCGAGGTCGCTGAACCACGAGAAACCATCGGGATCCAGCGGGATCGTTACGTGATGGAGACTGGCGTCCACATAGCTTCCGAGCGGGGCGGTCACCGGCCTGCCCTTGCCTTTCAGGGTCGGCACCGTGCCGGAAAAGTTGACGGGATGCCCGGCATCGGGACGGTAGAACTGGGCCGTGACCACCGGCACGTGGTCCGGGAGATCATCGGAAACGGCGATCAAGTGCAGCGCCTTGTAGCGGCCCGGCGGGATGTACATCGCAAGGCGTGACGGGTCCAAGTGATCAGCCGAAATCCACCGTCCGCCGAATGTGCCCGAGTTGGCGGCGAAATACCCCGGCAACGCGCCGAACCGGGTCCAGCTTTGTCCCACATCCATGTGTGTTTCGGCTTTGGCGTTCGGGGCCGCAAACTGAAACGGAACGCCGTCCAGATTCACAGCCCGCTCGGGATCACGCCCCATGCGTTTGGCCCCCTCCACAACCACTTCCCAACCGAGAGCCTTCGCGTTCAGATGTCCCGCGATGGAGAGTGGCTCGAACCGCGCATCGGCCGCGGGAAGTGGTCGCACCCGGATCGAGGCAAGTTCGGCGCCTGGTGAAATCTCAACCTTCACCAAGCCGGACAAGTCCATGTCCGCTGGAAGTGCAGTCTCGTTGACAAACCGTCCGTTGACCCAGCAGCGAAAACGTCCCTTCTCCACGGTGCAACGAAGCGTGTGCAGCGTCTCCTCAACCTTGGGGGCGGAAGCGATCTGCGCCTCAATGGCCTTGCGCATCTCTTCCGACCACGCAAGACTCCGCTCAGTCACCGCCTCAAAATAGAGGTTGCCGATGAACGGCGGAGGCACTTTGCCACCCTCCGTCGTCACATAATAATTGACGAATTTGGAACCGCCCGTCGTGTTGATGGAGCAGTTCAAGGATTGCGGCGTCTTGTCGGGGCGTTCCCCGCAAGCCATGTGCGCGCTGACGGAGGCCGAAGCGCCTTCCGCCGGCTTGAGGCGATACGACATCAACAGTTCGCAGGGTGCGTTTTGTTTGGAAATGGTTTCCAGGCTCAGCCCTTCGGGCGCGGACAGTGTCGTTTCACCTTTCGTGCCTCCGACCACGGGTTGCGCGGGCGTGATCTTCCAGTCGGCAACGGAGCCCAGCACCTTTGCCATCTGGGCCGGTTCCGCAACCGCCGCCTCGATGACATGCACCGGGAGGAACATGGTCACGCACAGCGCAACTAGTGGACCGTTCATCAATTGAGTGGTCATTTCCCGTCCCCCTGACGGCGCGCTCGGCGAGCACGCCCTACCATCAGCAAGCCAGGCAAAGGTAGGGCGCTTTCGCCGAAAGCGCCGTGGTGGAACGGGGGAATCGTCCACTCATTTATCGAACACGACATCAGGTGGATCAACGGCGGACGAGGGCGGTTCAAGAAGCTCATGAATTCAAAATTTGCAGGTCCCTAGTCGTTCGAAATCCTGAATGAAAACAATCCCATCTGCTGAAGCTCGAAACGGAGGTAGACCGGCTTGCCCGCCAGCGCCGACAGGTCGCGCTTGCCTTTCCATGTGACGGTGGCATCGGTGTGATCAATGGCCAATGGATCGCAATCCTCCAGCCTGAAACCGTCGTATGCCTCCTGGAACTCCCAATGCTGGCCGAACTGGGGATGCCGGAGAATTTCCACGCGCAGTTGCGGCGCAACCT
>JAHFSY010000014.1 GCA_023269615.1 Verrucomicrobiota bacterium
TCTTCCACATGCCCGACAGCGTGAAATCCGTCCGCGAGGGGGACAAGGTCCAGGTCACGCTCGAATCCGGCAAGACGTTCGAGGTGGACACCGTTCTGGCCGCGTCGGGCCGCTCGGGCAACACGCAGGGGATGGGCCTTGAAAAAATCGGCATCCAGCCCACGAAGCGGGGAAACCTTGATGTGAACGAGCGTTACCAGACGGTCGTGCCACACATCTACGCCGTGGGCGACGTGATCGGCTTTCCCGCGCTGGCCGCCACCTCGATGGAGCAGGCGCGCGTCGCGATGGTCCACGCATTCGACCTCAAGTACAAGACGAAGCTCACGCACATCCTGCCCTACGGCATCTACACCATCCCCGAATGCTCCATGGCCGGTGAGACGGAGGAAACGCTCATTCAGAAAAAAATCCCGTACGTCGTCGGCAAGACCGCGTATCACGACAACGCGCGCGGCCAGATCATCGGCGAGAAAAACGGCTTCCTCAAACTCATCTTCCACGAGGAAACCATGAAGCTGCTGGGTGTCCACATGATCGGCGAACAAGCCACCGAAGTCATCCACATCGGCCTCATCGCCCTGCAAACCCAGGCCGACTCCGACCTCTTCATCCAGACCTGCTTCAATTACCCGACGCTCTCCGAGATGTACAAGTACGCCACGTATGATGCACTGGGCCAGCGGGCGAAGCGGAAGTGAAAGGTATGACTGTGCCATCTCGGCAGGGTAGGGATGGACCGCCGGGCCGTCCGCTGCCGTGCGATCCGCCTGACTCATTGCTGTTTGCCCTTGGCATGATCCAATCCCTTTGGTTCATGATCCTTTCCTGCCATGAACTTGCCCCAACGCGAAGGACTTCCGCATGAGATGCCACTATGGGTGCGTCCTGAAGATGAAATTTACTTTCTGACCATCTGTTGTCAGATCCGTCGACAAAATCAGTTGTGCCACAAGCCAGTTGCTGCGGCGATTTTTGAGACCGTCGCCCATCGTCATGAACGGGGGTTGTGGCATGCCCACCTGTTCTTACTGATGCCCGATCATGTTCACGCTCTGATTTCGTGTCCGACAGATGAAAAGGACATCCAGTCGCTAATTTTCCAGTGGAAAGAATGGACCGCAAAACAGATTGGCATCGGATGGCAGCGCGATTTTTTTGAGCATCGTCTGCGGCGAGAGGAAAGCATTCAGGAAAAGTCAGAATACATTCGACAGAATCCTGTGCGCGCTGGTTTGGTCCAGAACGCGGTAGATTGGTCCTTTCTCTGGATACCCAATCCGCAAGGGCAAGCCGGCCCACATGCCAGGAACAAGCGTGCTCAACAAGCGTAACGCAGCGGCGCGCCCGGCGGTCGCGCCCTACCTTTCGGCGGACGGCGACTTTCTCATCAGACCCTGGCGGCGGCATAGTGTCTCGAGTTTTGGCCAGACTTTTTCTGGCGTCAGCAGCGCCATGTTCACGCTCTTGTTGGGCTTCACCCCGGGCGGTGGCTCGAGTTGTGCCACCGGATTTTTGTCGCCGTAGCCGTGTGGTCCCACGCGCGACGCGGGGTTGTTGCAATGGATTAATGCCAGCGTGTCCACGCCCACCGCGAAACCGAGATGCATGATGCCGGTGTCGGTGGAGACCAGGATTTTTGAAATCGAGAGCATCGCCGCAGCCTCCGCCAACGACAGTTCGCCGGCGAGATTGCGTGCGGATGGCAACTTTGCCGCCAGGGCGTCAGCTCTTGGGCGCAGATCCGGGCCGCCGAGCAGGATCAGTTCCACGTCGCACGCTTCCAGCAACCGCCGTCCCAACTCGGCATAATGCTCCACCGGCCAGTCGCGCCACGTCGAACGCTTTCCGCCTCCCACTTGAAACACAACGCGCGGTTTTTCGAAAACTCCAAGACGCTCCAGCTTCGGGCGCAACGCCGTACGCTCCTCCTCGCGCACTTCATACACCAATCGCTTGTCCTTTGTCTCCGCGCTGATGGTTCGCACGATCTCCAGGGTCTGTTCCACGCCATGGGTTTCGTCCCAAGCGGGAATTTCCACGGGGTGCGAAATCAGGAAACGGAAGCGCGTCATCACGGGGCAGCTCACCACGGCGTGACGGTTCACCAGCCACGCCAGCGGCCAGAGATCGGGATCATTTCCGCGCAGCATCACCACCACGTCGGAACGGAGTTTCCGCAGTTCGAGTGCCAGCGTGACAAAGCGGATGAACGATTTGTGATACAGGATCACGTCGTCCGCGAACGGATTGTGACGGGCCAGGGCGGCGCGGCGCCTGTGCGTCACCACGACCACGCGAGCCTTCGGATGGGATTCCTTGAGTGCACGGATCGCCACGCTGTCCGTCAGCGTATCGCCAATACCCGCCGCGCTGAAAACGAGGATGGTGTGGAATTCGCGTTTGTGCAAATCCGCAGGTGACGACGGAAACCATCCCGCGAGAAGGCGGAAGACCGTGTGGAACAGGTGGAATGCGATTCGGTTGATCAAGCGACGGACTCTAGTCCATCGGCGGCGGGTGGTTCAAGACGACAGGTTGACGAATGCGCCCGGGCGGAGTACCGATTGGGAAAGCCATGCCTTCTCCCCTCGAAACCACGCTGCAGTACACGTTCCAGAATCCCAAGCTTCTGGACCAGGCGCTCACGCATTCCTCGCTCGGGCATGAGCAAAAAATGCGCCTTCCGCACAACGAGCGGATGGAGTTTCTCGGTGATGCGGTGCTCGCGCTTGTGATAGCCGAACACCTTTACCAGCTTCATCCCGACCTGCCCGAGGGGCATCTCACCAAGGTCCGCTCCCACCTGGTCAACCGTGCTGCGCTTGCCGAGATTGCCCAGTCGCTCGATCTCGGCCCGCACCTGCGTCTTGGAAGAGCTGAGGCCACCCAGGGTGGACGACAGCGTGCTTCCAATCTCGCAAATGCGATGGAAGCCATCATCGCTGCAATTTTTCTCGACAGCGGATACAATGCAGCACGCGACCTGGTGCTGCGTCTGGTTGGACCACGACTCGGCAAGATCGCCGAAAATCCTGAACCTGAAAATGCCAAGGGACTCCTCCAGGAAAAACTCCACGCCGTCGGGAAGCAAGCCGTCTACCGCCTCGTGTCGGAAACCGGTCCCGCGCACCGGCGCGAGTTCGAGTCGGCCGTCGAAGTTGATGGCCAACCGATGGGTACTGGCACCGGTGCGACAAAAAAAGAGGCTGAGACCAGGGCCGCCGCATCCGCTTTGAAACTTCTCCCGTAACGCGTCTCCGGAAATTCCAAACTCCGAGGTAGGGCGTGCTCGCCGAGCGCGCCGATGCGGTGGCTCGTGGAAAATAACGCGTGATTCTGATGGAGAACGACGGCGCGCTCGGCGAGCACGCCCTACCACCAGCAAGAAAAGATGCATCTACATCTCATTTCGCCATCCACTGCTTCACTCGATCACGAATTCGCTTTCTTCGCGCCATCATCTCGGCTTCGAGCGCTGCCGCGTCCTTCAACCCAAGATGTCTCGCGGGAATTTCCCACTCGGCGCGTGACGCGGGCATCTGCGACACGGGGGCGTTGTAGAATCGCCGCAGCACGCTTTCCAGCCCGCGCAACCACCGATAATCCTCCACCAGGGATTCCATCTCCTTCGTCTTCCATCCGGCGATGACGGGCATGGCGCGCAACGTTTCGAGTGTGGAAGCTCGGCGCAATTCCGCATGACTGCACCCGTGTCGAAGCTGTTGCGCCTGCGCCAGGAACTCCACGTCCACCAGACCACCCGCGCCCGTCTTGAAATCACGCGCGGGATCGGACAAATCCCCGCGCTCGTTTTCGATCCGTGCGCGCATCGCTTTCATCTCGCCCTGTTCGGCATCTGTCATCGGCCGCGCGTAAACCAGTTCATCCACCCATTTTAAAAAATCCGCGCCAAGCCGTGCATCGCCCGCGGCCACGCGCGCCCGCGTGAGCGATTGCCTCTCCCAAAATTGCGCCCGTTTCGCAAAGTAACTCCGGTACGCTTCAAGCGAAATGGCCAGCGGCCCATCTTCGCCATCGGGTCGCAATCGCGCGTCCATGCGGAAGACGATCCCCTCGCCGCGTTCCTTGCCCATCATCGCAAGCACCTTTGCGGCGGTCTCGGGAACGCCTCCGACAAAAATCACATCCAGGTCCGAGCCATAGGAAAGCTCGCGTCCGCCATATTTGCCCAGCGCGATCACGCAAAAGCCCTTCGCGCCCGACGCCTGGTGCACCGCCTCGGCGAGGCAGACATCCGCCAGCAGGCTGATCTCTGCGCTGGTTTCCTCGGGCGACACGGCCAGCCCAAGGATGTCGCGCAACTCGATGCGCAACAGCTCCGCGCGCTGAAAATGACGGAGGCGCGCCTCGGGGCTCCCGGAAGTTTCTGCTGCAAGATTCACTTCCATCATTCCGCGGTCGTGCTGCGCGGAGAGAAGTCCCTCGAAGGCGATGGACTCCAGGAGTCCGGGTTGGTGGACGATGATGTCCGTGAGAAAAAAACTGTGGTCAAACAGCTTGAAGAGCAGCTCGAGCGTTTTCGGATTGGACGCCAGCAGTTCGTACAGCGCCGCGCGCGAGCCGTACGCTTCGATGAAGCGTTCGAATTGCTGCAGCGCGAAATCCGGGCGCGCCAGCGACGGCGAGATTTTAAAAATGTGCGGAGTAAGCTGGCTGAAGAAGCCTCTCGTGCGCTGGGAGACGTGCGCGTATTCGGGGCCGAGGGCGAGCGTCCTGAGCGTGGCCGCCGCCTTTTCTGCGTCGCGAAATCCCGCTCGCAGCAAAAAGTCGTCACGCTCCCGCGAGGGCGTTTCCCAGTCGGGAGGGGCTTCCAGTTCACCGCCTTCCCTGGACTGGACGATTCTCTCGAAAAACGAATGCACGCGCGCAGCGTGTTGTTTCCATTCCTTTTCAAATGCCGCGTGCGTCCGGAAGCCCAGCCCCCGGGCGATCGCGGTCTGCTCCGCGCGGTCTTCCGGCACCACGTGGGTCTGACGGTCCTCCCGCATCTGCAGGCGGTGCTCGAGCCGGCGCAGGAAAACGTACGCACGCGTGAGTTCCGCCGCGTCGGTCGCGCCGAGAAGGTCGAGACGGTGCAACACTTGCAGCGACTTGAGCGTGCCGCGCTCCTGGGAGAAGGCGTTGCGCGAACCGTGCAGCAGCTGGAGCGCCTGCACGCCGAACTCGATTTCACGGATGCCGCCGCGCCCCAGCTTCACGTGCCGCTCAAGGCCGCCCGCCTTGAGAATCTCCGCCTCGATGCGCGACTTGATCTGGTAAATCTCGTCCAGCGCCGACGGCGGGAGATGCTTCGGGAAACAAAATGGTTGCAGGTGCTGGGTAAACTCGTATCCCAGCTCGGCATCGCCTGCCACAAGGCGCGCCTTCTGCAGTGCCATGCGCTCCCACACCTCCCCGAATGCGGCATAGTAGTTTTCGTAGCTCTCGAGCGACCGCGTGATCGGCCCGGAGTTTCCCTCCGGGCGCAGGCGCAGGTCCACGCGGAAGAGGCCCCCCTCCGCCCCGCTGCCGCGAAATCCCTGCACCAGTGCCCCGGCCACGCGCTTGAAAAAATCATGGTGCGTGATCCGTCCCACGCTTCCCTCCCCGGAGTAGGCGAAGATCAGGTCAATGTCCGAGCTGTAGTTGAGTTCCTGCCCGCCGAGCTTGCCCATGCCAAAGACGGCGAACTGCGCGTCGGGTTTTCCATGGCGCGCAACCATGTCGCGATGGCAGGCGTCGAGCCCGCGTTGCAGGCAGTAGTCGGCGAGCGCGGAAAGCTCTGACACGATCTCCTCAAGCGGCGCGGCGTCCGTGAGGTCTCGCACGGTGATGCGCAGCATCTCGCGGCGTTTCACAAGGCGCAGTTGGGAAAAGGTTGCGTCCACGCCCAGCCCCCCCCAGTCCCTCGCGCGCCACTCCCCTTCGAGGCGGCGCACGGAACGCGGCTGCGAAAGCGGCCCCTGTTCCAGCAGCCACGCCAGGTCGTCGGGATGCGACTTCAACTGGCGGGTGCAGAATGGAGAGTGCTTTTCCAGCAGGGCGCGGATTCGGGAGGCTGTGTGAGTTGCTTTCAATTTAGGATTGAGGACGTGCTGGTTTGTGGCAATATGAACGGGATGCACTCTACGTGTGGAGCAAAAAAGGGAAGGATCTTCCTTCTCATGGCGGTCGCCGCGGCGTTTCTGGCTGCGTTTCCATCCGCGCGCGGGGACCTCGTGGATGGGCACCTCGTGGACGGCATTGCCGCCGTGGTCAATGAGGACATCATCACCTTCACCGACGTGAAAAACGCCATCGGGTCAACCGACGAGGCGTTGCGAAGGAGCTATGCCTCCGATGATCCCGTGCTTGCCGAGAAGATCCGCGAGCTTCGCAAGGACGCCCTTGACCAGTTGATTGAACGCCGCCTCATCATCCAGCAATTCAACCTCAAGGGCGGCAAGGTGCCGGACAGCTACGTCGAGGAGGACATCCAGAACACGATTGACGAGCAGTACGGGCGCGACCGCAGCGTTTTCATCAAGACCCTTGAAGCGCTTGGCACAAACCTCCAGTCGTTCAAGGATCGCGTGCGCGACAAGATCATTGTTCGCTACATGCAAAAAACCTCCGTCAACGACGAAATCCTCATCTCGCCCTACAAGATTGAAAAGTATTACCGCGAGCACGTAAAGGATTTCGAGGAGGGCGAGAAGGTCAAGATGCGCATGATCTACATCTCAAAGGGTAAAAATCCCGCCGAGGCTGACAGTAACCGCAGCCTGGCGCAGGAGGTGCTTGTGAAGGTGGCGACGGGTTCTGACTTCGTCACGATGGCCAACGTCTATTCCGAGGGGCCCGAAAAGAAGGAAGGCGGCGAGCTTGGCTTTATCAGCCGGGAAACCCTGCGCGAGGAATTGCGCGATGCAGCCTTCTCTCTCAAGCCCGGGTCCAACAGCAAGGTCATCGAAACCAGCGATGGCTTCTACATCCTGCTCATCGAGGAGAAAAAGCCGGCCAAGGTCACGACCATGGTGGAGGCGCGCGACCTTGTGGAACGCCTCCTCATGCAGGCGGAACGCGAGCAACTCCAAAAACACTGGATCCGGTCTCTCAAGCGCAAGGCTTACATCCGGATGTATTGAGGGGGGCGGGGACAGGTTACAGGGAACAGGTTGTGGGTGTCGCTGGTTCGAACCATCAATTTTTTTTAACCCATGCTTCCCATCGCAATCACCCTCGGAGATGTCGCCGGCATCGGTCCCGAAGTCGTCCGCAAAGCGCTGCGCTCCGGTAAACTCGACCGCCGCTTTCATTACGAAGTCATTCTCGGGGAACGCGCGCCGCGCGTGACGCCCGGAAATGTTTCACGCACTGCCGCCCTCTTCGCCCTCGAATCTCTCGAAGCTGCAACCGATGGCTGCCTCCGCGGCGATTACGCCGCGCTCGTCACGGGTCCCGTCCACAAGGCCGGGCTCAAGCTCGCGGGATTCCATTTTCCCGGCCAGACCGAATGGCTTGCGCATCGCACATGCACACGACGCTTTGCAATGATGCTCACGGGCGGAAACCTGCGCGTGACGCTCGTGACCACGCACCTGCCGCTGCGGCTGGTCAGTGGCCAGCTCACGCGCGCCCGTGTTCGCGACACCATTGGCCTGACGCATGAATGGCTTTTGAAATTTGGGATTCGCAAACCGCGCATCCTCGTCGCCGCCCTCAACCCGCACGGAGGCGTGCCCGCCGAGGAGGGACGCGAGGAGCGGACGATCATCCGTCCCGCCGTGCATGATGCTCAAGAGCGATGGGGCGGGGGAATCGACGGCCCATTTTCCCCCGACCATGTCTTCTGGATGGCGCATCATGGCAAAGCCGACGCCGTGGTCTGCATGTACCACGACCAGGGCCTGATCCCGCTCAAGATGCTCGCATTTGAAAAAGGCGTAAACTTGACGCTGGGACTCCCGATCATACGGACATCCCCCGACCACGGTACCGCCTACGACATTGCCGGCAAAAACAAGGCGAACCCCGAGAGCATGATCGAGGCGATCAACCTTGCCGCAAAATTAGCAACGCGCCCACGGTAATGAATCGCGTTCTGTTCTGGATTCCAAATTGTAGGAGCCCCGACGGGTCGGGGCGACCGGAAAAGCGGACACGCCGTAAGAAAGCCCCAGAAAATCGTATGCGGGAGCGCATGTGGCGAATCTAGATGGGATTGGGGCGTGCGGAAAGAAACATCTCTCTGTAGGCGAGTTGGTAATTTGAACCTCTCGGTTTCAAGCCAGGGGGGCAGTTCATCGTTTCTTTCGGCGGAACGTTCGCGGGGTTTCGCCGGTGGTTTTGCGGAAGAGGCGGGCGAAATAGTCGGGATCGGAAATGCCCACCAGGGGGGAGATCTGGTGCACGGGCTTGGCGGTCGTCTTGAGCAGGTGTTTGGCCTGCTCCACACGATAACGGTTCAAATACTGGATCGGCGCCATGCCGGCTTCGCGCCGGAATCTCCGTGCAAAGTGCCAGGTGTCCATGCCGACCGCCGCCGCCGTACCCTTCAGATCGAGTTGCGTATGATACATTCGCTCAAATCGAAGGACGGCCAGCCTTACCTTGTCCGAAAGCTGCGCGCGACGGGGAACCAGGCTGGGCACCTTGGATGGCTGCGCGCGGGACGCAATCAACTCGGCGAAGATGGCGTTTAACGCCACGTGAGCCCGGGCCTCGTAAGCGGGAGGTTTCCGCCCGATCAAGACCCAGAGCTCACGGAACAGGGCCTCGATGCGTCCCCGGTTCAACTGATCGAACACCGGAGCACGGTTGATATCCAGTTCGGAAAACAGACGCGGCACGTTCTTGCCGCCAAGCAGCACCCACCACAAGTCGGCGGCGCGCTTTTCATTCCGAACTCTCTGAATCCTTCCATAATCCATCAGGCACACGCAACCTGCGTTCACGCGATGGGGTTTTCCGCTGATGACATGGAGCAGTTCGCCTTTGCGGACATAGTGCAATAGATATCCGTGACGCTTGTTCCAGAGCTGTTTGTCCATGTTCCTGGGGCACCGGGACATGCCGATGCCGATGACGTGTTCCCAGATATCGATGGCGAGTTTTCCAGGATAGCCAAGGCATTCGACATTCCCCGGAATTCTTCTCCAGAACTCGTCGAAATGAACCCCACGCGCGTGCGGTGTCTTCACGCGGACAGTCTTCAACAAGCGGCATCGCAAGGCAATCTCGAAGCGCCAAGATTGTCCTGATTTAGGCCAAAAGAGGCTGATTGCACGCGGACCGCAGTGTGCGAAACTGGGATGAGATTTATGAAACATGGGCATGCTTCTTACCCGGGTGGTTGCCGCCCCGTCATCGCGGGTCGGAGAGCCTTTACGCTCGTGGAACTTCTCGTGGTGATTGCCATCATCTCGATCCTGGCAGCACTTCTTTTCCCCTCGCTCCGCAACGCGAAGGATCAGGCCAAACGGACGCAATGCGTGAGCAACCTGAAACAACTCGCCTTGGCCGCAAATCTCTACTCTGACGAAAATGACGATGTCATCCTGCCCTACCGTGTGAATTCGTCTTCGGGTGACACTCACTTCTGGATGTGGGATCTGTTTCCCTATCTTGGCCTGAAGCGGGTCACCCTGAGTGGGATCGATGCCCCTGCGTACACGGTGTATCCCTACCCGTTGAACGTTCCAGTGTTCCAATGCCCCTCGACGACGATTGACGTCACAACGGTCACAGGCACCTGGTCCGATTTTTCCTATGACTCCAGCTACGTCAAACGTGCGGGATATGGAGCGAGCCTGGGTGTCTACAACGTTCCCGGATCACGTCGCTCCCAGGTGAAGAACCCTTCCAACTTCGTCCTGCTTGCGGATGGAAAAGCGGTTTGGATGGATGAAAACGCCGCCGACCCGGGTACCGGCTACATGGCGTCCGCCGCGTGGCGTCACAATAATTTCTGCAACGTGGGCGCGTTGGATGGACACGTCGAACCCAACCAGCGCAAGGCGTCGTCCTCCACCCCGGGCGCCATGCACCGATGGGGCGGCAAGTGGAATTGGCAGGTGGACGCCCAGGTCAACTGACCATTTCATGAACATCCGATTTTTTCCCGTGCTCGTTTTCATCCTCGCGCTCACCGCCCCATGCCTTTGGGCGGACGAGGTGACTTTGATTGACAAGGGCGTCTCCAAGGTCGCGATC
Source organism: Verrucomicrobiota bacterium (assembly GCA_023269615.1). Lineage (GTDB taxonomy): Bacteria > Verrucomicrobiota > Verrucomicrobiia > JABWAM01 > JABWAM01 > JAHFSY01. The sequence continues at coordinate 10,198 of JAHFSY010000014.1, forward strand.
CACGTCGCACCCGAAACCATGGCGTTGGACAATGCAACTGTGCCGCCCAAAAAGCAGCTCCAGGAAATGGAAAAACAGCGACAGCGGCTTCGTGAATCGGTGAAGGATCTTGCCCACTATCTCGAAAAAATGTCGGGCGCGAAGGTGGAGATCCTCACCAAACCATCCGCCCAGGATCCACGCTTGCCCATTCTCATTGGCGAATCTGCGACCGTCAAATGGGGTGCCCCGGAGAAAACAGCGCCCTTCAAACAGGGCTTTCGTGTGGTCGCTTCAAGGGAGGGAATCGGATTGGCTGGCGAGTCCGATCTGGCCACGAGTTATGCGATTTACGAGCTTCTCGACCGTCTTGGCTGTCGCTGGTTCATGCCGAGCGAACTCGGTGAGGTGATTCCCGTAAGGAAAACCGTGGTCATTCCGGAGTGCGATGATTCCCTCATCCCGGGCACGGTGTTTCGCAACATCTGGTATGCCGATGATGCCTATAAACGCCGCAATCGCTTGGGAGGCCTGCTGCTCCAGGCGGGGCACGCCTTGGAAATGTATTTTGGCAAGGAGGAGCGCGATGCCCATCCCGATTGGAAGGCAACCCTCAACGGAAATCCCGATGATCATCGCCTGCAATGGAGCAGTCAGGGAGTCGCCGATTGCATCGCCGACAAAATCATCGTCCAGCAGAAAAATGACCCGGCCCGCTCCTGGTCTCTTTCCCCGGACGACGGGATGAATTTCAGCGAGTCGGCTGAGGACCGGAAACTTGACGCGGGCGACTGGGACGAAGTTTTTGGCCAGATTTCCATCACCGACCGCCTGATGGTGCTTTGCAACCGCATCATCCGGAAAGTGGATGCGCAGGATCCAGACATCCTCTACGGCGTGCTGGCCTACTCGCAATATGTGCGCCCGCCGGTGCGCGAAAGAGTTCCCCATAATCTTGTTCCGCAACTCGCCCCCATTACTTACGCGCGAGCCCATCCAATGACAGACGACAACGTTCCCGGCAACCAATCGCTACAGTACTCGGTGGAGGGCTGGGGCAGGGCGGCGAAGATGGTTTCGTATTATTTCTATGGATGGTTCCTTGCCGAGACCACCGCGCCCAATCCCATGATCGCCAAGTGGAGCGCCGACCTTCCATTCATCTATGAGAATAACTGTCAGTTCTGGCAGCCGGAAACCATCTGCAATTTTGAAACGTCCATGCATGCATTATATCTCGGTAACCGTATGGCATGGAATCCCGACGCAAAGCCTGCGGAGATCATCGAGGAACTGAACAGGCTGTTTTATGGGAAGGCGGCACCCCAGATGACGGCTTACTGGAATTACATCGATGACGTCTGGGTGAAGACACCGGAATATTCCGGTTGCGGTTTCGCTTACAGACGGCGTTTCACACCCGCGGTGATGAAGAAGGCGCGCCAGCTTCTGGATCAAGGGAAGGCCGCTTGCGAAACGGTCGCGGAAAAAGAGCGCGTGGCCATGGCTGATGAGTCGTTAAAACTTTTCGAGTTGTTCATGAAGTTGCGGGAGGATCTGGCCGCCGGCCGCTTCGCCACGCTCGAGAACGACGCCAAGAAATGGGTGGACGACAGCAAAACCATGGGCGCCCGATACGAAAAACAGTACGCCTTCGGCAAAATGCCATGGTCGGGAGACGAAACCATCGGCATCCGTTACTTCACCCCCTTCTATCAGGTCACCTATAAGGACGCCACGCGTATCGCGAGGGATTTCGAAGTCCTCACCACTCCGCCCATCGGCCCGTTTCGCTTTCAAGTGGACAAGGAAAAGAAGGGCGAGGCCCTTGACTGGTTCAAACCCGGATTCGACGACAAATCCTGGAAAACCTGTGACCCATCCATGGATTCGTTATCGGCGCTGGGCCATCACGATTACTTCGGCCCCATGTGGTATCGCGTGAGCGCCCAACTCCCCTCGATCCCGGCTGGGAAAAAGGTGTATCTCTGGATTGGAGGCACGGACGGAACGGCGAAGGTTTTCGTGAACGGCAATCCTGTTCCGTACGTCGACGACAAGGGGAAGGAAATGGAACGGATTGAAGGCTACTGCCAACCTTTCTCGTGGAATATCACGGATGCGATCAAGCCCGGTGCCGAAAACCAGATCACCATCCTCAGTGTCCGCACCGGTTTCAACGAACTGGGCACCGGAGGTCTCATCGCCCCCGTGGTGGTTTATCGGGAAAAGTGATAAATTACGCCCTGGCAGCGATGCCCTCGCCCACAGGCGACGTTAAGCATGTTTTTTTGGTGCGTTTTCCGACACGACATGGTTTCCTTTCGTGCTTCAAATCCCAACCTCCTTCTCATCCGACACTTATGAAACAAGCAAAAATCACAGTTGTCGGCGCCGGTTTTGTCGGCGCCACCACCGCGCAACGCATCGCTGAAAAAAACCTCGGCGATGTCGTCCTCCATGACATCGTGCCTGATATGCCGAAGGGCAAGGCGCTCGACATGATGCAATCAGCCTGCCTTGAGGACTTCGATTCGCAGGTGATCGGCACCAACGATCCAGCCGATTACAAGGACTCCGACATCGTCGTGATCACCAGTGGAATTGCGCGCAAGCCGGGGATGAGCCGCGATGATTTGCTCAAGACCAACGCGGGCATTGTGGGAGGCGTGGTGGATAACGTGAAAAAATACGCGCCCAATTCGATCGTGATCGTGGTCTCCAACCCGCTCGACGTGATGACCTGCCTCGCGGGCGCGAAGCTGGATTTTCCAAAGAACCGCGTGATGGGCATGGCGGGTGTGCTCGACAGCGCGCGCTTCCGCTGCTTCATCGCGATGGAACTCGGCGTGTCGCACCAGGATGTAAACGCGATGGTGCTGGGCGGTCACGGTGACGACATGGTCCCGCTCGTCCGTCATTCCACCGTCTCGGGCATCGCCATCGAGGCGCTCATCCCGAAGGACCGGCTGGACGCGCTCGTCACGCGCACGCGCAACGGCGGCGCGGAAATCGTGGGCCTGCTGAAAACAGGCTCGGCGTATTACGCGCCCTCGGCGTCGGTGGCGCAGATGGTGCAGAGCATTGTGCGCGACGAGAAGCGCGTGCTCCCCTGCGCTGCGTGGTGCACCGGCCAGTACGGGATCAAGGACATGTTCGTGGGCGTGCCCGTGAAGCTTGGCCGCGACGGCGTGGAGCAGATCATGGAGCTGAAGCTGACCGAAGGCGAGCTGAAGCAGCTCCAATCCAGCGCCCACCACGTGCGCGAGAGCTGCAAAGTGATCGGGGTGTAGCATCCTGTAGCCACGCTTGCCAGGGCGTGGCATCCCTCCACGGATCCGCGTTCTGGCGAACGCCGCTATATTTTACTGATTCGCCAGCCAGTCGGTCACGAGGCGCACACCGAATGCGGTGGCTCCCTTGGCGCGATGCGGTTCCTCTTTCGATGTCCATGCCATGCCGGCGATGTCGAGGTGGGCCCATGGGAATTTGGCGTCCACGAATGCATTGAGAAAGCATGCGGCCGTGATGGTTCCGCCTTCGCGGCCCGCGGTGTTTTTTACGAATGCCACGTCACTCTTCACTTTTTCCTGGTACTCCGTCCAGAGGGGAAGCGGCCATACTTTTTCGCCGGTCCGCGTTGAGGCGGCGCGCAACCCCTCGGTCAGTGAATCGTTGTTTGAGAGAAGCGCTGCGCATTCGTGTCCGAAACAAACGATGCACGCGCCTGTGAGCGTCGCCATGTCCACCATCGCACGGGGCTTCAGGCGTTGCGCGTACGTGAGGGCATCCGCCAGAACGATCCGCCCTTCGGCGTCGGTGTTCAGCACTTCCACAAATTTTCCAGAGAGCGTGGGGATGAGGTCGCCGGGGCGGTAGGCGCGTCCGCCGGGCATGTTCTCCGCGCTGGCGATGAGCCCCGTGACATTGATGGGGAGGCGCAGCGCGGCCACGGCGTCCATGATGCCGAGCACGGCGATGCCACCGCACTTGTCGAATTTCATTTCGTCCATCCGGTCGCTGGGCTTGATGGAAATGCCGCCGGTGTCAAAGGTGATCGCCTTGCCGATTACCACGAGCGGTGCCTGGCCGGGGCGGCCACCGCGGTGGTCGAGGCGCACGAAGCGGGGCGGATTGGCGCTGCCCTGTCCCACGGCGAGGATGCCCCCGAAGCCGTCACGCTTCAGCCGTCGCTCGTCCCATACCTGCAATTGCAAGCGCCGTTGTTTTGCGAGCCGCTGCGCTTCACGTGCGAGCACGGCGGGCGTGAAATAATTGGGCGGCTGGTTGGCGAGGTCGCGGGCGTAGCGGACGGCGCGGGCGACGTGGCTTGCGCGCGCGAGGGAATCGCGCGAGGGCGTTTGGGAGAAGAGAATGATTTTGGAAAGAGGGCGGCGCACCTCGTCGGAAGCGGGCGAGAATTTTCGAAACTGGTAGGTGGCTTCGTCCACCGCGTGCGCGATGGCATCGGCGGAGAGCGGCTTGCCGGCGAAGGCGATGCCGAGGGACTGGATGCCGCGGCGGCTGGACTTCTGGAGCTGGCGGATGGCTTTCGCGAGCGAGCGTTGGTGGGAGGCGGGGTCGGACGATTTTCCGATGCCGACGAGGGCGAGGAGAGGAGGGGTGATCTGCCCGAGCGTGGGGAGGACGAGGACCGAGTTTTCCTTTCCTGAGAAATCGTGAAACGGGTTTGCCTTTTCACAAAGCTGCGACAGGGAGGAGTTCAATTTTCGCCAAGGGCTTGACTTTAGCTCAAAAACAGTGGTTACGACGATCAAGGCATCGAGTTTTGTTTTTGACGGGTTTGCGGGGGAAGTGCTAATGATCATGCGTCAACTTTAGTAAACAGAACCACCCATTTGCAACGCATTGTTAGAGCCGCAGTCAATGATTGCATGAAAACCAGCGAAACAGTGCTTGGAGGCATGACTGCGGGTGCAGTGCGCGGGGGAAGTTTTTAGGGGCCTGCACTGGCGAGCCCGTCCATGGAACACGTGAACTACTTCCTCGATCTATATTTTCCGCCTGAGTGGCTCAAGGCGGCCCTGATCCTCTCGTTGTTGAGCACATGGGTGCTGGTGGGTTTGTATGCCTACCTGAACCGCTACACGCGGCGCCAGTATTTTGCGTTGTGGACGGCGGGGTGGCTTTTTTACGCGCTGTGGATCACGAGCACGATCACTTTCCTTGATGCCAATGATCCGCCCGAGTGGGAATGGATCAAGTTGTTGTGCATTGGGATCTGCGCGATCTTCCTGTTCTGGGGGTCGTTGCAATTCAGCGGCAACAATCGTGGCCAGCGTGAGATGGGGCTGACTGTCTGCCTGATGATTGCGTGGAGTTATGTGGCGCGGGATTATGTCGGGGGCACGATCTGGCTTTCGCTGCCGCTATTTTCCATCCTGATGCTGTCGAGCTTCCTCACCGCGGCGTGCTTTTTCCAGCGGCGTTTCAACAGCCGTTATGTGGGCGCGAGCATGCTTGGCTTTGGCTTTGTGTTGTGGGGTTGCCAGATGGCGGCTCAGCCGTTTGTGGACACCACCAGCGCCGCCCGCCCCACGTTCTTTGTCCTCGCCTCGATCACGCAATTGATCATTGCCGTTGGCATGATCGTGCTGATGCTGGAGGAAGTCCGGGGCGAAACTCATTCCCTGCGCGAGCAGGTGAAGACGGACGCGCGCCTCACGCGGCGGTTGCAGAAGGAGATCGCCACCGCCGAGGGCAAGTATGAGCATTTGTTTGAACACGCCAGCGACAGTATTTTCATCATTGATCCGAGCAGCATGCAGATCCTTGACGTCAATCGCGCCGCCCTGGCGCTCACAGGCTACTCTCGCGACGAGCTGATCCAGCTTCGATTCGTCAATCTCTGCTCCTTCCTGCGCGACAAGGAGAAGGAGATCGCGGAGAGCCCCGAGCAGGTGCACAAGATGTTCACCACGTATGGAAACATGCCATTGCAGCGCAAGGACAACAACACGGTGCTCACGGAGGGCTCGGCCTCGGTGATGAATTATTCCAAGGGGCAGACGGTGCAGATTTTTCTGCGCGAAGTGACGGAGCGCCGCCGCCTCGAGCAACAGCTGCGGCAGGCCGAGAAGCTCTCCGCGCTCGGGCAGTTGATTTCCGGCGTCGCCCATGAGCTGAATAATCCGCTCGCCGTCATCAGCGGCTATGCGCAACTCCTGGCCATGAGGCCCGCCGTCGAGGAAAAGACGCGCAACGACCTTCTCAAAATCCAGCGCGAGAGCGAGCGCGCGAGCAAGATCGTGCAAAACTTCCTCGCCTTCGCGCGCAAGCACCCGATGGAAAAGACCAACGTGAACATCAACAGCCTCGTTGAGGTGTCTCTGGAATTGATGGATTACGATTTGCGCGCATCGGGCATCCGCCTGATACGCGAAGTGGAGCCGAACCTGCCCGATGTCTTTGCCGATCCCAACCAGCTCGAGCAGGTTTTCCTCAACATCATCACCAACGCCGTCCACGCCATGGAGGGCAGCCCGCGCGAAAAGGTGATCAAGATCGCAACTTCGAGCAGTGGAAAAAACGTCACGGTCATTGTCACCGACCATGGCAAGGGCATCCCGACGGCGATCCTGGAGAAAATCTTTGACCCGTTCTTCACCACCAAGGAGGTTGGCGTGGGAACCGGGCTCGGTCTCAGCATTTCCTTCAGCATTATCAAGGAACACTCCGGCAATATCTATGCGCAGAACCACGCCGAGGGCGGCGCGGTCTTTTCCGTGGAATTACCGGTGTCGCACATGAAGAAGGCTGCCAAGAAGGATGAGGACGAGCCGCGCAAGAAGGAGCCCCCGGCCCCGCCTCACCGGACATTCCAGGTTCTCGTGGTGGACGACGAGGCGGCGATCCAGGATGTCTTCGCAGAGCTGCTCATGGATTATTCCTGCCGCGTCACCGGCGCCAGCAACGGCCTCCATGGCCTCAAGCACATCGAGGAACGGGATTTTGACCTCGTGATTTGCGACCTCAAGATGCCGGGGATTGACGGACGCCGCCTGTTCGAGAAGGTGAAGGAGATCAAGCCCGAGCTCGCCAAAAAATTTGTCTTCATCACGGGCGACACCAATTCGCCCAAGACCATGGATTTCCTCCAGAAAAATGGAAATCGCTGGATCGCCAAGCCGTTCAACTTCCGCGAGGTCGACTCGCTGCTGGTGGACCATTTCGGAAAAATCCAGGCCGAGGAAACCCGCGAAAATCCACCGCCAAGCCGCCTGCCGGGCGGTGACCACAAGACGACGGGCCGCGTCCATTGAAAATTGCGATCCTTGGCGGCACGTTCAACCCCGTCCATCTCGGACATGTGATGATCGCGGAAAACGCCGTGTCGTCTCACCATCTCGACAAGGTCTGGCTCATCCCCTGCGCCTCGCCTCCGCACAAGGGCTGCAGCGAACTGCTCCCCGGCGAACACCGCCTTGCCATGCTGCGCCTCGCGATTCACGGCAACCCGCGCTTCGGGGTGTCGGACATCGAGATCGAGCGCGGCGGCGTTTCGTATTCCGTGGACACTGTCTCACAGATGCGCGCAAGCCATCCCGGCGACCGGATATTTCTCATTGTGGGTTCGGACAATCTTCCCGACATCGGGAAATGGAGACGCTTTGACGAGCTTGCTTCTCTTTGTGAGTTTCTCGTGATCGAGCGTCCGGGCTGCCCGTTGCGAGAGCCGAAAATTCCCTCCCTGCGGTACAGCGTGTTCAAGGGTCCGACGATGGAGGCCGCGTCCTCGGACATCCGCCGCATGATCCGTGAGGGAAAAAACGTGTCGCCTTGGCTGTCGCCTTCCGTGTACGACTACATACGAACCCATCATTTGTACGAGAAAACCTCATGACATCCCTTCAAATCACACGCCTCTGCGCGCAGGCCGCCGACGACCGGAAGGCGGAGGACATACTCGCGCTCGATCTGCGCGAGATCTCCTCGGTGGCGGACTTTTTCGTGATCGCATCCGGTTCCTCGGAACCTCACCTCAAGGCCATCCGCAACCACATCGAGGCGAAGCTCAAGGAAAAGGGCGTTGTGGCCCGTGGCATTGACGGCTTTCCGATGAGCCAGTGGGTGGTGATGGATTACTTTGACGTGCTGGTCCACGTTTTCTCGAAGGAGCGGCGAGAGTTTTATTCGCTCGAACGCCTGTGGGGCGACGCCAAGCAGGTGGAATGGAACGGAGCGAAGGAATAGGAGGAGCCATGATGTCCCACGCCCGCTGGAAATCGGTCTTGAAACGCTTCTTGCGTCTGCGCGTGCTCGTGATCGGCGACATGATGCTCGACCAGTATGTCATGGGCCGCGTGTCGCGTATTTCTCCAGAGGCGCCCGTGCCCGTGGTGGATGTGCAGTCGGAGAAGTTTTTTCCGGGCGGCGCTTCCAATGTGGCCCGCAACCTCCGCTCGCTCTCCGCCAGGGTCTCCGTCCTTGGCGTGATTGGCGCCGATTCCACGGGACGGACCCTCGCCCAAAATCTGGAAGAGCAGGGGATCGATACCTCCGGCCTGTTGAAAGACGCCTCGCGTCCCACGACATTGAAAACGCGCGTGATCGCCCAGCACCAGCAGGTGGTGCGTTTTGATCGCGAAAGCCGCGCGCCCATGCCGCCTGCGCTTTCCCGCAAGGCCCTCGAGTGGGCCCGCCGCGCGATCCCGCGCATGGACGCCGTGATTTTTGAGGATTACGGCAAGGGACTCATCCAGCAGGAGTTTCTCGACGCGTGCGTGGCTGCGGCAAGGCGGGCCGGTGTTCCCGCGTTCGCCGATCCCAACGCGCATCATCGCCTCGATTACCGGTCGTTGACCGGTATCACGCCCAACCGGGGCGAGGCCTTTTGGATGGCGCGCGAGGCGGCGCGAGATCCGATGCCCGACCCGCTTCATGACGCCCCCCTTCTCGCCGTCGGGCGGAAACTTCTCGCCGAGACGCATATCAAGAACGTGCTCATCACGCTGGGAGAACATGGAATGTGCCTGTTTCGCGAGGGACACCGCCCGCATCACATCCCGACCGCCGCCCAGGAAGTGTTTGATGTAAGCGGCGCGGGCGACACAGCCATCAGCGCCTTCGCTCTCGGACTTTGCTCGGGGCTCGACCCCGCCGCCGCCGCCTATCTTTCCAACCAGGCATCGGGCATCGTGGTCGGCAAGGCCGGCACCGCCATCGTGACGCCACAAGAGCTTCTTGCCCGGCTCAAGTGAAACCGGGAGAAGCTATAAGCCATAAGCTTTAAGCCTTAAGTTTTTGAAATTTGCGCTGAATCTGAGCATCTTAAACTTCATCTGGAAGTTGAGCCATTGAATCGGAGGCACTGATTTTTCATGAAACACTTAAAGCTTATAGCTTATAGCTTACAGCTTCCCCCCAAGTGAAACTTCGCCGGGCCATTTTTCTGGATCGCGACGGGGTGTTGAACGAGGACCTTGGTTACGTGGGGCAGCCCGACCGCTTCCATATTTTTTCGTGGGTGGCGCCCGCGCTGAAACTTTTCACGGAAAAGGGTTTCCTCCTTTTCATCGTCACCAACCAGTCCGGCATCGAGCGCGGCTACTATACGATGGAGGACACGCACCGCCTGCACTCGATCCTGGCCGAGCACGTGCGCCCGCACGGCGTGGAGTTCACTGGAATTTTTGTTTCGCCGTATCGCGAAAGCACGCCCAACGACATCCGCAAGCCGTCGCCGAAATTCGTGCTCGATGCCGCAGAACAATATCATCTCGACCTTCCCAGCTCATACGTCATTGGCGACCGTTCCACCGACCTGGAGATGGGCCATCGCGCCGGTTGCCGTGTGGTGCTGGTGCGAAGCAGCGCCGGCAAGGAAACGGAGAAGGAGCCCGGCGTCAAATTCGACCACGTATTCGACACGCTCCTGGAAGCCGCGCAGACGCTGACGTAGACGGAGGGGATGTCTCTCAACGGACCAAGGGGCCCAGGATTTTCTTCAACGGATTGTCCTGCGGATATCCCTGTCCGAGATGTTGTCTGAAACCCTCGGCGTATTTTGTGCCGCATTCGTTCCCGCGCTTTGCCGACCAGTCCTTCATGCTCTGGATGTAGTTGTCGAGTCCGTGATGCACCTTCAGCCACATCCGCTGGCTCGCATGACACGCGAGCATCCGTGCCTTCAAGGCCGTCGTCACCGTGGTGTCCACGTAAAACCCGACGGGCGGCACATCCCCGAAGATGTCCTTTCCCTCGACAGGATCGGCGTAATAAAGATGCGGCACATGATCGGTGCTTGTCGCAGGCGACGCCGCCCGCGTGGAAAAATTTGGCGCGCCACCCGCAAAGCACGCCATGCGAACGGCCGTGCTGCAGCCCTCGTGGTCGGTCATGTAATCCGAGGGCGGATGCGTGAAGACGAGCGAGGGATTGTAGCGGCGGATGAGCTCGGTCACCTTTCGCAGAAGCTCCACGGTGTAGATGACATGAAAATCCTTTTCGCCAACGCAATCATACGTGGCGCCCATGAGTTTCGCCGCGCGTGCCGCCTCGGCAAAACGGATGCGCTGGATTGCGTCTGAGGACTCCGTCTTCGTTCCACAATCACCGGAGGTCATGGTGGCAAGGTGGATTTTCCACCCACGCCGTTTGAGATGGATGAGCGTCCCCGCACAAAGAATTTCAATGTCATCCGGATGGGCCATCAATGCAAAAGCAGAACGGGAATGAGTTTTCATGTGGGAATCGTATAGAGCAGCCGCCGTGAAGTGCAACACCGTAGCTGCGTTCGCAAGAACGCGGCCGTCGGACTCGATGATTGCATCGGCCTTTCAAACCCCTTACCATGCGCATCATGGTCAGGCACATGCGACGGGTCTTTTCTGTCTTGTTGTGTATCTTTGTCACGGGAGCCGCTTGGGGGGCGGAGGAGAGTGAGTTGTTCAAGAAGGGACGCGCGCTTCTTTTTAATGGAGAGTCCCTCAAGGCGGTGGAAGTCCTGCGGGAAGCGATCAAGAATGATCCCAAGAATGTGGAAGCGCACGTGGCCTATCAAAACGCGATGTGGCTCAATGATCGGAAAGCGTTGCTGGAGGAATACGCGCGTCGCGCGGAGGGTTCACCCGAGGATCCCGATGCCGTCTATCTTAATGGCCGTCTGATCGGAAAATCAGGCAAAGTGGATGAGGCCAAGGCATGGTTTGACCGTTGCCTGAAACTCAAACCCGATCATCATCAGGCGCGCATGGCCCGGGCCATCTCTTACTCGATCCAGCAACAGACGGAGAAGGCAACTGCCATCCTGGAGGAGCTTCTCAAGGAGAATCCACAGGACATGCGTGCGTTGGACATGAAAGCGGCGGCTGCGGTGGCACGTCAGGATATGGCGACCGCCCAAGCCAGCGTTGAGGTCATGAAGTCCATTCAAACGGATGTTCCGGAGGAGCGTCTGATGGTTTGCGATGCGCTCGTTGCAATTGGCGAAGTGGATCAGTGCACACGCGAGCTGCAACAACTTCTCAAGAAATATCCGCAATCGCCCTATGTCTTGGTCATGCAAGGGCAGCATCTCAACATGCGGGGGGAATTTGCCGAAGCGGAAGCGGCTCTCAAGAAGGCGGCTGCCACGGAACCGAACCTGGATTCCGTTCACTGGAGTCTTTCTGGGCTGTATCGGCAGATGGGAAAGGGTGCTCTCGCCCAGGAAGAGACCGAAATTTACGAGCGACTCAAACAGCCGTCAGCGTCCATCGTGCTTAATCGGAATGGCACGATTCTTTCGTGGGACGCCAATGAGGCGCTGATCCATCAAGCGCAGGGAGCGGGGTTTCTCGAACTTGGTCAGCTTGAAAAAGCCGAGGTGGAGCTTCAAAAGGCGATCGAAAAGGATGCCTCTCTCATCTGGGCCCGTTACAATCTGGCCGGAGTACTGAATCGCCTGGATCGAAAAAAAGAGGCAATGGATCTTGTGGATGACATTGCCCGGATTCCGGAAGCCGACCGTTGGATTTTTCGTTATCAGAAGGGATCGTGGTTGTATGAAAGTGGCAGGATCGCCGACGCCAACCAGGTTTGGCGAAAGGCGATGGCCCTTGAACCGAAAGGTGAGAATATTCGCAATCGGTTGCGGAAACTTGTGACGGCGACGGATGGGGTGCAAACCGCAAAACAAAAGCGATTGGAAAAGGTTCAACGTCAACCCTGCCTGGAGAAAAATTATTGCGTGCCGGTTGCCATCTCGACCGTGGCGGGGTTCTGGGGAACTAAAGTGGACCCTCTCAAGTTGATTGATGCGCATCATGGCGTAGCGACTGACCAGACGGTCAAGCTTCTGCGCGGGCAACCTGGGTTCTCATGCATTGCTTTCCGCGCCACCACCGAAGCATTGAAAGCCTGCATTGACCAGGGCATGCCACCCATCCTGTGGTACATGGCGATTCAAATTCGCCCTGATGGATGTGGTGAGGGGCACGACGCGACGGTGGTCGGGTACGACGAAACCCGCGGATGCATTCTTACTTTGGACGGAACATGGGCGGACGAAGAATGGACTTTTTATGACGACATTCGGCCCGCAATTGCCTACCTACTTGTGCCTACGGGCACCCATGTGGACACATCCGCCCTCGACGTGAAAGAAGGGGAAAGCCTTCTGAATATTTCCCTCGCTTCAGTGCAGAAGGATTGGACCCGGGTGGATTCGCTGATGTCGGAGATCAAGGTTGCCACCGCCGAAGCCGCGCTTCTGAAGGCTTGTTCATTGACGTCTCGCAATCAGTGGAAGGAGAGCGTCCCCTTATTTCAACAGGTGGCTGACGTCGCGAAATCGAACGTGGCGCTTCAAAGCATACTCGGATTGGCGCTCCTGCATTCAGACAAACCTCAGGATGCGATCCCGGTTCTCAAGCGGGCCATCGAGCTCGATCCTTCGTCAAGTTACGCGCGCTATCTTCTCGCAGGCCAGTTGGGGCAGGCGGGAAAAATTCAGGATGCTTTCGATGTTCTGGAGCCGGTGAGCAAGACGTTCGACGTCACTCCGGATGCGCTTTTGCTTCTTGGTCGGCTATCATTCCGCCTTGGGAAATCCGACATGGTCGGCAAGACGTTGCAAACCCTGGAAATGATTTCGCCTGAAAATGCGCGAAAGCTGAAGGATGAATTCGCGAAAACCAATCCACCGGTCAAGCAATGAACATAGGGCACGAACCCTCAAGGTTTTGATTTGAGATCCTTGGCAGGGGGCGGTTTCGACAAGTCGTAGAGGAGGAGCTGTCCCTCGGTTTTCACGAGGGTGGCTTCCTCGGTGAGGACGCGGGCCAGGTTGGCTCTGGCCTGGGTGGATGGCCAGCTTGCGTACTCGAAGCGGCGGTCCAGGGAATCAATTTTTTTGACGTTGATGCAGACGTAACGGATGCCCTCCCGCTTCAGGGTGTCTGCCAGTTCGTGGGCCGAGCTGGCGCGGGCCGCTTCCTCCACGATCCATTTTTTGTCGAAAGGGCCGCTCAAGCGCACCGGGTTCTGAAACGCGTACACGCTCTCCTCGCCGAAAAACAGGATCTTCGAGTTCACGCGTTCGGGATGACCGCACCACAGCGCCATGCGGTGCACGGGACTGTTCTGCAGGCGGTATTCCTCTTGGGTCATCCCTCCGAGCAAAAACATCCAGGGATTTGAAAAACCGGCGATGGACACGAGTGTCTGCCAGACGTTGACTGCCATGAGCGTGAGCGCCAGCACAACGGCTGTTCTTTTAAAGCCGGCGCGAATGGGCGACTTGATCCAGCCTTCCCATGCCAGGCCGATGGCAAGCGCGGCTGCGGGCGCGAAGGGGCCAAGAAAACGCGTGACCTGGGGGCCCACCGCCCAAACCATTCCGGCGAGCAACGTGGCAAACGCTGGAATCCGGAGGTCGCCCAAACCTCTCTCTCTCGGCAGCTTCAGGATGGCCCACACGACCAAAGGCACGGCGCACCAGAAAATCACGCCCACGTCGCTTTCAAAATAATTTGGGTCCGACACGGTCATCCGCCATGGGGCAAGAAGCGCGCGAGGCAATCCCGTCATGCCCGTTCCGTAATGCGCCATTTCCTTTGCGTAAATCATCGACACCCATTTCCCCTCGGGTCCGCACCACGGCAGAAAACGCGTGAACGCCGGGTAGAACGGGTCGCCGGTCCAGGCGCTGTTGCGGATGAACCACGGAAGATATCCCGCGAATGCCCCGCACGTGAAATGAAAAGCGCTCCGCATGCGCGCTTGCAAGGTTTCCCCGGAGAGCGCAAGGCACGCGATCATCGCCGCGGCTGCCGGGATCAGGGCTGGATATTTCGTGCCGACCGCCAGTCCGCCAAACACTCCGGCCCATGCGGATGCGCCGCGCAGGGAGGAGGTGCGCAGCGCCAGCCACATGAGCGCGGCGAAGAATGTGACACCCAGGTCGTTGTTGCCGAGCCCCGCCACGGCGAGGAGGAAGGGGGTGGAGATCATGACGGCTGCGGAGGCAAGCGCGGAGACGCTCGAGCCGGCCGCGAGCGCCACGGCGATGGCTGCAAGGAGAAGCGCCATCCAGTTGAAAGCCATGGCGATGCCGTCACCCGAGAGGATCAGCTGGGGCAGATAGAGCATCTGCCAATTGGATGAGAGATTCGATTCGGCGAAATCCTTGAGCGGCGCAATGAAGCCCATCTGCTCGTATAATTTCGTGAGGCCGAAATGATAACGCAGCGTGTCGGGATAAAGCGAAGGAGTGAGTGCGGCGGGAAGTTGCAGGCAGGCGATGCCGAGGATCAATGCCAGCGCGGCAAGTTCGGACCGACGCCAATCGCGGCGGATGATTTGCGAAGTCGCGCCGCAAAGCTCGCGGATCACCTCCTTCCACGCGGGCGCGGCGAAGAGGATAAGTGCCATCAGTGCGACCAGCACCGTCGTCGAGCTGACGCCGATGAACATTCCCGTCACCAGCACCACCGCGGCCATCAAGCCGAGGCCGAGGCCGGTGGAGAGCATAAGGCGCGAGACACGGAGGCGAAGATCCAGCTTCCCATCGTGAAACGCTTGGCACAATTTCAGCAAGCGCCACCCGGGACCGAGCGCCAGCAGCCAGAACCACAGGGCCACGGCAATCGAAGCGAGACTTTCCACGAGCGGATAAAATGAGACGGCATTGACTTGAAAAAATGGTACCAACGCCAAGCCTGCCCAGGCGAGACAGAGCGTCACGATGACCAGGGACTTGGGGCGGGTGGAAGGCATGGAGGAGTGATAAAAGCTCAGCTTGCTTCAAACTCAGATATCAGGAATCAAAAATCAACGCCGCTTTGCCCGATGATGCACGCGATAGCCTTGACAGTGTGCGTGATGAGAGCCCAAAAATCCAGCGTCCACACGGGCTTACCCATGTCACTTCCCCAAGATTTTACGCGGCGCCGTTTCACGGTGTGGCTCGGCATGATTGTGCTGGGCTTCGCCGCCTTGCGCGGGCCCCTGGTGAGGGTGCCGATGGAGCGGGACGAGGGGGAGAATGCGATGATGGGACTTGGCATGCTGCACGGCATCCCGCCTTATTCCGATGCGTACATGATGAAGCTCCCGGGGGGGGCGGCGCTGGACGCGCTGATTTTTGCGACGCTGGGGCCGACCACGCGTTCGCTGCACCTTGCGCTGTTGTTGATGAACGTTGTTTCGATTGCGATGGTGGGCTGGCTCGGCAGGAGTTTGATCAGCGGATCTGCAGGACTCTTTGCAGCGGCGGCGTATGGAACATTTACGATCGGCATGGGAATGTATGGGCCGTGGTTGAGCAGCGAGCATGTTGCGGTTTTGTTTTTGCTCGCGGGCGCGTGTTTGACCTGCAGGGCAACGGGCTCCGGTGACATCGGCGTTCATGATTTCGTAGCCGAACTCGCAAGAGTTCGGTTCTCCGGATCCACGTTCTTGCGAACGTGGCTACATGCCAGAAACGTCGTCGTACCCGGGATTGGGATGATTTGCCTGGGGATGGCGATGGTGGTGAAGCAGCATGCGGCGTTCCCGGCGTTCGCATGGGCACTTGTTGTCGGGGTCATTGCATGCCGGGACAGGGCTTGGGGCTCGCGGCTGAAATGGTTTGCCGGGGCGCTGCTCGCGTTTTTCACGCCGCTGATCCTGACAACGCTTATCATGGCCTGGTGCGGCGTGTTTGAAAAATTCTGGTTCTGGACCTTCACGTATGCGGCGCGATATGCCAGCAGTGTGCCTCTGTGGCTCGGTTGGGAATACTTCAAGATCAGCGCTGGAAAGATTTTCATGGACGCGAGCCTGTTGTGGATCATGTCAGGAGCTGGCTTTGTGGTGTTGCTGTGGAAGCCGCCGTCACCCGGGGCACGATGGCTTTTGTTGCTTTCAACGCTCGGGGGAGCCGCGGCGGCCAGCGCGGGGCTGATGTTTCGCCCGCAGTATTTCATTTTGCTTGCACCCTTTGCCGCGCTGCTGGCGGGTGTAACGTGGAATGCGCTGGTTGGAAGAATCCGGCGTGCGGCGCTGCGGCTCCTTGTGTGCACCTGCCTTGTCATCGCCTCGTTCGTGGTCCTGGTCGAGCCGCTGCTGCGTGGAATCAACCAGAAGTCGGACGGAATATGCCGCGAAGTCTATGGCATGAATCCTTTTCCGGAATATCCGCTCATCGCCGATTATGTCCGGAAACACACGCGGCCCGAGGACAGGCTGGCGATCCTCGGATCCGAGCCCGGAATTTATTTTCTTGCGGATCGGCGTCCTGCAATGCCGCATGTCTGTATTTATGAAATGATGAAACCCCATGCCTATGCGCGACAGATGCAAGCTGAAGCCATTCAAGAAATCGAGAAGGCGAAACCGCCCTGCGTCGTGCTTGTCGATGCAGAGTCGTCGTGGAAGAGGAGGCCGGAGTCGGAGCCGATGTTTTACAGATGGTCATTGGATTTCCTGCGCGAACACTATGTGCTGGATGGCATGATTGATCTGGTTTCCTGCAACGAAGTCATTGTGCGCTGGGATGAGGAAGCCCGTGCATACAAGCCGCAGTCGGAGCACACGGTCCAGATTTTCAAGCGGAAGGCGGAGAAGCGTCCATGAACCAGGACACGGAACATCCCGCGTGGTATCGCAACCCGGAAATCTGGGTGGCGCTGCTTACCCTGCTGGTGCGATTCTGGTTCCTGATGCGCTTGCAGGACTCGCCATTTTTTGTGCCGATCCCGGGCGGCAACGACCGCTCGCTCTACAACGGGCTGGCCCAAAATATTGCAAAGGGACATATTTTTCCAGAAGGCGTGTTCGCCTACATGCCTCTCTACCCGTGGTGCCTCGGCCTCCTCTACGCAATCGTGGGGTCAACCCCGGAAGCGAACATCTGTGCCGCCGGGCTGGTGGGGGCGATGCTCGACGCCGCCACCACATTCATGATCGTGCGCCTGGCACGTCGGCTCGGCGCGTCGCCGTACGTGGCGTCGGCGATGGGGATCCTCTACGCGCTCTATCCGACGGCCATCATCTATTCCACGACAATCATGCCCAACACGCTGAATGCGTTTTTGCTGATGACCTTCGTCGTGGCGACGCGCACGCTGGGGACATCCCCGTCACGTCTTCGCTGGTTTGGTGCCGGTCTGCTTGCGGGTGTGATTGCCCTGGGTTTTGCCGGGATGCTGCTGATCCTCATGATCTGCCTCGCGAACTGGGCGGTCTGCCAGGTCCGTCGGAGGGCGTTCAATCCTCTCAACCTGGTTTGCTGCCTGGCTGGAATGGCGCTGCCGATTTTCCCGGCAACGCTTCACAACTGGCGTGCGGAGCATCAGTTCGTGCTGGTGACGGCCCATGGAGGGTTTAATTTTTACATGGGCAACAATCCCGATGCGACCGGGTATCCCATCCAGATCAGCACGTTTCGCGGCGACGCGGGGAGCTTGCTGGTGGACGCGCGGGCCGAGGCCGAACGGATCGAGGGGCGGAAGCTGACGGCGGCGGAATTCTCCGCGCACTGGTCGGATCGCGCATGGAAATACATCCGGGAAAATCCCGGCGCCGAGGGCCGCCTGCTTGGCCTGAAATTTCTTAAATTCTGGAACCGCGTGGATTACGACGACATGAGGTTCGAGCCGATGTTGAGACTCTCCGATGTCGCCTTTACATGGCCGACATGGCCGGGTTTTGTGTGGATCGCATGGCTTGGATTCGCGGGGCTGGTCCTGGCGCGCGGAGCGGGCTGGTTGAAGCTGGTCGTCCTGAGTGGACTTATCGGCGTGATCGGCTTTTTCATCACAGCCCGATACCGCCTGACGTTCGCACCTCTTCTGTGCGTGCTGGGCGCGCTGGGGATTCATGAACTCATCGTGGTTTTTTGCGATCCTGCCAGAGCGAGACTGAAGGTGATCGGGACCGCACTGGTGTTCGTGGTCACGGGGGCGATTGCATTTCTGCCGCTGTCGCAAACCGATTTTCGCGCGCTGGATCATCTCAACACGGCTGCCTACCTGATGGAGCGAAAGATGCCGGCCATGGCCCTGGAGCAGGCCATTTCGGGGATCAGGATTTCGCCCTACAATGCCGAGCTTCGTTTTGTCGAGGGCAACGCGTTCATGGGCCTGAGGCAGCCGAAGGATGCGGTGGCGGCGTATGCGGCGGCGCTTGAAATCAAGCCGTCTCATGCCCCGGCACATTTCAACATGGCCCAGGCATGGATGGAGTTGAATGAGCCGCAAAATGCGGCTGCCGAGGCGTTGCTCGCGCTGAAAAATGATCCCAAACATCCCCACGCGTGGGAAGTTTTGGAGGAGGCCCGTCAGCGGATGCAGAAGATCAACCCATGAGGTCATCTTTGCTCGAATCCTTTCTGGTCAGGAATGAGCGGAGCTTGATTCTCCTGTTCTGCCTGCTGGCCGGAATCCGGGTTTTTGTTTTTACAGCCGCCTTTCCATTTTTTTCGAATATTGATGAGTCGGACCATTTTGACGTCATCAGCAAATACGCCCACGGGGAGATTCCAGAAGCGGGGGAACTCTTCGGCGACGAGTCGAGCGCCTTGATCGGGCGGTTTGCCTCGCCGGAATACTATCATTACGAGAGCCAGTATAAGGATGGGAACATTCCGCTCCCGTGGTGGTCGGATTCATCCCAGATACCCGATCGCATGATGATCACGCGCATCATGCGAAACCAGATAAGCGGCGAAGCCATGCAGCCGCCGGTCTATTATTTTGTGACCGGATGCTGGCATCGCCTCGGGAAGGTCATTGGGCTGAGAGGCGGGTTTCTGCTCTATTGGACCCGTTTTCTGAATGTGCCGGCCTATGTCCTGATGGTGGGGCTGGCCTACGCCACGGTGCGGAAATTTTATCCGGATCGCTTGTTCCTGAGGATCGGCGTGCCCATGATGCTCGTCTTTTTCCCGCAGGATGTCTTTTACCAGTTGAGCAACGATGTTTTTTCCGCGTTGTTGTGCGGGGTGGTTTTTTATCTGGCCCTGGACTTTTATGTTGCAGATTCGATCAGCTATAAATCCTGTCTCCTCACCGGGCTGGCGGTTGCGGTCGCGTGCCTCGTGAAACTCACCAATATGCTGGTGATGCCGATGCTGGCGGTCGTCGTGCTGGCGAAGGCGCGGATCCTTTTTAGCAATCGAAGGTTGGGGGGTGAGTGGCCGAAGATGGCCGCATTGCTTGCGGCGGGACTGCTGCCGGTGGCTGCGTGGATGTTGCAGAATCACTCGATGCAGGGTGGCTGGACGAATTCCACATTCAAGATGAGTTTTTTGAGGCTGCGGCCGTGTTCATGGGACGAAATTCTCCATCATCCCATATTCACGCTGCATGGGGCTGCATTTTTTTGGGACGAACTGCTGCGCACTTTCTGGCGCGGGGAAACTGGCTGGATGCTTCTTACGCTCTCATGGGACGTCGCCGATGTGTTTTATTCCAGCACGTCGTTCCTGTTCCTTATGGCGGCGCTGCTGGGGCTGGTGATCGGGTGGAGGAAAAAATCAGACGGCGAACGATTTTCAACGAGCATGATGTTTCTCGCATTTGCCACGGGCATCGGACTGATCGCATGGCTGTCAGTGAGCATGATCTCGGTCCCGTTTGAGGGTCATGGTTTTCTGCCACACCCCTCGCCTGAACATCCTTACGTGACGGCGGGACGCCTGATTTCCGGCGCGTTGATCCCATTCCTGATTTTGTACCTGCAAGGCCTCGACTGGCTTCTGTCACGCTGGAAGGGAATCGGGGTGAGGCTGGCCTGCGTCGGGGCCATCCTGCTTCTCATGGCCGGTTCCGAAATCGTGATTTCACAGGGCCCATTTCACAGCCGCTACAACTGGTTTCATCTCCCTTGATCCCCGACCACGTTCTGGCGAACGTGGCTACAAATCCTGATCAGAACATGGTCACCAAAACTTTTTGGGTATGCCGATGCAGCCCGACAGGGTGAAGGCGATCATGGTGGCGAAGGCGAGTTCCGCGCAGCAACGGAGAAGAGTTTGTATTCGTGAAGGTTGCGCGAGTGGTTGTTTCATGGGAGTGGGCGTACGCTACATTACACCCACTCCAAGCACAAGAGAAAACTTACATAAGTAATTGATTATCAAATACTTATAAAACATTCAGGCAATCACTGTTTCCACCTTGGCTGTTCGCAGTGGCCAGATTCCATCGGCGTTGGTTTCTTCATTTTTTCCGTCAATGGAGGGATTCGGACCGCAATCGTAATCGCAGATGATCGCGCAACGGTTGTTGTCGGACGTATTTTTCTTCGACATGTGCAGCACGAGGGAATGGAAGATCAGGAGCCCGCCCGGCTGGACGGGGACGGGCGTGGCTTTTTTCATGTCAATGCGCGATTCCTCAACCTGCAACTCCTTCGCCACATGGGGAATGAGTCCAAGCTTGTGCGATCCCGGGATCGCCCACACGCAGCCGTTGGCCTCCGTGGCATCATCCATCGCAATCCACACGGTCACCTGGCTGGGTTCGTAGTTCTTCCAATAGGCGGCGTCCTGGTGCCACGGCTTGGCGGCGCCCCCGTTGGCGGGTTTGAACATCACCTTTGACGAGTGATAGTAAATGTTCGGCCCCATGATGTCTTCCATGCAGTCGAGCATTTTTGTCGAGGCGAAGACCTCCTTGACGGCTGGAATGCAAAACACCGCGCCCTGGATTTTACGGAACATGCCGGCCCGCTTGGCTTCGGCGTTCGCGTCAAGGCTGTCATCGTTCGCCTTTTCAAGGTTAAAGCCGTCGGCGTCGCGGGTCATGGAACGTCGTTCATGGCAGACGCGGTCAATGTCGACCTTCACGCGCTGGACTTCCGCAGGTGGGAGAAAGTCTTCAACGACGAGATATCCGTCACGCTGGAACTGTTCGAGTTGGCGGGGGGAGAGATGTTTCATATGTCGCAATCTATCATCCATGCCTGAGCCCATCCATGCGCTCAGGCATCATTTTTATGTCTTTTTCAATCATCATGGGCTAGGGTGAATTCATGAGCCGACCCCCCCGTTTACCCACGGCCAGTTCATTGAACCGTCCGCAGGCGGAATACCCACCGTACCCGGATCATCCCGCGCATGAGTGGCTGGAGCGTTCGTTGGAACAGATGATGGTGCGCGGCGTGACAGCGATCCTCTACAAGTGTGCGCCGAAGTGGGCGATGCCCACCCGGCGCATCAGCGATGACATGTTGTTTTACGTCATCAAAGGGCGGGGGCGGATGACGGTACAGGGGCGGACGCACCCGCTCTTTCCAGGAATCTGTGCGAGTTTTCAGCGGGGGGTGGAACACGCGGCGTTCCATGATCCGGGTCATCCGATCCATGTGATCTCGCTTCATTACACAGCCACCGTGTTTGAATCGTTGACTGTGCCCGACCTGCTGGGGTTCCCGAATTTTTTCCAGGTAAAAGGAGATGCGGCGATGGATGCGATGATGAGGGAGGCGTGTCGGGAACACGCGTTGCGCCCGCCCGGATGGGAGCGCGGATTGGAATCGCTCACGACACGCATCCTGCTGCATTTGATCCGGGAACACGGCGGAACATTGAGCATGAAATCACAAGACGCAAAATTCGCCGACCTGCGACGGTTGCTTCCGTCGCTGGAATCCATGAAGGGAAACCTTGCCGCGCTGGCGTCGGTTCCTGCACTGGCGCGTTCCGCCGGGTATTCCGAGGCGCAATTTCGTCGGGTGTTCGCGCGGGCGATGGGCATGGCGCCTGTCCAGTACATGCGCCGTATCCGGATGGAGCGGGCCGGCGCGCTCCTGCGAACGACATCCCAAACGATCGAGTCAATATCCGCTGAAGTGGGCTACGCCGAACCCGCCTTCTTCGCGCACAGCTTTAAAAAGCTGATGGGAATCGCACCTGGAGAGTATCGTCGAAGGCATGAGTTGTGATGCGATCTTTTCCGCTGTAGGAGCCGCTGCCAGCGGCGACCGGGAATCAGGGCGCTTCCCTGGGTCTCGGTCGCGGATGGCATCCGCTCCTACGTCCTACAGGGAGATGCGAAGCGTGATAGGAATTACCGACAGCGGTTCCTACACAAGAGAGCGCAATCACTTATTCAGCCACACCGCGTTTGTCTGCGCCTCGAGCGTGGCACGGCATGCGGCGAAGGATTTTTCGTGCGGGATACAGAGGTTTGTTTTGTTCTCCACGTCGCGGATGAGGTCGTCATACAGCGTCACTTTCACATCTTCGCAGGAAATGCGATGGGGCGGCTTTTCAGTGGTCGCGAGGATGAGCTGGTTGCCGGTGAAGCGGTCGTTGTCCACGGCGAGGTCCACGGTTTTGCGCAGCTCGATCATGCCCTTCGTCCCGATGATGATGTTCCGGATGTCGCCAAATGTCGGCATGCTCTCGGGCGTGAACCAGTCCACGCGCACGTAGGCCGTCGCGCCGTTGGGGCCAACGAGCGTGGCGTCGCCGAAATCACCGAACGTCGGGACGTCGGGATGTCCGAAATTTCCCACGCGCGAGGAAGTCACCGTGGGCCTGCCGCCGCCGAGGTGCGTGAACATCTCGATCTGGTGGATCGCGATGTCGTTGATGAGCCCGCCGTAGAGTTCGGGCACGAACATCCATGCGGGGCGGATCGGGCGCATGAGCTTGTGCGGGCCAAGGCCGATGAAGTTGACGATGCGCCCGATGGCACCGGCCTCGATCATCTCGATCGCCCTGCGGCTGGAGGGATCCATGAGGCGCTCGCCGTACCAGACGAACCATGAGCGGCCGGTTTCCTTCTGGGCCCGCTCGATGTCGTCAAGCTGCGCGAGCGTGGTCATGGCGGGCTTGTCCACGAAGAAATCCTTGCCGTGCCGCATGGTGGCGCAGGCGAGCGCGGAGCGCTCGTTGTTGATGGCGGCCGAGCAGATGAGCTGGATGCTTGGGTCCTCGATGATTTCTTTTTCGGAGCGGGCAAGGGGCACGTTTGGAAAAACCTTCCGCATCTGGGCCTGCAACTCCGGCTCCTTTGCAAAATAGGCGACGCACTCGGCCTTGCCGGTTTTGACCAGTCCATCAGCCATCGCGAAGATGTGGCCGTGATTCAGGCCGATGACGGCAAAGCGCATCATGCCCTCACGCGTTGGCGACGCTGTTTTTCAGCGGGGCGAGTCCTTCGATCCGGACTTCGAGCTGGTCGCCGGCCTTGATGGGCTGGACGTTGAAGGGGGTGCCGGTGAGGATGATGTCGCCGGGCATGAACGTGATGTGCTGGCTGAGGAAGTGGAGGAGAAACGGGACCTTGAAAATCAGCTGGTCGGTGCGTGAGTTTTGACGCAGCTCCCCGTTCTGGAAGAGCTGGATTTGCAGGTTGGTGGGATCGAGGTCATTGCGGACGAATGGGCCGACGGGCGTGAAGGTGTCGAATGACTTGGCGCGCGCCCACTGGCTTTCGCTGCGCTGGATGTCGCGATCGCTCACATCCTGCGAGCAGGTATAACCGAAGATGTACGATGGGGCGTCCTTGACCGAAACGCCCTTGGTGCGTTTCCCGATGACCACGCAGAGCTCAGCCTCGTAATCGGTGCGGTGCTTGGTGTAGGGGACGCGGATGGTGCCTTCGTGTTCGAGGAGGGAGGAGGGGGCCTTGAACCAGATCAGCGGTTCCTTCGGGAGTTCCTTGCCCGATTCCTTCGCGTGGTCGGCGTAGTTGAGGCCGACGGCGATGATCTTGGAAGGCTCGACCGGCACGAGGATTGTGAGGTCCTCCAGCTTGTGTTCCTTGATGGGCTTGGCCGTGCCGAACATGGGGTTGCCGTCGAGTTCGGAGACCTTGTTGCCGTGCACCTCGCCGTGGAATGTTTTCGCTCGTGTCTTGAATCGTCCGTAATTCGCCATAGGGCTGCGATATCTAAACGGAAGCCCCCTCCTTTGCCAGCGTTTTTTGTTTTCCCGGATGCGGAAAAGCTTTATCACCGAAGGATGTTTCATGGTTTTCCATGGATGATGCGCGGGGTGTTTTTCCAAGTGGCGGGCTTTTTCCTGTATGCAAGCCTCATGCTGTCATGCGCGCAGGCTGCCGACCCGCTGCCGTTCAAGGAGGGTGAGAAACTCACGTATGAGTTTCACTGGGGTCCCATCATGGTGGGGCGGGGCACGTTTGAAGTGACGGAGATCCGCAAGGACGGCACCTGCGTCTTCAAGGTGCGCGTAAAATCCAACGATTTCATCTCGGCGATCTATCCCGTGGAGGACGTGATCACGAGTGTGTTTGATTCGAAGAAAATGCGCTCCGTGAGCTTCGAGCAGAACCGGAGTGAGGGCGATCACCATGTCTGGGAGGAGACCTTCTACTATTACGACTCAGCGTGGGCGAGCACGACCTCCTATACCTCGGGCGAGGCAAAGTGGTTCACAATCCCGAAGGACGCCGTGCAGGACAAGCTCTCAACCATCTACTACATGCGCTGCCTCGATTGGAAGGACCGCGACACTGCCTCGGTGGTGCTCGGCAACGACAAGGAAAACTACAAGGTGAACATGACGAAAACAGAGAAGGAAAAAATCGAGCTGGACGACTTCGAGCCAATCCCCACGTTCAAGATCGAGCCCAACACCGAGTACATGAGCGGATTTGTCAAAAAGGGAAAGATGTGGGTCTGGGTGAGCGACGACGCATTCCGCATTCCGATCCGGGTGGTCTCCAAATTGTCCGTCGGCAGCGTGAGTGCCATTCTGATCAAGGTTGAGGGGGTGGAAGGATGGCCGTATGATCCGAAGGATTGAGCCGTAGCCCGCCTAGAAATAACAAATATGCAAAAGCCTGATGTTGCCAAGAAACCTGTCGTGTGGGATATCTTCGGAATGAATCAAGTGCAGCCTCTTTATTGCGGTTTTCAGTCAACACCCTGAGTTTACGTCATGGAACCAGTTTATGTGGTGGGCGCCGGGCGCACCGATTTCAAGCGTCACTTTAAGAAGGAGGGCAAAACCATCCGTGACATCATCCTCGAATCGGCCCGTGGCGCGATCGCGGATGCCGGAGTGGATCCCCTCGACATTCAGTCGGGAGTGGTCGGCAATTTTGCAGCCGGCCTTTTCACCCGCCAGCTCCATCTCGGGGCCTTTCTTACGGAAATTGACACAAAACTTCGTGGCATTCCCACCCTGCATGTCGAGGCCGCCTGCGCGTCGGGTGGCGTTGCGGTCCTGACTGCCGCCCAGCAGATCATGGCTGGAATCCATGACGTCGTGCTCGTCGTCGGGGCTGAGCAGCAAAAGACCATGCCGCCTGCCGACGGATCGGATGTCTTGCTGGCTGCGGGGGACTATGACTCCGAGAAGGCGCGCTATGGTGAATTCGCGATCCCGAAACTTTTCGCGCACATCGCGCAAGCCTACAAGGAACGTCACGGCCTCACAAATGAAGATCTCGCCCGGGTCGCCGTCAAGAACCGCGCGCACGCCCGGAAAAATCCGCTGGCGCAGACGAGGGACAAGCCCATGACGCTGGAGCAGGCCTGCACGGTGTCGGCGGAAAATCCGCAATTCGCACCTCCCTTGAAATCCTCGGATTGTTCCCAGATCACGGATGGAGGAGCTGCGTTGATTTTATGTTCTGAAAAATTTGCAAAAAAATTGCGGAAGCCATCCATTCGCCTCCTCGGCTACGGCCATACCACCGACCATCTCGCGATTGATAAGAAAGACGTCCCGGAATTTTCCATCGCCCGAAAAGCCGCCGACCAGGCTTACGTGATGGCGGGACTTCAACCGCGGGACATGAATGCCGCGGAGGTTCATGATTGTTTTTCCATCTCAGAAATCGTGGCGTATGAAATCCTTCGTTTCGCTCCGCCTGGCGGAGGTCCTAAGCTCCTCGAAAGCGGAGCGACCATGCTCCCGTTCCTTCGTAACGATTCCGCGATCCGCGATCCGCAATCCGCAATTCCAATCAATCCCGGCGGTGGACTGATGGGTGATGGTCATCCCGTGGGTGCCACCGGCGTCCGCCAGGTCGTGGAGGCGTATTGCCAGCTCATGCAAGCCGCTGGAGAACGCCAGGTTCCCAACACAAAACGCTACCTCACGTTCAACATGGGTGGCACCATGACAACCACAGTCGTCATGATCTGGGGAAGGGGCGAATGATGGCCGCCCACCCTCCCATTCGCATTTTGACCGCGGTCCCGATTTGCGACGGCCATGACAGCGCGATCAATACTGTCAACATGGAGTTGATCCGTCATGGGGTGGAAGTCATCTACCTGGGCTACCATCGTTCCGTGAAAGCGATGGTGCGCGCGGCAATTCAGGAGGACGTTCGAACCCTTGGGATTTCCAGCTACAATGGTGGCCATGTTGAATTTTTCTCCGAGGTGGTCAAACTTCTGCGGAAGCATGGGGCGGGTGATATCCATGTGTTCGGCGGCGGCGGCGGCACGATCACGCGTGCGGATGAGGTCGTCATGACGCGGAGAGGCGTGGATCGGATTTTTTTCGCGGGCACGTCCCTGTCGGAAATTGTGGCTTACGTAAAAAAACAATATGGCGGGCAGCGCAAGGTCGCTCTGCCCTCCTTGAGCAAGGCCACGCACCTTACGAATCGTCAGCTTGCCAAACTTCTCACGGCAGCCGAGACGAACATTCCCATTCCTTCCCTCAAGCTTCAGCCACCAACTGGCGGCTGCCGCACCATTGGGATCGCCGGCCCGGGAGGGGCGGGCAAAACCACTTTGATCGACGAGCTCGTGCTTCGCCATCTCACGTTGAAGCCGCATGCGCGTGTCGCCATTCTTTCCCATGATCCGAGCGGTTCGGTTTCTGGCGGCGGCGCGCTGCTTGGGGATCGGGCGCCCATGATTTACTCGCAGGACGACCGTGTCTTCATGCGCAGCCTGGCCTCGCGCGGTCACGACGGAGGGCTTGCTGCCTGTACCCGTCGCTGCGTGCAGGTGCTTCAGCGTTGTGGATTTGAACTCATCCTGATCGAAACCGTGGGAATCGGGCAGGAGGCGGTTCCTTTTCGCGGAGGCCTCACCGACCGGACTGTTCTCGTGATGAGCCCGGATTATGGAAGCCGTTTGCAGCTCCAGAAAATCGCCATGCTGGATGTGGCTGACCTGGTTGTGGTAAACAAATCCGACCTTGGCGGCGCAAAAACCGCTCTTTCGGAAATCGCGCAGCGGCTTGAGTCGAACCAACGGGGACAACAGTTGCTGACCACCGTCGCCAAACAACATCGCAACGCCGGGGTGGACGAACTTTTCAACAAGCTGGTGAATCCATGAGCATCCTTGCAGAGATCAACAAAGCCATCGGCGCCCATGCGCGCCAGGTGGAGAGACACGTGGAAAGTGCGCGCAAGGATCCTGTCTTCCGTCGGAAGCTTCTGAAACGCTGGAAAGACGTGCGGGGATCCGTGCAGACCGTCACCACTCCCACCGGCCTCAAGCTTCCCAAGCTGGCACTCCCGCCCACCGAGGAACCGGCGGAAATTGCGCGCTACCTTTACGGGGAGGGGTTGCCGGGTGAATTTCCATTTCTAAATTCTGCCTATCCCGAGATGTATCTGGAACCTGCTCCCAATTCCGAAATCCGAATTCCGAAATCCGAAATCGAGGAGCCCACGCGGCTTTTTGCCGGATTGGGATTGGCTGATGACACCAACAAGCGTTTTCATTATCTCACAGGCCAGCAGCGGACCGTCCGACTGAGCACGGCCTTTGACGGCCCCACGCTCTACGGCATGGATAGCGACGCCGAGGGCGTCCTCGGAAAAATTGGCGAGGGTGGCGTTGCGATTGACACGGTCGAGGACATGGAGCGGCTTTTCGCCGGTTTTCCGCTGAATGACAGCAACTGCTCCGTCTCGATGACGATCAACGGTCCCGCCCCCACCATTCTGGCGCTCTACATTGCGGCGGCCAAACGGAAGTTCGGCGCGGGCGTTGTCCCCAAACTTCGCGGAACCATCCAGGCCGACATTCTCAAGGAAGTGCAGGCGCAAAACGAAAATCTTTTTCCACTGGACGCCTCCCTGCGATTTCTCACCGACATGGTGGAGTACACCACCCATCACATGTCGCGCTGGTATCCCATTTCGATCAGCGGTTATCACATCGCCGAGGCGGGCTCGACGCCGATCCAGCAGGCCGCATACACCCTCTCCAATGGGTTTACGTATGTGGAACTTTTCCGCAAGCGGGGGATTGATATCAACAAGTTTGGGCCACGCCTTTCATTTTTTCTCGATGGCAGCCTCGACATCGAATACCTCGTGCTCCCGCGCGTTTGCCGGAAGATCTGGGCCATTGGAATGCGCGATGTATTTGGCGCCGATGCGCGGGCCCAGATGTTCAAGCTCCATATCCAGACCAGCGGCCGTTCGCTCGTCGCACAGGATTTCAAAAACAACCTGACGCGCACGGCCGTCGAGCTGTTGATGGCGTGCATCAATGCAACCAACTCATGTCACAGCAACAGCGCCGATGAACCCTTCACGACGCCGAGCGAGGAATATGTGCGCCTCGCTGCGCACGGCCAGGCGATCTTGTTGGAGGAGAGCGGTCTCTTCAAACACATGATGAATACATTCGGCGGCTCGCCTGGAATCAAGCATGTGGAAAAGGCCGTGGAGGAAGCCATACTCGCCGAATTCGACCAGATTGATCGCCTGGGTGGGGTTCTTTCTGCCGTGGAGCATCGATACCAGCGCAGCCAGATCCAGACCGCGGCGCATCGCTACGAGCAGCAAATTCATTCCGGCGTGCGCCCGATCATCGGTCTGAATCGTTATGCGGATACAAAAGGTGAGCAAGCCGAGCCGAAAGTGGTGCGAACGCCATTGGGCAAACAAAAACGCCAGGTGCAACGCCTCCGTGATTTCAAACGCCGTCACGCAAAGCAATCCCCGAAAGCCCTCGACCGCCTGGCATCCGTGGTGGAAAACGGCGGCAACGTCTTCGCCGAGCTGATCGAAACCGTGGAAACCTGCTCCCTCGGCCAGATCACCGAGCGCCTCCAGCAAATCGTCGGCTGCTACCGTCCCACGGTGTAAAAGCCATCGAGATTCCGAGGTAGGGCGCGCTCGCCGAGCGCGCCGTGAGCGGGCTTGCAGGCTGGACGGAAAGGGGGGTGGCAATTTGCCCCCTCCCTTTGAGAAGCTTTGTCTTTTTCATTTTGTAGGAGCCGTTGCCAACGGCGACCGGGCGTGATGGGTCCGTGTGGAGATCGCCGTTGGCAACGGCTCCTACATTTCGAAATCAAATGCGCAAAGCCTGCAATGCGATTTGACATACATAGAATCTCTATGTATGATGCAACCATGCTATCCAAGGATCTCGTGGCTGCGTCGGCGGAGCCCCTCATCCTCTCCATTCTGTCGCGGCGCGAGGATTACGGGTACTCGATCATCCAGGAGGTGCGACGGCTTTCGAACGACAAAATCCAGTGGACAGATGGCATGCTCTATCCGGTGCTCCATCGGCTGGAGCAGCGCGGTTGCCTCGGTTCGCGCTGGGAGGAGTCTGAGAGCGGGCGTCGGCGGAAGTATTATTTCGTAACGTCGAAAGGCAGGAAAGCCCTCAAAACCGGAAAAGAGCAATGGGCGGTGGTCCAGTTGACCCTCTCAAAAATCTGGAAGGAGAAATATGCATAACCTCGAACCGAAAATTGAGCATTGGCGCAGGGAGTTGGAACGGGCGGGAATGGCTCCGGAGCACCTCGACGAACTGGAAAGCCACCTGCGCGAGCAGCTGGAGATGCACATGGAGGATGGCAAGCCAGAAGAAGAAGCGTTTGCCCTTGCGAAAGCGCAATTGGGCAAGGTGGATGTTTTGAAAAAGGAGTATCGCCGCGTCCATGGCATGCGCGCCGCGCTGCGTTTTTCCGCGCTTGTTGTGATGTGTCTCGTATGGGTGGCTTTGCTGTTCCAAGTTCGAGCTTTGAGGGATATCGGCTGGGTCATCGTGCCATTGGCATTCCTCGCCCTATACGGGATCAAGGAAGGCATCCTCGCCATTTGGTATTTCAAACGGGCCGGTAAAAGCGCTTCCGATCCTCACGCATTCAAGGTTTGGTTGCATGCTCGAATTCTGTTGGCATGTGGCGTCGGAGCCATTCTCTTCGGGCTCGCGGGGACTGGATCGGGAATGGTCAAGGCTTTTGCCTCGTTGGGTGTCTATGGTCTTTATGATCCCGAGCTGATCCAAGCAGCGATCAAGGAAGTTTTGGAATCACTTTGGGTTGGATTGCTCATCTCAATCCCGTTCTTTTTGTTCTATTTGCTTTTACCGCAGAGGAAGCTCTGCCATGGCCCCGCACACGAAGACAGGAAGGCGGATGAAGGAAAGTTCCGCAGGAGGTTTTTCGCCGGGTTGTTCCACACATTTTGGATCGCAGTGTTCTTCTTTGTGTTGGTGGCCATGCTTTTCCAGTCCTCGGGCTCGATCAGGCCGGTATTCAGAGACGCGACATGGGGTGGGCTGCCGATCATATTGGGACTCGCCCTTGCGATTGACCGTGGCCTTGTCGGTCTTTGGCAGCTTCGCAAGTTTTTACGAGAACGAACTCCCATCCATCGAGCGAAACTGCGCCGAAGCATTCGCGCCTTAAAATGGTGTGCGATTAGCCTCATCGTGGCGGGCCTCGTTGGAACTCTCCAGGGGGTTTTCCACCTGATGCGCGCTTGGGCGGAGCAACTAGATCCCACCAGGATGGCCGTTGCAGTCGGAGAGGTCCTCCTTTCCTGGTTGTTGGGGATTCTTTGCGCGATCCCGGTCCTCTTGCTTTACCTGGTCCTTTGGCGCGCCGAAGTGTCTCGCGACCGATAGTTGCGTTCCTTGTCAGCCCGCACGCCATGGGTTTCCAACAGGGAGCATTCTCGAGCTGTTGACGAGCCCACGGACTTTTATCGCATATACGCAAAAAGTTGGTTGGGACGGCGGCTGCCGCCCTTGGAATTAACCGCCGGAGCCCGACGACCTTTTTGCTCATATGTGCAAAAAGGTCGTCAAACTGAAGGAAGGCGAAGGCGCGCTCGGCGATCACGTCCTACCACCCGAACCGCGGACTTAAGCCCTCTGTCTCAATTCGACTCTCCGGATTTTCCCGCTGATGGTCTTGGGCAATTCCTTCAAGAATTCGATCTCTCGTGGATATTTGTAGGGGGCGGTGACTCGTTTGCAATGTTCCTGCAGTTCGAGCTTGAGTGCGTCGGTTGGCTCGTGTCCGGGGCGAAGGATGACGAATGCTTTGACGAGGCAGCCGCGCAAGTCATCGGGCTTTCCCACCACGGCCGACTCCAGGACGGCGGGGTGCTCGATCAGGGCGCTTTCGACCTCGAAAGGACCGATCCTGTAGCCGGAGCTTTTGATGACGTCATCGGCGCGGCCGACAAACCAGAAATAGCCATCCTCGTCGCGCTTGGCGACATCACCCGTCAGGTACCAGTCTCCTAGAAATCGGGATTTGTTCTCATCGGCGTTCCGCCAATATTCCTGGAACAATCCCAAGGGGCGGTTTGGTGACACACGAATGGCGAGTTCACCTTCGGTCCCTGCCGGCACTTCCTTCAAATCGTGATCGAGGATGGCCAATTCGAAACCCGGCGTGGCACGGCCCATCGAGCCCGGGCGAACCGGGTGGCTATGCGATCGGAAATTCCCGACCAGCACCACGCTTTCGCTCTGCCCGTAGCCCTCGTAAATCATCACGCCTGTTGCCTTTTTCCAGATGGAGATGACCTCGGGATTCAGTGGTTCCCCGGCACTCACACAATGGCGCAACTTGGGAAACTTCCATTTCGACAAATCCTCGCGCACCATCAGCCGCAACGCGGTGGGTGCAGCGCACCACACGCTGATCGGATATTGGGCCATGATCTTCAAAACCATGACCGGATCGAACTTTCCGCGTGCATCCACCGTGAAGAGGCATGAGCCTGTGTGCCAGGGTCCGTAAAAGCTCGACCATGCAGCCTTGGCCCAACCCGTGTCCGAAAGATTCCAGCAAACATCATCCGGTTTCAGATCGAGCCACAACTCGCCGGTCACGCGATGTCCCAGGCCATAGCTCGCCTGCGTGTGCAGCACCATCTTGGGTTGCCCCGTCGTGCCACTGGTGAAATAGATCAGCGCCGGATCATCGCTGCGTGTGGGTTCCGGTTCGAAGTCCGTGCCCGCCGCCGTAAGTTCGGCATCGAAATCCACGCACCCCGCACGCTTGCCGCCGGTCACAAAGCGAACGCGAATCGGCACTCCCTCCGCTCTTGCTGCGCTTTCGGGGTCTGCG
The DNA here is from genome assembly GCA_023269615.1 of Verrucomicrobiota bacterium. Taxonomy (GTDB): domain Bacteria; phylum Verrucomicrobiota; class Verrucomicrobiia; order JABWAM01; family JABWAM01; genus JAHFSY01. The sequence continues at coordinate 42,887 of JAHFSY010000014.1, forward strand.
AGCATGGCCGTCACTTCCGCAATTTCCACGCGGTAGCGGATATCCTTGGTTGTGAGAAGGGATGTGCCCGGAATGGGCACCGCGCCGAGACGGACAAGGCCAAGCAGGGCGATCCACCATTGCGGAATGCGCGGCAGAATTACGAGGACGCGGTCGCCTTTTTGAATTCCGAGCCTATGAAACAGCGTGGCAGCCCGCCGTGCCTGGTCGGCGATCTGGCGGAAGGTGAATTTCTGCTCCGAACCCGCATGCTCATCCAGCCACCACAGGGCAAGGGCGTCCGGCCGTTCCCGCGCCCAACGCTCCACCACATCACGGGTGAAGTTGAAGTGCGTCGGCGGATTAGACCACTCGGGGAAGCTGTAAGCCATAAGCTATAAGCTACAAGTGTTTTCTGGCTGAGAACTGTGCGCGGCCCGTGCATTCTGGTCGACAGCGTCCTGGGTCAGCGAGGGGGTTTTCATAGATCTTATGGCTTTCATTTCCCGATGCTTCGGGCGTATCGCATCAGGCCGCCACGGAAAGTGGGGAAGCCGGTGCCCATGATCATGGCAAAATCCACTTCGTCCGGCGTGCGCACCACTCCTTCCTTGAGGCACATGTTTGCCTCGTCAATCATCACGCCCATCAAACGCGCACGAATTTCATCCGGAGGCATGGGGCGGGGGGGATTACTTTGAATGACCGAGGCGAGGTCCGGGTTGAGCGTCTCCTTCGAGCCTTCGTAACAATAAAAGCCCTTGCCGGATTTCCGGCCTTTCAAGACGGCGTCATTCATCCGCGTGAGGGCTTCGCTCACTTTCATGCGGTCGCCGAAATAGTGGGCGAGCACCCGCATGATGTGGTGGCAGACATCCACGCCGACTTCGTCCGACAAGCGCAAAGGTCCCATGGGCATTCCAAATTCGAGGAGCGTGTCATCAATTGCCTGCACCGAAACTCCGTCCATCACGAGGCGGCAGGCGTCGTTCATGTAGGGGAGGAGGATGCGGTTGACGAGGAAGCCGGGGGAGTCTTTGCAGACGACCAGCGGTTTGCCGATGGCCTTGACGAATGCCGTGGATGTTTCAGCTGCGGGCCGTCCCGTGCGCGGGCCGAGAAGAATTTCCACCATCGGCATGCGGCTGACGGGATTGAAAAAGTGAATTCCCAAGACACGCTCGGGATTTGTGGCGCATGACGCGATTTCGTCAATCGGGATTGCGGATGTGTTTGTGGCGAGGATCGCGTCAGGCCGCATGATTTTGGAGAGATGCTCGAAGACGGGTCGCTTGATATTGATGTCTTCGACGACAGCTTCAATGACAAGATCGCATGCGTCGAATCCATCCCAGCCGGTGGTGGCCTTGATTCGTGCGACGCCCTGGATCGCCTGTTCGGAGGAGAGTTTGCCGCGTTTTACGCCTTCCTGAAACAAGGCATCGATCTTTTTCATGCCGCCATCAACAAACTCGGGCTTCACATCGCGCAGGCAGACCTCGTGGCCGCGCAGGCTGCACCACTGGGCGATGCCAGATCCCATGACACCCGCCCCGATGACGCCCACGCGCTTGATGGCAGGAGGTTTCTGTGAGGACGCAGCAACGGACGGGAACCATGCGTCCACGCCGGCCTTTTTGTTTGCGTCACGCAGGAAAAACACGTGCATGAGATTCTTGCATTCTGGGGTGGGCAGGACTTCGGAAAAGGCGCGTGCCTCGATCTCGAGGGATTCAGCGGTGGATTTCAAAAAGCCCTGCTCAACGATATCGAGCGCCTTGAGCGGGGCAGGTTGATGTCCGCGCGTGCGCTTGAGGACTTGTTTGCGCGTGTCAGCAAAGAGGTTGCCGACTTCACAAACCGTCGGGGCTGGACGTTTGTCCGACTGCCCCATCAGCCTGAGTGCTGCGGCGCGCGCAGTTTCCTTGAGAAGATTGGGAGCGACGAGTTCGTCCACAAGCCCTGCTTTCAACGCCTCGGCAGATGGAATGAGTTGAGCTTTGAGAATGTGGTCGAGGGCACCTTTTGTGCCGACGAGGCGTGGGAGGCGGACGCATCCGCCCCAGCCGGGGATGAGGCCGAGGGAGATTTCCGGCAGGCCGATTTGTGTTTTCGGGCTGTCGCTTGCGATTCGAAAATCGCATGCGAGGGCCAGCTCGTAACCGCCGCCCGCGCACGCGCCATGGATTGCGACGATCACGGGGACATTGAGGCGGGTGAGGGAATCCAGGGTGGACTGTCCTTCGCGCGCAAAATCATACGCCGCCTGCTTCGAATCGATGTCATACATCCAGCGGATATCCGCGCCTGCGATGAAAATGGTTTCCTTGGCGCTCAGGATGATGACAGCCTTGAGCGTGGATTCCTTGCCGAGCGACTGGAGGACTTCCTTGAAGCAGGCGAGAAACTCCCGCTTGAAGACGTTCGCCTTCGATGTGGGATCGTCCAAGACGACCCAGGCGATGCCATCGGCATCAAGGGAATAAGTGATGGGAGGATTCATTTTTCCGAGGCAGAGAGGAGCCCTTCGGCTTTGTCGGAATCCAATTCGATGGTGGTGTTGCCCACCTGACATTTCAGCTTGTTCCCGGTGCGCTGGGATTTGCCCCCGGCTTTTTCAACGGCGGTTTCCAGCGACATCTGGAGTTTGCGGACATCCTCGGCGTGGGCGCTGGCGGCGTCGCCTTTTTTGGTGAAATTCAACTTGATGCGTTTGAGTGTGTTATCGGTGAAATGGATGGTGGCATCAAAGATGGGCGTGCTCATCAAATCGAAGCGTGAGCGGACTTGGAGGGTGGTTTCGTGTTCCGTTGGGATGAGGGGCATGAGCTCAAGCGGTTTGTTGAGCTTTTTGAACGTCTCCATGCTTTGATCCCAGAATGTGGGATCGGAGAGGATGTTGGGGCGGAATGGAAACCGGTCACCGAGCGCGAGGGTCATCTGGGCCGGGGTCTGGACCGCGGCAACGGTGTTGGTGGGTGGCGGTGGTGGAGGCTCGGGTTTTTCTACAGGGGGCGTGGCGGATTTTTTAGGCGTGGGCACGGGCGAGCTGTCCTCTGGCATGGGCGGTTCACCGTAGCCATCCGCATCCTGCGCCAGGGTGGATGAAGAAATGCAAGCGAGGAGGAGTAATGCGCGCCATGCCATGGGGTATTTGTGATGGGGAGAGGCGGGGAATTCAAGCTGACAGTTTTTCGATTCAACAGGCGCCTGTTCCCTCTGGCTTGCGGTGAGAGGCGGGGGAATGTAGTCTTCCTGGATGAGTCTGACGATGGTGATCACCCTGACTGTTTCGATGGTGGCGCTGCTGCTTTCCGCCCTTTTTTCGGCGGCGGAAGTCGCCATTTTTTCCGTGCGCGCCCCGGCTTTGAAGGCCTTGCGCGCGCAGGACAAGCTGCGGGCGGAATGGATTGCCGAGGTGCTCGCACAACCGCGCCGTTTTCTTGTCACGATCCTTCTGGGCAACGTGGCGGCCAATGCCGTGGTCGCGTGCGGGCTTACGCTGTTTTTTTATGAAATGATGTCCGCCCGCGGGAGCACCTCGTGGTGGATCTCGATGGCGGCGACGGTGGGGCTGCTCCTGTTTTTTGGCGAGCTCTTGCCGAAGGCGGTGGCCAGTCTCAATGGGCCGTCCATTGCGCTGCGCCTGGTTGGTCCATTTCGACTGATCGAGAGGAGCGTCCGCCCGATGACGGCACACATGGATCGCGTATCCCAGCGGTGGGCGGCCCAGATGGCGCCTGAATCGCTGCACCCGATCCGCGGGCTTACGGAGGACGAATATGTCACGATGCTGGATGTGGGGCTGAAGGATGGCGCGCTGCGTCCTTCCGAGCGTCGCCTGATTGAGCGGACGCTGCGCCTGGCGAGCCGTGATCTGCGTGAGTTGATGACGCCCCGCAGCGAGATGTGCTGCCTCGACATGGAAACGGAACTGGCCGAAATGAAACGCAAGGCGGCGTCCATGAAACATCGCCGCCTGCCGCTGTATTCCGAGTCACAGGATTCCATCGTGGGCGCGCTGAATGTCCGCCGCCTCATGTTGCAATCGGAACCCGATGTGCTTGCCTGCATCGAGACGGTGGGGCATGTGCCCGAGACGATGAGGGCGCTGGAATTGTTCAAAAATTTCCTGCGCGGACCCCAGCGCATGGCGATGGTGGTGGACGAATTTGGGGGGGTGGAAGGGATGATCACGCTTGAGGATCTTATCGAGGAGGTGTTCGGGGAGATCTATGATGAGTATGATGACGCGTCGCCGGATTGGGAGGAGATTGAGCCACAGGTTTTTCTGGTGAAGGGGTCGGCGCATCTACCCGCCATTTCCCAATGGCTTGGGGTGGAGCTGGAGGCTGATGGAATTGACACGCTGGGGGGATGGATCACCGACCGTCTTGGGGCGCTGCCGCATGTGGGAGAGAAATGTGCGCTTGATGGGTATACGTTCCAGGTGGAGCGCATGCAACGGTTTCGCGTGGGGGCGGTGCTGGTGCGCGATGAAAAGCGGAGGCGGCGATGATGATCGTCATCATCCTGGCGTGCCTTGCGCTCTCCTTCTTCTTTTCTGGGATGGAGACGGGGGTGTTGATGCTGAATCGGGTGCGCGTGCGCCATCTTCGCGAACGCGGCTCGATGGGCGCAGGGGTGCTGCTCGATTTCTTGCATCGCCCCGGGGAGCTCTCGGCAACGGTGCTGGTTGGCAACACGCTGGTGAACGGCGTGGCGACGGTGCTGGTGGCCGAATTCTTTCTGGAATCGGGCGGGCCATTTGCCACCATCGCAGCCATCGCGGGCGCGCTGATCTTCGCGCTGTGTTTGTGGATCTTTGGCGACCTGGTTCCCAAGGCGCTCTTCCGCCGTTTTCCCACGCGCTTGGCCTCGCGCCTCGCTCCGGCGCTCCAGGTGGCGTACGTCATCCTGTGGCCCGTTGTAAAGTTGTTCGCATTCCTTTCACAGATGGTCGTGCGTTCCATGGGCGGTCATGTTTCTTCGCGCCAGATGTTTGTTACGCGCGACGAGCTCAAGCTTCTTGCGCGCGAGGGAGGGGAGGGGATTTCGCTCTCGGGTGAGCAGCGCAATCTCGTGGCCACGATCCTCGAAAGCCAGAGCGCCACGGCGCGCGACGTGATGTGGCCGAGGTCGGAGGCGGTGACGGTGCGCCCGGAGGGGACGGCGGAAGAGAGGTGCAATGTTTCAGTTGCCAGCAAGTTTTCAAGGTTGCCCGTTGAGAACGGTGGAACGCATTGGGAGGGCTTGTGGGTCGCATACGATACAATTTTCCAAACACAGACCGGGCTGCGCTCTCCGCCCCGCCTGGCGATGAACATGCCCCTGGACGAAATCCTGCAAACATTGCGGAAAGCCCGATCGCCCTTTGCATTTGTGAAGGACGCGGATGGAAATGATGTTGGGTTTGTCACCGTGGAGGATGTGCTCAGCCGCTATCTTGGGAGGATTGATTTGTGATCCGCCTGATCTCCACCGATTTCGACGGCACGATCCACGATCCGTCGTCCGTGCCGCCGATTCCGACGGAGTTGGTGGAGCGGATTCGTGCCGGGCGCAACGACGGAGCACGGTGGGTCATCAACACGGGAAGAGGGATGGAGGACGTTGTGAACATGATCCGCTCGCAGGGCATCGATCTTTTTCCAGATTACATCGTGTCGGTGGAGCGCCATATTCATGAGCGCCGTCACGACGACTGGCGTGAGCATGCGGATTGGAACGAGGCCTGCCAGGCTGATCATCGCGCGCTTTTTGCGAAGGCGGAGGAGTCGCTGGACCGCCTTCGGGAATGGGTGAGTTCGAGCTTTGCGGCGCAGGTGTATGACGACCCGTGGTCGCCCCTGTGCATCATCGCCATGCATGCGTCGGATGCCGACCGCATTCACGAGCGGATCGAGGAGGAGTGCCTGCGGGTGGAAAGCCTCACGGTGGTTCGTAATGCCATTTATTTTCGTTTCGGCCACACGCGCTACAGCAAGGGCACCACGCTTGGGGAGATCGCCCGCCTGCTGGGCGTGAAACGCGAGGAGGTTTTTGCCGCGGGCGACCACTACAATGATCTCTCCATGCTCGATGGCACGCACGCGGGGCAGGTCGCGGCCCCGTCCAACGCCATCCCCGTGGTGAAGAGAGCCGTTCGCGCCGCCGGTGGCTACGTGTCCGAAAAAAGCTGCGGCCTCGGAGTTGTGGACGCACTGGATTTTTTTTCGCGGCCAACCATCCAGTCATCGTAACCGTTTGGTTCTGCCCTGCTCCGCCAAAGCGCTACGCGGTGGCGAGTAGGAGCGGTTCTAATTCGCGACCGGGTGTTGCTGCGGATCGCCGCTGACAGCGGCTCCTACAAAGAGGGACCAACAAAGCATCGCCGGGCGTCACTCCACCGTGACGCTTTTGGCCAGGTTGCGGGGCTTGTCCACGTCCCGCCCCAATTGTACGGCGATGTGGTAGGCAAGCAATTGCAATGGAATGTTGGTGAGCAAAGGGTAGAGGGCATCAATGGTCTTTGGCACGTGGATGACGTCGTCCGCTTTTCTCGAGATGGCCGTATCGCCTTCCGTCGCGATGGCGATGACGCGTCCTTTGCGCGCGCGGACTTCCTCGAGGTTGCTCATCGTTTTTTCATAAATTGCGTCCTGTGGGCAGATGAAAACCGAGGGCGTTTTCTCGTCCACGAGCGCGATGGGGCCGTGTTTCATCTCGGCGGCGGGATATCCCTCCGCGTGGATGTACGAGATTTCCTTGAGCTTGAGGGCGCCTTCGAGAGCCACGGGATAATTGCACTGGCGCCCGAGGAATAGAAAATCCCGCGCATCCTTGTATTTCGCAGCAATCTCACGAATCGCGTCATGTTGTTTCAGGATGCGCGTGATCTTGTCGGGAATGGATTCCAGCTCCTGGATGAAGCGCGAACCTTGCATCGCGGAAAGATGCCGCAGGCGACCGAGAAGCAAGGCGATTAAAGCCAGTACGGTGACCTGTGCCGTGAAGGCCTTTGTTGAGGCCACGCCCACTTCCGGTCCGGCGTGAAGGTACACGCCGCCGTCCGACTCGCGCGCAATGGTGCTCCCGACCACATTGCAGATTCCCAGCGCCTTGTGACCCTTGCGCTTTGCCTCGCGCAAGGCGGCCAGCGTGTCGGCTGTCTCGCCCGACTGCGTGATGGCGAAGAGGAGTGTGTTTTTATCAATGGGAGGATTGCGGTAGCGAAACTCGCTGGCGTACTCCACTTCGCACGGCACGCGTGCGATTTCCTCGATGAGGTACTCTCCCACGAGGGCCGCGTGCCATGAGGTGCCGCATGCGGTCATGATGATGCGATCCACGTTGCGCAGCTCGGTGCTCGTAAGGTTGAGGCCGCCGAGTGCTGCGGACGATTCGTTGCGGTTGAATCGTCCGCGCATCGCATTTTGAATTGTCTGCGGCTGCTCGAAAATTTCCTTCAACATGTAGTGCGGAAAATCGCCCTTCTCCGCCGCGCCTGCATCGTGCGCCACCTTGCTGATTTCCACCCGCGCCTCGCCCTCGTCCAGCCGCTCCACCCGGAAATCATCGGCCCTCACCGCCACCAGGTCGTAGTCGTTCAGGTACACGACGTCACGCGTGTGGGCGACGATGGCATTCACGTCGCTCGAAAGAAAATGTTCGCCCTGGCCGATGCCCACCACGAGCGGGCTGCCGCGCCGCGCCCCGACAATGACACCGGGGCAGTCCGAGGAAAGTGCCGCGATGCCATAGGTGCCAACGACCTGGCGGAGCGCCGCGCGCGCCGCATCGAGAAGCCCGCGCTCGTCCTTCAGTTTGCCCTCCGCGTAATGTTTTCCGATGAGATGCGCGAGCACCTCGGTGTCGGTGTCTGATGCGAAGGAATGTCCCTCCTTCACAAGGGCATCCTTGAGCGCCTGATAATTCTCAATCACGCCGTTGTGCACCACGGTGATTTTACCCGAGGCATCGGCATGCGGATGGGAATTCGCGTCGCTGGGCGCGCCATGCGTGGCCCAGCGCGTGTGGCTGATCCCGATGGAGCCGTCAATCGGTTGCTCTCGAATGAGGGTGGCCAGCGCGTCAACGCGCCCGACTCTCTTGCGGGTATGCAGGCGCCCGTTCCCGAGCGTACTCAAACCCGCCGAGTCATAGCCGCGATATTCCAGCCGCCGCAACCCCTCGACAAGCAGGGGCACGGCCGGGCGCTTTCCGATGTATGCAACAATTCCGCACATGGGGGAATCGTACGGATTTTTGATGACCGGCAAAAGAAGAAACTTTAGTTGGAGAAAGCAAGGTGCGGAACAAAAAAATGTCGGCTTTCCCGGTGAAATCCCGATCACGACCTTTTGTCGCATATGCGATAAAAGGTCGTCATGGTTCCCTGGTAAGAAAATGGAAATATCCGCGTTTCATCCGTGTCCATCCGTGGCTACAACTGCGGGATGTTTCGTCCCTTTGACCTAATCTTCTTGCAGAGCCGATTTTCCCTCTGGTGGGGCGGGCTGCGTCGAAAGCAGGCGATGGTGCATGGGCACGCGGTGACGTACTGGGAGGGCGGGTGCGGGGAGACGGTCTTGCTGATCCATGGTCTCAATGGGAGCACCCTGGCAGACTTCCGACGGCTGAGCGTGGCGCTTGCAAGAAGTCATCATGTGATCAGCCTCGACCTGCCGGGTTTCGGGCTTTCCACGCATGTTCCCATCCAGCAAAGCGTGTCCAACCAGGCCGGGTTCGTCCGCGATTTCATGGAAGTCCTCTGTCTGGAACGGGCGCACGTGATTGGAAATTCGATGGGCGGGTGGGTTGCCCTGCAACTGGCGCGACGTCATCCCGGAATGGTCCATCGCCTGGTGCTGACGGCGCCTGCGGGGATCCGCTTCGAGCATCCGCCACTGGAGGTTTTTACGCCTGAGGACGAGGAGGGCTTGCGGCGTTTGCTGCGGCACATCTGTTACGATCCGCCCAGGTTGCCGGGATGGTTTTTGCGCGACTGGCTGCGCGTGGTCCAGACGCGGCGCGGTGCGGTGAAGGAAATGCTTGCTTCGATGCTCACGGAGGAGGATTTGCTCGACGCGCACCTGTCCTCGATGCGCCTTCCCACGCTCATCCTGTGTGGCGACAGCGATCGTCTGATTCCGCCCGACACCAGCCGCCGCATGGCCGTGATGATGCCCGGTGCGCGGCTCAAAATGATCGAGCGCTGCGGCCATCTTCTCCTCCACGAGCATCATTCGATGGTGCTGCGTCATGTTGAGGACTTTTTGAAGGAATAGAGGAAAGTCCCACTTTGCCGCAGCAGTTTGGTCCTGTAGGAGCCGCTGTCAGCGGCGAAAGGGAAGGGGGAGGAAGCCCGGGGATCGCCGCTGACAGCGGCTCCTACAGGAGGGAAAACAGGGAAGGAGATCGGGCCAAACTGCGGAGAAGTGGAGTAAGTTGGTGTTGCCCGCGTGGGTGTTCGGCGATAGCGTGGGCTTTGCATGAATTTTTTTGGATACAGCCTTCCCTTGGGAAAGTTTTTTGGGATCTCGGTCCGCGTCCATTTCACGTTTTTCTTTTACGTGTATTATTATTTGTCCACTTCAGGAGGAGACTACCTGTTCGGATTCGCCATCATCATCGGGCTCTACGTTTGTATTCTGCTTCATGAGTTTGGTCACTCCCTCGCAACCCGGTTTTGCGGAGGCGATGCGGACGAGATCATACTCTGGCCATTTGGCGGACTGGCGTTTTGCCGCCCGATTTTTCACCCGACGGCGGAGTTGATCACCACGGTTGCCGGGCCGATGGTGACACTGGTTCTCTGGGGATTGTTTTCACTCATTTCGCATATCATGCAAATGGCTGGCTGGTACGAATCGTGGGCTTATGAGTACATCCTCTACATGGCCTACCTCAATCGCTGGTTGTTGATCTTCAACTTGATCCCGGCCTTTCCGATGGATGGCGGCAGGATTTTTCTCGAGCTTCTTTGGTACCGGTTGGGATTTGAAAAAGCTGCCCGCATCGCAATCATGGTGAGCCAGGGTATCGCCGTCATTGGAATGATCGTCGGCTTCAGCGGGTATTGGGGGGGAAGATGGATCGGCTTCATGTCGCTGATGGTCTTTTTTGAGTCAGCGCAACAGGTGATGTGCATGGCAACCGGGGCGGTGATCCAGCCGTTTTCCTTGAAGCAATGCCTGAAGCAATGGAACCGCCGCCGGATTTTCTTCGGACAAATTCGCGGGAGGGTTATGGAGGAATCGACGGTCGCCTTTCACGCATGCGCTGTTTGCAAACGGACCGAACGCGACGTTCCGGGCCTTGCCTTTCGCGTGGCGGCCGATGGGTGCGAGTATTGCGTCGAGCATCTCCCGTCAAAGAAAGCCCCCTCGTAACCGCCCTTCACTTCATTCTTGTTTTTCTTCGGGGGGCTCCTGGGCCTTGAGCGACTCGTAGGCCATGCGCAGCTTGTCCTGCTCCATGTGCATGATGTTGGCGAAGTCGGCCGTCATGGTCGTGGCCATGTCCACGCAAAACAGGGCAGGCTCGATCTTTTGCGAGGTTTCCTCGGAAAGAAGGTGGCGCTCGGCGGAGACAGCCTGCAGGCACTCGGCGATGACCCTCATGGGGTTCTCAACGTCCTTGGCGGCGCGCGTGAGCAGTTCCTCCCGCACCTTCTGCATTTCCTTGAGCGAGACGAGGCTCGATTCAAGGCGGTCGTGGATGGATTTGAGACGGAGGAGGGACTTGAGACGCGCGGAGAGTTCCGTGCGGTCGAAGGGTTTGCCGATGAAATCATCGGCGCCCGCCTTGATGGCCTTGATCTTGTCCTCCGCGCTGTTGAGTGCGGTGACGATGATGACGGGGATGGCATAGCTGAGAGGGTTGGTCTTGATCTTGCGGCACGCCTCGATGCCATTCATCTTCGGCATCACGATATCCATCATGACGATATCGGGCCGCTCCTCGAGGACCATTTTGAAAGCCGCATCGCCGTCGGAAGCGATCACGGCTTTATAGCCTTCCGCTTCAATAAGGGCCTGCGCCATTTCCAAGTTGGCTGGCTCGTCATCTACTATCAAGACCTTGGGCATATGGGCAGTGTGCCGATGGGGTGAATATTTTTACAGCGAGAAATTCAATGTGATTGCAACTTATCCATTGAACGTTTAATCCGCAAGAACCAAGAACATCCCGTGCAACCCGCCCACTTTCCAAAACCCTTTCGCTCGACTGCTCCTGAGGTCAAGCTGGTCAATGCTTTTCAATTGCCCTTTGACAACGCCATCGCCACGGCGCGCACCTGCTATTCGTCGAAAGGTGTGATCAGCCCGCAGGACGTGACAAACTGGCCGCGACGCGACGAGCTGGCGTCCAGCCTCTACCAGGCGGGGCATCACACGGTGTTCCAGCACGCGCATTTTCAATTTTCCCTCGCCAACGTGTCGCGCCAGTTCGTCTGGACTTTCCTCCACAGCCATCCCTTTTACAATTCCGAGCAGGTCAGCCAGCGCTACGTGGAGGTCAAGCCTGGCACGTATGCCATTCCACCGATGGAGGACAAGGCGATGGCGGTGTACGAGGCCACGATCCAGCGCCAGTTCGAGGCGTACCAGAAACTGACCCAGTCCCTCATGGCACCGGTGAGCGCCGCGTACTTTGAGCGCTTCAAGGGGCGTGCCAAAAATCCCGGCGAGAAAAAAACGCAGGACGGGCTGAAGAAGCGCTGCATGGAAGCGGCGCGGTACGTTTTACCGATCGGGACATTTACCTACCTCTACCACACCGTGAGCGGCGTCACGCTCCTGCGCTATTACCGCATGTGCCGCGAGTTCGACGCCCCCACGGAACAATCCATCGTGGTGGGCGCCATGGTGGAGGAGCTTCTGAAGCTGGCCCCTGAATATCGCGCCATCCTGGAAGAGCCTCTCGATTTCGAGCAAACGATCGAGCGGCGCTTTTTTGAGGCATCGGAGCACGAACAGGACCAGCGGGCGCAGGAGGAATTCATCCACGAGTTCGACGTGGACCTCGATGGTCGCGTTTCGCTGCTCGTGGATTACAAGGTCAACAACGAGAAGCTGCTCGCCGATTCGGTGCGCGAAGTCCTCGGTGTCCCGCGCACCGAGCTGCACGACGATGACGCCATCCGTCTCGTGCTCGATCCCTCCCAAAATCCGCTCCTCGGTGAGAACCTGAATCTGACGAGCATCTCCAAGCTGACGCGTTCCCTCGTTCATCCCTGCTACACTTTCCGAAAGAAACTCAGCCACACCGCCGATTCCCAGGACCAGCGTCATCGCATGACGCCCGCCTCGCGCCCATGCCTCTCGGCGTACCTCACGCGCAAGCCCGACTATATCACGCCCGAGATTTTCCAGCACAACGGCCAGTGCAAAAAAATGTACGACGACATCATGCATGAAAGCTGGGAAGGGATTGCGAAACTTAAAAAAATGGGCGTGCCCGACGAGTTCGCCGCCTACCTGCTGCCGAACGCCGTTTCGATCCGTTTTACCGAATCGGCCGACCTGATGAGCCTCTGGCACAAGTGCGCGATGCGGCTGTGCTACAACGCGCAGGAGGAAATCTGGCGCGCGGCCGTGGACGAGACGGCCCAGGTGCGCGACATCAACCCGCGCATCGGCAAATACCTGCTTCCCCCCTGCGGCCTCCGTGCGCTCGCCCGGCAAAAACCCATCTGCCCCGAAGGCGACCGCTACTGCGGCATCCCCGTCTGGAAAAAAGAACTCAAAGAATATGAACGAGTTATCTGATTCTCAAAAAGACGGATCTTTGGCCACGGATTGACACGGATGAAACACGGATGCCCCCTGGATCCCGATGCGGAAAATTAAAAATCCGTGTTTCATCCGTGTTCCATCTATGGCTGAATAATCTTCCGCCTTCATCCCTCATCCTTCATCCTTTTCTTCCCATGCTTTACGCCGAACACACCTCCCCTGAAATTGGACGTCTTGCGCCCAAAACCATCGCACTCCTGCCGCTCGCTTCGGTGGAACAGCACGGACGTCATCTCCCTCTCATCACCGACACCGCGCTCGTGACGGAAGTGGCGAAACGCGTGGAGCGTGCGCTCCCCAAGCAGGTGGCATTACTGCCCACGCTCTGGCTTGGCTCATCGCATCATCACCTGGGTTTTCCGGGAACGGTGAGCGTGACGAGCGCCACGTACATTCAGATGATCATGGAAGTGGTGGAATGCCTGTCGCGCGCCGGATTCCGTCGCATCTTTCTGCTGAACGGCCACGGCGGCAACATCGTCCCGGGAGGCGAAGTCCTCAACCGTTTGAACCAGAAATGGCACGGCCCGAAAGAGCCGTGGGTCGCCTTCGCTTCGTATTGGATCACCGCCGCCGCGGAGCTGGCGTCACAAAAATTCATGAAAACCCCGAGGTTGAGCCATGCCTGTGAATATGAGACCTCAATGATGCTAGCCCTGCGCACCGATTGGGTGAAACTCAAGCTCGCGCGCGGGGAGAACCAGACGCGCGGCTCAAAATTCTATTGCCCATCTGGGACTCCGCCCTCCCGCATCACCGTCTCCGAATCCTTCCACCAGCTCACGAGCGTGGGCGCCATCGGTTCCCCCGAGCTGTCCACCCCGGAAAAAGGCCGCAAACTCTTCAACCTCATTGCGCCCGTGATGATCGATTGCCTCAAGGATTTCAGCAAGTGGAGGCATCCGAGGGGAAAGCAGGTGGTGATGTGAACAAACTGCGTCGTTGGATCTTAAGCCTGGGTTTCATGGCGACGCTTGTCACCAGTTCTGCCCACGCTCAACAGCCCGGTGATGTTGATGTCTGGATCAAACAGCTTTCGACTTCAGACTGGAGCCAGGTGAGGCAGGCAAAGGACAAACTTGAATCCTTGGAGATCAGTCCCGTATCGGCGTTGATTCAGTTAATGGGTGACGACAGACGCGTTGCGTTAACAAACACAGCCGATCTGATCTATCCGGGGGCCAAAACGTTTTATGGGCACGGGTATTTGGTCAACTACGATCTCGATTCAATTCCGGTGCGTGCAGGCTGGGTTCTCGAGGAATTAACCTTTCAAGATTTTGGATTTCGCGCAAATTCTCTCGAGGAGAAGAACTTGATCGAGGATACGGCTAAAAACGGGTTTAAAGAGCGACCCTTGCCGTCAGCCACGGGGAGCCAGCCTTCGGAAGATTTCGTCATCAAGCACGCCGTTCCTGCGGCAAGGTCGTGGTGGAAGAATTCTGAAAAGAATTGGACCAGGTTTGCTGCGCTCGAGGAGGCATTGTCGAGTCATCAGGAATCCAGGCAACTTTCAGTGCTTGAATTTCTTCGCTATGGAAACACCCCATGCAAGTCGCTCGACAAGCAATCTTATGCGGACAAGCTTCTACCCATCATCCGCGACCTTGTAAAATCCGATTCAGAATCGATCCGAATTCAAGCCGGGCATTTGATAAAAGATGGGTTTTATAGAAAAGCAAAATGACCAACAAGGTGCGGGAGCCGGGAGATGATTTCTTAAGGTTTTCATAGGCCAACATCATCTCCGGGCCGGACATTACAGCAGACGGTGGTGCGCCTCAATCGTGTCCCGTTGGGTAACTGTCGAGACGGTGAAGGCCGTCGGCTTTGAGCCAGTAATTGTGCTCGATGCGGAGACCGCCCTGCAAACCGTAACCGTAGAGGCCGGGTTCCAGGGTGAAGACGCTTCCTTCCACGATGTGTTCGTCCGATTTGGGAGTGAACCTCGGATGCTCGTGGTTGAGGCCGAGGCCATGGCCGGCGTGGTGGAAGAAAGTCGCCTTGGTTGCCTTGAAGCGCGCGAGGCGTTTGTTGACGAAGTTGAAGAGCGTTTTTCCGGGCAGGCCGGGTTCGATGATTTTTTCGGTGGCTTCGATGGTTTCCAGGATGCAATCCCATGCCTTGCGCTGGGCGGAACTGATTGGTCCGGCGGCGAAGACCCTCGTGATGTCGCCGTAGTAGCCGTTCACCTCCGGGAATATGTCGAGGATGTAGAGGTCGCCTTTCTGGATCCGCCGCGAGGTTGGCAGGCCGCCTTCCTTCCATCCGCGAATGCCGCAGCCGAAATCGCCTTTCAGCTCGATGTGTTTTCCCGCCGCGCGATCCATCGCCTCGGACATTGCGTGATACACATCAAGCTCGGTCTTACCGACGGCGATCACTTCCTTCGCCCGCTCGTAGCCGATTTCCGTGATGCGGATGCCGTTCTGGATCGTGGCTACTTCATCGGCATCTTTGGTCCGGCGCATTTTCAGGAGGTCTGGCGTGAGGTCCACGATCTCGATCTTCGGGGAAATCTTTCCCATGGCGGCCACGATTTCGTGGGAGACGCACGCGCCGTCCACGCCCACGCGCCGCACGCCACGGAAGCTGGGGCACTTGAGCATCTTGGAAACCACCGCGAGAAATTCCGCCTCGCGCGGGCGCGAAGCGCGAACGAAGGAGATCCAGTCGTAAGCTTCGACCGGGACGAATGGGTCTGCGGGCTTGGAGTGCAGCACCATCATGGCATTTCCATCGGCATCCAT
This sequence comes from Verrucomicrobiota bacterium, assembly GCA_023269615.1. Taxonomy (GTDB): domain Bacteria; phylum Verrucomicrobiota; class Verrucomicrobiia; order JABWAM01; family JABWAM01; genus JAHFSY01. The sequence goes on from JAHFSY010000014.1 coordinate 58,398, forward strand.
GAGGAAGGCCGAGGGGAACGCGGGATCGGGCAGGGTGCCTCCGAAATAGTACACGTGTTTGTGCCAGGAAAGGATGCAGCCGTCGCAGCGGCGAAGCTTGAGCGCGGTCTGCAACCGTTTCCTCCGAGAGAGACAGCCTTGGGAAGTAAGCATGCGGCCATGATTCGCGTTGCGGGGCACTCGATGCAAGGAAAAGATGAGGCGAATGTAGCTGCGATCGCAAGAGCGCGGACCCGCGGGCCAAATTCTTGCGAATTCGGCTACGTGAGCGAATTCGGCGAGCATTAAATCGTTGTTTTTGCGTCTTCTTTCACTAAGATCAGGGACTGAAAATTGTATGAACCGAAGATTGATTTCCGCTATTTTTGCAATGGTTTTCGGGGCGTTTTCCGTCATGGCGCAGGATGCGGCGGTTCCGCCCGAACTCGACAAAACATTCGACCGCTATTCCCGCGCCTGGACTCATGCGGATTGGGGACGCGTCTACGACCTGACCTCACCGGCCATTCAAAACATCCTGCTGCGTGATTTCAAAAGTCGCGATGGATGGATCAAGCACCAGTCTGAGGATTTCAAGGACACGATAAACGAACTGGAACGCAAGGGGGTGTTTCGCATGTCGGAGACCGTTTACACGTTTGCGATTATCACCCATGGAAAGCGGCCGAAGGAGGCGGGTGGCGAGTCCTTTGAAGTACCGGGCTATGCGAGCTTCCAGTTGTTCGCTGGCAAGTGGTACCTGATTGACCCCGTGATGCCCAAGCAGGCGCTTCCGGCAAAGTCTGCAACCATGCCCGCACGGAAGTGATGCAGCACTGGCTCGTCAAGCAGGAGCCTTCGGCCTACAGCTGGGCGCAGTTGGTGAAGGATCGCGTCACGGCATGGACGGGCGTCCGCAACTTCCAGGCCCGCAATTTCCTCAAGGCGATGAGGAAGGGTGATCGCGTCCTTTTTTATCATAGCGTGAGTGACAAACAGGTGATGGGCATTGCGCGCGTTGCGCGGGAGCATTATCCTGATTCCACGGCGAAGGAGGGCGATTGGGCGGCGGTGGACATCGAGGCTCAACAACCACTGAAAAATCCGGTCACACTGGAGTCCATCAAGAAGGATCTTGTGTTGAAGAACATTCCGCTGATCCGGCAATCGCGACTTTCGGTGATGCCGCTGGGAGTGGAGGAATTTGCGAGGATTCTCGAGCTCTCGGAATGAACTTCCAACGTCGAACGTTCAACGTCCAACAAGAGAATGGAGACAGCCTATTCCAGCCGCAGCCAGATGGATTTGAGGTGAGCGGGGCAGGGGTGGGTGACGGGGAAGTCGAAGGGTTGGGGCACCCATGTTTTTTCAATGATGGTCCGTTTCGCATGGCGGATGCCGTCCTCGATGTTGGAGAGGAATGAGGCGGGTTTCCAGTTAGCGAGGTTGGTGGAGCACAACATCCAGCCATCGGGAGAGACCACTTTGGCGGCGGATGCTGCGAGTTTTCCAAAATCTTTTTGAGCCGAAAAATGGCCACCGGCCTTGCCGCGCGAAAAAGAGGGGGGATCGGCGATCACCACGTCGAAATATTCCTTGCGTGCCGCGCATCGGCGAAGCGTCTCCATGGCATCGCCGGTCACAAATGCATGGGAGGAAGGATCCATGGCGTTGATCTCAAAATTACGCCTCCCCCATTCGATGGCGCGCCGTGAAAGGTCCACGCTCATCGTGTGGGATGCGCCGCCAGCCGCGGCGGCCACGGAGAAACCGCATGTGTACGCGAACAGGTTCAGCACCCTTTTCCCTTTGGAAAGAAAACGGGCGTGTCTCCGGTTTTCGCGTTGGTCGAGGAAGATTCCCGTTCCTCCCGGCCCGAGAGGATCCAGGTGGAAGCGGATTCCGTTCTCGAGGATGCTGAAATCTGACGGGGGAGGCTCGCCATGGACTATGCGCTTCGTTTCGCGGCGCGCAGCCTTCGCCGCGTGGCTTAGGATGATGCCGCGCGCGTGAGGTTTGAGCTGGGAGAGAAGATCGGCGGAAATGTCGGGACGATCATGAAAGTCCTCGACGTATAAAAAAACACCCAGGCGATCCACCGTGATGCCTGGAAAGCCGTCCGATTCCCGGTGAATCCAGCGCCATGCGTTGGTTTCCGTTTCATCCAGAAGCGATTTTCGCAGGGCCAGAGAGCAACGGACACGGCGTTCGTCCGGAGTTTTCAGATCAAACCAATCCGGCATGGGCGCCTCCAAAACCATGGGCTGATGGCTGCGGGGATGACGCAGTTCCAGTTTTGAAGCGTGGAGCAGCAACGGTTCCGTGGGAAGGCCGGGGGATTTCAGGTCGCCGGTGATGGGAAGATCATGTGCGGCGGCGTGGAGGCGCACCTGGTGCGTCCGGCCCGTCTCGGGATGCGCCTCCCAGAGCGACGTTCCATGAGGGAGTTTCCGCAGGAATTGAAAATACGTCAGGGCCTGTTTCCCCTCGATGGGGTCTGATGCGGTGAATGTTTTTTGTTGCGATGTGGTGTTGGTGACAAAGAGATAGGATTTGCGCACCTCGCGTTTTTCGAATTGTCGCGCCAGCGATTGGTTTGCATCACCCGAGCGGGCGAAGAGCAGGACGCCGGATGTTTCGCGGTCAAGCCGTTGATGAATCCCCAGCGGTCCCAGTTCGGGGCGATGCGACACGAGGTATTCGGAAATGCCCCAAGGCGAATCTTCGCCTGCGCGATGCGTGGCGATGCCGGCGGGCTTGTGGACGGCGACGAGGTCGGCGTCTTCGAACAGGATGCAGGGGAGGGGCATGGGGATGATTTGTAGCTGCGTTCGCAAGAACGCGGCCTGGGCCAAACTCTTGCGAGTTCGGCTACACCTCTCTCGGATTGAAGCTGGATTTTTTTGCCAGTTCCTCCCATGCGCTGCGTTCGGTGGCGGAGAGGGTTTCGGGGACTTCGATGTGAACGTGAACGATCAGGTCACCCTGGGGCTGGTTCATTCGTTTGAAGCCCTTTCCGCGCAGGCGCAGTTTGTGGCCGTTCTGCGTGCCGGGAGGGATCTTGAGTTTTATTTTTTCGTCGAGCGTGGCGATGTTCACCGTGGCCCCAAGCACGGCTTCCCATGGGGAGAGTTCCAGGTCGTAGAAGAGATCCTCGCCTTCCAGGCGCAGGTAGGGGTGCGGTGCGATGCGGACGCGAAGGAAAAGGTCTCCCGCCTGGCCGCGTCCCGTACCCGCCTCGCCCCGCCCCCCGAGGCGGATGCGCGAGTCGGGCTCCACGCCGGCGGGGATTTTGACATTGTAGGTTTCCCTGGCCTCCTGGCGCTGCACGGTGATGGCGCGGGTGCAGCCGTGGAACGCCTCGTTGAGGGAGATCATCACATCGCCCTCGATATCCTGTCCGCGCGAGGACGAGGCGCCGCCGTTGGGTCCCTCGTGGAAGCGGCTGCCTCCAAAGAGTGATTCAAAGAAATCGCTGAAGTTTGCCCCGCCGCCGCCGTGGAATTCGAAGGGGGCGCCCCGTCCGCGTCCGCCGCGCGCGAAGCGCTCCTCGAAGCCGGGCGGCGCCTGGAAGTTCTGGCCATCCTGCCAGTTGGAACCCAGCGAATCGTACTGCTTGCGCTTGTCGGCCTTGGAGAGCACCTCGTAGGCCTCGTTGACCTCCTTGAATTTCTCCTCCGCCGCCTTGTTGTTGGGGTTGAGGTCGGGATGGAATTTGCGGGCCAGTTTGCGGTAGGCCTTGCGGATCTCATCCGCCGACGCGTCGCGCGCAACGGAGAGAATTTTGTAATAATCTTTGTAATTGTGCTGCATGCTCTGAGAATTTCGAATTTCGGAATGCGGATTGCGGAATGGGAGCGGTCTGAATTTTGACAGAATTTACCGAATTAACAAAATGTTTGTTTCATTGATGCTTTCCTGCCTGCCATTCCGCAATCCGAAATCCGCATTCCGAAATGGGGTCACGGCGCTTGCAGCCGCAGGTGGCCCCACTCGGACGGGTCGTGGTAATAGTGCGGGCCGCCGGACCAGGTCACTTGCCGTACGCGATGCTGGTTGAATCCATCGGTGATGCAGATGTCGAAGGGAATGTCCGCATCGGCTTTCGGCTCGATGCCGAGGGCTCTCCAGGGGATGATTCCAAAGAGCCGATAACTCTGGGCGCTGATTCCGAACTGGGACTCGAAGCTGATTCCACCCAGTTGGGGGTTGAGCGCGCCGTCGCCGCCGCGGATGAGGGCGACGGGGGGCTTGATCTGGCGTTCCCCTCCCGGCGAGACGAGGATGCGATGGCAGTCACTCATGTCCGTATCCACATCGGGAACTCGCGGCGGGCCGATGTCCAGCTCCAACCCGTCGCCGTCCCAGATTCTCTCGGGCTCCTTTCGCGCGTCACCCAGCGTGTGGTCGGTGATTTCGGACCAGATGAGCAGCCCAAACTGATTCCAACCGAAGCGGAAGCGGGCGCCAAACTGGCCTTCCATTTCGAAGTCGCGCCCGACCATGGTGGCGGGTGAAATGTCCAGATCCAGGCGGGGTGCGTCTGCCAGGGCGGACGGAATTTTGGAGAGCTGGGTTTCCGCAACAAATGGAATTTTCCAGGTCGGCGTGGGAGGTGCGGATTCACGTTTTGGGGGCAGCAGCCGCGAGGACCATGTGGGACGGTCGAGAAAGGCGTCGCGCGCGGCGCTGGAGCTGGCGCGGGGAACCAGCGGCTGGAGGTTTTGGGCGTCGTGCTCCCTCGCCTTCCAATTCACCTGGATGGCGTGGTTGTACCAGACGCCACCACGCACGCTGGAGGATTGCCCGAGGAGTTGCGAGACCATGTCCTTCAACCACGCGTGGCGTGCCTCGCCTGCACGAGCGGTGGAAATGGAGGTGAGAAGGATGGGTTTGCGCGGAGCGAGCTGTCGCATCGCTCGAATGGGCGATGCGAACAGTTGTTCAAAAGTCATCGGGAGCGCAACTGTTCCCGAGTTCCCAAAATCCAGGCCGTCCAGCGCCACGTAATCCACAAAGGAATCGCCGGGGTATGCCTTGGTCCAATCGTTCCATCCGGCAGCGGGGAGGGGAAAGATGTTGGGACCCCAGACCCAGCGCACGTTGCTGGCACGGCGTTCGCGGAAGAGCGTGACGACATGTTCAAATGCCTGTGAGACGAGCGAGGCGTTTTTCTCGTTCGCAGCGATGCTCCAGGGTTGAGTGCTGTGGTTGAATTGGCGCAGGAAATGCACCAGCACGGGTTGCCTGAACCGGAGAGCGTCATCGGCCCAGCGGGTGAGATACGCATCAAATTCGCCCCGGATGATGCGGTCCAGCACCGCGCCGCCTTTGTGATCCGGTGGGACGGCGTCCCAGAAAATCAGCGGAACGCGCTTCTCATTCCAGACCCGCGAGCAGGCATCCATCGGAAATGCCTGGGAGAAATCCACGCGCCAGGCGACGAGGAGAGGGGAGAGGCCGGTGAACGACTGGAATTCACGGATGGGTTCAAGTGACCCGGGAACACGGGGATCATCGAGCCCCCACGCGGGAAGTTTGTCTTCAGCTTTCGACGCGGGTGCGGGCCCGCAAAGCAGGCAGGTCGCCTGGATCAAGCCCAGCCAGCCAAACCACCGCAACGAATGTCGCATGACATTCTGTGATGCGGGAAGGAGGCGGAATTGTCAACCTGTGGGGAGGGTGGATTACTTGTTGACCGTCACCTTGGTCGGATCATTGACGATGACGGTCTGAACAGCACCCGAGCTGGGAGGAGTGCTCGGAGCGGCCAGTTTGCCTGGGTCGGTGACGCCTCCCGAGAGACCGGTACGAGTCACTTCGGTGACGGCGATGAATGCGGCTGCCTGACCGGTTGGGTCAGCGAAGTTATGGAGAGCCCCACCTGCAAGAGCCGCGATTGCTGGATCGGCGACGGGACTTGCCGTGGCATTTGCAGCGACTCCGGTGTCGGGCGTGGAGGTTCCCACCAATTGCGGGGCTGTGCCGTTTGCAGCGGTCAGTAGAACGGTTCCACCCTGGGCATCATCGTAAGGACGCGTATAAGGGGCGGTTGCTGTTTGAGTCACCGCACCGGTGACGGGGTTGATCACTGTCGTCGCAGTTTGCGATGACAGAATAACGGCTGGGGCGAGTGTTGAGAGCTGGGCCGTGCCGCTTTGCGCGGGAATGGTATAAGCGGGAGTTTGAAGGAGGGCACTCTGGGTGGAATAGACAGGAGCTTTTGAGAGGTTGCCTGGATCACCCTGGCGATAGGCGCTTCCCACATCGACCGGGCTTCCCGTCGCACCCGTCTTGTTGACGGTGATGGTGCCCGTGGCGATGACGGCGAGTGCGGTTGCATTCACGCCATACAGCTGGCCATTTTGCTGGGATAATCCGGCACCGTTGATGATGGCGTTACCTGGCGTACGAACACCGGTGAGGGCATCCGGGGCGGAGCTTGTTGTCAGGATGGAATTGGCGGAGAGATCAATGGATCCGCCCGTGCCTGCACCCGTGTTGAGCTTCACATCGCCGATGCTGTTGTATATCCCGGGCGCGGCACTGGTTCCTGAAAGCTGGATCGCCGTTGCTTTTTCGATGGATGCGCCACCAATCGAGGTGATGCCGCCGGTCCCGGCACCCGTCGTGCCGGCGATGGTCACGTTCCCGGTGGAATTGACTACCACGGCGGAACCGCCCGCGCTCACCGCGCCGCCGGCATTGATGGTCAAATCTTTGGAAGTAATGGTGAGCACTCCCGAAGTTTGGGAGTTGAATTGTCCCAAGCCACCATTCCCGTTGCGATCGTAAACAGCGGCCGTTCCATTTCCGACATTGTTCACAACTGTTTTGGTGATGGTAAGGTTGTTTCCGCTGCCCGCATCAATGGTGACCGAGCCATTTACATTCAGGCCATTGCTGCTGCTGCCGCCCTGCGCCGTGGTGATTTCCGTGCCACCCACACTGCGGATGTTTGCACTCGACACCCCCGACACTCCTCCCGTGAAGTCCAGCGTCCCTCCCGAAACCTGGGTGAGGGTGATGTTACCACCTTTCCCGCCAATGCCGTCGAACACAGTTGACTGGGAAGTGGTGTTGCCCGCGTTGCCACCTTGAGAAAGCAGATTGGGACGATACGTGCTGGCCGTGGTAATACTCACTGCAACATTTCCCGCTTCGCCGCCGATACCGGCCTTTTCGGTTGTGCTGGCGGCTGCCGTTGCTCCACCGTTGCCGCCCCTGGTTCCAATGATCGTGCCATCGAAGATGCTTCCGGCCGTCACCGTCACATTGCCGCCATTACCTGCAAAAGGAACCTTTTGTGACTGATCCGTGTTTGAGGCGCTCGCCCCGCCCGTGGACAGGAGTCCCGCGCCCGTGGCGGTCAGCAGTCCACCCGCGCTCACCGACACCGTTCCGCCATTCGCGCCATCGCCGATTGAAAACTTGGTGCCCGGTCCTGTACCCCCAGCGCCACCCACGGAGTTGGCAGAAACAAGGGTGGTGGCGCCAGCGCTGGTGACCGCGATATTGCCGCCTATGGCGCCACTGGCAGTCTTTCCTCCCATGCCAGCGACGGTGACTGCCCCTGCAGCGCCACCCGTGGAGGTAAGGGTTCCGAGAGCGACGCTGCCGGATGAGTTGACTGTGATGGTGCCCGCAGTGCCACCGGCTCCGGTGGTCAGGTACGCTCCTCCGATGCCAGTATTTGCAATGCCTGGGGTGGCGCCGCCGGCTCCACCCGTCGTGGTGGCGTTGCCGGCGCCGGTAATATTACTCGCACTGGAGGTGAGTGTGACCGTACCACCCGTACCACCCGTGCCACCCGCCGTTCCAACAACCGCTGGAGCGCCGCCAACACCACCTGTTGTGGCGACCGTGCTGCCGGCGGTCAGATTCAGATTGCCGGTGTTGGCAGTGAGTGAAATCGCGCCACCTGTGCCGCCCACATTTCCAGCCGTGGTGGAGGTGCCACCAGTCGAAGTAATGGACGCGGCGGCACCCAGGCTGACGCCGGTTCCGCCATACACAGTCACATTTCCGCCTGCGCCTCCCGTGGCTGCGGTCGCGCCGTTGGCTGTAACCGCACCGGTGAGCGTGGTCGCCCCGGTACTGGTAACGCTGACGTTGCCCGCGTTACCAGCTGTCGAGGTCGTTGTGACGGTGACGAGAGAAGCTGCACCGCCGGAGGTGACCGTCACATTGCCCGAGGTGCCCGTTGCCGAGGTGGTTGTAACCGTGGTGAGGGAAGTTGCGCCGCCCGAGGAAACCGTGACGCCGCCGGCTCCCGTAAGGGTGCCTGTATCCGTCACGAGGTCATTGCTGGAGAGCCTGATGGATCCCGTGCCTGCGTTGACTCCCACGAGCGAGATATCAGCTGTGGAACTGGTGCTGGTGAGGGTGAGGCTGATATTGGTGGCACTCAGGTTGATCAGCTGGTTGGATTCGAAGGCGTTGCCAGATCCATTCACGCCATTGGCGGTGAAGGTGATGCCCGTACCTGTGAAACCCGCAATGGTTGGCGCGGCGCTGGCTGCGGCGTTGATGGTCAGGGAGAGAACGTCGTAGGAAGCCGTGCCACCCGCCGTGTAGCTGGTGGGGGTGAGAGTGAGGACGCCACCGCCAAAGGTAATGACCCCGGTCGCAGCGATACTCCATCCGGTCGCGTCGAACGTGATGCCAGCTCCCGGCACTGGGGGAGGAGGGGGAGGAGGAGGAACGAAGCCGGCGCCGCCGGGGGCGGTGAAAGCGGTGTTTGCGGCTGCAGTCTGGGCGACGGTGTTTGCCTGGGCAATCTGGGCGAAGCCCGCGTTCGGGTTTACAACCGCTCCTGCCGTGATGGTCTGCGTGGGCAGGACTCCTGAAATTTGGGCCTCGGAACCGAAGTTCTCCGCAAGGCTCGAGCCGAGGAAGAAAGGCATGTCCGGAATGGTCTGGGAAGCCTCGTGGCGCTCGACACGGTCGCGCGCCTCGATCCTGCCCTGCAGTCCGTTGGAGCCGATCGAGAATGCCTTCGTCAACGAGGGCGAACCCGGCAAATCCACCATGATCGGGGATTCGTTGCGGAACTTGATCATGTCAGTCGCCCCAACATCCACCACCCGTCCCCCGATGCTTGCGGTGGCAATGTGTCCTTCCGGGATGGTTTTACCCGCGAAATCGGCAAAGCCCTTGATGGGCAGGACCCGCGAGCCTCCTTCGTCCTGCGTCGCGAGCACAAGGCTGTCATTGCCTCGCACCAGCATGTCGGTGAGCGACAAGCTGGTGTCGGGCGAGAAATAAACGAGCACGGTGCCCTGGGTGACATTAATCTTGTTGGCGACGGCGTCGAACTCCACGGTGGAACCCGGAGCCAGGCGCACGTAGGATCCATCACCCAGGCGGACTTGGACCAGATCCCTTTTGCCGGTGGAAAGGGTGAAGGGACCCTGGGGTAATTTGGCGGCACGCCGCAGGGAGGTGGTTTCCCCGTTGGCTTCCAGTTTCACGGTCGCATCCGGGGAAAAAATGGAGGTCATGGTGGGCGGTACCGCAAACATGGGCAACACGCCCAGGCACAGCACCAATGCGGCTGCAAAACCCGTGCGATGCACGGTCCCAAAAAAATGGAATGTTTCCGTATAGAGACGACTCGCCAGTGAGTGATGGGGATGTTTCATAAATGACTCCGATGTAGATATTTAGGAGATATGATTGACGGGCTTTATTATGCAAAATTTTTTCAAAAAAACAAGCAAAAAATGCGTCTGAATTTTGGGTCTTGATTTGGGGTTTTCCCTGCGAAAAATGTCTTCATCAATCCTCGTCGTCCACGCTTTTGCGCTTTTTGTGAGGGGGTGGAAGGGGTTTGTCCCACTGCACCTGGGGGCTGCTGCCGTGGAGCGCGGTGTGGGAGGATTCGACCATGCCCATGTCCTTGAGCCATTTTTGTTTTTTGAGGGACTTTTCCATGGAGGCTTTAATCCACGGGCTTTTCGGAAACTCAATGGCGAGAGGCGAGGATGCGATGACTTCAGCGAGATCAATGAGGAATGGCCCCTGCAGGTCCGGCAGCGCGTTTTGAAAATACATCTCGCCCTCCTTCACGTGGGTGCCATGAAAATCAAATTCGCCCGCGAGCGAGAAAGTCTTGATGCCATCCTTGCTGACCGTGGTGAGGAGGATGCAATCGGTGCCCTTGACCTCGGGGACTCGGAAGATGACCTCGGTTTTTTCGGGGATCTTGGCGAGGACCGAACCGGCCACGACGGTGACTGAGTTGCTGGCAGGAAGGTAGTACACGGTGGTGTTGGGTCCTTGTCGGACGATGGTTTCGTCGGGGTAGGTTACTTCGACGAGGTCGTTTACGTGGGAGGTCAGGACGAAGGGTTCGGAGGGCAGGAGCTCGGCACGGCGCAGGTTTTTTTTACTCTTTCCCCACCGAAGTTCGATTGTGGAGTTGGGGGAGTGGATGGCCGAGATATGCGGGGGGTTGGGAACCTCGAATTGCGCCCACGCACACCATGGGCAAACCAGCAACAGGAGGGGGGCAATGCGGTACACGTTTCTATATCGTGGAGCTTGCTGGCTTTGTCAAATCGCCCTCGCTTGTTTGTTCCCGGGATCATTCGCGCAATCCCGGTGAAAGGCGGGGAGTGAGTTGCTCCTGCTTCACATCGGAGGATTGCTCCTTCTCGGTGGTTGCCTTCTCCAGGGCGTCTGACTTGGTGGAGTTTTCATCCTCGATGGCCCTGAGATCTCCCGACTGGCCGCTGGCCTGCGTCGCTTTCTGGAAGATTTCATACGCTTCGCGATTCTTGGGATCGAGCTGGTAGGCGCGGCGGGAGAGCGTCACGGCCTGGTTGTAATCCTTGGCCTCGAACGACTGCGCCGCCAGGTTCGAAAGGCAGAGGGACTGGTACTGGCGGATGCGATCGAGCTCGGCGGATGCCTCGGGGATTTTGGCGAGTTTCTTCTCGGCGTCCTGGCAGACGGTCAGTGCCGCGGCGTAATCGTTGTTGGAGAAGAGGCTCTCGGCCTGCTTGATCATGAGCTGGGCGTCGATCAGGTTTTCCTGGGCGGCGTCGTCCATGACTTCAGGGGAGGGGGCCGCGTTGGCGAGTTCCGCAGCCTTGCCGGAGCGCACGGCGCCGGAGCGCACGGGCACGAGTTCAGCGTTGGCGGGAAGCGTGTGGAATTGGTCGCGTGGCTTGGCGTTGCCCGTGAAGCTCTTTCTGTAGGCGAAGCGGTCGTTCTCGAGCTCCTTGAGCATGGAGTATTGGTCCTCAAGGCCGGAGCCCGCATCGCCGCTGATGATCGTGGGGGTGATGAACACGAGGAGATTCCGCTTCGTTTTGATGAAGGCATGGCTGCGGAAGAGTTCGCCGATGCCGGGGATGTCGCCCAGGAACGGGACTTTGCTGTAGGTGCGGTTTTCATTGTTTTCCATCAGGCCGCCAAGGGCCAGTGTATTGCCGGTCTTGACCCTGACGCGGGTGGTGAGGTCACGCACGGAGATCAGGGGGATGGTGACACTGCCACCGGGCAGGGCGAACGTGCGGCCATTCTGGGCGGATGTTGACACGGAGGGCTGTACGTCCAGGGTCACGAAGTGGTCTTTGTTCACGTGCGGGGTGACCTTGAGGATGTTACCCACGGCCTTGTATTCAAAGCCGGAGATGACGAACGACGCGGTTTGCTGGTTGAACGTGAAGTTCGGGATCGGCTCCTGTGTCGCGACGGTGATGGTGGCTTCCTTGTTGTCAGCGGTGATGACCCTCGGGCTGCCGATCAGCTCGGTATCGTTATCATTCAACAGGAAGCTGAGTGTGGTGGTGAATGCTGGCGCCGTGAGGACCGCCATGTAGGGCTGGCCGGCCAGCGTGGCGGGCGTCAGAATTCCGCCCGCCCGCCCTGCACCGGTGGAACCGATGGCTCCTGGATCTCCCGATCGGGTGAGACCAAGGCGAACTCCCGTGCTGCCGCTTCCAGGCTGCCCGTCCGAGGTGGTGCCGGTGGGCACGGAGGCAGTGATCGAGTAACCGCCCAGCGAAGCCCAGTCAACGCCGATGCGTTCCGTCGGGTTGCGCGTCATTTCCATCAGCTTGGTCTCGATCAGAACCTGCGGAATTTCGGTGTCGAGGGTCTTGAGGATGGCCAGGATCTTGGGCAGATTGGAGATCGAGTCGGTGATGATCAGGGTGTTGCTGCGGTCGTCGATCTGGCAGTTGCCGTTCTTGGTCAGCAGCTTGTCCACCGTTGCCTTGGATTCCTTGGCGCTGCCGTTGGCGAACTGGTACACCTCCATCTTGGTGGGCTCCGAGCTCACGGAAGCACTGCTCTTGACCTGGTAGATGTTGTCGGCTTCCACAAGGGAGTACCCCTTGGATTCGAGGATGGTTCGCATGGCTTTGTCGAGGGGGATGTCCACGAAGCGGGCCGTCACGGTGCCCGTGACGTCGTCGGGGATGATCAAGCTCATGTTGGCCTGCTTTGCCATGGCGGTGAGCACGAGGCGGAGATCGGCTTTTTCAAAGCTCAGCACATTTTTCTTGCTGCCGGTTGATTTGTCATCGAGGCCGGCAATGCCCGATGGGGCTGCGGCGGGGGCTGCGCCACCCGAGCCGCCGGATTTGGGCGCTTCCTGGGCCATCGAAACGGTCGTGAAAGCGGCGCCTGCGCCAAGGGCGAGCGCGCCTGCCAGTGACCTGCGGATTGCTTTGCTGAGAAAGAATCCGAACAGCGTGGTGGTTTTGGGTTGGGTTGCTTTCATGGGTCATTCCTTTGATTAGAAATCATTTTTCTTTGAAATTGTTGAGATCGGCGTCTTTCCTGGCTTTTTCCGCGTCGCCATCCTTCTTGATTTTTTCGTCGTTGAGGTCCTCAAGGCTGGTGGATTCTTTCTTCAGGAACGTCTTGGTCTTGTCGTCCCAGGAGATCTCCACGGAGTTTTCCGTGATGTTCTTTACCTTGTATTTGATGGTCGTCTTGGTCTTGTCGTCCGTATAGTCGTAGGGGTCGTCGCGGACCTTGATGGCCTGGCCGTTGCTGAGCAGGACGACGTTGTTGGGAGGCAGCCAGATGATGCTGCCGATGCTGAGCTCGACCTCCACTTTGGGCGGTTCCTTGGCGGCGATTTTTCCGTCCTTGTCGGGAACTGGTTTTTTATAACCCACGCGGAGAAATGGATCGCGCCCCTCGATGGGGTGAAACACGCCGCGCGGGATGGCATTGGTGAGGGACAAGGAGGGTGGTGCAGCGGGCTGCTTGGAGGGGGGTGTTGCGTCCGCGGAGATGGCCTGCGGCACGAGCAACCACGCGCTGAGCGAGAAGGCCAGCAGGACGGGAAGGATGTTGGGTGATGTTTTCACGATTGGATCACCATGGAAACGCGCATGGTCACGGTGTGGATATGCTCGCCGCCGCCGCTGCCCGTTGTGATGCTAAGTTCATCCACTTCCATGAGCGGATTGGAATTTTCGATGGCTTCGATGAATCGTCCGATCTGGTTGAACTCACCCTTGAATTCAAGGTGGTATCCCAGGATGGTGTAGGGGACGCCTTTGAATTTGAAAGCGGCGAGGTCCGGAAGCGGCTTTGATTCGGTGTTGCTGATCTTGAGGTCATACCGTGCCGCCATTTCGGTGAAATGTTGAAGCAACCAGGTGTCGGGGTTGACGCCCTTGCCGGGCATCTTGTCCCCATACGACTTGAGAAAATTCTGGTACACGATGGACTCCGTGCGGTGGTTTTTTTCCACCTGGTACGCAGTCTCGCTCTTCTTGATCTTCTCCAGAAGCCCCTCGCGCTCGGCCTCGCCCGTGGTTTGATTGCCCTGGAGTCCCATCACCAAAAAATAGTAAAGACACCCGGCCGCCACGATCATGGAGACCACGGAGATGGCGAGCTTCTTTTGTTTTTCAGGGGTGAGTTTCATTGGACTTGCCTCGGCTCATCCTTCAGGGCGATGGGGATTCTGAAATCAAAAATACCGACGGCCTTTTCCTTGCCGATGGGGTCCTGGTTGATGCGCGGGCCTTCGGTGACCTTGTTCCAGGTGTTGGACTTGCTGTCGTCGGTATCCGGTACGGCCCATTCATGGATGCGGGGGGCTGTTTGGAGGAGCTTTTTCAGGTTGTCCCCGATCTGGGAGACTTCCAGTTTGGTATCGGCGCTCGTGGTGATTTTCAGCCCGAGCTCCAACACCGGGACCTGATGCGGAACCTGGATCTTTCCCTTCTTGGACTTCCCTTCGTTCGCCGGGTCCGGGACATTTCCTTCCTTTTCGATGTTGATCGTCTTCAGGTTCCGGGTTGTGGTGAATGCGGTCAACTGGCAATTCGTGGGAATCAGGTCGCGGAATACGTCGAGTTGCGTCGAGAAAAGCGCCCGGTTATCCATGCGGTTCTTCAGGGCGCTGCACTGGTCCTTGATCTGGTCGAGCTTGTAGATCTCTCCCAGCCCCTTGTAGAGCTTCTCCGCCGCCTCCAATTTGGTTCTCGCATCGGCAAGCTCGGCGCGCAACGGCGCCATCTTGACGTAAATCATCCCGGCCCACAGCCCGATGGCCAGGATGAGCAGCGAGCCACCCACAATCGTGAGTCGGACGGGATCCAGGTCCTTGTCCCTCTGGATTTGCTGCTGTTCGTAAAATAGGTTGAGTTCGAGCATGGAAGTGTCCCAGTCAGGTGTGCAGCATGGGTTATGCCGCTTTGGGTGGTTTAACTGCGGTCGCCGTTGCAGAGGGTGCTGCAGGAGCGATGGCGGGCGCCGCAGCCGCAAGCGTGGTTGCGGCTGCCGTGTAGGTGCGGGCAGCCCCGAGGGCCGCTGCAAAGGAAGACTGATTTTGGGTGAAAATCTCCTGCTGTTCCGCCGGCAGTTCGATGGACAACCCTTGGGCCGCGTTCCATGGTTCGCAGGTGGCACCAATGTCTGAACTCAACGCTTCCACCACCGCAGCCGAACGAACGGAACCGCCCGACAGGTAAACCTTGGAAAGCGGCTGGTCGCTGTTCTTTTCGAAGAAGTTGATCGAGGAACGCACTTCGCGGATCAATGTCACCGCCGTGCGGGTCAAGGCGTCTCCCACGTCGGTTTCCCCCTTCAGCTTGGCTGCCTCCGCTTTGGGAAAATCGGAGCTGGTCATCTGTGCAATGTATTCGGTGATCTGCTTGCCTCCCATGGGCACGGAGCGCGTCAGGAGGGGCGCGCCCTTGTCCAGGATCGTGAGCGATGACGACAGGAAACCGATGTCGAGCAGGGCGACGGCCTGGGTGCGAAACACCTCGGGGTAGGCGGCTTCAAAGCCATTGATCAGCGAGATCGGCGCCAGCTGCATGGAGCGGGGTTTCATGCCGGCGCGGCGGGAGGCGTGAAAGTACAGGACCAACTCGCTGGAGGCGATGCCCCCGACCAGGACTTTGATCTTTCCATGGGCGCCCTTGGCGGCCTTGCCGGAGAGGGCTGCCGCAGCGGCTTGGTCAAGCGGGCAGGCGTCGAACGTGTAATTTTCAAAATTCTGACGCAGGTAGGTGGTGCTGTTCAGCTTGAGGGCGGTGCGCATCTCGTCCAGGTGAATCTGGGGCAGCTCAACGTATCGGACCGTGCTGTTGGTGGCATTGATCGTGAAATGAACGTCGGCGCCGCTGACTTTGACCAGGGAAGCCGCTTGTTTGAGCAGCGTGGCGATGGTATCCTCGGTGACCAGCGCCCCCGTGGCGGACTCGCGGTTGGCCGGGATATTCGCGACCCGGGCAAGAACATACTGGGCACCCTTCTTTTGAAGACGAACGGCCTTCACGGAGTGGTTCCCCAAGTCGATGCCCACCACGGTTGATGCCTGTTTGCTCATGCGGATACTGGGATGTCGTTAAAAAGGTTTAAAATTATCGCTGTACAATGCTGGTCATCACTCCCTGACGCTGGTCCTGCGCGGCCAATTGGCGCTCACGCTTGTTTTTTTCAAATTCCATGTAGTCTTCTATGGGAATCATCGCAGCAACTGCCTTGCCATGTCGCTCCACAACCACATGATCCCCGGCATACATCATGCGACCGACAAGTTCGGAAAGGTGACTTTTAGCGTCTGAAATGCTCACGGTTCTAGTCATGATTTTAATCCGGTTGGCCTTTCGGCGGATTGGGGAAAGCACACTGCAGGTAGGTTCATCCGCACACATTAGTCAAAATAGGTCAAATAGGTCAATATTAAAAATGACATTTTTTATATCACCTTCAAATGGAGTGTTTTATGACAAATAACGACACCGATAAACGATTGGTTGAAATGACCTATTTTAACCAAAAGGAAACTCAGGATCGTGCGCCGGCAGCCTTCAAGGCTTCCACAATCGCTGTAAAACCACGTTCTTTGGCACACTTCAACGCCGTCCAGCCATTCTCATCCACCAAATTCGGATCGGCCTTGTGAGCGAGGAGAAGCTGGACGAGGTCGGCATTGCCCTGCCACGCGGCGCACATGAGGGGGGTGCGCTTGCCCTGGTTGGTGGCATCCACATTGGGTGAACGGGTGAGAAGCAGGCGCGCGAGCTCCACATTGCCACTCCATGCGGCATAGTGCAGTGGCGATGAACCATCCTTTGCGACCGTGTTCACATCGGCCCCCGCTTCGATCAAATCCCGCGCAATCCCGGCTTCATTGTCTTTCACCGCTTTGAGCAGCAGCGTCGCGACATCCAGTCCGCCCGCTTTCGGGTCTGCCCCGTGGCGCAGCAGGTCACGAACCATGTCACTCCGCTTCTGGGACACGGCCAGATCAAGCGGCGTCACCCCCTGGCTGTCATGCACATTGATGTCGGCATGAAGCGCAAGAAGGACTTTTGCCACGTGGTTGTGTCCCTTGCCCGCCGCCACAAGCAGGAGCTCGTTGCGCCACAGCGGCGTGACCAGCAGCAGTCCCATCAAGAACATTCCCACGAGCAAAGTGACAGACAAAACTCGTAGACGGATCATGGGCGTCCAGGGGGAAGGGACGTATTCATGGGATGCATGGATGCGGCCGGCTGGCACTTCTGGCCTGAACACGGCGCGAACAAGCAGGACGATCACCGCCGCAAACCACAGGGCGGAATTCAGCGCCAGCACCAGGAATACCGCTTGGTTGAGGCGTGAACCAAAGTGAAATTGAACGAAACTCTTCCCGGCGTGAATGGGAACCGCCTTGTACGCGATGCAGGCGCGGCGAACCTCCACCGGCTTCCCATCCACCGTCGCGCTCCAAAATGGATGCCAGACGTCGCTGTAAAACAGCCACAGCGGCCCCGTATGGCCTGTGGCGTCGGTCTGGACGGTGACATCGAGGTGGTTCGCGTCGTAACGCATCACCTGGACACTGGATCCGAGGCGCTCGTTGGAGGAGGGGGGTGGGATGTCGCTGGGCAAAGAGGGATCCCCGGTTTCCATTTTTGATAAAAACAGCGCGTCACTGAGAAACCGCGGCGAGGTGAGCGACTCCAGGATGATGAGGTCGGAGCCCGGTTCATGGGCTTGACGGAAGACCTGGAGCTTGTCCTCGACGAGGCCGGAAAACTTCTGACAGGCGATGTGATCGCTTGGGAATTCCAATTGCTGCGAGGTGGGCAGGCCGTTCGGTCGCAGATGAAATGCGCGCAGAGGTTGCTTCCAGAACGCTCGCATGAAATCATCCAGCGGCAGCAGCCAGTTGTCCACCCGGTAGGCGCTGCCCGTCGTGTCGGAAAAAAGGTACGACCCCAGGGCGCAATTGTAAGTGCCGTATCGCGTCTCCAGCAATTGCGAAAAAAACGCCTCTGTTCTCGCGTTTCTCCACGGATTGGGATGCCGTCGCGCCTGCCACGGGATCGGCTGGAAACGGTTCGCCTCGTACTGGAATTTATTCATCGAAAACGTCCGGGAATACGCCTGCACCGTCTTGTATGTGTACTCATTGAGCACCTGTGCCAGCAGGACGAGGGTGATGACCACGGCCCGTGCCCGTTCGCTGGTCCGCAAGGTCAGCCCGATCACCAGAAGCGCTGCGATGAACGACCATCCCGCTGAAAGGGCCAGGCTGTTGGCTGTCACCACGGGATCCATGAACGTCTTGAGCCCGAGTGAGTCGCGCGGAGGGATGTGGCCCAGCAGGTCCGCGCTTGCCTTCGGATTCCAAGACAGGTGCAGCAGCCATGCTGCGAGGAAGCATGTCATGGCGCCCACCACGAGGAGCGGCCATTTGCGCTCCACCCGCTTCAAGACGCAAGCCTCGAAACCAAAACCGGCCAGCAGGCAGAGAAACGGCTTGGTCAGCACGCAAACCAGCAGGACGTGACGGTAGAATTTCATCATCGGCCAGAGACGGTAACAGGCGTAGGCGAAAAACCCGCCGAATGAGAAAAGGGCGAGGAGGATGGTCACGCACCACAAAACCCAGGCGCGGCGGTCGCGGCCATACACCGCACCCAGCACGACGAAGAGGAGGGAGAACGTTCCAAAGTAGAGCGTGTAATCCATCGCAGGTGAAACCCCGAGCACGGTTTCCAGCCACATCGTGCAATCACCGCTCCCCGCATAGGTCAGAAATCCCGACAGGGATGTGCTCTGGTCCCGCTCACGCCCGATATTGTAGGTCACGATATCAGCGGTGCCGTGCTTCATCAGGGTGTAAATCAGCCCAAACACCAGCCCGATCAGGGCAACGCACCAAAGACCGCGAAACGGATGGCGTACCAGTTTCTTTTCGCGCCACGGGACCCGGTCCACCAGGACGGTCCAGGCCGCAAAATAGATGAAAATCACCAGTGTCGTCACGGGAATCATGTAGGGCATGTTTCCCAGCATTTGAACCGCGAGCAGGTTTCCCGCGAACAGGGCATGACGCCAGCGGCCGCTTTCGAGGAAGCAATGCAGCAGGTGGAGAAGCAGGGGCAGCGCGTAATAAAAATGAAAGTTAAACCACGGCTGGTCCATCCAGATGCACGAGCCCATCACCGCCGCCCCGACAAAAAAACGGGTCTGCGCGGAAATAAAGTACCGGCCGCTCAACAGCCACATGCCGACCAGCAGCACCATCTCGTCAAAGAATATCCCAAGGTAAAAGAACGGAAGGAATTGGGCGCCTTTCCACAGCGACCCGCCGAGGAGAAGCACGCTTTGGCAGATGGACGCCTGGCCCAGCAGCGGCCAGTTGCCCACCGTCCCCTGCGTCATGAAGGGCATCCATTGGGGTATCTCCCCCGCCGTGGCCGCCCCGCTCAGAAACCAGTACTGCAGCCCGAAATACTGCAGGCCATCATGCCCGCGAACCATGCGATGGCCGGCCACCAGCGCCCCAAGCAACACAGCCTCCAGCAAAATCAGGACGAGTAAAAGCAACCCGCCCCTCATCCGCTTTCCCGGCTCCATGGACGATGGCGCTTCAAGCATGATTCCCATAGGTGTCACGCTTCCTCCCCCTTTGCAAAGACAAATCCTCTTGCTCCTTGCAAAGACTAGAAACGCGTGCACCAATGAACGTCATGCCGGACGTTTCATCCTCCACCGGAACAGGATCACCGGCGCCTGCGCGCGCGAAGGGAGGGCTGCTTTTTCTCGCGCTGGTCCTGCTCGAGGCGGTGATTCTTCTGACACTGCTGGGGACGCATCGGATGGTGCGGGGGCATGACGGCCTGCAGTATTTCACGCTCCAATACTGGTTCCTGAACAGCGTGGCGACGACGGGGGAGATTTCGCAGTGGATGCCCTTCATGACGCATGGGACGGTGGGCAACTGGTGGCATACATCGCAGGCGTCCATGGTGCAGAGCGCCCTGGTGCTGGCGGGCACGCTGTTGAAGGGTGCGAATTTTCTTCCATTTTTTTATGCCGGGATTTTCTTTGACGAGATGGTGCTGCTGGCGGGCATGTGGCTGTTGAGCGGGCGGTATTTCACCTCCTCGCAGACCCGTTTTTTTGTCGCGGCGGCGGCGATGGGCTCGTGCATCTGGATGGACCAGCCGTGGTTTAATTTTCATTTCTACTACGCGCTCCCCCTGCTTCTTCACCTGCTGCATGGTTTCCTGGACAGCGGCCGCTGGCGTTACGTGCTGCTCGCGGGAAACCTGCTGGCGCTCCAGACAATGGGAAGCCTGCCCTACATGATTCCGGTGACGACGCTGGTGATCTGCGTCTATTTTGCCGCGTGGATCTCCCTTGTGGACCGCAGCGCATGGCGGGAGAGGCGTTTTCTCAAGCATCCCATTCGCGGCATCCTGTGCCTTGTGCCGATCGGCCTTGTGTTTGCCATGGTGTATGTGCTGCTGAAACATGGGACGGCGGAGCTCGCGGTTTACAATTACGGGCGCGGTCAGGATGAAAAGACATCGCTCGTTGGATTCCTGACGTATGCGGGAACGGCCGATTACACGATGTGGCTGGAAACCGTGCTCGGGGTTTCGCCCTCGATGGATTACACCCTGTACTTCGGAATCTTTTCCATCGTCTTCGTGGTGCTGGGCGCGGTTTATGGCCGCGACCGCCGCGCCGGTGTCCTGTGGTGCGTGACGGCCCTCCTTTTCCTCTTCTCCTTCGGCGGTTTCGTTGCATACGCCTGCCATCGCCTTTGGCCGGTGATGAGTTTTTACCGTCACGTCATGATGGTCTGCGTGCTGATGAAGCCATTCCTTTGCCTCCTGGCCGGGTTTGGCTTTGAGGCATGCGTGCTCAGGCGTGTGAATCGTGCATGGCCGATGCTCCTGGCGGCGATCGCCCTGGGCGCTCTCGCCGCATGGCTTCTGAACCTGGCCACGCATCCGAAGGTGTGGGCGGAGCTGCTGAAGCACATTCCGCCGCACGGCACGCTTTCGATCAAGAAATTCATGGATCCATCCGTGACCGCCAACAGCCTGGTCCTTTCGTCAGCCTGGGCCTTGATTGCCGGGATGCTGCTCGTGTTGCTGACCTTGAACATCCGCGAGAAGGCGCGCGCGATGATCGCGGCGCTGGTGTTGGTGATGCAGGTGATGAACCTGTACGCGTACAAGACGCTGCAAACGATTTCCAAGACCTTTCCGATGGACAAGTTTCAGTGCCAGGTGAACGATTTTCAGCCGATCCCGTGGCACGAGCGGCGCCAGCCCGACACGGTGCGCAACCCGCGGACCGGGATATTTTTCAAGGAGCTGCTGGCGACGCGCTACGGCGTGTACAACTGGACGCTGGGGTCGTATCTCTTCAGCGACAGCGTGGGGAGCGTGTATCGGGCCGACCACTGGCTGATTCCGCTGGACGATTTCATGCGCGCATTCTGGAAACAGCCGCAGCGCGACTTTCGCGTCCACCCGAGCGGGCTGCAGACACTGCGGCGGCTGGAATTTCCGACGAACCATGTGGCCTGCGTGAAGTTTTCGGGTTTGGGCGAGGACAAGATCCAGTTTTTTCGCAGCGCGATCGAGTGCGGGGACGACCGGCTGATCGCCAGCTGCATCACCTCCCCGGATTTCCGCGGAGATCTTCTCTTCCTTTCCGACACTCGTCCCGCACCCAACGTGGCCACGCCGCCCCAGCTGGGCTCGAGCGACCGCGTGCCATCGCATTACAAGGTGCTGCGGTTTGACGCCAACCACCTGGACGTCGAGGCGGACGCGGGAGGAGGCGCATGGATGTTTTACAGCGACGTGTGGCATCCATTCTGGCGCGCGGTGGTGAATGGCGAGGAGGTGGAAGTGCGGCGCGCCAACATGGCTTACAAGGCGGTGCCCATCGGGCCGGGAAAAAACATCGTCCAGTTCACATTTGGATCGCCCCTTGCTTCCGCCATTTTTATTTTTCTCGCGCTGAACTCCCTCCTGTGGATCGCCTTCGTCCTGTTCCTGCTCCTGCGCTGCGGGGGAATCATCCGCAGCCATGTGACGCAGGCTGAGGGCGCGGGCATGCCGCCGCCGCTTTGGACGTCCGCCATCCGACAGCGTGCGCTGGTCGGCTCATCCGTGCTTGTCGCAGCCTTTGTGGGAATGCTGGTCGGCTCGGCGAGACTTCGGAACGAGCTGTTTTTGGTTGCGGCTGGGGGAGGCCATATCCGCCTGGCTGGCGCGCTGCTGGCGATCGGGAGCGACATCAACGCCCGCGACAGCCAGGGCGCCACCCCCATTTATTTCGCCGCTTCGCGTGGGCAGGGCGGCATGGTTCGCGAATTGCTGTGGCGTGGAGCGAATGCAGACACGCCCTGCGACGACGGCACAACGCCCCTGCTCAAAGCCGCGGTTGAGGACCACCTGGATACGGCGTGTTCACTGATTAACGCGGGGGCGGGCGTGAACACGGCGGCATCCGAGGGTTCGACCCCGTTGCTTTACGCTGCATGGAATGACAACACGGAACTGGTGCGGCTGCTGCTCACGCGTTCCCCCGACGTGAACCTTGCCAATCGGGGCGGGCGCACGCCGCTCATGTGTGCCGCATGGCAGGGCAACCTGGAAATCGTCCGGATGCTCCTCGCCCGTGGTGCAGATCGCAGCTTGAAGGATGAAAATGGATGGACCGCGCTTAAATGCGCCGAGGACCGGGGGTTCAAGGAAGTCGCCGAGGCCTTGAAGTGCCCACCCGGACTTTGATCCACGTTTTCCTTGAGCGGTGGCTACTTTTTCTTTGGTGTCACCTCTTTGCGACGATTGATTTCAGCCGATAATTCCCCGCTTCGTTGATGGGCCTTGAGCGTTCCTTCCGGGCCAAGATATTTTTCAAGGCTTGCGCGCGTTTCCAATGCATTCCCTTCCCCTCCTTCAATTGCGAGATAGACCCAGGCAAGTGCTTCGAGCCGATCCCGGGTCACACCTTCACCCTCTGCATACTTGAGCCCGAGGCTGAATTCACCCGATGCGTCCCCCTGCTCGGCGGCTTTTCGATACCAGTTGAAAGCCTCAGCCCTGTTCTTGGGCACACCGTGGCCCCTCGAGTACAGAAACCCCAGGTTGCATTGCGCGCTGGGATTCCCTTGATCCGCAGCTTTCCGATACCATTTCGCCGCCTCGGCAAAGTCCTCGGGGACGCCTTCGCCCGTTTGATACATGACTCCGAGTTTGCATTGGGCGGCGGCATCCCCGGCCTCTGCACGTGTCTTTGTTTCATCCGACACGTTGGGAGCGGGACGGCAGCCTGAAAACAGGGAGAGCAGGAAAATAAGGGCAATGGAGCGGCCGATGACCATGCTTTCTGCTTGTACTCACGCCCTGATGAAGTCAATTCAGTTCTTGCCCTGCCTGCATTTCTCAGCAGGAAGTGGACCTGAAACGATGCGTTGAAATTTACCATGCACTTTCGTGACCTGAACGAATCCCAGATCCTGGCCCTCGCCATCACCGCCGAGGAAGAGGACAGCCACATTTATCGCGACTTTGCCGAATCGCTTCGCGTGGATTTTCCCGCAACGGCGGAATTGTTCACCAAGATGGCCGGAGAGGAGGATGGGCACCGTCATCGCCTGATCGAACTGTACCGCCAGCGTTTTGGTGAGCATATTCCGCTCATCCGGCGCCAGGATGTGAAGGGCTTCGTCGTGCGCCGTCCTTCGTGGTTCACGCGGACACTCCGGCCCGAGCGCGCACGGGAGGAAGCCGCCCTGATGGAAATCGAGTCGCGCAGCTTCTACGAAGCCGCCGCGCAGCGGACGACTGACGCCGCCATTCGTCAACTGCTGGACGACCTCGCCCAGGAGGAGGGGCGCCACGAAGAGGCGGCCAGGGACTTCACCGGGGCACAGGCTGCGTCGGGCGAACTCAGCCATGAGCATGACGCCGCCCGCCGGTTGTTTGTGCTTCGCCTGGTCCAGCCGGGCCTCGCTGGATTGATGGATGGCTCCGTCTCCACGCTGGCGCCTTTGTTTGCGGCGGCATTCGCCACCGGCCTTACGTTGGCGACTTTCAAGGTTGGATTGGCGGCCTCGGTGGGCGCCGGCATCAGCATGGGTTTTGCCGAGGCGTTGTCCGACGATGGCAAACTGAGCGGGCGTGGCA
>JAHFSY010000069.1 GCA_023269615.1 Verrucomicrobiota bacterium
GTGGCCATCAGTTACACCAAGGGCTGTTACCTCGGGCAGGAGGTGATCGCGCGCATCAAGAGCGTGGGGCACGTCAACCGCACGCTCGCACGCCTCCAGCTTCCCGACGCGGCGCAGCGAAAGGAACCGCTCCTCTCGAACGGAAAGGAAGTGGGCAGACTGGGCAGCGCCGTCACGTCCCCGCGCTTCGGGCGGATCGGGCTCGCGATCATCCGGCGCGAAGCGGCCTCACCCGGCACACGACTCGCCTTGCCGCAGGGCGAGGCGGTCGTGGTCGCGGATTTCACATCGCCACGTTGATGACGCGCGCCGAATTGGAAACTTTTCTTGGAAGCCTCGGGATCCCCTCCGGGAACACCGCTGCCATGGCTGCGCAATTGGAAAAGCGCGCACATCAGCTTGCGGAAAAGCGGAGCCAGACGTATGAACAATCACTGGAACACCTCATCTTCCTGATGAAACAGGGCTGGGCGGCCAAACAACGAAAAAGCGGGTCATGAAGCAAAAAAAAATCCAGCCATGGAAGGTGCTGAACTCGTGCGGGCTCAACGACTACCGGATTTTCAAGACGCGCGCCGACATCGCACGCTCGCCCCGCACAGGGAAAAAGCACGAGGTGTACGTGGTGAGCGGTGTTTCGTGGGTGAATGTCCTTGCCATCACGCCCGGGCAGGAAATCGTTCTTGTCCAGCAATACCGCCACGGGACCCGCACGGTGATGTGGGAGATTCCCGGCGGCATGATGGACCGGGGGGAATCCCCGGGGAAAGCCGCGGCGCGCGAATTGCTCGAGGAAACCGGCTACGCCGGGAACAAGGTGCGCGTGCTTGGCAACGTCCACCCAAACCCCGCATTCCAGGACAACGTCTGTTACACGGTGCTGATCGAGAACGCGCGTCGGCTCCACGCGCCGAAGCCGGATGGCACCGAGGACATCTCCGTGGACGTGGTTCCCGAGGCGGAGTTTGCGGAAATGGTATCCGATGGCCGCATCACCCATTCGCTCGTCGTGGTGGCCGATCATTGGAGGCGCTTATGGAGATCTGGCGCTATTCGCCCCCCCATGCTATAGTTGGGCATTCACCCCGATCCCCCATGCCTCAATTCCATCGAATTGCATCCACGTCCGACATCGCCCCCGGCACCGGTAAAACAGTGATGCTGGAAGGGAAGACCATCGCCATCTTTCAGGTGAACGGAAAATTTCACGCCATCAACGACACCTGTCCGCACCAGCACGGTCCGCTGGGCGAAGGAACTCTCGACGGCACCACGGTGGCCTGCCCCTGGCACGGATGGACGTTCGACCTGACGACCGGAAAGTGTGGCGTCAGCCCCACCGCCAAAGTCGAGGTTTATCCGACGAAGGTGGAAGGCCAATCCATTTTTGTTGAAATCTAAGCGCATGAAATCCTCCTACGAACTCGCGATGGAACGGCTGAACAAACAAAGCCCCCGGTCATCCCACACCATCACTGAAAAACAGAAAAAGCAGATCGCCGAGGTTGACAGCATCTACACGGCGAAAATCGCCGAGAAGGAGCTCTTTCTCAAACCCAAAATCCACGCGTCAAAACTTGAAGGTGACGCAACCGCGTTCGAATCACTTGAGAAACAGTTGAGGGATGAAACCCGCGCGTTGCGCGACCAGATGGAAGGCGAAAAGGAAAAGATCCGGACAACCACCCTATCCCATTGAAAAAAATCATTTATCTCGCGCTGGGCATCGGCCTGGTGACGCTTGGTGTTTTCAAGGCCATGGACTGGTACACCGGCATGAGCAACGACATCGAAGGCAAAAAAATCAGCTCAACTGACAAGATGGGCATCGTCGTGGATGATCCCTCCCAACCCGACAAAAAAAGAAAGACCCCTGCCCCAACCACCCCGGGGACCCCCACCCCGCCGCCCGCACCCGTTTCCAACATTTTCGTGTGCGATCACGAAATCAACGCCTACAACACTTCCAATCCCTCCCAGATTTTGGGATTGTTCAAGAAAGGCACCACTCTGACCCTGGGAACCACCGACGCGAATTCAGGCAAGATCCATGTCACCTTCCAGCCGCCCGGCGGAAAGGAAATCCGCGCCCTTTGCCTCGCCAAGGATGTGGGACGCTGAGACGACGGACCGATTCAGACGTCCACGTGGTGCGGCATCACTTCTCCGACTCGATGGCACGCTGGTAGTCCCGCGTTTTCACGGTCAGCGTGTTCTGATGATGATCGTAACTGGCAACCGCTTCGCCATCCTTCCGATACCACCAGTCGCGGTGAACGGTTTCCTCCCCCTTTTTGACCCACTTCGAATCATCCGCATTGGCATCCAGCAAACGCTTGATTTCCGCGCTGCTGATTTTTGACTCGTCCAGCTTGCGGTACACTTCAAAGCCCGACTCTCCGTCCAGAAAATCCACCCGCACCGAATAGACGTCCGTGGTGTATCGATTGGAATCCTTGATCGCCTTGGATGGCGACTCCAGTGCTTCGGTCGGCTTGCCGTAGCGATCCTCAACCTGCTCCTTGTTCTCGCCCAGCCGGGCGCCCGCGTATGGGCTCGAAAGGGAAATCAACAAAACAATGATCCAGGCACGTTTCATAAACCCACACCCTTTACGCTTCCCATCGGACGGTCAAGCCAATTTCAATCCGAAAAAGAATCGCAAATGAGCCTTCCCTTGTGCATGAATCACGACATGAGATTCTTTTCCTGCCTCCTTGCGCTTCTGGCGCTCACATCCACCTCGTGGGGTGACGACACCATGGACTTCGTGGCCGCGGCCGCCCAGGGCGAAGTGGACACCATGCAGCGCATGCTGGGATTGAAGTTGAACGTGGATAGCAGGGACCAGGATGGATGGACCGCCCTCATGGCCGCCTCGGAAAAAGGCCAGACGAAGGCCGTCCAACTCCTCCTCGACAAGAAGGCCGGCGTGGGACTGAAAAATAAACTGGGCGACACGGCCCTCTCCCTCGCCGCCTACAATGGCAATGCCGACATCGTAAAGCTCCTTCTCGAAAAGGGCGCAAGCATCAACCAAACGGACGGAGACCCCGCCAAGACAGCCCTGATGGTCGCCTCCGAAAAAGGACATCTCACCACCGTCCAGGTCCTGCTCGAAAAACATGCCGACACCGGCGTCAAGGCCCTGGTGGTGCAATCCGGCACAGCCCGACCACCCAAAAGCAATTACGACGTCACAGCCCTCATGCTTGCCGCGGATGGTGGCTACGCTGATGTCGTCAAGGCACTGCTCGACAAGAGCGCCAGTGTGAACGCAAAAGATCAGAGCAACGGAACCCCTCTCAGCCGGGCCTCCGCGCTCGGACACACCGAGGTCGTCAAGGCACTGCTCGCCAAAAGTGCGGACACCGAGATCAAGGGTGAACGAAATTCCACGGCGCTCATGCTTGCAGCCGAGAATGGCCACACGGAGACCGTCGCCGCCCTCCTCGAGGGCAAGGCGGACGTCGAGGCCAGGCGCGAGGACGGCAATACCCCGCTCATACTCGCAGCCGAAACCGGCCACTTCGAAATCGTCAAGCTTCTCCTCGCCAAGGGCGCAAACCCGGGCGTTAAAAATATGTTCGGCGACAAGGCCATCAGCCGGGCAACGGAAAAGGATCACCTCGACATCGTGGAGTTGCTCAAGCAAGCCAAGTGAGGGCTCATGGACACGACCAATCCCATCCTCGACGGACTGGAAAATCTCCCGAAGCAATCATTTGCCGCAGGCGAATACGTTCTCAAGGAGGGAAAACGCACGGACCGCCTTTACATTCTTAATCAGGGACGCGTGGAAGTGTTGCAGAAGAATTCCCTGCTCTATGAGATTTCCGACCGTGGCTCCGTATTCGGTGAAATTTCCGCCCTGCTCGATGTGGATCACACTTCCACCGTACGCACGCTGGAACCCTCCACATTTTACTACGTGGACGGAGCCCCTGAATTCATCCGCAAATCCCCAAAATTCGCCCTGGGCCTCCTACAAATTCTCGCCCGCCGCCTCGTCGGGATGGATTATCTCTACTTCATGAAGGGCAGGGAGTAGGTCTCTTTCCGTGCTGGTGGTAGGGCGTGCTCGCCGAGCGCGCCGTCGTTCTCCTTCGAAATCACACATTCAGTTTCCACACGCCGCCGCTTTGGCGCTTTCGGCGAAAGCGCCCTACCTCGAAACCTGCAATCATGTCCGATTTGACAGCAAGGGATTCGTATCGCATAGTTTCACTTCCAATCAACCACATGAGAAACGAAGATTCTGGGATCATAGGGCGCGGTACGGAGCGCTTTCATCCAAATCCAAAGTCGGATTGGCCAGATACCCCACCCTCCGACTGGAACGACTGGCGATGGCAGCTTAAGAATCGCATCACCGACCTCGACGGCTTGGAAAAGCGCATGACGCTCACCCCGGACGAACGCGCCGGGGTTCGGCTCGCAAGTTCCAAGCTCTCGCTCGGCATTACGCCCCATTTTTTCTCGTTGATTGACAAAAACGATCCCCGTTGCCCGATCCGCCGACAGGTCATCCCCACCCTTGATGAAGGCCGCGTGGATCCCTCGGAGGTCCTCGATCCCGTGGGCGAAGACTCCTCTTCACCCGTGCCCGGGCTCGTGCATCGCTATCCTGATCGCGTACTGCTGCTCGTGACGGACCGATGCGCATCCTACTGCCGCTACTGCACACGCAGCCGGTTGGTAAGCGGCGCGGGCGGATACGATTTCCATCCCGAATTCGACAAGGCCGTGGCCTACCTGCGCCAACACACCGAGGTGCGCGACGTCCTCCTGTCGGGCGGCGACCCCCTCCTGCTGAGCGACGACAAGCTGGACTACCTGCTCACAACGCTGCGCTCAATCCCCCACCTGGAATTCCTGCGCATCGGCTCGCGCATCCCCATCTTCCTGCCCCAGCGCATCACGCCCGAACTCTGCACCATGCTTCGCAAGCATCATCCGATCTGGATAAGCGTCCACACCAACCATCCGCGTGAGCTCACCTCCGAGGTTCGCGAAGCCCTGGTCCGCCTTGCCGACGCAGGAATCCCGCTCGGCAACCAGAGCGTGCTGCTCGACGGCATCAACGACAGCGTGGAAGTGATGAAGGAACTCGTTCACAAACTCCTCCTTTGCCGCGTGCGCCCGTACTACCTCTATCAATGCGACCTGATCCAAGGATCGCGCCACCTGCGTTCCCCCGTGGGAAAAGGTTTGGAAATCATCGAAGGCCTACGCGGATTCACCTCCGGCTACGCCGTCCCGCAATTCGTGGTGGACGCCCCCGGCGGAGGCGGCAAGGTGCCGATCAACCCCGAGTACGTGATCTACAAAGATGCCGAGCGCATCGTCTTCCGCAACTTTCAGGGCAAAGTCTATGAATATCCCGAACCCGTCACGCCGGACGGAAAGCGCATCGCGTCGCCATTCCCCGACTACGAAGTCAGCGTGAAAGATTGATCCATGCCGGAATGTAGCCGCGTTCGCCAGAACGTGGTCTTTGGCCCGTCCCCCTGACGGGCCATTAGCAGCTTCCGGATGTAGAGGCGCATGCGCGTCAACCTGACATTGTTTCAACAGTTTGCCCCGCTATTCCTGATCCTCCTCCGTGTTCTCCGTGCCTCCGTGGTTTTTCCCTTCCGCCTCCTCCTCGGAACCGGAGTGAAGACAAAACCACGGAGGCACGGAGCGCACGGAGTTCCGAGAGGTCATCGCAGTCTTGCAAGGGCGATCCAATCAGGTGAAAGTGGAAAACATCTTACGGGCGATTAGCTCAACGGTAGAGCGCCTGCTTTACACGCAGGATGTTGGGAGTTCAAATCCCTCATCGCCCACCATTCTCCCACAAATCAAGTTCAACAGTCATCCGAGCCCGTCAACACATCCCCCGCTTGGACATCCGTTTTCCCCACGTTCCGAAGCAACACTCCCACCGAATCGCCAGCTTGAGCCTGCTCCACCGATACTCCCCCACCAGCGTCGTCATCGTCATCGCCAACCGAAGCTTGCACAGGCTCCTTGCTGGCCATCTCAATGCCGCCCACCACAGTCATCCTGTCATAACCTTGGCGCGTGACATGGATTTGGTTTCCAACGCTGAGCATCCCGCGCTGGATTTTACCGGTGACGACCGTTCCCCGGCCCAAAATACTGAATACATCCTCCACCGTCATGCGAAAGGATGGATCGGTGGGTTGTCCTCCCCCTCTGCGGATCAAAAGGGAGATGACGTATGCAACCAGCGGGATCGTGATGAACATCACCCACCAGTATTGCTTGATCTCGTTCATGGTTTCCTCCGAACTGATGGTCATTCTATTTTCCCTCGTCACCTTGCGACCGGAGCATGTCGGGTCTCGGGAGCACGTAATATCACAGGACTCGGCCCGGGGTGAGGGGTGGTCTGCACGGGCGGAAATGTAGCCGAGGGAGACGCGGATTGCAACGGCAGGTGGCCCGGGCTCAGGATCGTGGATGAGATGAAGGGGCGATCCATTTTCGGATGGCTGGACGAACTGAAAAGTGCGATGATCGCCGTGAGCGATCAATCCGGAACACGCCTTCTACATGCCGCATTTTTACGCAACCGCCGGTGACCTGATCCCCGTGCTGGAGGCCGTTGAGCGCAAGCACAAGCTGGCCTACACCCTGTGCGGCTCATTTGAAACGCCCGCGCTTGTGACCGTCCATTCCGGCTCCGTCATCGCGACCCTGAGAAGCCCGTCTCCCAATCCAAACGCAGTCAATGGCTACACCTACCTCGTCACCCCCGCCGATGTACCGGTTGCCGTGCATAAGATTTCACTCAACAAAGGGGGCGTTCGCTACGCGGTAGACCAGCTTCACAACCCGATCAGCATCGCCTTCACCCATGGAGGTTTGTACAGACCCGACATCCTCCTCTATGGGCGCGTGGACACCGCGTCCAACCACCCTCTCGCCAGGAAGCTCTGCCGTGCATTCGCCTATGCGATCAAGAAACGATTCGCGCACGTTCGGGCATTCTTCGTTGGCCCTCAAGCTGTGGAGTTGTTGCATCGAGGTTGTCGTCTGACCATCGGTGCCAATTCACCACGCGAATACGATCTGGCAGATGAGCCCCCAACCGCAGCCGCTTGAAATGTGTGCCCTGTAGTCACCCCCACGGATGGGATTTGGTGATGAATTCCGGCCACCATCGTCTTGTAATCGGAGGCGTTTCCGCAGGTACCGGATAAGATCGGGTCGTCAATAACGAGAATCCATCCCGGCGGCTTGCTTTCGCGGTGAATTCAGGGTATGGAATAATCATGAGCGTTACTGGAAAAGTGAAGAATGGAGTGGTCGTCCTGCCCCCGGGAGCGAAGCTTCCCGAGGGCGCAGAAGTGACTGTTGAGCCACTCGAAATTTCAACGGAAGGCGATCCATACCTCGCGGCTGTCCTCAAGCTGGCCAAACCACGTCCGCACTGGCCCAAGGACTACGCTCTCAATCACGCCCACTACGTCAAAGGCCATCCCAAGAAATCATGAGGGAGGTTTTTGCCGACAGTTTCCATTTTCTGGCCTTGCTCAATGCGGATGATCCCGCCCATGAGCGTGCGGTTTCTGCCCACAGCCAACGGGGGCGCGCCCTCATCCTGACCGATTGTGTACTCCTTGAACTGGGAGACGCCCTGTGCAATCCCAAAGACCACGCGGATTTTCTTGCGCTGCATCAGTCGCTGGTCTTCCAACCCTCACGTGAAAATCATCCGGCTCACGCCTGCACTCCTTGACCGAGGAATCCAGAGGTTTCGTGACCGCCCCGACAAGGACTGGCCGCTCACCGACTGCGTTTCCTTCGTCGTGATGGAGGACGAGGGTATCCGAGAGGCATTGACGGGCGACCAGCATTTTGAACAGGCGGGCTTCACTGCGCTGCTCAAGTGAGCGCGGCTTGGCCTCAAGAAATGCCACCGGGGGCATCTCGTGAACTACCAAAAGCCATGACGACAGCCATGCCATGAGAGTCCTCCTGATTTCCACGATGCTGGCAAGCAGCCTTGCCGCAGCCGATCCGAAGATCGAGAACGGGCTGTACCACATTCAGGATTCCGGAGGCATCACCGTGAAATCCATGAAGAGCGGGGAAGTTCATCTGGGGAAGAAATTGGATGACAAAATCGAGAAGGCCCTCGTCCTGTCGCTCAACAATGACAATACCCAGTACTATGTGTCCCTGACAGCGAAGGATGGTTTCTCGGAGGCCCCTTGGACTACGGGGCTCTGCGTGGACGGCGAATGCCTTCCATTCAATTCGGGTGGGCAAAACGGGCAGAACGCGAAGCCTAAGCTGTACGACGAGATCGGCGCGGAATGGGTTCCCAAAGTTGCCGCCGATGCCGTGGCGAAGCATCTCGGGGTCAAGCCGCTGGTACGTCACCATCCCCACCATGAGCTTCTCGTTAAGTTCGTGCCCGGAAAGGAGGGGTTCAAGGTCGGGGAGCCGCTGCCGGTAAAGCTCACGATCAAGAACGTGGGAAGCAACCCGTTCACGTTCCAAGTCGGCGGGAAATTTTGTGCGGGGCGCGACAACCAGTTCGGCTTCAAGGCCCATTCTGACCATTCCATTCCCGACATCGGAAGTTCAAACGGCGCGGGCAGTTGTTTCGAGGCCAGCCGCACCGTGAAGCCCGGGGAGTCGTTCGAGGCCGAAGTGGATTTGGGGAAGTGGTTCAAGCTGGAAGAGCCCGGCACCTATACCATCACGGGAATCTACTCCATGGAGTTTCACGACCCAGACTCGAAGGATCGTTTCACCATCTGGGAGGACTACGCCACGGCGGAGTTCTACCTGACCATCGAGAAGTGACCCTTTTGGCTGACCGCTCCGCAGGCCGAACGAAACTCATTTGTGGTACGGATTTCCTGTCAAAATATCGAAGGAAAGCTTTTTGTCGAATTCGAGCCGAATAGTGAACACGTATTCATTCGTGTTTGGAATTTGCTCGCAGCCCAGCACATTAAAGTCGGCTCGCTGACCGAAGGGACGATCTGGATAAATCTCCGACACAAGTTTCTTCAGGTCGGCGGTAGTCCACGATTTGAGGAGCTTGCCCCCGAGGTGAAAACTAAATTCGACCTGCTTCTCCAGCGCGATGGAATCCTCCCTGCGGACGGCCATGACGGCGACTTTGCCCGCGATGGGACTCCAGCCAAGAACCACTCCGTTCTGGGTGAACCAATCGTAATGATCCACCAGCTTGTCGTGCTCTTTCTCGACCATGTAGATGTCCGTGGTGCCAGCGGAGCCTGCTGTATCCTGCGGGATACAGCGGGCGTAGAATACGCCGTCAGGGCCGGACTGGACATACGGACGGGCGTACGCGGCCTTGCATGCTGCGCCTCCAGTCGCTGAAGCGCGTGATTTGTTGGTGCTGGTGGATGGAGTGAGGTCATCAAGCGGCTCCATCTTGGGAATCCACTCCCCATTGACGAAATGGAATTGCTCGTGCCTGCGCAGCATGCGGCACCCGCGCTTGGGATCGGATTTCAGCATGCCCACTTCCACCCAATCTTTACCAACGCGAATCCACCAGTGATGCGGGTCGTATTTGAAGTCGGGCCTGCCGTCGTGGTCGATGTCGTCCGTCCCGCTCAAAGGCCGGGCCGGGGTGGTCGCATAGATGTCCTTGGCTACAATCTGACTGGCCTCGTTCAAAATCGTGGAAGCCTGTGCGCGTTCACGATTGCGAGCATAATGTCGCAGCGCAACGAATATGAGCGCGATGCCAATGGCAACGACGCTCGCGATCTTGAGTAAGCGGTTCATGGAAATCATCCTGGTAAACGAAAGTGTGAGGCCATCTGGAGATGTTTCAATCCTTGGCTCCCGCCTTCTTCAACGCCTCCGCAATGGGGGTCTTGTAAAAAATCGTCGAGTACTTGAGAGCAGTTCTTCCATCCATATCCTTCACACTCACGTCCGCTCCCTTGGCGATCAGCGCGAGAGCGAGGTCGTTGTGGTCGTCCAGTATTGCACGGATCAACGGGGTGCGACCCGTCTCGTCCTTCATATTGATATCCGCCCCAGCGGCAAGCAGATTGTTTACGGTTTCAGTGTCGCCGAATTCGGCGGCGATCAAAAGATCATCGGGTTTAGCTCCGGCCTTCACCAGCAGGTCGGCCACATCCGTGTACCCATTTTCTCGGGCCAGCATCAACGCCCTTCCATGCTCACGGTTGGGATCGGCCCCGTGTTTGAGGAGGAGCCGGACGGTTTGCAGTTGTCCGCTTTCCGAGGCCACGATCAAGGGTGTCTCAAACCAGCGGTTTCGTTCGTCGCCACCGTAGCTGTGTCCTGCAACGCCATTCATACTCCAAACGGAATCGCCCGGTGGGGCACGATCATGAAGAACCGTTGCGCCCTCGATGCTTTTGGATTGCCAACGTCGGGACAGGTTCCCGTTTGCGTTCACATCCGCGCCATTTGCGACCAGTAGTTCGATAAATGTCGTCTGGCCATTCTTGGAAGCCAGAACGAGGGCTTCACTCCCCTTAGTCTTCGAGTCCACCCCCTCAGCGATGAATTGCTTGAGCAGGCCGCCGTCATTGGCACTCACGGCTGCGACCAACGTGTGTGGATTGTATGGCCCCCAGAATCCTGATTCTGGAGGGGCTGCGTACTTGCATGCCTCCATCGTCTTGGGATTGACGTAGAGGCTCCCGTTGACCGGGCCGATGATGAAGGGATTGCCGAACGAATCGTTTCCCCCGTTCATGGCAAGGAAGCTGCCCGCTTTCAGGTACGGGGTCAGATCGGCCCAATCGGGCGTCATTGTTCCCGCCTTGTTGTTTTCAAGAGCGTATTGATCCTTGGCCGCATCCGTCTGCCGACATTGCCCCAGCACGGTAGAGCATGAAGCGCGAAGTCTGGCCCGGGTAAAGCTTGGAATGGCGACGGCTGCATAGAATCCGACGATGCCACCGACCAGCGCGATGCCACCGAGGGTGGACAGGGTTGATTTTTTGGAGCCAGTCATGTTGGGACACGATGTTCACGATCTCACCATCACCGAGGAGATGCCATGCTGTAAAAATAGCATGTATGCTGGAAATTTAGCAAGCCAGAAAATGGATGCGCTCAACATCATCCCCAAAGCCCCAAGACCAGCGGTGGCGAGGAGGTTGGAATGTAGGAGCCATTGCCAGCGGCGACCGTGCGCGGAGGTCGCCGTTGGCAACGGCTCCTACAACATAAAGCGTCAATCATGTGGTGACGTCCAAATGCACAAGCCCTGACAGACACTTGCAAGTTGAGCGCGGATGGCTGAGATTGACGTCAGGATCCAAAATGCAAATCATCATCGTCATCGCGATCGTGCTCGGGGCCATCGGCTGGCTTGCGTGGAAATTCACGCGCAAGAACAAAGGTGATTGCAGCGGGTGCGGCACCTGCGACAAGGATCTGAAGTAGAGGCGGAAGCGACCAGCTTTCAGATGTCAGCTTTCAGCCCTCCGATTCTGATTCTGAACACTGATTCTTCTCCGCCTTCCGCCTAATTTCCGCTCGTCGTCTCTTCGTGCGTCACGGTGCCGTCGGATGCGGATGTCGTGGCGTCGCGGGTGGCGGAATTTCCACCGGATGTCGTGGCTGTTCCTGTGGAATTCACGCTGCCATCCGATGCCGTGGTGGTCTTGTTGCGGTTCATGAATCTTCCCTTGGGGCCGGTGGTCGTCGCGGTTTTGTTGACCTGGCCATCACTCGCCGACGTCGTGGCGTTGCGCGTGGAGGTGTTCCCCTTCCCATCCGTCACCGCTGAATCGTGGACCACTCCCTCGTCGGTCTTGTCTGTGGTGGCCGTCCGCGAAGCGGTTGCGCCGCTGCCGGTGGTCACGTTCCCCGTGGTCGTGACCTTCCCATCACTGGCGGAGGTCGTGGAGGATTGAGTCGCCGTTTTGCCGGTGCCCGTGGTGGCGGTGCTCGTATGCTGCACCCCGCTGTCGGTCTTCGTCGTGCTGCCATCCACCGTCGCGGTCTTGCCGGAATCCGTGGTCACGGTGGTGCTGAGCCCCTCATCCGTCTTGGTCGTCGTGCTGCTCCCGCCAACGGACTTTCCGTTCGAAGTGGTATATTCGGCGTCATGCGTGACGCCGCTGTCCGTCTTCGAGGTGGACGAGTTATGTGACACACTCTCGCCGTTCGAACCTGTCACGGTGCCCGAGCTCTTGACCGTCCCATCTGAAACCGTGGTGGATCCCTCTCCCGTGGCCGTTCTGCCATTGGCCCCGGTCGCGCTGCCCTTGCGCGAGACCGTCCCATTCTGTGCCGTGGAAGAATGCTCCTCGGTGCTGGTGCCGCCCGCAGGACCCGTCACAGATCCCTCGCCGCTTACCGTCTTGGGTTGGGACTTGGCCTTGGAAGATGCCGATGAAGTATCGGGGGCATCATGCGATTTGGTGGACTTTGATTTGGAGCCACCACCACCACCCCCGCCACCACCTCCCTTTCCACCGCCCCGAGCCGACACGGGCAACGAAAGTCCAAGAACAAGTGCAGACATCAACAAGGTTTTAAGGATGGTTTTCATGGCAGGATGAGGTTGAAGGTTCGGACGCTTGATTTCATGGCATAAAGCAGCGTCCTGTTCAATCAATCAGACGCATCCCCCACGAGGAAGGTTACACGAAAGTTTTGTAGGAGCCGCTGTCAGCGGCGATTCCCGAACGCAGCCATCACGCCCGGTCGCCGCTGACAGCGGCTCCTACATTCCGTGCAAAACCCTGCCCCGCCAAGGCGGGGCACCCAAGGCGCCGACGAGTCGGCGCACTCCACATTTAACCCATCCGCGACCCGAGCAGGATGAAATAGACCAGCAGCATGGCGCCCATCAGGTACATCATCCATGAGACCTGGCGGCCTTTGCCGCTCATCAATTTCAGGATCGGGTAGCTGATGAAGCCGAGCGCAAGGCCGTCGGCGATGGAGAATGAAAGCGGAATGCCCATCATGATCAGGAAGGATGGGACGGTTTCGCTGTAGTCGAGCCAGTCAATCTTGACGACATTGCGACACATCATCGCGCCCACAATAACCAGCGCGGGCGCGGTGATCGGAGCGTAGCTTCCCACCATGATGATGATCGGGCTGAAAAAAAGCGCGCCCAGAAACAGCGCGGCAACCGTCAGCCCCGTCAGCCCCGTCCTTCCCCCCTGCTCCACCCCGGCTGCGCTTTCAATGAAGCTTGTCACGGTGCTTGTCCCCATCGCCGCGCCAGCCACGGTGGCGACGGCGTCGGAGACGAAGGCCTGCTTTGCACGCGGCAGCTTGTTGTCCTTGATGAATCCCGCCTGCTCCGACACGCCGATCAATGTGCCCACCGTGTCAAACAGAACCATGAAAAGGAAGATGAGGATGAATGGAATCATTGGCGCGGAGAGCGCGTGCACAAGGTCCATTTTAAAAAAAGTGGGTGATAGCGAGGGCGGAGCTGACACCACGGCGCTTGCCATCGTAAAGCGGGTCATCAGCATGGATTCCTTCAAGGTCTTGGACTGCGAAATCGCATCGGGCATCGAAGGCAGGACTTGCCGCAGCACGATCGCAAGGAGCGTGGCGCCCACAATCCCCCAAAGAATCGAGCCGCGAACTCCCCGGATGTGAAACACGGTGGCCAGAAACAATCCGAAAAAGAAGATGATGAGATCCGGCGAGGCAAAATGGGTGTTGAGCTTCACGGCCGTTGCGGGATCCTTGAGGATCAACCCCGAATTTTGGAAGCCAATGAAGGCGATGAGAAGGCCGATCCCCACCGTGATCGCGCACTTCATGCTGGGACTGATCGCATCGAGAATCCATTCGCGCACGCCCACAAGGGAAAGAACCAGGAAGAGAACACCCGAAATGAACACCACGCCGAGCGCCACCTGCCAGGAGTTGGAATACCCGGCCGCCGCTGCCGCGGGAATCACGGTGAAAACAAAAAAGAAATTCTCGCCCATGCCCGGCGCCTGCGCAATCGGGTATCTCGCATAGAGGGCCATGATGGCCGTGGCCAGCGCGGCGGAAAGGCATGTGGCGACCGTCACCGCCCCAAAATCCATCCCCGTCTTGAATCCAAACATCGAGCCCGAGAGAACGGCCGGCTGCACCACGATGATGTAGGCCATCGTGAGGAAGGTGGTCACGCCCGCGAGAATCTCCGTGCGAACAGAGGTGCGGTTCTCCGTCAGCTGAAAGTAGCGGTCCAGCGCTGCTTTCATTTGAGCGATTGCAACGCTTCCTTGCGCCCGGGAAATGTTGGCATCATTTCGAGGAAGCCGGAGATTTCAAAAATTTCACGGACCGGCGCGCTCATGTTGCACAGGGCGAATGCGCCCTTGAGCCGTTGCAGATGCTTTGCGGCGATCAGAAAGACGCGCAGGCCGGCGCTGCTCACATAGTCCAGGCGGGCGAGGTCCATGATCAATTTCTGGTCGCCGCCTTCAATTCGCGCAATGATCTGCTGCTCCACCTGCGTCGAGTTGCTGCCGTCCAGCCTCCCCTCAAGGTCAAGGATCAGCACGTTGTCCTGTTTGTTTTCGGATAAGTTCATCGGCGTTCGTGATCTGGCATCAACCGCTTTTTCATCACAAGCAGATTCTTCCCGTGTTCGCGACGGTATTCCACCACGTCCATCATCTTCCGGACAAGAAGCACGCCAAGCCCGCCCACGGGACATTTCTCCAGGGGCAGTTTCGTGTCGGGCTCGGGCGCGTGCAGCGGATTGAACGCACGCCCATCATCCTCCACCTCGGCGCGCACGTGGTCCCCATCCACCTGGACGCGCACCAGGATTTCATGACGCCCCTTGTCGGCGTAGCCGTGGGCGATGGTGTTGCTGATGATTTCATCAAGCGACACATTCAGCGCCCTGACGACCTTGGGCGTGAAACCCTGCGTCCCTCCAAATTTCTCCACCTCCTGCGACAGGCGCGCCAGCTCGGAAAGATCGTTGACGACCGTGACAGCAAGCTGGCCATTCATGGGAAGGAGGAGCGATCAGTCGCTGACAATCGTCCCGATCCGCTCGCCCAGCATCACGCGCCTGAGGTTGCCCTCCTTGAACATGTTGAAGACGACGATGGGAATGTGGTTGTCCATGCAGAGGGAAAACGCCGTGGAATCCATCACGCGCAGGCGCTTGCGCAACGCATCGAGATAACTGATGTGCCCGTACTTCTTCGCATGCGGATTTTTCATCGGGTCGCTGTCGTAGATTCCATCCACCTTCGTCGCCTTGAGAATCACATCCGCCCCGATCTCGCTCGCCCGCAAGGCTGCAGCCGTGTCCGTCGAGAAGAAGGGATTGCCGGTTCCTCCGCCGAAAATGACAATGCGCTTTTTCTCAAAATGGCGCATGGCTCGGCGGCGGATGAAGGGCTCGGCCACCCTCTGCATTTCGATCGCCGTCTGGAGTCGCGTCGAGACCCCCGCCTTTTCCAGTGCGTCCTGCAATGCAAGGCCGTTGATCACCGTGGCCAGCATGCCCATGTAATCGGAAGTCGCGCGCTCGATCTCCTTGGAAAACGACCCGCGCCAGATGTTGCCCCCGCCAATGATGATGGCCAGCTCGATCCCAAGCGAGCAGACGTCCTTGATTTGCTTCGCAATGCGGGCGACGACCCGCGTGGAAATCGGCTGCCCCGTCTCCTCCCCCAGCGTCTCCCCGCTCAATTTCAAAACCACACGACGATAACGGGCCTTCTTTTTGGATGAGTTCGGCATGGCCCGAAAGAAAAGAACAGCGAACGCCCAAAGAAAAGGAAATTCTGCAGTTGTCAGGAAAACGGGTGCGCGACAAATTTGCTGCTCTCCCATCGATTCACCCCCGGTCGCCGCTGACGGCGGCTCCTACAATTTTTCCTCTACATTGCTCCGCACTTTGTAGGAGCCGCTGTCAGCGGCGACCGGGCTCCAATGAAATGAACGACCAACAAATTTGTCGTGCACCCAGGAAAACGGAGGGATGCGCTGCCTCCTACGCCGAAGCAGCAATGGCTGCGAAGGCCGAGCCGTCACGTCCGCACCACGCACCAAATCACTCTTTCAACCCAATTTGCTTGAGCATGTTTCTGAGGTCCTTGATTTTTTGTGCCGAATTGCTTCCAAACGGAGTGTTTCCCCTGGCGTCCTTGAGCTCGGGATCGGCTTTGTGATCGAGAAGGAATTCAGCCATTTCCATGAAACCATATTTCACGGCCAGATGAAGAGAGGTCGCCCCGAACTCATCAGCCGCGTTCACATTTGCGCCATGCTCCAACAACGACTTGGCAACCAACTTCCGGTCTTGAACAACAGCCCAATGCAAAGGCGTTGGACCGGAATCCTCCAGGAAGTCTGCGAGGGAATGAGCTTTCTTGTTCTCATCACGCGGAAACTTGAGCGTGGCGCTCACAAGCTCGGGATTCTGTTTGAGACATTGATCCACGCGATCCAGTTTGCCCAGCATGGCGGCTGCAAAAATATCCGCGACAGCACCCTTTTCCAAAAGCACCTCACCCACCT
Source organism: Verrucomicrobiota bacterium (assembly GCA_023269615.1). Classification (GTDB taxonomy): domain Bacteria; phylum Verrucomicrobiota; class Verrucomicrobiia; order JABWAM01; family JABWAM01; genus JAHFSY01. The sequence continues at coordinate 16,504 of JAHFSY010000069.1, forward strand.
CCCCATGGCCATTCCAAGCGGCCCAAAGAAGTGCATCATAGCCTTCCTTGTCCTTTGCTTGAAGATCCGCCCCCTTGTTTGCGAGGAGAAGAACGACAGCCTTGTTTCCCTTTTGCACCGCCAGCCTGAGAGGTGTTTGTCCCTTTGAACCTTGCGCATTGGCATCCGACCCCTTGGAGAGCAGGAGGGACACAAGTTCCGTGTTTTCCCGTTCAACGGCATCGCAGAGAAGTGTCTGACCTTCAGCGTCCTTCGCGTTTGCATCGGCGCCTTTGGAAAGGAGAATTTCCGCCAGATCATTCTTGTTGCCGTAGATGGCCCAATGAAGAGGGCTTCGACCGCAATATTTTTCCTTGAGTGTAACGTCCGCGCCATGAGCAAGCAGAAGTTCCACGACGTCCTTGTGGCCTGGTCCCTGATACCGAGCGGCCAGGTGCAACGGAGTCCATCCCCAATCCGCAGTGACGTTGACGTCGGCGCCTCTGGCCAAAAGAAGCTCCGTCACCCTGACCGCCCCCCTGCTTGCAGCTTCATGAAGTGGTGTCGCCCAGTTTTGATGCCTGACGTTGATGAGCTTCGGATTCTCCTTCAGCATCGTTTCGACGCGTTGCGCGTCATCCAATGCCGCGGCCGTAAAAATATCCACTTTCGCGCCATGGGCGATCAGCAGTTCCGCAATTTCACTGTGGCGATGATAGGCCGCAAGTAGAAGCGGTGTGTAAGCCCCGTTATATAGCGCATTGACCGCATTGACATCCACGTCCTTCGCGAGCAGGAGTTCAACCAATTCCTTATCACCCTGCATTGCCGCCCGATGCAACGGGCTCATGTCGGATGAGGATGTGTTGTGTCGAAGAATGGCCATCGTGTATTCGCTGGGAATCTCAAACGGAGGCTGTTCGGCGCTCCAATCAATCACCTTGGACACATAATCTTCCAGCTTTGCGCCAATGGTGAGCGAAGGCATCTCGCCGGGAGGGATCACGATCGTGGCTCGGCCTTGCTCACCTGTTTTCTGTTCCGACTCCTTTCCGTTGAGAAGGATCCTAAGAGTGACATTCGAGAGGGGTTTGTTCGTGTTGAAATCAATGACTTGAAAATCAAGAACATGCTTCTTGGAGGAGGGTTTTTGCTCGGCACTCTCCAAAGTGTGAACGCCCACACCAAAGGCCATGATCCCTGCGAGCGTGATGAGGCCCGTCAAACGTCGCATTGGCGTGGGTTCGAGATGCGTACTGCGATTTCCAACGGTCGTCTGCATTTGGATGTCGGTTCCAAACTCAGGATACTTTCGGTTTGGCTGAGAATCAAGGCCGAGCCAGCACCCTTTGTCCCGCCGGTCGCCGTTGGCAACGGCTCCTACAAAACACCTGATATACGCGTGGAACTTGAAGGCTGGGATCACTTGTTCTGCTTCACTTTTTTCAATACTTCCTCATCCGATTCCGAATCCTGCACCAGCCGGAAAAATTCCGGGGGCGTCATTTTGATTCCCTTGAGAAAAGCGCGGTCTCCGCCGCATGGATAGAAGAAATCGTCGAGCAACTGGCCGGCCAGCTTGGCGCGCACCTTGTCTATGGCGCGCGGCAGCCAGGGGACACCGCCCAGTTCGGCGGGCTTGGCACGATACTGGGTCACAGGCGGAAGGAATTTCCCATTCTGTACTTTGGTGAAATACTCGTAGCGCATCCGGTGGATTTCCAGCATGTCCTCGAGCGTGGGTTCTCCGGCCGCCACAAAATCATCCGCCGAGTCGAACATCTCGATCGGCTTCGACCCGATGGATCGCAGGAACGCGCGGTCCGCATCCGTGAACAGCCGCTCCAGGTTGCGTTCACCCCCTGCGACCTTCGCACGGGTGCGTTCAAAGAGAGCCCGGAATTCGGATTCCCATGGTTGTGGATTGCTCATTTTGAAAATTCCCTTGCGGTCGCCACCATCCATTTCACCAGTCCATGCCAGTCGTCAAGATGGATGTTTTCGGCGGCGATGCGGCCTTTCGGTGCACAATTGTGATAATTGCCCAGCGCCACGCACAGGCCGCCCGCGCGATAGCCGCGCTCCAGGTACGCCGTCGCTTCGCACGTGCCTCCGTCCATCAGCTTGCGCTGGGATCGGAATCCATCTTTTTTCTGGAGCGCCTGCGCGATCACGCACAATCGCTGCGTCACGGCGGGATCGAACACCGACGAGCGATCCCCCACGCGCGCAATCGGGCCCGCCCCCTGCGGCGCACTCGCGAGCGCCTTGCTCGTCTCGATGGAAATCACCGGCGTCGAGCGGGGCAACGCCCCTTCGGCGGCCACTTCAAACGCGCCCTCAAGCCCGATCTCCTCACGACGTGTGAACAGGGCCGTCACCCGTACCTTCGCGCGACGTCCAGCCAATTCTGCCAGCATGGCGAGAACCGCCGCGCAACCCGCAAGATCATCGCATACCCGGGACACGACGTGGGTTCGGGCGCGGTTCAACTTCAAAGGTGAAAGTTTCCACATTCCAAACGCACCGGGTCTGGTAAACCCAGACTTCACGCGAAGCCGGATTCGCCTCTGCCTCCGGTCCCACCA
>JAHFSY010000015.1 GCA_023269615.1 Verrucomicrobiota bacterium
ACGCGGGTAACAGCATCACTTGTTGATAATCCGATTCGATGATCTTTCGCATCCCTCATTAATCATTCCATACCCAATGATGTCCAGTTCTGAGACAGCCTCCAGAGCGTGTCCCTCCGTCATTCCGAGCCTCGCGCATGATCTCATATATGCGAATAAATATGTTTTTCCGGACTCCTCCCCGAGAGCGGAATCTCGATCCTGACAGGGGAGAGCCGGGATTTTACGGGCTGGCAAAAGACATCCCGATCTACTTGCAATTCAAGGAGATGCAAATGTACAGCCAGCCCGGGACGCGCCAGGTCAATAATTTGCCAGCGTTTTGTGCGACGTCAAATTTTTTCGAAAAAGTATTTTTTTTCGTTTGACACGATCCCCGCAATTAACTACCCGTTGTACTTAGTTCACAGACCAACCACGATGGGTGGTAGTTTGTGGCAGCCAGTTCCCGACCTGGGCCGGGGAAATCTGTCGCACCAAAGGCAGAAGCTGGAAATTTTGGATAGGCGGAATACTGCAAATTTTGGTGGGTTTGCAACCAATTGATATACAACAGTTTATGATAACCGATCAACCTTCCGGCCAGATGAGTCTCAGCGGTGTGGATCCCCTGCATGCGGCGGAGTTTCACATCACCAAGCGCAACGGACGGCGTGATCTTTTCAACGAGGAGCGTATTTATCTGGCGATCGAGAGCGCTTTCAAGGCGGAGGCTGGGGTGACGGATGCCCGCGAACTTTCAGCCGCCGAAGCCGAGCATGTGCGTGTCACGGGTGAGAAGGCGGTCAACCTTGCCCTGGGCAAGCTGGTGCATGGTGAGCGGGTGCAGGTGGAGCAGATTCAGGACATCGTGGAGGCGCAGTTGATGGCCGATGGTCATCATTCGGTGGCACGCCGCTACATTTTGTATCGCGAGGAGCGCAAGAAGGCCCGCCTGACTCCCATCGCTCCCATGGCGGATGGGGTGCCTGCGGAGGCGGCTTCCAGGGAGGCAACGGCGGATGGTTTGGAACCTGTCCAGACTGCCGCCCCCGAGTTCATCACGCATCGTGATGGCTCGAAGCAACGATTCGACGCCGACCGCATCCTGCGCGCGGTGGAGAGCGCTTGCAAGGGATTCGAGGACAGGGTGTCTGCGAAGGAGATTGTCGCGGAGTCCATCAAGAATTTGTACGAGGGCGTCAGCTCGGCGGAAATTGACAAGTCCAACATCATGGCCGCCCGCGCACGCATCGAGCGCGAGCCCGTCCACACGCACGTGGCTGCGCGCCTCCTGCTGCAGATCATTTACCGCGAGGCGCTGCCGCAGGGCGATGTCGCGCAGACGCACGCCGCTCATTTCAAGGATTATCTTGCCGAGGGCGTGAAGCTGGGCAGGCTTTCGAAGGACCTGCTTGATTTTGACCTCAAGAAAATCGCCGGCGCGATGAAGACCGAGCGCGACATGCAGTTCACGTACATGGGTCTGCAGACACTCTATGACCGCTACCTCATCCACCAGGGGCAGCGCCGCGTCGAGACGCCGCAATATTTCTGGATGCGTGTTTCCATGGGCCTCGCCTTGCGCGACAGCGCGCCGCGGGAGGATCGCGCGATCGAATTTTACGACACGCTTTCACAGTTCCGCTTCATCTCGTCCACGCCCACGCTGTTCAATGCAGGCACCCTGCATCCGCAGCTGAGCTCCTGCTACCTTTCGACGGTGATGGATGACCTCGATCATATTTTCAAGGTGGTGTCCGATGATGCCAAGCTTTCGAAGTGGGCGGGCGGACTTGGCAATGACTGGACGAACATCCGCGCCACGGGAGCCTACATCAAGGGCACCAACGGTGAAAGCCAGGGCGTGATTCCATTCCTCAAGGTGGCCAACGACACCGCGGTGGCTGTCAACCAGGGCGGAAAGCGCAAGGGCGCGATGTGCGCGTATCTTGAGACGTGGCACCTGGACATCGAGGATTTCATGGAGCTGCGCAAAAACACCGGCGACGAGCGCCGCCGCACGCACGACATGAACACGGCGAACTGGATCCCCGATCTCTTCATGAAACGCGTGGCTGCCAAGTCCCACTGGACGCTTTTCAGCCCGAGCGAGACGCCCGACCTGCATGATCTCTACGGCGCGGCCTTCGAGAAGCGTTATCACGAATATGAGGCGATGGCTGAGCGCGGCGAATTGCGTCAGGCCAAAAAGATCGAGGCGATTTCACTGTGGCGCAGGATGCTCTCGATGCTGTTTGAGACGGGGCATCCATGGATCACGTTCAAGGACCCATCCAACATCCGTTCGCCGCAGGACCATGCCGGCGTGGTGCACAGCTCCAATCTTTGCACGGAAATCCTCCTCAACACGTCGAAGGACGAGACCGCGGTGTGCAATCTAGGCTCGGTGAACCTGCTCGCGCACACGACCGAGAAGGGACTCGACGAGAAGCTTGTTGCGAAGACCGTCAAGACGGCCATACGCATGCTCGACAACGTGATTGACATCAATTTTTACCCGACGCCCGAGGCGCATGCGGCGAACATGCGGCATCGCCCTGTCGGGCTGGGCGTGATGGGATTCCAGGACGCGCTCTACAAATTGCGCATCAGCTACGCGAGCGAGAAGGCGGTGGAATTCGCCGACCGCAGCATGGAAATGATCTCCTACTACGCGATCCTGGCCTCGACGGAGCTTGCGAAGGAGCGGGGGCCGTACCCGAGCTTCCCCGGCTCAAAGTGGGACAAGGGCCTGCTGCCGATTGACACGCTGGATATTCTTGCGCGCGAGCGCGGCGGATTCTTTTTCGTGGACCGTTCCACCTCGATGGATTGGACCGTCGTCCGCAAGGCGCTGAAAAAGCACGGCATGCGCAACAGCAACACGATGGCGATCGCGCCGACGGCCACGATCTCAAACATCACCGGCGTGGCGCAATCCATCGAGCCCACGTACAAGCATCTCTTCGCCAAGTCGAATCTCTCGGGCGAATTCGCGACCCTGAACACCTTCCTTTTCGAAGACCTCAAGGCGCTCAACCTATGGGACGCGGAGATGATCGACGACCTCAAGCATTTCGACGGAACGATCATGGACATCGAGCGCATTCCGCTCGAGCTCAAGGAGATTTACGTGACGGCGTTTGAGATGGATCCCAAGTGGCTCATCGAGTGCGCGAGCCGCCGCCAGAAGTGGATTGATATGGGCCAGTCTCTGAATTTGTATCTCGCCGCGCCCAGCGGAAAGAAGCTGCACGACATGTATTTTCTGGCGTGGGAAAAGGGGCTCAAGACGACCTACTATTTGCGCACCCTCGCTGCGACGCAGATTGAGAAATCCACCATGGACGTCAACCGCCGCGGCATCCAGCCGCGCTGGATGAAAAACAAGTCCGCGTCCAGCAACATCGCCGTGCAGCGCGTCCCCTCGCCGCAGCCCAAGGCGTGCAGTCTCGAGGATCCCACGTGCGAAAGCTGCCAATAAATTTCCTGCCGATCTTTCGTTTTTTAAAACTTCAACACTCACAAAACCTATGGCCTGCTGCACCGTTGCCGAAACTCCCGCCGAACTTCACGACCTCACCAAGCGTCTCAATCCCCAGGACAAAAGCCTGATCAACTGTCGCGCGGCGGACGTCAACCAGCTCATGCCGCTGAAATACAGCTGGGCATGGGAACATTATCTCAACGGCTGTGCCAACCACTGGATGCCCACCGAGGTGGCGATGGGGCGCGACATTGAACTGTGGAAATCAAACAAGCTCACCGATGCCGAGCGGCACGTCATCATGCGCAACCTCGGATTTTTCAGCACGGCCGAAAGCCTCGTCGGCAACAATATCGTGCTCGCCATCTTCAAGCACCTCACCAATCCCGAGGCGCGCCAGTACCTGCTGCGACAGGGCTTCGAGGAAGCCATTCACACCCACACGTTCCATTACATTGTCGAATCCCTTTCGCTCGACCAGCGGGAGGTCTTCAACATGTACCACGAGGTCAATTCCATTCATGACAAGGATGTCTTCGAGATCGCTCTTACGGAAGACCTGATGAAACCTGAGTTTACGACGGAAACCTTCGAGGGCAAACAGAAGTTCCTTGAAAATCTCGTCGGCTTCTACGTCATCATGGAGGGCATCTTTTTCTACAGCGGCTTCGTGATGATCCTCTCGTTTCACCGGCAGAACAAGATGACGGGCATCGGCGAGCAGTTCCAATACATCATGCGCGACGAGACGGTTCACCTGAACTTCGGCATTGATCTGATCAACACGCTCAAGGAGGAGAACCCTGAGATCTGGACAAAGGGTTTTCAGGACACCCTCGTGGCGAAAATTCGCGAGGCCGTGGAACTCGAAATCACTTACGCGGAGGATTGCCTGCCCCAGGGGATTCTTGGATTGAACGCGTCCCTCTTCCGCGACTACGTGCAGCACATCGCCGACCGCCGCCTCGAGCGCATCGGCCTCCCGGTCCAGTACGGTTCGCGCAACCCTTTCCCATGGATGAGCGAGACGATTGACCTCGGAAAGGAAAAGAATTTCTTCGAGACCCGCGTCACCGAGTACCAGACCTCCGGCGCGCTGAGCTGGGAGTAAGGAAAGCTGCTGGCTTCTGGCTTCTAGCCACTAGAACTGATGTGTGACCCACGAGAAATCGTCTGGTTGAACGAATGGCTCCGTATAAGTGAAACGGCGATCTTCTTTCCTATAGTGAGCAATCCGTCCCAGCAGCTAGTGGCTAGAAGCTAGCAGCTCCCCTCCCATGAGCCTCCTCCCCGACCACTGGATTGAGCGCCTGGTAAAGAGCCATCGCATGATCGAGCCTTTCGCCCGCAGGCAAGTTCGCAAGGGTTGCATCAGCTATGGCGTGTCGTCCTACGGCTACGACCTTCGCGTGGCGGATGAGTTCAAGGTCTTCACCAACGTGCACGGTGTGCTGGTGGATCCCAAGAAATTTAATCCGCGCTCCTTTGTCGAGATCAAGGCCGGGGAATGCATCGTGCCGCCGAACAGCTTTGCGCTCGCGCGCAGCGTGGAATATTTCCGCATCCCGCGCAACATCCTTACGCTGTGCGTCGGCAAATCCACCTACGCGCGTTGCGGGATCATCGTCAATGTGACCCCCTTCGAGCCGGAGTGGGAGGGGCAGGTGACCCTCGAAATTTCAAACACCACGCCGTTGCCTGCCAAAATCTACGCCAATGAAGGCATCGCCCAGGTGCTCTTCTTCGAGGGAAAAGAGGAATGCCGCGTCTCGTACAAGGACCGCAAGGGCAAGTACCAGGGCCAGCGCGGAATCACCGTGCCCAAACTCTAATTTTTGTAGGAGCCGCTGTCAGCGGCGATTTCCGCACCGACCTATCCCGCCCGCCTGCGTGGCCGTAGCCACTTCGGCGTGGCGAAGGCCCGGTCGCCGCTGACAGCGGCTCCTACATTTCGAAATTACATATGCAAATGGGAGCCCCCGGCCCCCTGCGGCGCTTCGCAGAAGCGCCTCTACATCCCGACACTTCAACTTTTGCCCTTTGCCTCTTGCCCTTTGCCTTTTGCCTTCACGTCCGATTTCTCCGCATCCGCCGCGCGCCAGAGATACCAGGCCGCGAGCGTGCGATGGGGCGCCCAGCGTTTGGAATGCTCTCGAAGCACGGACGGCTTGGGCATGTCGTCAAGTTTCATCGCGACGCGGAAACCGTTGCGCACGCCAAAGTCATCGCAGGGGAACACATCCTTCCGCCCCAATGTGAAGATGAGGAGCATTTCCACCGTCCAGCGGCCCACGCCATGAACCTCGATGAGGCGGGCGATGAGTTCATCGTCGCTTAGCTTTATCGCTTTCGCACGGGTGGGCACCAGGCCGCTTTGAGTTTTCTCCGCAATGTCGCGAATCGCCCGGATTTTTCCAAAGGAGAATCCGGCGCTGCGCAACTTTTTGTCGCTCGCCGTCATGATGTGCGCTGGTTTTGGGAAGCGCGTGCCGGGGAACAACGCCTTGAATCGACGCAGGATGGACTGGGCCGCCTTGCCGTTGAGCTGCTGATGCGCGACTGCGTTGACGAGAGCCTCATAAGGCGAGCGCTTCTCGGCGACGAGATCGCACGGCCCATGCGTCTTGATGAGGCGGCGCATGATCTTGCAGCGGTTCGAAAGATGGGATTCAGCTTTGGAGGACATCTGCGACTTAAACCACAGGCGTCCGGAAATCACCACCTTGATCTGTTCCCTTCGTTGCGCTCAACGGGTGAGGTCGTCGCTACTTCTTTTTCATGGAGTTGATCCACTCCTCCATGTCCGCCGTCTTCTTCTTCATATTGTCCAAACTCGGTTCCTCAACAAGCGGTTCGATGGTGATTTTAACAACCTCAAATTGAGTGCCAGGAGGGTGTCCCTCCACCTGCTCGACGGCATTCAGGGCCTTGACCTGCCGCTCCGCCTCCTCAAGAAGGGTATTCAGATGTTTGAAATCCGGAACATTCTTTCCCACGGCCCTCAATCCGTAAAGGATCACTCTCCTGACAGAAGTGCTCATGGTGACAACATACGCCCCTTGCAGACCCTCGTCAACCACGCCTCCCCAAGCCTTACGCATTTGGAGTGGGCGTGGAATTGCTGTTGGCGGCCTTGTGTCTTTTGCGCCTCTTTGCGGCCAATCATTGCGCTCGATGCTTGGGAATATGGCCACGAAGAGGCACAAGAAGCGCAAGAATGACGAGCTGCCCGTGTGCGAACGACCTTGGGCGTGACGCGGGAACCGCTTCAATATTGATGGTAAATCTTGCTTACAATTTTCCATCCGTCGCCAAATTTGTATAAAAACTGGTAATCCAGGTAGGCAAGCTTGGTGCCTACATAAAATTCGAATTTGGCAACGGCGGCCTTGCCAGTGACATCCACCATCAGAAATTTGATGGATACACGATCATCCTCCTTCCGTGGAAGTTTACCCGCGTCCTTGCTTGATTTAACCGCTTCCTTCCATGCGGGTAAGGAATACTTTTGCATCTCGCTTCCATTTCCCGGGATGAGAAGTTCGAAGCCGGGATGCATGCCCTGGTCGATCTTAGAAAAATCGCCTTCGTTTTGAAGCCCCTCGACATAGGCCGTTTGGATCGTTTTTTTGATCAGCTCAACTTCAGCCTTTTCGGTGTCATTCACGGTGTTGGTTATTTGGAGGGTGGAGCGACTTGAGACTTCTTGTCTTCATTTCTGATATACGGCCATTCGGTGATTTTCCCGCGTGTATCAACCACACGCACGCCCGCGTGATGTGAACCGTCGTTGGGAAGTGTCGCCTCACGTCTGTAAATATATAAGTGCAAACCGAAATCATCAAATCCTCCAGTCCAGTTCATCCATATACAGTCGTCGTCAACCCAGACATAATATGGATTCAGCGAAACCAGTTGTGCTGGCCATTGTTTGCGATCTATCGCCGTATTCGACGGTTTGATTGTCTTGTATAAATTAACGCAACTCTCAAAGAGATCGCGCCAATCCTCAGGACGGTATGCCGTCATGATTTGAGTGGCTTGCTGAATTTTCTTCTCATGAAGCGCATTGCTAGAAGCAAATGTGAGCCACGCCATTCCTACTCGTGCAACAAAAACAAATACGCACAAAATCAAAAGACTCCCACCTGCGAACGCCAAAATCTTTAGAGTTTTCACAAATCGAACCGTTCCTACTTTAGGTCCATCAGCCCCTTTTCACAACTAGGATCTCAAGCTCTTTATGTCCATCAGGGCTTACGCATTTGGACTCAGAGGTTCTTCCAAATCTGGATGCGGGGTGGTTGCCTTGTGCTTTTTGTGCCTCTTTGCGGCCAATCCGTCTGCTCGGCACGCGGAAAATGGCCACAAAAAGGCACAAGAGGCACAAAAATGACGAGCCGATTCCAAATGCGTAAGCCCTGTTATGTCCATCTGGACATCTGTCGCAATTTCAAATTTTATGCATGTGCTCGTAAGAGTAACTAGGGTTGCCGATCGCCGTAGACGCCCCTGTTGCGTTGCGCAACATAAGGCGTCGGAGGCGCTCGGCAACCCCTTCGCCCATCGATCAACCTGAGTCGTTGCCGCTTTTTCAAATGCGTAAGCCCTGTTAAGAACTTGAACTGACCCTGTCCTGTGGATAGACAGATGGGACGTGCACATTTCCGTCGTCATCCCGGCCTACAATGAGGAGAAGACCATTGCGATGGTGATCCAGCGGGTGCTTGACGCGCGTCTTGCTCCGCACCAGTGGGACATTCTTGTTGTGGATGATGGCTCGACGGATCACACGGCGGAGAAGGTGCAACCGTTTGCCAAGGACGTGCGTTTTTTTCAACACCCGCACAATCAAGGGAAAGGTCATGCCTTGCGGACGGCTTTTGCCGAGGCGCGGGGCGAGGCGGTGATCATTCAGGACGCCGACCTCGAATATGACCCGCGGGAATATTCACGTCTGATTGGGCCCATCGTGGATGGGCAGGCGGATGTGGTGTATGGGTCGCGCTTCCAGGGCGGGGATTGTCATCGCATCCTCTACTTCTGGCATTCGTTCGGGAACCGGCTGCTCACGATTTTTTCCAACATGGCGACGAACCTGAACCTCAGCGACATGGAGACCGGGTTCAAGGTGGTGCGCGCGGATTTTCTGAAGAAGATCACGATCGAGGAGAACGGCTTTGGAATCGAGCCCGAGCTCACGGCCAAACTCGCCTTGCTGTGCGCGAGATTTTACGAGGTGGGCATCAGCTATCACGGGCGCACGTATGAGGAGGGGAAAAAAATCACGTGGCAGGATGGGGTGATTGCGATCTGGTGCATTTTCAAATATGGAATCCTGCGGCGTCTGACGGGCGGGTGATTTTTTTAACAACGGATGGGCACGGATCGGATTTTTGACAGGATTGCATGATTGTTCCAGAATTTACAGGATTTCGGACCGCAAACCCTGCTCCGCGCACTGGATATCGGGACGCTGACGTCCCGATATCCAGTGCGCGGAGCGAGCCTCTTTTCTGAATCCTGCAAAATCCCGTAAATCCTGTCAAAAAAATCCCCGTTGGCCGGGGCATCTGTCTAATCGTTGATCCCGATGGACAGGGCGGGTTCTTCGGGGAGCGGTTCAGCTTTTGGCTTTGCCGCGGTTGCCACGTATGCCTGGCGCGGGTGGTTGGGCTCGCCTGCGTGCGCGAAGCGGATTCGTCCCTCTGCCAGGAGTCGCTTGATGGATGTGTTTTGGAGATAGACTGGTGAACGGTTCAACACGCCGGCCATTTCGCGAAGCCCCCATGCGCCGCAACCGCACAGCTCTTCGATCACGGAATCGAGTTCATGAGGCAGCAACCGCCGGTCAAGCCCTTCCAGCTTCCGCAAAAGAGGTTTGCTCAATCGCGCCTGTGACTTTTCAGCCATTCGAGTGTTCTTGCCGGGCATGAGATAATTTCAAAAGACCTACGTAGGTAGTTCTTCCAGGACAATCAAGTCTCCTGTCGGGCCCTTTTGCCCTTTGGAAATTTTTTTTGACAGGATTTACAGGATGAACAGGATTTCGGAAGAGTGAGGATTTGGCCGGATTGAACAGGATTGCATTTTTCACGCAGCGCCTGCTGCGTGAAAAATACGGCATTTTCCGAACTTTGCGGTTTTGCGAATTTGCGTGAAACGTCCCCCCATCCGGTCGCGGTCAATTTTTCAGCCGCACACTTCAACTTTTTGTCTTTCTTCATCCCTCATCCCTCATCCTTCATCCTTCGCCGTCCCCGGCTCTTTCTCGTTGAATCACCTCCTCGGATATTTTATACGGCAATGACGTATGTCTCTTCCCGCGCCGCGACCTGTGACTTCCACTGCCAATGTGCTGGCGGTCATCATGGGGGGCGGGCAGGGGACGCGGCTTTATCCGCTCACGAAGCTGCGCTCCAAGCCGGCGGTTCCGCTCGGCGCGAAATATCGCCTCGTGGACATCCCGATCAGCAACTGCATCAATTCCGAGATCCGCAAAATCTACATCCTCACGCAATTCAACAGCGCGTCGCTCCACCGCCACATTCTCGAGACCTACCGCTTCGATCATTTCTCAAACGGCGTTGTTGAAATTTGCGCCGCCCAGCAGACGCTCGACAACACGGGCTGGTACCAGGGCACCGCCGATGCCGTGCGCCAGAACCTGCGCTACTTTGCCGATCACCGTCCGGATTTCATCGTCATCCTCTCGGGCGACCAGCTCTACCGCATGGACTACCGCAAGGTGTTGCAGCAGCACCTGGAAACCTATGCCGACATCACCGTGGCCGTCATTCCTGTCCGGCGCAAGAGCGCGAGCGGTTTCGGCATCCTGCAGGTGAACGAGGAGCGGCGCATCACGCGCTTCGTGGAAAAGCCGAGGGAAGCCGCCGTGCTCGACGAGCTCAAGGTTGTCGACCCGCTCCTGTCGCATCTGGGCATCACGTCGTCGGAGGATCATTTCCTCGCGTCCATGGGCATCTATATTTTCGGCCGCAAGGTTTTGGATGATGTGCTGAACAACAACCTTGCGGATTTCGGCAAAGATATCATTCCCGCGGCCATCAGCACCCGTCGCGTGTTTGGTTACGTGCACCAGGGATATTGGGAAGACATCGGGACGATCCGCGCTTTTTTCGATGCGAACCTCGACATCACGCGGACGAAGCCGCAATTCGATTTTTTTGACCGCAACGCGCCGATCTACACGCGAACCCGTTACCTGCCCGCCTCAGCCATCGCGAGCGGCGACCTCAAGCAGACGGTGGTTGGCGATGGATGCAAGGTGGGTGAGGGCGCGCGCATGGAACGCGTCGTGATCGGGATCCGCTCGATGATCGGCGCGGGCTGCGAGTTTCGCGACAGCGTGGTGATGGGCAACGATTATTACGAGACCGACCAGATGATCGGCGAGAACGAGGCGCGCGGCCTTCCGCATCTGGGCATCGGTGACGGCTGCAAAATCCGGCACGCGATCATCGACAAAAACGTGCAGATCGGGGAACGCTGTGTGATCACCCCCGAGGGGAAGCCGGAAAATGTGGACCACGAACTCTACTGCATCCGCGACGGAATCGTGGTGGTTCCGAAGAACACGATCATTCCGGACAGAACAGTCATTTAATTTCGAAATTCGGATTGCGGATTGCGGAATGAAGGAGGGGGGATTCGGAATATGGAGTGCTCCGACTCGTCGGAGCTTTCGACGACGCGACTTGTCGCGTTCGCCTGGACCGTCGTCCTTTCCGAACAATTCGGCGGAAAGCTCCGGCGGCATTCCCAGGTTCATTATGCGCGTTTGATTCTTCGTTGAGCCAGATCGGCGTCATGCCCGACTCTCGGTTGAAAAATTCCCTCGCTTATCTGCTCAAATCACATGCAACAATAATGCTTATATATATTTAACAATATGCATCTGGTGTATCTTGATGAATCGGGAAACTCGGGCAACAACCTCAATGATCCGGAACAACCCCTGTTTCTTCTGTGCGCCTTGATTGTTCCGGAATCGAGATGGCTGGCAGTCGAGCGGGATCTTGAAACAACCCTCGAGGCGTATTTCCCCAAGCCGCGACCCGATCATTTTGAAATTCATGGAGCTGCGTTAAGAAGGGGTAAAGACTGTTTCATGGGTTGTCCCGTCGGGAGGAGAATCGAGTTTCGCAACGAACTTCTGGGAACCGCACTCAAGCATGATTTGAGGATTGTGTATCGTCGCATTGTGAAGAAGCAGTATCAGGCCTGGCTCAAGCAACGCTTCGGTGGTGGTGTCATCATCAATCCTCACGTTGCGGCTTTTCCTCTCGTCGCTCGCGTGGTCGATGATTATCTCAGACACATGCCAGATTCTCCCTTGGGAATGTTTGTCTTTGACGAGAACAAGGAGGTCGTTGCCGACCTTGAAAATTCCATAAAACTGCTGCGTGGCATGGACGGGGCGTTGAAGCTTGGACGGATCATCGAGAAGGGTTTTTTCATCGACTCACGCAAAAGCCTTGTCCTGCAGCTTTGCGACCTTTGCGCATTTACGATCCGTCGATACGAGGAGCGGAAAGAAACAAAGGCAGCCATGCATCCCGTGGATGAGCAAGGTTACCGGATGCTTGAGAAGCTCACACAAGGGGAATGAGGCATTGCAGGACGTTCTGGCATGGCTCGCAGCCCAAGCGAAAAAAAATAGCGGCCAGGGATAAATCCGGAGTCGGTTTTACAACCGGCCCACTACTGGTCGCTGCGGGTAACATAAACTTTTCTTGGCATGACGCAAGTCGAAAAGATCGAGTGACGAGTGACCTGAAGTAAACGTGGCTGCGGCGTCGACAGGCGGCGGGTTCTCCCTGTTCAGCGCCCCCTTCGACCCTCTCCCCCCGGCCTGGGAGAGAGGGTGTTGAGGGTTGTTACGCGGCCTCCTTTTTTGGAGCGGGCTCCCCTGCGGATTTGGGTGAATCCAGTCCCAATCCCGCCTTCTCGCTCACGAGGAGCGAGAGCAGCTGGTTGAGAAGGCCCAACGCCGGGCTCTCCTTTCCATTTTGTCCTCCCATCACGAACAGGCGTTCGGGCACCAGTGGTTGTGTGCTGTGGCTCAGTTTGTCGGAGACAAGGCTCAATGCATAGAGCTTCGGGTCGGTGAACGCCTTCACTTTTTGCAGCGACACGGCGGCTTCGGCCATGCCGACTTGCGACGTTCTTGATGCTTCGCCTTTGCCCAGCAGTTCCTGCGAGCGGGACTGACCCTGGGCCAGTTCCACATCGCGTTGCGCGAGACCCCGGGCTTCCGCCAGCTGGGCGTTGCCCCGGTTCTCTGCCACCTCGATGTTGATCTTGGTCTGCGTGAGTTCCGCCTGCTTGTCCGCGATGGCGCGGGCCTCGTTCAACTGCTTGAGCTGCATCGCCGCTTCCTGCTGCTTTGCGAACGTGGCCATCTGCTCCTGGGCCAGTCGCCGCGTGCGAAGCTGGTCGAAGAGCTGGTCAATCGGCTCGGGCCCATCCTTGACCTCATTCTTGGAATGGGGCCGTCCGATCAGGACCGCCACGCAGTTGATGTCGAATTCCTTGAAACGCCGCCCCAGTTCCTGGGTGGCCCGGCCCTGGATTTCCTCGCGCTTGGTAAGGAGGTCCAGCATGTTGGAGCTCTGCGCCACGTCACGGAAGTACGCCGTGAGGATGGGATCAAGCGTCTGGCTGATGAGACGTTTCACATCGCCAAAACGCTGCACCACGCTTGGCGCCTTCTCGTAGTCAATGTGCAGGACGAGCGAGAGCGGCATCACCGGCTCGTAACCATCCGCCGTGATGAGCTCCACGCTTGTGAGGTCCTTGTCGTACTGGTGCATCTCGACCTGGCCGGTGATCCAGCGCAGGACGAAGTTCACCGTCGGCACGAGCTCCACCTTCAACGCATACGGGTTGAGCGCGTATTTGCCGGGCACGAGCGCCTGGCGCCACACGCCCCTCTGGTTGTGCTCCACCTGCTCGCCGTAACGGAACGAGTGGCCCGTGACGTCCACCCCCCTCGTGCCGTAGTACGACACGACCACGCCCACGTACCCGATCGGGATGAGCGTCTTCGGCTTGATCTCGACCGTGGCAAACCAACGGTTGATGAAGAAGGTGCCGTCGGTGAGCACCTGCAACTGCTTGCCGCGCTTGCCTCCCAGGGAGAGAAACATCTCGGGATCCTGGAAGTAGTTGTGACTGCGTTCTTCATTCGTCGGAATCTCCGGCGCGATGATCTCTCCCGATTCGATTGAGTGACCATCGTGCACGGTCACCACCCCGAGCGTGTCATTGAACGGGAGCTGGACCTCAATGCCCTTTTTCTCCAGCGCCTGGCCCAGGCCATGTTCCTTGCCGGCGTCGCCGATCACCACGGGACGGAATCCACCGATGACCGCGAGTTGCTCCTGCCAGACATGATACGGCGTGTCCTTGTTGTCGCGTGCGGAGCCTTCAAACACACGGTCCTCCGTGATCACCACGAAGAGGGCGAGGTTGATGGCGAACACGCCTTCGCGCAGGATCGCGCGCTGGCGCCCGCGCTGGCCGCCATTGGCCAGGAACGCCTGTGCATCCTGGAAGTGGTTGCAATCCACGGTGCGGCCGAGCGTTTGTGTCGGGGGCAGCGGTTGTCCGTCACGCGCGTACACGTAGCCGATCTGGCCCTCGCCCACGAAGACGAGGGGCAGCTTGTGGATACGGTACTGCCATGGGAAATAATTCAGGTGGACACCGCCACGCAGAATTTCCCCCTGAAACCCGGCCTCGCCGTGGAGGGCGATAATGGCGCCGTCCTTGAGCGAGCCGGCATTGGACCAGAGCTTTTCCACGGTGCCGATCCGTCCGTGCGGAATGTAGCGGACACCCGAAAGCCAGATGCCCGTGATGGCCAGCGCGGTGAGTGTGAGCGGGTGGTGAATTCCAAAATACACCACCAAACCTGCAAGGAACGCGATGAGCGCTCCCATCAATGTGAATACTTTCATAACTCTCCTTTCCATGCCATCGAGGCATGAAAGAGCCTGCCCCCTGCGGAAAGGCAGACGGGTTGCGTGAAGGACTTGAGAGACTTTCGGACTCTTTTTGCCCTTGGTGTAGAGCTGACGAGGTTAGCTGTCGGGCTAGGGCCTTCCAAGTGCCCCTGGCACACCGCAGTGCCATGCGCCCCGATCCGCCTTCGCGGAATAAGTGGGTCCCCCGCTGGCCGGACACGGCGTCCAGCCATTAAGCGTGCAAAGAACTACAGTACTAGTACCACACTTTGGACAAAGCGCAAGTGGACGGGGCGCGTAGCTGCGTTCGCAAGAACACGGCCCGAGACTCAAACGTGCGCGTGGGCGGACTTGAGCGCTTCGTCGACTTTGCGCCGCATTTCCTTGATCGAGAATGGTTTGCGGGCCCAGTTGTCGTAATGATTCTCGAGGGCCAGGCTTTCGACATCCTCGATGGATGTGCCGCTCATCAAGATGATCTTGATGTTGGGACTGAGGCGGCGAAGTTTGTTGCAGCTCTTCACACCGTTGCCGCCGGGCAAGTCGAAATCACTGATCACCAATTCCACCGGCGCATCCGGATTTTGCTCCAGCCACTCGACGGCAGCCAGCCCGCTTGGAAAGGTCATGCATTGGTGGTCCTTCAACACTTCGGCAAGCAGTGAACGGATCATCAACTCGTCATCCACGATCAGGATCAGTGGTGAAGTCCATTTCATATGGGTCTGAATATGCACAGCATTTTTGGCATGTAAAATGTTATTTTAAGCCGATTAATAGTATCATTAGTTGAAGTGGGATCGACCCGGCAGCGGCCAAATCCTTGCGGATTCGGCTACACTTAGAGGCTGTGCGCCAGCACTGCGGCGCCCATCAGGAAAATCAGGGCGGAACTCAGGATGGGGAGGAAGCGATTCCAGCGTTCGCTTTTTTCCCAGAAATGATTCATCCATCGCGCGGCCTGTTGCATCGCCAGGCACATGGCCAGAACGACCAGGCCAAGGCCCGCGCTGAATACCGCCACCAGTGACAGTCCCCGCAGCGGGGACGCGGTGGTCCACGCGAGCACCAGGACCGTCACGCCGCTCATGCAGGGGACGATGCCGCTGCAGAAGCCGAGGGCGAAAATCTGCCGCAGCGACGACGGGTTGGCGGCGTGGTCATGATCCAGGTGATGATGAAAAAAATGCCCGTGTGAATGGTCGTGGCAGCAGCTGTCGTGACGGTGAAATTTCACGCGTCTCTCGTTCCAGAACATCCACGCGCCGACGGTCATCATGAACCCTCCGCCAATCCGCCCGCCCCATGTCTCAACCGCAAGTTTGACCGCATGGCCCTCCAACCCGAGGCCGATTTTGTAACCCACGGCCGCCATTGCGTAGATGACCAGCGTGTGTGCGAGCGTCACCGTAAGCGCGAACATCACGGCTTCCAACGCCGTTCGTTTGCGATTCAGAAAATACGAGGCCAGCACCGCCTTGGCGTGGCTGGGCTCAAGACTGTGCATCAGCCCGAGCGCAAACGCATAGGCAAACGTGAGGGGCGCCTCGTTCATGGGAAGCCCACTCTCCCGTGAAATGCCCTAAAAAGCAAATGATTTGCAGGTAACTTTTCAGCGCCCGACGAGCAGCTCGGCGATCTGGATGGCGTTGAGGGCGGCGCCCTTGAGCAACTGGTCGCCGCTGATGAACATCGCCAGGCCGTTGGAACCGGACAGGTCCTCGCGGAGGCGTCCCACCAGGATGTCGAACTCGCCCGTGGCCTCGATGGGCATCGGGAAATAGTTGCCGTCGCGGTCGTCCACGAGCTTCACGCCGGGAGATTTCTTGAGGATGCTTCGAGCCTCGTCCACGGTGAGCCTGCGCTCAGTCTCGATGAGAACGCTTTCGGAATGGGCGCGCAGGACGGGGACGCGGATGCACGTGGGGCAGATGGCGAGCCCGGGCTCGTGAAACATCTTGCGTGTTTCCTCGATGACCTTGTTCTCCTCCTCATTGTAGCCGTTTTCCGCCACGCGCGTGTTGTGCGAGAAGACGTTGAAGGCGATCTGGTGGGGCAGCACCTCCTTTTTCGCCGGGCGGCCGGCGAGGATGTCACGCGCCTGGGATTCGAGCTCGGCCATGGCCTTGGCGCCCGCGCCGCTGGCGGCCTGGTAGGTGGAGACCACGATGCGGCGGATGCGCGCCGCCTGGTGCAACGGCCAGAGCGGAACGACGAGGATCGCGGCCGAACAATTCGGGTTGGCGATGATGCCCTTGTGTTTCCTGAGATCGTCAGGGTTCACCTCGGGCACCACGAGCGGGATCTCGGGGTCCATGCGGAAGGCCGAGGAATTGTCCACCACCACCGCTCCGGCGCGCACCGCGTGCGGTGCGAATTCACGCGAGCGCGTCGCGCCCGCGCTGAAGATTGCAATATCCACGCCGTCAAATGAATCCGCCGTCACCTGCTGGACCGCATGGGACTTGCCGTGAAACTTCATCTTTTTTCCGACGGAACGTTCCGAGGCAAGCAGCGTGAGCTTGCTGACGGGAAATTTCCGGCGCTCGAGCGTTGAGATGACTTCCACGCCGACAGCGCCCGTGGCACCGAGAACCGCAATGTGAGGATGGGATTTCATGGAAGATTAAGAATCGAAGGGCGGACAAGAAAAGCAAAAGGCGAATCGGAAGCAAGGGGAAAGAGGCGCATCTGGTTTTGGAATGTAGGAGCCGCTGCCAGCGGCGATCGTGGCCCGTGTTCGTCACGGCCTGCGGCCGAATTTCTTTTCCAGTTCCGCGAGGGTGAGGCGCAGGATCGTGGGGCGGCCGTGCGGGCAGGTGAGCGGGTGGGCGCAGGCTTGCAAATCGGAGAGCATCCGTTCCAGCTCCTCCCGTCGCAGCACGTCGTTGGCTTTCACGGCGTGACGACACACCGTCTTCGCCACGGTTTCCTCGGCGAAGCGGTCACGGTTGACGCCCTTCCCGGCTTCATCCAGTTGATCGAGAATGGACCGCATGAGTTGCGGGATGGTTTCGATCTTCACGAAGGGCGGCACGGCGTCCACGATAAAACTGCGGTCGCCGAATTCTGCGATGCCAAACCCCATTTTTTCCAGGAGGGGCAGCCGCGTGCGCAGCTCGATGGCGTCACGCGGCGGCAATTCCACCGTCTGGGGCAGCAGGAGGCGCTGCGAAGGCGCGGTGCCCTTCGCCATCCGCGCCATCATCTGGTCGAACAAAATCCGCTCGTGCGCCGCATGCTGGTCCACGATGAGCAATCCTTCCTTGTCCATCGCAACCACGTAGAGGTTGGCGACAACGCCCAGAATCAAAGGATGAGGGATGAGGGATGAGGGATGAAGGGGGAGGTTGGGGATTTGAGATTTAAGATTTGAGATTTGAGATTCGGGAACAAGCGGCTGCTGAGCTGGAACCACGGGGCTTGTCGCAAACTGATTCTGGATTCTGGATTCTGCCTCCTGCCTCCTGCCTCCTGCCTCCTGCCTCCTTCCCCCTTCCTTTCCGAACCTCATTTCCAAGGGCGCTTGCGGCTGCGTGCTGCCCGCCGATGTTCCCAGCGCGCGGCGGACGGCCTCGATGATGCAGCCCTGCACCCGGGCGTCCTCGCGAAAACGCACCTCGCGCTTGGCGGGATGAATGTTCACATCCACGGACGCCGGGTCCACGTCGAGAAAAAGAAAGCAGACGGGATAACGCCCGCGCATCAACGACGTGTGATATCCCTCGATGAGGCCATAATAGATGGCGCGGCTGTCCACGGGACGCGAATTCACATAGCAGTAAAGTTCGCTTCGGTTGGAGCGGCTCAGCCCCGGCTTGCCGATGAGGCCGCGGATCTTCACGCCTTCGCGCGCAAAATCAACCGGCACGAGTTGCGACGCAAGTTGCGGCCCATGCAACGCCCGCACGCGCGCCAGCAGCGCCGCCTGCGGATCACCTGCGGCCGAGGGCGCCAGTTCGTGAATGAGGCGTTCATCCTGGTGAAGCGTCCACGCGATGTGCGGCTGGGCGATGGCGTGCAACAGGAAGACGTGATGCAGGTGTCCGAGCTCCGTGGGATCGGAGCGCAAAAATTTCCGGCGGGCGGGAAGGTTGTAAAAAAGATTTCTCACCTCGACCTGCGTGCCGGGCGCGCACCCGGCCTCCTTCACCGCGAGCAGTTTGCCGCCGTGGATGTCCACCTCCACGCCGGCGGGCGCCGCGGGTTCGCGCGAGAGCAGGCGGAATCGCGAAACCGAGGCGATGCTCGGGATGGCTTCGCCGCGAAACCCGAGCGTATGGATCGAGCCGATGTCCGCCGAGTCATGAATCTTGCTCGTGGCATGGCGTTCGATGCAGAGGAGCGCGTCATCCTTCCCCATCCCATGCCCGTTGTCGCCCACGCGGATGATGCTTTTGCCGCCGCCGCGGATTTCGATGCGGATGGCCGTGGCCTGTGCATCAATCGCATTTTCCACAAGCTCCTTGAGGACGGAAGCGGGACGCTCGATCACCTCGCCGGCGGCGATCTGGTTTGCGACGAGGTCAGGCAGGATTCGGATGCGGTTCACTTCCGCAGGCTAGGATGGAAATGGGAAAATGGGAAATAGGAAATAGCCGATAGCCAATGGCCAATCACTGATTGGAAAAAAGTCCATTTTGGCTTTTTCCCTGCCGACTCTCCTGCTACATCTTCCCATCCTTATGGCAAAACGTGCGATCATCATTGGTGCAGGGCTGGGCGGCATGGCCGCGGCGATCCGGCTTGCCCGCGATGGCTGGAGCGTGAAGGTCCTGGAAAAGAATGTACGCGTCGGTGGGAAACTGGACTGCCACAGCGACCACGGGTTTCTCTGGGACGCGGGGCCTTCGCTGGTGACGATGCCCTTTGTTCTGCGCGAGCTCTTCGAGTACGCGGGGCACGACGTGGAGGATTACCTGGACCTGATGCCGGTGGATCCGATCTGCCGCTATTTTTATCCCGACCGCAAGGTGATCAACGCGTGGGCGAATTTCCATCATTTCCAGATCGAGGTGGCGCGACGCGAGAAGGACCACGGCGAGGCGCTTGAGGGTTTCCTGCGTTACGCCCGCGGCATCTACGATCTCTCGGCGGAGGCGCATCTCTTTCACCCGCCCACGAATTTCCTCGGATATTTCACGCCTCGCATTCTCCGTCACCTGCATCATCTGCCGAAGGTGCTGACGACGCGCACGATGGCCCAGGTGGTGGAGAGCCATTTCAAGGACCCCCACATTCGCCAGCTTTTCATGCGCTACGCCACGTACAACGGCTCGTCGCCCTATCGCATTCCCGCGACGTTCAACATCATTCCCTATGTCGAGATGCAAGGGGGCGGCTGGTACATCCGCGGCGGGATGTACCGCCTGGCCGAGGCGCTGGAGAAATGCGCGAGGGATCTGGGCGTGGATTTTCTCGTGGACGCCGAGGTCTCGGAAATCACGCTCAAGGAGCGCGGGCTCTTTCGCAAGCCGCAGGCGACGGGCGTGATCATCCAGGGCGGCGTCTCCATGAGCGCCGAGGTTGTGATCTGCAACGCGGATGCGAACCATGTCTGGGCACGGCTCCTGAACACGCGGAAGAAGGCGGGCGTGACGCGCCAGAACGACCGCAAGCCATTTTCGAGCGCGCCCTTCATGATGCTTTGGGGCGTGAAAAAGCGTTACGAGCAACTCGCGCATCACAACGTCTTTTTCTCCCCGGATTATCTCGCGGAGTTCGACGATCTTTTCCAGAAGAAGCGCCCGGCGACGGAGCCCACGGTGTACGTGTGCGTGTCATCGCGCTCCGATGCCACCCAGGCGCCGCAGGGGCAGGACAATTATTTTGTGCTGGTGAACGCGCCTGCGATCGAGCCCGACCATCATTGGGAGCGCACGCGCGAATCGTATCGCGACACGGTGCTCAACCGCCTGGAGGCGATGGGGCTGGAGGGCTTGCGGAAGGAGATTGTCTGCGAGAAGATCATCACGCCGGCTGATTTTGCCGCGCGCAACAACGCATACCGCGGGGCGATCTACGGCCACGCCACTCATTCGTTGTCGGGCGTGGTGAACCGTCCCGCCAATTGTTGCGACTGGGTGAAGGGGCTTTATTTTGTGGGCGGCTCCACGCAGCCGGGCGGCGGCATTCCGCTGGTGCTTCTTTCCGCCAAGCGCGTGGCCGAGGCCCTGGATGGCGGCGGAGAATGACCCCTCTGCCATGGATGCCGAACCCCATCCGCCTTCTGGAACCAGGCTCGGCAAAGTGGCGTTGGGGATTTGCTCATTTCTTTACCTGGCATGGTACGCGGGCGGATGGGTCATCTTCACCACGGGCTGGTTTTCGACGAACGACAAGGTCCTCGTCTCAGGCTGGGGCGATTGCGTTTTCCTGTCGCTTGCCGGATTGCTGACGCTGCTCATCGCGCGACGCGATTTTGGCTGGAAGGAACTCGTTGAGGTCACGGTCTTCGTGCTGCTCGGTTCGGCCGCCGTGGAAATTGTCGGCGTGAAATCCGGTTTCCCGTTTGGCAAGTACATGTACACGGAGAGTCTCGGCGCACACATCGGCGGCATTCCATGGATCATCCCCGTTTGCTGGTTCATCCTGGTCATCAACGCCTACATCATCTGCTCCGTGCTGGTCGTGCCGCGCGAGGGGGAGATTTCGCGCGATGCGCTGGTCCTGCTGATCCTCATCACGTCGGTGGTGGTGACGCTCGTGGACTTGAACCTGGAACCCGTGGCGGTGAATGTGAAGCAGTATTGGTCCTGGATGGACCGCGATCGCGCGTTTTACGGCGTGCCGCGGATCAACTTCTTCGGCTGGTTCAGCGTCTCGCTGATCCTCGTGAGCGCGTTGTGCCACATGCTGGACCCGAGGCGATGGAAACTCTCCACGGCATGGGGAAGCCTTTGTCTGCTTGGCAGCATCCAGCTCTTTTTTGCCGTCATGAACTGGCAGGCCCACCAGTATGCCCCGGTGCTCATCTCCCTCAACCTCATCGGCATCCTTGCAATCGGGCTGGCGTACCTCTCCGGAAAATAAATTTCTCGTGGTAGGGCGTGCTCGCCGAGCGCGCCGAAGAGGTGATCCGTGGAAAGTGAATGTGAGATCTCGAGGGAAAACGATGGCGCGCTCGGCGAGCACGCCCTACCACGGACACAATCAGTCGTCGATACGGTGCTTCGGTTGAAAGCCCAGGATTTTCCGCGCGCGGCGGATGGACGTCACGCGGCCGGGACTGTCCGCCGCGACATGGATCAATTCAAAACCGCGATGATGGATGCGCAAAGCCCGGTGAATCGAACGCGCCACGTCGTCCACATGCGTCGCCATGGCCCGGCCGCGTTTCTGGAAGGGAGTCTTCGGATGGTAACGCCGTATTTCCTCCCACTCCTCGGGGTTTCGCACATAACAAAGGCGGAGAACGATCACGCTCAAATCATGAACCCTCGCGGCATAGCGGCACGCCTCCTCACCCAGGAGCTTGGTGAAACCATAATGTTCGCAGGGATGGGGAATGCTCCGCTCATTCCAAAACTTCCTCCGCACCAGATGATCGGTCCGTCCGAAGACGGAGAGCGAACTGGTGAAAATGAAACGCTTCACCTTCGCCTCCGCGGCCTCCCACAAGAGAAGATGCGTCGCCTTGAGGTTCACGTCATGGCTCCGGGCGATGTTCATGCCTTCATCCTTCGAGAGCCAGCCATACGCAAGGTGCACCACCGCATCGATGCCTTTCATGATTTTTCGAACGGTCGCCGGATCGGTGATGTCCGCAACCAGGCTCTCTCCTTTCTTCGCTTTGATCGGACGCACATCCACCAGCCGCAACCGGTGTCCCGCCGCCGCCAATTCCTTTCGCAAAGCGATGCCGACACGGCCGGCCGCGCCGGTGACAAGGATTTTCATGGCCATGCTGTTAAACGGTGCAAGGCCGGCTGTCAATGATCGCTGGATTGACAAATGTACCGGTTCAACCTATCAGAGACCCAAGTCGCCCCCCGCATCCCATTTCGCGCGGCAAAAAAATGAGGGACGATTCTTTTCATGAATAGAGCCTTTCTTTTTCTTCTATTCCTCGCGGTTTCGACTGTCCACGCGCAGCAGCGGATTCCGGATCCCTTGAAAACGTGGGAAGACTGGGCCACGTGGGATGACCCGCATCGTCATTGTCCCTCCGCCTTCAACTCGGCGGACAAACTTTTCCATTACTGTCCTTCCGAACTGTCGTTGCAGGCAGGCGCGCAAGGCGGCCGTTTTTCAATCGAGACGACGGTGTTCGAGACGGCGTGGTTTGTCCTGCCGGGGGATTCCGACCTCTGGCCGCTGAACGTGCAGGACAGCGGCAAGCCGGTCGCCGTGGTGGAGCGGGGCGGGCGCCCGGCGGTGCGATTGTCAGCGGGAGTTCATCTCATCGCGGGGGATTACCGATGGGCGGAGTTGCCGCAGAAAATCCGGATTCCTCTCGAATACGGAATTCTCTCGCTCTCGGTGGAAGGCAGGCCGTCGCCGTTTCCCAATTGGGACACGGAGGGCTTCCTCTGGCTGAAGCAGACGCGGACCGATGCCGGTGACAAGGATTTTCTCGACGTCCAGGTTTACCGCCTGATCGAGGACGGCATCCCGATGTGGCTGCACACGATTTTGGAGCTGAGCGTTTCGGGGAAGAGCCGGGAAGTTGAACTGGGCAACATCCTGCCGGAAGGCTGGAGCATCTCCTCCGTGGAAAGCCCGATTCCCGTGGCCGTGGACGACGACGGAAAGGCCAGGGCCCAGGTTCGAGCAGGCAAATGGCAGATCCACATGCGGGCGTTCCGGACCACGCATTCCGAGGATTTCAAAATGAAGGATGGCGCCCCCTCCATCGTGGAAAAGGAGCTGGTCGGCTTCAAGGCCGATCCCGAACTGCGCATGCTCGACGTCCGCAATGCGACGCCGGTGGACGCGACCCAGACGACGTTTCCTGAAATGTGGCGCGCCTGGCCCGTTTACCAGTGGAACACGAAGGCCGCGCTGACGCTCGTGGAAAAGATGCGGGGCTCGGGGCTGCAATCGCCCAAAAGCATGTCGGGCGCGCGCGAGCTGTGGTTGAATGAGACCGGCCGCGGTTACACGTACCAGGATCACCTGGCCGGACAGATGCAAAGCATCTGGCGCCTCGACGTCGCCCCGTCGCTCCAGCTCGGGAGCGTGAAGGTCAATGGCGAGGGGCAGTTGATCACGCGCGACCCAAAGACCAGGGCCGCGGGCGTGGAAATTCGTTCGCGCAACATCCGCTTGGACGCCGTGGGGACGTCGGCGACAATGCGGGCGATTCCCGCGACGGGCTGGGATGCGGGATTGGATTCACTGACATTGACCCTGAACCTTCCGCCGGGCTGGCGGCTGTTCGCCTTGTTTGGGGCTGACACGGTGGAAGGCGACTGGCTCACATCGTGGACGTTGCTGGATCTTTTCCTGTTATTGATTTTCAGCCTGGCGATTTATCGGATCTGGGGAATCGGGCCCGGAGTGATTGCGTTCCTGGCGTTCGGTTTGACCTATCACGAACCGGAGAGTCCCCGCTACGCGTGGTTTGTTCTGCTGATGCCCCTGGCCTTGTTGAAAGTGATTCCCGAAGGCAAGATGCGAAAAGTGATCAGCGTGTGGAAATACGCGGCGTTCGTCTATTTATTGCTGGTGCTGGTTCCCTTCACCTACCGCCAGGTGCAGTCGGTGATTTATCCGCAGCTGGAACTGGAACGCGGAGGCAGAGTGGTGACCAGCCTTGGTCAGCGCGATGGGTTTAATGCTTCACCGCAACCGGGAGCGGCTACTGCGGCTTCAGCGCCCGATCAGCAAGATGATGAGGGGAGCATGCAAAGGCAAAGTAGTGGTGAGAGCTATGGTCGTGGTAGTGGTTTCCTCGGCATCAACATGTCTGGCAAAGGTGGAAAACCGAGAATGCAATCGAACATGAGATACGAGGCCAAGGCGCGGATCCAGACCGGGCCCGGCGTGCCGGAGTGGCATTGGCGCTACGCCGTCTGCCGCTGGCATAGTCCTGTATCATCGAGCCAGAACATCACCCCGATCCTGATTCCACCGCTGGTGAGAAGGATTCTTACCCTTGCTGGATTGGCGCTGGTTTTCTGGTTGATCGCGAAGCTTTTGGAAATCAAGCGCGCTTCCATTCCGTGGAACCGGGGACGCAGCAGCGCGGCTCTCATGATCGGCCTTTGCTTCTTCCTCGGCGGCAGCCGTGCTTCCGCGCAGGAGATTCCGGACAAGGAAACTTTGGAGACCTTGAAACTCCGTCTTCTCAAGCCGTCCGACAGCTATCCCCACGGCGCCGAGATTCCATCGGTCAACCTGCAAATCCGCGAGGACCGGATCTCGTTCGAGGCGCAGATTGACGCTGCCATCCAGGTGGTCGTGCCGCTTCCCGGAAAATTGCCCGCCTGGTCGCCGGTCCGCGTGCAGCTCGACGGAAAACCCAACGCGGCCGTGCGGCGCGAGGATGGTTATTTGTGGGTGGTTGTTCCCGAAGGCGTGCATCACGTGAAAGTCGAGGGCATGCTGCCCGGCACGAGCGAGTGGGAATGGAGCTTTCTCCTGAAGCCGCGAACCGTCCGCCTCGATGCGCCGGGCTGGAATGTCACCGGGCTGAAACCTGACGGGACACCCGAGTCGCAGATTTTTTTCGCGCGGAAACAGACGGGCGGCGAAAAGAGGGATGCCACGTACGACCGCCGTGAGTTTCACACGCTCGCGGTCGTGGACCGCGTTCTGGAAATCGGACTGACCTGGCAGATTCATAACACGGTGACGCGGCTCTCGGCGCCCGGCAAAGCCATCTCGTTGAAGATCCCGCTGCTGGATGGCGAGCAGGTCCTTTCTTCAGGCGTCACTCCCACCGAAAGAAACGTGGAGGTGAGCCTGGCCTCCAATCAGGCATCGTTCAGTTGGGACAGCGAATTGCCGATTGTTCCGGAGATCAAGCTCACCACGTCGAAGGCGGATCGCTGGGTGGAACGATGGCACTTGATCTCATCCCCCGTCTGGAACATCAGCCTCGCCGGCTTGAGTCCCGTGATGGAGGCGCAGGATGACCGACTCGTGCCCGTCTGGCATCCATGGCCTGGCGAGTCGGTCACGCTGGGCATCACGCGCCCCGAAGCGGTCAACGGCCCCACGATGACGATCCATCGAGTTCATCACGAGGTGGAGCTTGGCCAACGAAACCGGAATACTTCATTGAGACTCACGCTCCAGTGCAGCGTGAGCGATGACTTGGTGGTGGGCATCGATCCATCAGCCGAAATCACGTCCGTGAAGCGGGGTGAAACCAAGATCCCGGTTCGCCGCGAGGGTGGAAAACTGGTGGTGCCGGTGCAGCCCGGGATGCAGGACATTGTCATTGACTGGAAGGAGACGACCCCATTGGGCTTTCATACTTCCCTGGGACGGCTGGAGTTGCCGGTGGAAAGCTCGAACATCACGACAATTTTACGGCCGCCCGCGAACCGCTGGATCTTGTGGGCGCATGGCCCACTCCAGGGACCTGCGGTGCGATTCTGGAGCGTGCTGGTGTGCGGATTGATCGCCGCGTGGGTGTTGGGCGGATTGCCGCTGTCGCCGCTGAGCCGAAAGCAATGGACACTGCTGATGGTGGGCCTGACCCAGATCACCTTGTTCAGCGCGCTGATCGTGGTCGGGTGGCTCTTTCTCCTGGCATACCGTGGCACGGAAGCCGCCTCCCGGGTCACGCGCTTCCGGTTTAATGTGAGGCAAATCCTGATTGTTGTGGCCACCGTCATCTCGCTGGGCATTTTTCTCGAGGTGGTTCGCGCGGGGTTGTTGGGAAATCCCAGGATGTTCATCCTGGGCAATGGTTCCAATCCGCACTCACTTGACTGGTTTGCGCCGCAATCCTCCACACAGCTTCCCCGTCCGGGAATGATTTCGGTGTCCGTCTGGTTCTACCGGTTTCTCATGCTGCTGTGGGCGCTGTGGCTGGCACACTCGCTCATCCGCTGGCTGGCGTGGGGGTGGAAACAGTTCAATGCGAATGGTGAGTGGTATCGCTTGCTCAAGCCTCCTCCCATACCTTCTTAGCGTGTCCGGAAAATAGCACATCGAGGTAGGGACGGACCGCCGGGCCGTCCGCTGCGCAACGGCGCGCCCGGCGGTCACGCCCTACCACCGGAGGGGCAACTTGTTTTACGGACACGCTCCTGCTTCTCACTTGTAAATCATCGGTTTTTGCGTTGTCTCTTCACCCACCCATGAGCGCATCCACTCCCAAGCCCATCGTCCGCGTCCCCTCGCTCAAAACGGTCGCCGATTTCCGCAAACACATCTCCTCGCTCGGCGTCACGCTCGATTGTGATGACGCCATCCAGACTGCAAAGGATTCGCCGCTTTCGAAACCTCTCGAGGTGTTGGGACGCAAGGTGGGCAACCGCTGGGCCATTCATCCAATGGAGGGATGGGATGCAGGCACGGACGGGCACATCAACGAGCTGGTGATCCGCCGCTGGCAACGCTTCGGCCAGAGCGGCGCCAAGATCATCTGGGGTGGCGAGGCGATGGCCATCCGCGAGGACGGGCGCGCCAATCCCAACCAGCTCATCATTGACGAAAATCACAAGTCTGGCCTGGCAAAGCTTCGCGAGACGCTCGTGAAGGCACATCGCGAGCTTCATGGCAGCACGGACGATCTGCTCGTCGGCTTTCAACTCACGCACTCAGGACGCTTCTGCCGTCCGCGCGACAAAAAGCAGCTTGAGCCGCGCATCGCGTTCCGTCACCCGATCCTCGACAGAAAATTCGGCATCGTGAGCCACTACACGGCGATGTCGGATCAAGAGGTGGAAGAGCTGATCGAGCGTTACATCGAGGCGGCGAAGGTGGCCGCGGACGTCGGCACGGACTTCGTGGACATCAAGCATTGCCACGGCTATCTGCTGCACGAATTTCTCGGCGCACACACGCGTCCCGGAAAATTCGGAGGCTCGTTCGAAAACCGCACACGCATCATCCGCGAAGTGGTGAAAGGCATCCGGGCGGCGCGCCCGAGGCTGATGATCGGCGTGCGCCTGAGCGCATTCGATTTCGTCCCCTTCAAGCCCGATCCCGCGCTCAGCGTGCCGGGCAAGCTGGGACCCGGCATCCCGGAAGATTATTCCCAATGCCTGCCCTACCGCTACGCGTTCGGCGTGAACCCGGAAAATCCCGTGACCTACGACCTCACGGAAACGATCCAGTTTTTGAAACTGCTGGAGTCGCTCGACGTGCGGCTGGTCAATCTCACCGCGGGAAGCCCGTATTACAATCCGCACATCCAGCGTCCCGCAATCTATCCACCGAGCGACGGCTATCAGCCGCCCGAGGACCCGCTCGCCGGCGTGGCGCGCCAGGTGGGCGTGGTGGCGCAGATCAAAAAACATTTCCCAAGCATGGTGATCGTGGGCTCGGGTTATTCCTACCTGCAGGAGTACCTCCCGCACGTGGCCCAGCACAACGTGCGAAAAGGAATGGTGGACGTGATCGGCCTCGGCCGCGTCGTGTTGTCCTATCCCGAAATGCCCGCCGACATCCTGGCCAAGGGCGCGCTGACCCCCCGCCTCATCTGCCGCACCTTCAGCGATTGCACCACAGCCCCACGCAACGGATTGATTTCCGGCTGTTTCCCCCTCGACGATTTTTACAAGTCCCGGCCCGAGGCAAAGCAGTTGAAGGAGATCAAGAAAAACGTGGGTGGGTGAGGGGTGTCCGTATTTCGAGGTAGGGCGCGATCGCCGAGCGCGCCGCATCGGTTGTTCCCGGATGTAACCCAGAGCTTACGCATTTGGGTTTGGCAATCATATCGGCCCGTCATTCTTGTGCTTCTTGCGCCTCTTCGCGGCCATATTCCCACTCACCGAACGCAGAAATTGGCGGCAAAGAGGCACAAAAGGCACAAGGCGGCCAACAGCAGCTCCATAACCTCTCCAAATGCATAAACCCTCCTGGGATGTGACCTTGCTCGTGCCCTCAAAATACCCTACATTGTCATCAGAATGATTCACATCCTCGACGAAGAACCCGCAGCTGAAGTTCACCAAGCCGCCATCCTCAGCGAAGGATCGCTGGCCCAGGATTGGAACCGTCCAGAGGAGGATGCCGCGTGGTCACACCTTCAGCCGTCTCGGTAATGACGACCTTGATCTTTCGTAATCGACATCTAAAGGTTGCTCTCGTCTCGCTCGGTTTTGCTTTCGTTGTTTTCAGCGCGATGCTCCCGATTCAGACCATCACGCTGGAGCCTGATCCATCGGGTCCAAGCGAGCATTCTTTCCGCATCATTCTTCCATGGCAAGATCAGCAGCCAACCATAAGACGAGATGGCTTTTATTCCTGTCACGAATCCAGATGCTGGGGGCTCGTGCCAATCGCATGGGCGGGAGGAGGTGGTCCCAGCCCACTCTCCGTTGAAATCGTTTCCTCCAATACAACCAATGCTCCCGTGATCAGCGTCACATCGGAGCCGACAATGATCATCGTTCCTCACCCTGCCGGTGAAAAGAACTTTATCCCAGGCATCGAGATCTTTGCCAATGGACGGGTTGATATCCGACGTGACGATGGCACTCACACGATTACGAATATTGGGTCCGCCAAGGTAAATGCTTTTGTTAAAAAACTTGATCAAGCAGGCATCTACAAGCTTCTCCCGCGCATCAGTGTCAGGCCGGGATATCCTTGGCCCTCGGATGCTGATCGAACCAAGCTTCATCTCACCCAAGGGACGAAACGGTATTCGATAAGTTTTTGTGATAGGAGAGATGAGAAGCATGATTCTCCAGAGACTGAGCTTGTGACCTCGAGCTTCTATGAGGTTTACAAGTTTCTAGGCGAAAGAAAATATGGCTACTGGATGGACAGCGTGACGGCGGATGAGAAAAAGCAGCCGCATAAACCATGACGCAGGCTGCCGTAGGGTTGTCGGTGTTCTGAAAATTCTGGATTCTGGCTCCTGACTCCTGTCTCCATTCATTCTTCCCATTTTCCGGTTTGCCGCCACGCCCTCCTCGTGGCATGGTGCGGGCTCCCTAAAAACCAACCAGGAGCATTTTATGAAAGGCATCGGCAAAAAACGTATTTCTGAATTCCGCGATGAATTTGACAAGGTTGCGCGCGTCCTCGAAACCACCCCCACCATTGACAAGCTGTTCGGCATCTCGAAAAAAGAATTTCTCTCGCGCCAGAAAAAGACGTCCGACTTGCTCAAGGCGCAGGGCATTGACGTCGGGTTCGTCTTCAGCGACCAGCATTATTGCGGCGACGTGCCCTACCTCGGCGGCAACACCAATGTTTCCATCGAGCAGATCGCGGGCGCCATTGGGCCAAAAGGGTTTCACATCGTGGCCGGTCTCGAGGGTGGTTACATCGCCGAGCAGCTTGCCGAGCGCGCGGGCGCAAAAGTTCACAAGGCGGAGCTGCTCCAGCTTGCCGATGAAAAATATCCGATCCGTGCGGAACGCCTTGAAGATGTCCTTGAGGAAGCGGCGGGCGGCACGGTGCGCAAGATCGGGCTTCTCACGCCGCGCCAGATTGTTCCCGAGGGCGTGGTGAGCTATCTCGAGAAACTTGTGGGCGCTGAAAACGTGGTGGACACGCAGATGCTCTACTACAAGCTCAAGTACGAGAAATCCGATGACGAGATGCGCTTGATCCGCGACGCAAACGTGGTGGCGGACGCGATGATGCGCGCGATGCTCGCGGTGCTGAAACCCGGCATGCTCGAAACGCAGGTCGCCGGCTGGGCCTATCTCGTGGCCAAGGAACTCGGCAGCGAGGAGAATGGCTGGGATGTGATGGTTGGCTCCGACGAGGCGAATCGCACGCTCATCGGCAAGGCGCTCAACCGCCCGATCAAGGAGGGCGCATACGTGCATCTCGGCGTGGCTCCCAAGCGTGATGGCCTCAACTCATGCCTGCGTCGCAGCATCATTGCGGTGGATGATCCGAAGAAGGTTGCGAAAGCGCAGCCCGACGCTCCGTATTGGTTCAAGCTCGTCGAGGGCGCGTACAAAGTCGGATTCGACAAATACGTCGAGGTGGCGAAGAAGGGATTGCCAGCAAAGCTGCAGGAACAGGCGCTCGTGGATTTCTATGCGTCACATGCCGACGAGGTTTCCAAGCGCATCGGAAAAAAAATCAATCTTGCCGCGCAGAAACCCTACACTGGAACGCACAACGCGGGGTACACCGAGTGCCAGGAATTTTATGGCGCGATTACGCTCGAGAGCGAGGAACCGCTCGGCGAACAGATCGTGACGATGCTGGATGTGGCGCTGCGCGGTGTGGGCGACCGATGGCATGATGTGGTGATCCCCGGATTCGACTTCCTCGTGGTGGAAAACACGCTCGGCAAATTCGGCAAGCGGGTGGAGTGCTTCAACCAGGTTCCCGTCAACGTGCAGCATCTGGTTGGCAACGTGGAGTGAGGATCTTTTAACTTTGGCATGTAGGAGCCGCTGTCAGCGGCGACCGGGCCTTCGCCACGCCAGAGTGGCTTCGGCCACGCAGGCGGGAAGGGAGGCAACCCGGGGATCGCCGCTGACAGCGGCTCCTACAAAAACACATGAAGGATAAGCGGATCATTTTGATTACGGGTGCCACGCGCGGGCTGGGGCGCGCCATGACGGATGGGTTCATCGGCCTCGGCCACACGGTCCTGGGATGCGGCCGTTCCGGCAAGGACATCGAATCGTTGCGTCACGCCCACGGAAAACCGAATGATTTCGACGTGGTGAACGTTGCTGAGGATTCCCAGGTGAAATCATGGGCGGCGCGTTTGCTCAAGGAATATGGAGCGCCCGACCTGCTCATCAACAATGCCGCACTCGTAAACGTAAAATCACCGCTTTGGAAAGTGCCGGCCGCCGAATTTTCCGACGTTGTGGATGTAAACATCAAGGGCGTTGCGAATGTGATCCGTCACTTTGTTCCCGCCATGGTCGCCTTGAAGCGCGGGGTGATCGTCAATATCAGCTCGGGATGGGGGAGCTCGGTCTCGCCGAACGTGGCGCCGTATTGCGCCACCAAGTTTGCCATCGAGGGACTCACCCAGGCGCTTGCGGAGGAGATTCCCGATGGGATGGCGGCGATTCCATTGAGCCCGGGTATGATTGACACCGACATGCTGCGATTATGCATGGGAGATGGCGCGGCGTCCGCCCCGAACCCTGCTGACTGGGCGGAGAGAAATGTCCCTTATCTGCTCAAGCTCGGGCCGAAGGACAACGGGAAATCTTTGAGTGTTTCTTGAAGTGGCCGCGTTCGCAAGAGCGCGGCCCCCGTATCCAAACTCTTGCGAGTTCGGCTACAAGACCAGTTGATACCAGTTGTCCCTTTGTCGCGGCTCGTATCCGAGCTCCTTGATCAACCGTTGCATGTCGGCCACGCCCATGCGGAAGCTTGTGCCGGCGGACGAGACCACGTTCTCCTCGATCATGATCGAGCCCAGATCATTCGCCCCATATTGCAGCGCGACCTGTCCAATCTTGGGTCCTTGCGTGACCCATGACGACTGGACGTTGTCAAAATTATCGAGAAAAATCCGGGCAAGCGCCTGCATGCGCAGATATTCGAACGATCCCACGGGCTCGGCGCGCAACCTCGTGTGCTCATGCTGGAACGTCCAGCAGATGAACGCGGTGAATCCGCCCGTCTCATCCTGCACGTCGCGCAAGCGCTGCAGATGCTCGATGCGATCCTCCACCGTTTCCACGTGGCCGAACATCATCGTGGCGCTCGTGCGCAAACCCAGCTCGTGCCCGATCCGCATCACGTCAAGCCACGCATCCGTCTTGCATTTCAATGGGGCGATGCGTTCGCGGACGCGGTCCACAAGAATCTCGCCGCCCCCGCCGGGGATCGAGCCCAGCCCAGCCTCCTTGAATTTCACGATCACCTCGCGCACCGGCATCTTGAACACCTCGCTGAAGTGATTGAACTCCGGAGGCGAGAACGCGTGGATGTTGACCTGCGGATAGCGCCCCTTGATGAAGCGAAGCAGGTCGAGATAAAAATCAATGCCGAGTTTTGGATGGTGCCCGCCCTGCATGAGAATCTGGGTGCCCCCCAGCGCGATCGTCTCGTCAATCTTCTGCGCAATCTCCTCGTGAGTGCGCACATACGCATCGGCCTCACCCTCCGTGCGATAGAAGGCGCAAAACTTGCAATAGACGTTGCAGATGTTCGTGTAATTGATGTTGCGGTCCACGATGTAGGTGACGATCTCGTTGCCCCGCCCGCCATAAGCCTTCGCCTTCCTCTGCAGTCGCCGTTCATGCGCAAGCGCGCCAAGCTCCTCGAGAGAGCAGGCGCGGTAGAGACGCAGGGCTTCCCCGGATGAAATCCTGCCGCCGTCGAGAATTTTCCCCTGCAACGCATCGAGTGAAGGATCGTAGATCACAACCTCACCCTAAGGGAGCCCGTGGGAAATGACAAGCCAGCCGGAATCAGGCTGCCGACCACGTCGTTTCTACTGAATTTTGGCGCGGCACTTGATTTCCCAGGTGGCGACGACTTTTTCGCCTCGCACGGCATACATGCGCTCATGGAGATTTACGGTCGGGCAGACGTGATTGGGGAGGACTCGAAGGCGCTGGCCGATCTTCAATCTGGTTTTGCTCTTTGACAGGTCGAGGTGGCCGTGTTCCTCGCTCATTCCATAAAAGATTATTTTTTCGTCGTCGCGGATTGTTCCGAACGTGGGGGCGGCTTTCGGGCCGTCGGGGATGAAGCGGTCGCTCGAAAACGTCTTGGAGCCGCCGTCCATCATGGCGCGCTTGTTCACCGCGGTGCTGACCACGGTGGTCATGACGTGCAGCGCGCATTGGTCCAATGTGCAGATGTCGGCGCCGAGCATGTTGCGGTCGTTGAAGGGGTACATGCCGGGGCGGATTTCGGTGATGCCCGGGGACCAGTGCGACTGGTAGGCGGTGGGAGTGGAGCCGGCGCTGACCCAGCGTTCGTCGAGCCCCTTGGCGCGGAAGCGGGCGCGCAGATCGGTGATGAGTTCGCCGAGTTGCCTGAGTGGTTTCTTCTGCTCGGGTGGGGGGAAGAAAAGCTGGCCGGGGTAGCAGGCGATGCCACGGAGGCGGAGCCCCTTCATTCGATTGATTTTTTCGGCGAGGACGACGAGCAGCCCGGGGGTTTCGACGCCCACGCGGTTCATGCCGACGTTGATTTCGGCGAGGATGTCAATCGTGACGCCCCGTCGCGCAGCCTCACGCGCGATTCCTTCGGCGGCTTCGACTGAATCGAGCGCGACGGCGATCTTCGCCTTTTTCGCGAGGCTGCAGAGGCGCCGGACCTTGATGTCACCCACGACGGGGTAGGCGATGAGGATGTCGAGCACGCCGTTTTCGACCATGACCTCGGCCTCGCCGACCTTGGCGCAGGTGATGCCTGGGAAGCCTTGGGCGATCTGCATCCTGGCGACGTCCGGGGATTTGTGCGTCTTGGAGTGGGGGCGCAGGTTGAGGTTGTGCTTGCGGCAGTAATCGGCCATGCGCTTGAGATTGGATTCCATCACGTCGAGGTTGACGATGATGCTGGGCGTGTCGAGATCGTGGATGGTCATGGGCGGGAGTGGAGCAAATGAGGAAGGGGGGGGCGATAGAAAAATGGGGGGGAGACCCCTGGCCCCCAGGGTCCGAAATTCAGGTTGCTTGTCCAGCGATTTCAGGTTACCCCTTTGCGCTTCATGAACGCGCTGGAAACCAATGGGCTGTCGAAAGAATACACGGGGAACTGGGGGAAGCGCACGAAGGTTTCCGCGTTGAACGGGTTGACGATCCAGGTGGAGCATGGGCAGATTTATGGTTTTTTGGGCCCGAATGGCGCGGGCAAATCCACGACGATCAAGTTGTTGCTGGGGCTGATCGCCCCGACGGCGGGCACGGGTTCGCTGTTTGGGATTTCGATTCATGACAAGCGGGCGCGCGAGCGCGTGGGATTTCTGCCGGAGGACCCGTCGTTTTGCGCGTATCTGCGGGCGGATGAATTTCTCGACCTGTGCGGCAAGGTGTTGCACATGGACCGGGAGCAGCGAAAGAAGCGGATTGCCGAGACGTTGCAGATGGTGGGGCTTCCCGACAAGGCGACCACCCGCATTTCACAGTTTTCGCGCGGCATGTTGCAGCGCATCGGGCTGGCACAGGCGCTGATGAACAAGCCCGACCTGGTGGTATTGGACGAACCCTTAAATGGTCTTGATCCCTACGGGCGCAAGGAGCTAAAAGCATTGCTGCAAGTTCAAAAATCCCAAGGCAAAACCGTGTTTTTCTCAAGCCATATTCTTTCCGACGTCCAGGAGATGTGCGACCAGGTCGGGATATTGAACCGCGGCCAGCTGGTGGAATGCGGGAAGTTGAAGGAGATGCTGCCGGTGCGAAACGTGCGATTGAAGGTTTCGACGATGGACATGGACACGGTGAACCGCCTGGAGCCGCTGGTGGCCTCGATGACTCGCGAGCATCACCACTGGATCATCCAGCTGGAAGGCGCTTCGCGGACGGACGAGGTTTGCGCGATCCTGCGCGGGCACGCCCAGCAATCCATCGAGATCACGCGCACGACGGAGACGCTGGAGGAATTTTTCTTTCGCCGGATCGAGGAGAACAATCTCGAACGGGGCATCACCCGGCCGGAGCCGATCATGGCCATGGCGGAAGCCTAGAAACAACCAGGAAACCGAGGAAACAACATGAATGACATGATGACGATTTGCAAAACCACGTACACCCGGGTGATCCGGACAAGGTCGCTGTACGTGTTGCTGGCAGCGGTGCTGATGCTGGTGGGAGTGACCCACCTGTACGCCGACCTTACGGGCGGACGACAGGCGCAGTTGATGTATGACACGGGAGGCGGGGTTCTGACCCTGGTGGGGCTGTTTTCCGCGTTGATGGTGACATTCGATATTGCGCGTGACCTGCGCGAAAAGGTGGCGATGACATTGCTCTCGAAACCCCTGGGCCGCAGCCAGTATTTGCTCGGCAAGTTTTGCGGGATCGTGTGGATCATGACGGTGAACCTGTTCATCCTTTCAGCGGGCGTGATGCTGGTGCTGCATCTTGAGGAGGGCACGTGGAGGGCCGATTTCATCAAGCTGGCGATTTCGACATGGGGGGCGATGGTGATGACGACGGCCCTTGGCGTGATGTTCGCATCCTTTCTCGGCGAGCTATCAGCCGCGCTGCTGACGTTGTTTGTTTTTGTGGCGGGCCACGCCACGGCGGGTTTGTATTATGGAACGAGGGCCTTCAAGGTGCTCGGCGGCATGTTGCCGGGGTTCTGCCTGGTAAATTTCAAGACGGAACTTGGAAACAATCTTGGGATTTCATGGGACCTGATCGCCCTGGCGGTGGCGTACGCACTGGTTTACAGCGCGGTGCTTCTGTCCATGGCCACCATCTTCTTCAACCGTCGCGACATCGCGTGATTACACCCAAGGATCAAACTGTTAAAAATTTATGAATTCACGAATTTCATTTTCATCCATTGTGTTTCTGCTGGCCGCCCTTGCGGCAAGCATCATCCTGAGCTCGAAGCTTGCCAAGGCCCGCGCCGTGGACTGTGTCACCGTTGCCCAGGGGCAGAGCCCGATGGATGGCGGTCTCGGCAAATTTATTTCCCATATCAACTGGATGCGATTGATCCAGCTGCGGGGAACCGTTGACACCATGGGAGGCGACAAGGCGGCGGGGTTGCTGGCGAAGAAGTATAACGAGATCACCGACCACGACCCGATGTTCGCTGCAGCCTACGAGGAGGGCGCGCTCGATCTTGGGTGGCAGAATCCTCAAGAGTCCCTCAACCTCCTCGACAAGGCCATGAGGGTCAGCAAGCTCAATGACTGGAAGATTCCCTTCATGGCCGGCTTTATTGCCAAGACGCGCCTCAAGGATCCTGCCCGCGCCATCGCGTATGTCGAAGAATCCATCAAGCATCCCGACTGTCCCGGTTATGTCCAGCGCTACCTGATCAATCTCAAGTCCGAGGTTGCCAATGGCGATCCGATGGTCACTTTAAATCTTTGGACGGAGTATTATGAGGCAGGCAGGGCCCCCAAGGACTCCATTGAGCCCAGGATGGGACGTGGAGTGCTTCGCCCGAGAATCGCCATGCGGACCAACACGCTGGCCGAGGCCGACCGTCACATGGCCCTTACACGGATCAGCCAGCTTTCCTCGAAAATCATCGCCGACGCACAAGCCGCGCAGGCGACGGAAAAGGAGCCAGGCCGCAAGAAAGAACTGCAGGACAAGATTGACAATGTCGGGAAGATCGTCAACCAGGTCTATGGCGGAATTCACATCTGCTCCAAGTGCTTTCGCCCTTTCAGCGCAGGAGACAACTTTTGTGTCTTTGACGGCACCAAGCTCCAGCCCTACGGCACCTGTCCGAAGGATGGGACTGTGACGCGTGACGCGTATTGCCAGAAATGCGGCACGAAAGTGAACTGAGCCATTTCGGACCGATATCAGATGGCGTGTTGTGTGACCCGCTCATGACGAGCTTTTCGACCGGGCTTCCATGAGTTCCTCCCATCCAACCCAGCACGGCGCAGGGAAGCTCGCGATGGGGTTGGCCGTCTCACTCACCATTCTTGTCCTTGCAGACTGGAAATTGAGGCGCGTTGAAAAAGTGGACGAGCAGATCGTTACGGGGCAAACCGGCTTTTCATGGGTGGATGAAGTCCTGGCGCAACGCGCCGCACGGCAGATCGAGCTGAAAAAACTCGCGTCGGATGTGGACGAGGCGAAAACCGCCCCGCAGAGAATCGCTGCGCGATACGCCATCGCCGCTTACGAATCGAAGCAGGGACAGCCCGATAGCCGCCGCGCCATCGCCGCATTCCGTGCTGTCATTGCGGAAGGCGGCGAGACTGCCCAGACGCTGGACGCCCGCCGCCAGTTGATCGGCATCTCGCAGTCCAACGAGGATTCTGCAGAATCCACGCGGCTGTTGATTCCCTATGCAGACATCGTCCGCCGTTTGCCGCTCAGCCCGTCAAAACTTTCATCTCTCCTTGACGTGTGGCGGCTTGGCACAGAGTTAAACCAGGATGATATTGTCTGCCGGGCGCTGGAGGTCATTCATCACGAATATCCTCTCTCCCCTGAAGCCCTGCAGGCCTATGAGGAGCTGGAACGCATCAACAAATCGCGGAACAACAGCGTGGCAGCGGCCGCCGTCCACGAAACGATCCTGAAGACGCGTGATCTCATGAAGCAACAGGATGATGAGCAGCTGCGGTATCAGTCCCTCGGAGCGCAGATTCGGGAGAAGGACGCCGCGCACGCCGATGAAACTCTGGCCGCCATGACGCCGGGGCTGCTTTCCATGATTGATTACTGGAGCTTGTATGCGCAGGTGATCGCACTCTACGAAGCCCAGGGCAAGACGGATGACGTGAGAAGACTGATCATGAAGGCGGGAAGCGTGTTCGATTTGGAAAAAATCCCCCCGGCACAAAGGACTTCTTTTCTCACCTCCCTTGCGCAGGGGCAGATGGCGGCGGGCCAGTTTGCCGAGGCAGCCGCAACCCTGGCAAAACTTCCGGAAAAGGACGCAGCCATGCCATGGACGCTGCATCTTCGCGCGAAACTCTGGCTCGCAAGCCGCCAGGGCGATTCGGCGGTCCCAGTCGCCCGCGCTCTCTCCGTTGGCACCCTTCCCGCCATCACGGCGGACAAATCAGATGCGAATTGGAATGCAATGCTGCCCGCTGTGAATGCGGCCACCCCTTCCACGTATCCCGAGACACGATGGAGGGCTTATTCCTCGGGTGGCGCGCTCTGCGTGCAGGTGGATTGCACGGAACCCGAGCCCGAGAAAATGCGCATAGCACAGACCAAGGCGGACAGCGCCGTTTGGGAGGACGACAGCATTGAGATATTCACCGCGTCGGTGAAGGATGATTCCGCCTACAACGGCGTCATGGTCAATTCCAAGGGGGTGTTGCTGGATGTCCGTTCGACCTCGGGCAAGCCGACGATTCCGCCGATTTACGCAGAGAACATGGCATGGTCGTCGGGGGCGACGGCGAAGACGGAGAAGACAGCCACCGGCTGGCGCGTGAACATTTCCATTCCATGGAAAAATCTGAACATCAACCCCTCCGATGGCGCGTGCTTCCTGGCCATCCGCCGCCAGCGTTACGTCACCGGCACGCGCGAGCCCTCCTCATGGACAGTGCCCGCCCTCACCGTGCAAGACCCCTCCTCGATGGGCGTGTTGATTTTCAAGTGATGAAAAATCCTTCGATCACACGTTCACTCCGAGTTTCCATGACGATCCCTGAGATCCTTGTCATGGTAAATCTCGGCGCACTACTGGTCGTCCTGGTGCTTCCCGCACTGAATCAGGCCGACGAGACCGCCAAGGCGGCAAAATGCATGGATAATCTAAAACGGATCTATGCGGGACTGGCACTTTATGCGGAGGACAACCGGGATTATTTTCCGTACCAGCTGAATTGGCAGCACACTCTAGGACGCAACGGGTATGTTGGCAAGGCGGACGCGCCTTTCGGACCAAACACGACAACCAACGACATGGGACGCACGCTTCGCTGGCCGGTGTTCTTCTGCCCGGCCGAGAAGGGTGCCAAGACCTCCTACCCCGGAATTGGTGAGACCAAGGTTGCAACTCTGTACGACACCGACTTCTTCAATTCCAGCTATGCCTTGAACTCGAGCGTCAATGCAAACGCCCTCTGCGAAGGATCGGTCTTACGTCTAAGAAAGTTCAGTGATACTCCTGACTGCCAGGGAGGCGCAGCGTCAGCCCCCATCATCATGGACTACAAGAGCATTCCGAAATACGAATGGGACTCTATGGGATATATGAGGGACCTAGATGAGAGGGTGGGCTCTGCCTACACGAATTGGCTGTATGCGTTCCGTCATCCGGGCGAACAGGCAAACGTGCTTTATCTTGACGGTCACGTGGATGCCATCAGGCATTTCGTAAGGACCGGAAAAATGAACTGGGTGTCGCTTGACGGTGACGAATACTGATCCCGCATTTGGTTTGATAGGCCTATTTTCCAGACTTCGCAGGCGACGGGTTTTCATATTCCCAAGCGGCTTTCCCCTCCCGACGCCACCAAATGTCCCATTGAGCCGGGTCATTTCCCTGAGTTTGACCTGTTAACGCCTCCAACGCCTTGGATAACATTTCTGCATCCTGATTACTTGAAGGTTGCTGCAACCGCGCCATGATGGATGGAACAGCCGATGGGTCGCCGATCCTTGCCAGTATTTCAGCGGCCTCGCGAAGGTGATGTCCACTACCCGGACGTTCCAATACTTTGAGCAGAATCGGCATCAAACGCTTGTCGGCTGTGATCGGAGCCAAACTGACGAGAACCTCCCCAGGGACACGGGCATCCTTACTGGCTTCCGACCAACGTTGATATTCATCGTGAGTGAATTGCCGTTTGGCTGTGATTTGATGAATCTCGATGGAACGGGCGCTGGCGGCTGATTCGGCCTCCAAGAGTCGTTCGAGCTCAGCCAAGGCCTCAGGGTCCCCAGCTCCACATAATAGGACGAAGGCCGTCCGGTTCATACCCATGTTCTCCTTGTACTCCATCCAGGAAAACAATGATTTAACAATCTGGCATGATTCCGCGTCTCCAAGCTCGAGCAGTTTCATTGCGGCCACCGAGCGGTTCGGAGAAGTGGAATCATTGAGAATGGAGGTAAATAGGGGGCGGGTTTCGAGACCGGCTAGATTGATCATGGCTCGAATCGTCTGCTCCACCACTTTGCGGTCGGGATCCTTGAGCCGTGGTTCAAGGTCTTTGATATAAAATCGATTGCCAGATCCGCCAAGTGCGTCCACTGCCACCAATCGCACCGCAGGGCTGGGATCATCAAGAAACCCGGCCAACCGAGGCAAGGCCGGCTTACCAACGATCTCTCCGATCAAGCGCAGAGCTTCCGCGCGCAGGGAGGCGATCTCGGCCCGGTCAGTGGCGATTTGCGCCAGGATGGGAACCGCCCGTTCGCGCCCGGGGGTACTTTGCAGCTTCGCAAGGGCGTTGCTGCGTGCCTCGAATACTTTCCCTTGTGCGGATTTGTCCTGAAGAATTCCAAGCAACGCGTCCGCGTTCTGCTCCACGGCCGGTGGTGGATGGGTATCGATGATGTTTCTCAAGCCAAAGTCGGGCAGGGAAACCAGATGTTTTAAATACAATCCCACGCCTGTTCGCCACGGGTTTGATTTAACGCGCGATTCCGGAGGGGACGGACGAGATCCATT
This sequence comes from Verrucomicrobiota bacterium, assembly GCA_023269615.1. Lineage (GTDB taxonomy): Bacteria > Verrucomicrobiota > Verrucomicrobiia > JABWAM01 > JABWAM01 > JAHFSY01. Next base: position 40,765 of record JAHFSY010000015.1, read on the forward strand.
GATACCTCCGATAATCTCATTGTCCAAATACGAACCGAAGATTAGCTGGTTAATCATGTAGCGCTTACTAGTCTTCAGGTTGATGTTGCTCTGCACGCGAAGCTGCATGAGCTGGATGTCTTCGTCATAAATTTCCTCGTGGTCGAGCGGCTGGAATACTTGTTTGACAACCTCACCGGTCTCGATGGACAGTGCCGTTACCTCCCCCATGGAATTTCCAACGAGGACCTGATTGTCGAAAACCAGAGGTTCCGAGATGGGCGACCAGTCCACGAATTTCCAAAGTAGCTTGCCGGTTTTTCGGTCGAGGGCGTGCAGGACTCCATCAATCAGATCTGGAACGAAAATTCGATCTCCATCCAATGTAACACTTTTGCCCAACAGATCGATGGGCCTGTCATTTGCTGCACACGCCATAGTAGTAGAGGCCATGTACGATCCCCTACCCATATAATCTTTATACTGCCGCCTCGGGTGCATGTCGTAGAGCCAGACCGTTTTTTTTGATGAGGAGTCCGTACACTCAAGCATCCCATTGGGGATTACGGCGTAGCTGAACCCGTCGCCAAGCGATCCAATTTCGTGCTTGAGCTCTGCGGGTACGGTCCAAGGTGTCAAATACTTCTTGTATGGATCCGCAATTGGATCCAGACGCGCTCGAGCGACATCGCGGAGTTGGTCCGCCTCGCCGCCCTCCATTTTCATTGCAATAATCTTTCTGGAAAAATCTTCGGATACCTTCTCATGCCCAAGATGGCGATGGAGGGTCGCGAGTTTGTGCAGGATGCGCATGCTCTCCATGGTCTGGGCGTCCCGGCCGCCAATCTTTTCGAGACATCGGAGTGCTATTTCCGGTTTTCCTGCATTTTCGGCCACTTTCACAAGGCGAGACAATTCATGCGGGTCGCCGGAGTCCATCGCCCCCGCTTCGGAGAGTGCCATGAAGGCCTGCTGCGGGCGGCGGTTTTCGAGGCATTGAGCGATTGCATGGAGGATCACAGGCCTGTCGGATCTGGGTCTTTGCTTCAAGAGGCGAATCATGGCGGCGTAACCTGGGCCCAAGCGTGTCCGTTCCCGCCAGGAAGGAGCCGGCTCGTGCCACGTGCTGTGTGAAGGCGGACACCAGACACATTTTGAATATGCTTCGAGGGCTTCTGGTAAGCACCCCAGTTCCTCGTAGATTTTCCCCGCCTCATAGGAGGTGTGGTTCAAACGCGGGACCACAGGAAGCCACTGTTCTGCCCTGATCAGGGTGTCCTCGTAGGTCGTTTCTTTGATCCGCTTGAGTGTAGCCACCGCATCCTCTTTTTTTCCCATATCCTTCTGGATGCGTGCGAGCTGGAGCAACGCCCGGCCCAGATCCAACCCACGTTTCTCACGATCGAGAATGGCGCGTTTCCACAATTCCACCTCCTCTTCCGACTTTTTGAGGGCGCGCAATTCGGAGGCCACGGCGATGTAAAATCTCCACGGGTCCTCCATCTGCTCAGCGAGCGCCAGTCCATTTGAAAAATTGGCGAGTGCCAGCTCGTGCTCCCCCCGGGTTGAATACTGGTGGCCGATCTCAAAATGGTACTCGGGTGTCGAGGGGGAGAGGAATGCGGACGTCTTCATCGCCCACAGGCGATCCCGCCCCGACTGGTACATCCGGGATTCGATCCAGCCCAGGATTGGATGCGAATCTTCCGTTCCCACGGCAAAGGAACACCCGTTGATCGCGCCAGCCAGTTCCAATCCCAAATCGTTCGTCTGATCCAAGCTCACTTCTTTTTCAAACACCTTCATCAGTTTTCCGGTCTTGGCTTCGATCAAGCGCAAAGAAAGGGAAATGTGTTTGTCCTGCATGCTGTAAAATCCACATAGGACGACATCCGCCTTGAGCAAATGTCCCGCCCGCGCAGCGGTTCGGTCATCCACTGCTCCCCCACCTCCAATCTCCTTCAGCACCTTCCGTATCTGTTCGCGGTCCACGACACGGACACCCTTCACTTTCGAAATGGCTGCCGTAAGAAGATCCTCGAAGCCGGCTTGAGGGATTGCCGAGCCGCCTTCTTCAGCGAGTGGAATCACTCCCAACACGGCTACCGTTGGCTGTGAGACTGTAGCCGGGGTCGCAGTCACACCTCCTTGGTCGAGGAGTTCACTCTTTTCTTTCTTGATCGTCTCGTAAATCACTCGAAGCACTCTTTCCCGATTGAGATCATCCAGGAGGACACTCGCCGCGCGCTTGCGGATCCCGTTCTTGAAATCCTCAATCCAGACATCGAGGTTCCTGCCTCGTCCCACCCGCCGCTCGGCGAGTCGGATGATCACGTCAGCCGGTCGTACGGAGGATGCATTCGAGTCTTTGCGTGACGCAGTGTTCAGATCACCCAACTGCGATTCCTCGAAAAGTTCCGGTGTCACCGTTCGCTCGATCAACTCCAAGGACGGATATTTGCTCAATTCACTCAGGAAGTACGTCTGCGCCGCGTTGATTCTCGGGTCGGCGTTGGAGTCCGAGAGCAGCGCGATCCGAAGTGGGTGTTTCTTTTCGGGCGTGGCAATCACGGGGAAGCCACTGTAACCGTACGGCATGCGAACCTTGACGGGAACCAGGCATGCGTACTCACCGACATCCTCGGTCCAACTCGTCGCCCGCGACACGCCCTCAATTTCGAGTGCGTAGTAGTACACTTTTCCATTTTGAACATCCCTGTCCACGAACTCCGTCTTGTCGTCATCCGCGACCAGAATCACCTCGCCATTGGAATCATCGAAGCGATTCTGACGGATGTCTGCGACATCCTGATTCCAGCGTTTGAGAACAAACCACGGCCCCTCAACCCAATCTTCCTTTTTCCGTTCGATGGGATTCCACCGAAGATCAACATGACCATCCCCTGAAATGGCTTTCAATCCCGTCGGCAACGGATTTCGCACAAACGAATAGTGCGCAGTGACCGGAGTCCCGTCATCCAGTTTTTTGCGTTCCATAGTGCGGACACACAACTCCGCAAGCCCAGCGTGTTCCCAAACCCCACCCTGTCCGAGAGGCGCGTCAGGGTACGCTACGAAACGAGCCCCCGCGGGATGATAAGATTCGGGCTGACGCGACTCGACTAGGATCGAATTTCGCCTCTCGTATGGAGCCTTTCCTGGGGATGGAGGAGGCGGCGGAATTTCCACATTCGCATTCATTTCCACCCGGTCGCGAGCCCGCAGCCGGCGCTGGCCGCCCTGAACATTCCAGGCATCCTTCCAGAGAAATTCTTCCATCGAAAAGGTGAACGACGGTCTTTGTCCGATGGGAGACGTAATCCGGATCGGGATTTTGAAACCACCGCCCTTTACCGGTAAACGGGCGAACTCTTGAATGCGGTCCGAAATCACGATCTTCGGCTCGCTCAATAATCCCGTTGGCTTGAAGGCGCAATCCTCCCATTTCAGATTCGGAAAACCATCCTTGTCCACCGAGGACTGCATCACTGGAAATGGCATCGCCATGGATGAGCAATATCCGCTTTCCGCAAGCGTCTTTCCATCGCCATTCAAAAACCGGAGTTTGTAATAAAGCTTAACACCTGTCTCGACCTTTGCATCAAGCAACGCAAACAGGAACTTTTTGCCGGAAGGCATTCCAATGAATGCTGGTGGTTCTGGGACGCGCAGCTTACGAAGGTCGCGCTCGCTCCAACTTCCGACCACTTGATACCCACCCTTGGGATCCGTCGAACGCAATAATTCCATCTCGCTGGCCCAAGGCCAGAGTGAGGGAAGCATTTCATTGCTGGAGAATTCAAATTCAACCTGGATTCGAATCGCAGGAAGTCTCGTGGACCCTTCTGCCCCAGTCTTCTGATCATAGGTCGCAACCAGATGAGGCTGGCCATTGCGGTAGTAGTACGCAGTCACAAGATTGGTCTGTCCTGAATCATGCAATCCCGGGACAGCCGACACCTCCCAATTTGCAATGTCACCCGCACACAGCGGTTGCATCATCAACAGCCATGGCATTACCAGCAATGCGGTCCATCGCCATGCATGCTGACACTCTTTGATGAGCCTCATCATCAGGGGACACTCTACCGAGCAGTGTGCGTGAGAGCAAGAAGTCAGGTATGACGCCGAATGTTTATCTACTTTTTCCCGCCCTTTTGGGCCTTGATCGCTTCCTTGATCATTTTTTGCAGGGCTTCCACTTGTGCGCCTTCACGGCCTCCGGGCCGGACCTTGTTTTTGAAATCTGCCAGCGTGCGCGAAGCTTCGTCGTATTGCCCGTTCTCCACGCACTTGGTCACGAATTTCTGCATGAGTTCCATGACCACGCCTTTCTCATCCTTGAGTTTCGAAATTGCGTCATGCACTGCTTCCCGTCCGCCTTTCCAATCCCCGTTTTCGCAGCACTGATCGATTTTCTTGCTGTACACCTCGGCGCTCAAGTCATGACGCTTGCCCCGGTTTTCGCGGATGATGCGATCCTCCACCTGGTCCGCCGCCTTGGAGTCACCCCCTTCTCGTGAAAGGGTGGCCACTTTCTGCAGGCAGGCGGCCTTGATGTCAGGATAGCGGACGAACTGGTTGGCCATCGTGTTGAGGTGGGCTTTGCAGGCGTCCACCGCCGTCGCGTCCTTCTCCAGCAACGAGGTCTTGAATTCCCATGCGTCGACATTCAACGGCGAAATTTTGATGGCTGCCTCGATTGCGGCGAGCGCCCTGGTTGCGTCGCCACCCGAATCGAAGAGGGATGCCTGGCGGAGGTGGGCCATCGAAGCCCGATATTCGGGCGAGTTGTGGAAGAGCTCGGCCATGAACGCGATCTCGTGATCGCTGATGGGCTTGTTCGTTTGCGGGTCGGTGGCCGTCCCCGTGGCGTACTTGTCGTACTGGTAACGCCCGCAATCCACGTTCCAGCGGTCGGGGCTTTTCATGTAGCCGAACCACGCATGCCCGCCGCGCCGCCCCTCGCCCGTGAAAAAGAGCGTGGGAATGCCGTTGGCTTTGCCTGCGACCGACGCAAAATAAGCCTGATCCACGCAAATCCCGCCGAGCTTGCGGATTTCCTTGAGCGTGTACGTCGGATGCGGCCAGCTGAAGACGCCCTGGTCGAGGCGGGGCTCGTCGTACCGGATGGATGAAAAAGCCTGGTCGAAATTGGAACGGCTGTAACGCACCGCCGCCTGCGCCCATCGAAGCTCGTCCAGCGGCTGGGAGGCGTCCACGATGAATTTCAACTGCTCCACCTCCAGCTTCGTCAGGTCGAAGTCGCAGACTTTCTTCTCGTTGCAATCCACCCAGAAGCGGAACCGCTCGGGCGTGGTGCTGGTGTCGGGCGGGATCTTGATGGGATCCACCTGGTGGTGCGGGGATGCGGGGGGAGGCACATCCCAGACGATCGCCATGGCGATCGCGAGGCGGTCGTATGCAGGGAACCGTGCCGCGTCTGACTTGTGCAGATCCTCAAGGATCGTGAGCGCCTGCGGAACCTTGTCCTGCGGTGAAAGGATTGCGAAAAAGTCCTCCGTCAGCGCACGGTCGTTCAGCAGCCACGTCACCGTGGAAGGATCGAGCTTGGACACCGCCTCGGAATTTTCCCCAAACAATTCGCACCAGCGCTGCAACCCCGACATCGCGCTCCATCCCGGCTTGGTCACCGCCTGGGTATTGTACGAGCGATCAAGCCATTGGGTGAGGGATGCGGCTGGCGTCTTCCAGTCCTGTGCCTTGCCTACCAAGGCGGTGACATCCGCAAACGAATTGGTCGTCCAGTTTTCAGGCGTCAAATTCTGGAGGAGGCCTCCAAGCTCATCAACCGCAGGTGCGGCAACATCCTGGGCCGCCAATCCCAGTGGACCCCACAACGCAACGATCAAAAGAATGCTTCCACGCATGAAGAAAGTCATGATTCCATATCAAGGCGCATGCTGCAAGATGGGATGTCCATTGATCTTGACTGCATAAAGTCGATGCAAAAGACTGATGACTCATCGTGATCCATCTCTGCATCAACGATCAGGCGGACGGCCCGCATTCCGAGGCCGATATCCAACGCATGCTGGACGCAGGAAAAATCACCCGGGAAACCCTGGGCTGGAAGGAGGGGATGGAGCAATGGCAGCCACTCTCCGATTTTTTCGGGAAAGACATCCCGCCCTCTGTGGGAAATTCGGCCGCACCAGGTGCTTCAAGCGGAAAAAGTACAACCATTCCACCGGCGACCAGGATGGGCGGCAGTGCTTCGTTTGGGACGGCGACCGGGTCGTTTGTTTTTTCACCCGTGGTTGCGAAGGCACCGTTTGCCATCGTGTTTCTGGTGGGTGTCATCGGGTCCATCGTCGCCGGTGTGTTTTTAAAAACAATTCCTTCGGTGGGGGAAGATGGTGCGCTGATGATCGCAATCGGCGGAATCTCCCTCTCGATCCTGGGTCCCATCGTGGCTTACTATATCGCCCGTTCGGCAAAAATTTCCGTTTCGATGTTCCAGCATGGATTCGAACTGGTCCGGCGAAAACAGACGACACGGTTGCACTTGTCGGAAATCCGCGATCTCAGGCTGACGGAAACCCTGGGGGTCAGAAACGGCTCGGGTGCGAATCGCACCTTGTTGTTTGCGACCGAGCGTCAAAAATTTGGATTGGAATCGCGGACGAGCATGTCGGAGGTGGATCCGCTCCTGGACCTGTATCAACGGATGGTGACGGGATGCGCGGCGACGTTTCCGGCGCTTGCCGCAAAGGGACAATCGCTGCGCGGCCAGGGGTGGGTGTTTACGAAGGACGGCCTGTCTGTTCAAGGTCGGAACGAGGTGATTGCCCTGGTCGAGATAGATTTCGTGGGCGAGTTCGACGGGAAGGTTGGATTTTACAAAAAAGGGGAGGAGGAACCCGGCGTTGCCTTTCCTTCCACGGGTTCCAATGTCCACATTCTCATGGAGATCGTGAGGAACGATCTCAAGGCGAACAACCGGACGCGTGTCGGGTCCAAAATTTCCGAGAACCTGGGGCGGGTGCTGTTCACCAAGAACATCCTCGGCACGACCGGTTCTTTGACGAGGGCGTTTGTATGGGGTTTCATGCTGTTTGTGGCATGGGCCATCGGGATGGGGCTTTCCGCATGGCTGAACGACCTGCTTTTTCACTCCAAAGGCGCGCCCAACGCATTCATCCGCTGGACGATCCTGATCCTCTGCCAGGGGGTATCCTTCACGTTCATCGTGCTCTGGATCCAACGCTCCTTGCGATGCATGTTGAGATGTCATGAACATGGGGTTTTCCGGCGGACTTTATTCTCCGAGCGCAAGATTCGTTTTGATGAAATGACTGCGTTTACGAACCAGGTGACGAAAAGCTTTGTGAACGGCATCTACGCCGGCACGTCCATGCATATGGAGTTTGAGTGTGAGCCCAAAAAAATCAAAATCGGATATATCGGAAACGCCCAGGGAACGGACACCGCCCTCGACAAGCTGAGTGATGTGGCATCGTTGCATGTGGCCCGTCATTTGATTTCGGAAATCGCAGAGGGAAAACCCGTCCTGTGGGGGGATGCGCAGATGGGGGTGGATGGACTCAGCTTCCCGTCGAAAAAAAAGAAAACCGAGCCGGTGATGGTCCCGTATGAGAAGATCAAGTTCACGATCCAGGCTGGGGATCTCTATCTTTTCTGGAAGGGAACGGAGGATCCGGACATGACCATTGCCTGCGGCTCGAAGAACTTCTGGCCATGCCTGCTCATCCTCCAGGGCGATCTCGACTAGGGGCGCCTGCAACTTTTGAGTGGTGGTGGTGTTCAATTTCTCAAACCCGCTTCCCTCATGCCCGATTCCAAATCCGAACTTCTGGCACCTTATCCTGGTCCGTGGGACGAGCGCGCGGCGGCGCATCTGTTGAACCGCGTGGCGTTCGGCGCTCCCGTGGACAGGGTGGAGGCGCTGATGAAGGAGACGCCCGACTCGGCGCTCAAGCGTTTTCTCTATTTCGAGTCGGTGGCCGACAACTGGCAGAAGCCCGAGTGGGCGGAGCCGCCGAAGGAGGATTTCATCCCGCCCTTCCTGATGACGCAGGATGAGAAAAAGCAAAAGCAGCGGGAGCAGGGCCAGCATGCACGCGAGCTCCAGACCTGGTGGCTGCATCGCATGGCGCAGACCACCCGCCCGCTGCAGGAAAAGCTCGCCCTGTTCTGGCACGGCCATTTCGCCACGTCGCTCGACAAGGTGAAGGCCCCCTACATGATGTGGATGCAGAACGAGACACTCCGCCGCAATGCCAGCGGCAATTTCAGGACGATGGTCATGGAAATCAGCCGCGATCCCGCGATGATCCAGTGGCTCGACAACGACAGCAACCGCAAGGAGAAGCCGAACGAAAATTACGCGCGCGAATTGATGGAGCTCTTCACGCTGGGCGAGGGGCATTACACCGAAAACGACATCAAGGAATCCGCGAGGGCATTCACCGGCTGGGGGCTCCAGAAGCGTCAACAGCAGTACCAGTTCACGCCCAAACAGCACGACTCGGGCGACAAGATCTTCATGGGCAAAACGGGGCCCTGGGATGGCGGCGACATTGTGAACATCATCTTCGATCAGCCGCAGTGCGCGCGTTTTATCGTGACGAAGCTCTGGAATTATTTCGCATACGAAAATCCCGAGCCGGAAGTGCTGGACGGACTTTCTGAAATCCTGCGCAAGAACAATTACGAGCTCAAGCCGCTGCTCTGGAAGATGCTCTCCTGCCGGGCGTTTTATTCCGATCGTTCCGTGCGGACACAGATCAAAAGCCCCGTGCAGCTCGTCGTCGGCTCCTACCAGGTTCTGCAGCAGGAAGTCCCGCAGGCCGAGGGGTTCTCCCGCTTGCTCATCAATATTTTGCGATTGATGGGACAGGAGCCGTTCCGACCACCCAACGTGAAGGGATGGGATGGCGGACTCACGTGGGTGACCACGTCCAGCCTTCTGTTGCGCTACAATTTCGCCGATTTCCTTGTGCATGGCGTTCCGCCACAAAGTGCGATCGGCAATGTCAAAGCCGGCAAGGGAAAGAAAAAACCTGTTGATCCAGCACAACTCGAGCGCATCCGCCGCAACGCGAAGACGCTGCCCCTTGTTTCGCTCTATGATCCCGCCGCCATGGCGTCCTCCGAGCAGGTGGTGAAAAGCCTTGGCCGCATCCTGTGGAACGCGCAGCCCGACGCGGAAAGTTTTGCGCAGTTCACGAAATTCCTCGACAGCAACGATGCGGGGGAGATGGTCGCATTCCAACCATCCAATCCCAACGCGGAACAAAAAGTCCGCGACCTCATCCACCTGATGATGAGCACTCCACAATACCAGCTTTGTTAATGCCGTTTCATCCAATGAGTGGCCCATTCCCAATTCCACCAAGGCGCTTTCGGCGAAAGCGCCCTACCTTTGCGCTTCAGTTGCCGGGGGTAGGGCGCGCTCGCCGAGCGCGCCGTCAGGAACAAGGACTGTCCACTTTTTGGATGAGAACCTCAACAGGAGCATTTCCATGAAAAACGACATCCATCTCCAGACGCGCCGCGAATTTCTCCGTCGCTCCGTCACGATTGCCTCCGTGGCGTGGACGATCCCGGCCTTCCTGCATCGGACGGTGCTCGCGCTCGACAATCCACAGGGAGAATCCGTGATCGTCTCACCGCACGACGACCCCATCCTCGTGGTGATCCAGTTGAGCGGCGGCAACGACGGGCTCAACACGTTGATCCCGATCGCCGATGACATCTATTACAAATCGCGCCCCAAGCTCGGAATTGCCCCGGGGCAGGCGTTGAAGCTCAACGACACGATTGGATTTCATCCCGACCTTGCGAAGCTGAAGGGGTTGTACGACAGCGGGAAGATGGCGGTGATCCAGGGCGTGGGTTATCCCAATCCGAACCGTTCGCATTTCCGCTCGATGGAAATCTGGCACACCGCGTGCGATGCCGACAAGGTGGAGAAATATGGATGGATCGGGCGCTACTTCGACAGCGCGTGCAAGGGATGCGACCCGACGGCCGCCGTCAACATTGGCAAGCTCGCGCCACAGGCTTTTTACGCCAGGGGACCGCTGGGCGTTTCCGTGGAAGATCCCGAGATGTACCGCTGGCTCAACAAGGGAAGCGCGGCGCTGGGCTCGGCCGAGTCGTTTTTCAAGAGCGTGAACAAAGCGGCGTCGGGCGGCACCAATTCCGTGCAGGGCGCGGACGCCGTCATGACGGACGGCTCGCTCGATTATCTCCAGCGCACGGCGATGAACGCCCAGCTCTCCTCCGACAAAATCCGCGAGGTCATCAAGCAATATCATTCGACCGTCACGTATCCCGAGTCGGAGATCGCCTACGGCCTGAAGCTCGTGGCGCAGATGATCGCGGGCGGGCTTCCGACGCGCATCTATTATGTCTCGCAGAGCGGCTACGACACGCATTCCAACCAGCTGGCCGACCAGAATCGTTTGCTCGGCGAGCTGGCGGAAGGCGTAGGCGCATTTTATTCCGACCTCGAGCAGCAGGGCAACGCGAAGCGCGTGCTGAGTTTCAGCTTCTCCGAGTTCGGGCGCCGCGTCGTGGAAAACGCCTCGGGCGGGACCGATCACGGCTGCGCGGGACCGATGTTTGTTTTCGGCGGGGCGATCAAGCCCGGCTTCTACGGCAAACAGCCCAGCCTCGCCGACCTGGACCATGGCGATTTAAAGTACAACGTGGACTTCCGTTCCGTGTACACCACGCTGCTCGAGAATTGGATGAAGACTGATGCCAAACCAGTTTTAGGACGCGCCTTTCCCAAGCTTGAATTCATCTGATGGGGAGAAGGGAGTCAGGAGTCAGGAGACAGGAGTCAGAATTCCAAACGGAGGGACACGCTCCGTCGTGTCCATGACTGCAGAGAGTAGCCCAGACTCAACGCTCAGAGCGTGTCCGGAAATTCAGCATTCGAGGTAGGGACGGACCGCCGGGCCGTCCGCTACGCAGCGGCGCGCCCGGCGGTCGCGCCCTACCATGAGCAAGCAACTTACTTTCCGGACACACTCTCAGGACTATTTCGCCTTCCGCAGATGCGACGGCAGAATCTTCAGCTCTTCCCGGTACTTCGCCACGGTCCGGCGGGCCAGCGGGATTCCCTTCAACGACAGGGCCGCCATGATGTCTTGGTCCGTCAACGGTTTGTTGCCCGGTTCACCCAGGATCAACTCGGAAATCGCATTTTGCACACCGTCCACCGTCATCATGTTTCCATCAGCCAGGCGGATGCCGGGGGTGAAGAAATATTTCAATTCAAACAGTCCATGCGGCGTCTGCATGTACTTGTTCGCAATCGCGCGGCTCACGGTGGTTTCATGGACGCCGATCTTTTGCGCGACCTCGGTCATCGTGAGCGGCTTGAGATGCGCGCTGCCGAAACTGAAAAAATCCATCTGCGACTGAAGGATTTCGCGGGCGATTTTCAGGACGGTCTGCTTGCGCTGCTCGATGCTCTTGATGAAAAACTTCGCGGCGCGCAAACGCTCGCGCACGTAGCTCTTGGCCTCGTTGCCCTGCGAGGACTGGCCGAGGATGTCCTTGTACGTGTTGTTGATGCGCACGGACGGAAGCCAGTCGTCGTTGGAGAAGACGACCCAATCCTCGCCCACTTTCTGGATTACGAGGTCGGCGGTGATGTAACGGTTGTCGTCCTGGCTGAACCGGCTGCCTGGCTGGGGATCGAGCGTGGAAATGAGCGCGGCGGCGCGATGAATCTCCTCGAGCGAGCGCTTGAGCTCCACGGCGATGTCGGCATGCTTTTTTGCGGCAAGGAGATCCAGATGGCTTGAGACGACCTGGTACGCCAGCGATTCGGCCTTGTGGCCAAGGCGTTCCAGTTGCAGCAGGAGGCATTCACGCAGGTCACGCGCGCCCACGCCGATGGGATCGAAGGATTGAATCACGCGCAACGCCTCATCTGCCGAGCCGGGCTTGCCGCCGCTCCACTCCGCCATGTCCTCCGGGGTGGCCACGAGATAACCCTGCCCGTCCACGTTTCCAATCAGAGTCTCGCACAGCGGGTGCAACGCCTCGGGCGCATCCGACTCGTGGAGCTGGGTGATGAGATGTTCCTGGAGCGTTTCAGGCTTGGCGATGGATTCGAAAAAGGTCCGGCGCTGGTTTTCCTGCTCGGCGCTGGGACGCGCGGGTGCGCTCGACTGGTTGAAATAATCCCGCCACTCCTGGTCAAGCTGGGCCAGTTCCTTGAATTCCTTGTCGAGCTCGTCCTGCTTCCCGTCGCCATCACTGTCCTCCATCTCATCGGGGTCCTCGATGGCGGTTTCCTCGCTCGCCTCCTCCTCGAGGACCGGGTTGGTGGTCAGCTCCTGGCGGATCAACGCACTCAATTCCAGCGCAGGGATTTGCAGGATGTGCAGCGATTGCTGCATCTGGGGCGACAGCGATTGCTGCAACCCGAGTTTTTGCACTTGTTGGAGTCCTTGTGATGGCATGAGAATTGCTACACTTGAATGTTTGCCGGAAGTGCCGTGGCGTCAAGTGACAAGAAAAGAAAAGGATGAAGATTCTGCTTCTCCCCGCTCCCTTACGACACATTCAATTCCTTTTTGATCCGGAATTTCTCGATCCGCTTCCGCAGGGTGGCCCGCGTGATGCCCAGGATGCTCGCAGCCTGCAACTGATTGCCGCCGGTTTTTTTCAGCGCACAAGTGATGAGCGCCCGCTCCGCGCCGGCCATCAGCTTCCATTTTGGATCGCGGGCCGCTTCGATGAAGAGGGTTTCCAGTGCAGCATCCAACGCGGGCGTCTCAACCGGGGCCGCGTCCTGCATTTCGCTCTGCGGTTCCAATGAGATGTCCTTTGGGCCAATGTTTTGCGAGCGGCACACGACGGACGCGCGCTCGAGGGTGTTCTGCAGCTCGCGCACGTTGCCGGGCCACTTGTGCGCCGCCAGCCGCGCCATGGCCTCGCGCGTGATGCGGCGGTTTTTGCCACCCCGCTGGCGCTCCAGGAAATAATCCACCAGCAGCGGCAGATCCTCGAGGCGCTCGCGCAAGGGGGGCATGTGAATCCGCACCACGTTGAGGCGGTAATACAAATCCTTGCGGAAGGATTTTTCCGTGACGGATTTTTCAAGGTCGCGATTGGTCGCGGCAATGAAGCGGACATCCGCGCGGACGGCCTGGTTCGAGCCGAGTCGGGTGACTTCCCCCTCCTGCAGCGCGCGTAGAATTTTCGCCTGCGTGGCCGTGGGCATTTCGCCGATTTCATCGAGGAAGATCGTGCCGCCGCTGCACTGCTCGAATTTGCCGATGCGCCGGTCGGCCGCGCCGGTGAACGCGCCGCGCTCGTGCCCGAACAGCTCGCTCTCGAGAAGGTTCTCCGGGATTGCCGCGCAGTTGATGGTGACGAACGGCCTGCCGGCCCGCGGGCTGTGCTGGACGATCGCGCGCGCGACAAGTTCCTTGCCCGTCCCCGTCTCGCCCGTGATCATCACCGCCACGTCGCTTCCCGAAACCTGGCCGATGAGCTTGTACACCTCCTGCATCGCCTGCGTCTTGCCGATGATCCCCTGGTCGTACTCTTCCTTCCGCAGAAGCGGCTGGTAGGAAACCTTCTCGCGCATGTCGCGCGAGGCCTTGAGCGCGGAAACAATCACCTGCTGCATCCGCTCCACATCGAAGGGCTTCACCAGGTAATCAAACGCCCCGTGCTTCATCGCCTCGATTGCCGTCTGGGTGGTGCCGTGGGCCGTCATCATGATCACCGGCAGGTGCGCGTGCGACCGTCGGATGCGCTTCAATGTCTCCAGCCCGTCAAGCCCCGCCATGCGGATATCCATCACCACGGCCGAGGGCGGTTGACGCCCGATGGTCTTCAACCCCTCCTCGCCGTCGGAGGCAAAGAGCAGGTTCCATCCGAGCGATTCGAAGTTTCGCCGGAACGAATAATGAATATCCTCTTCGTCATCGATGACAAGAATGCGCTCCATGAATCCATGTTAAATGGAAAACAGCGAAACGGCCAATGGGAAATGTGCCAGGCGCTGGCTGAAGGCTTTTCCGTCCGGGGAGCCCATACGGAAAAAATGCTTTCTGAAGAGCTGAGGAGGTTCGCAAGCACTTGACTGATATATGATGACGATGTATGATATCATCATGAGAACGATTGTGGATTTGCCATCGAAGCAGGTTTCCTCCCTGGCCGAGCTGAGTCGGAAACAGCATTTGTCCCGCGCTGAGATGATTCGCAGGGCCGTTGAGCTATATTTGAAGGAGCAACATGCCGGGGCTGCCGGTTCCGCCTTTGGGCTTTGGCGGGGGAGAAAGGTGGATGCCCTGAAGTTTGAAGACCGTCTTCGCAAGGAATGGGAATCCCGGTCGTGAAGGCGTTGTTCGACACGAACATCCTCATTGATTTCCTCAACGGGGTTTCCGGCGCAAAGAGGGAAATCGAGAGGTACGATCAGCCTGCGATCAGCCTGATAAGCTGGATGGAAACGCTGGCGGGCGTCAAGGATTCCGAGGAGGGAAAAATGGTCCGCGGATTTCTTCGCCACTTCGATGTCCGTCCCATCACCGAGCCCATTGCGGAGCAGGCGGTTCGCGTGAGGCGGGACGAGGGGTTACGTCTTCCCGATGCCATCATTTACGCGACCGCCAGTGAGATGGGCTGTCTCCTGGTCACCCGAAACACGCGTGATTTCTCGACGCGTGATCCCATGGTGCGGGTTCCGTACAGGGTTTGATGTGTGCTTTTCAATTGGTTTGGAGCGGGAAGTCCACGCTCGGACTGGTCTGGCGAGATCTGGTGTGTTTGTGATAGCGTGCATGCCATCTTGAATCCCCCTCCTTCACGCTGGTCGGTTTACCGACGCACGTTGCGCTATTATGCCCCGCACCTCGGGGCAATTGTGGTCGCGATGGTTTTTGTCTTGCTGGCGATCGGCGTGGATCTGCTCAAGCCGTGGCCCTTCAAGTTCATCATTGATGATGTCCTCGGCGGGCCGGGCGGCGCGGGCGACAAGGAGGCGGCTTACCATGCGGAAGGAGTCCTTTTCATGCTCTGTGTCGCGATGGTGGGCATCCATCTCCTTTGGGGGCTCTTCAACCTCATCAACAACTACATGCTGGTGAAGATTGGCTTGAAGGCGCTCGCCCGGGTGCGATGCGATCTCTTCGGCCACCTGCAACGGCTTTCGTTGCGCTTCCATGACACGCGCAACTCGGCTGACTCGATGTATCGCGTGAGCTATGACGCGCAGGCCATCCAGTCCATCTTCAACCGCGGGTTTTCGACTCTTCTTTCATCCGTCATCACCCTCGTGATGGCCGTGGCGATCATGGCGCGGATGGACTGGCGGCTGACGCTTCTTGCGTTGGGCGTGGCGCCGCTGCTGTTGTACGCGATTTATTTTTTTGCCGACCTGGTGCGTCTGGAATCCACGACGATTGCGGAAAGCGAGAGCGCGCTGACATCGCGCACGCAGGAAGGCCTGGCGGGCATCCGGATCATCCACGCCTTTGGGCGCGAGGATTACGAGATGGCGCGTTTCGAGGAGCAGTGCCAGGTCAGCCTGAGCGCGAACCTGCGACTCACCTTCACGCAGGTGACCTCGGCGCTTGTGGTGGGAACGCTGATGGGCGCGGCGGCGGCGGCGATGATCTATTTCGGGGCCCTGCACGTGATGGAGGGAAGGCTGACGCTGGGAGGCCTGACGGTTTTCATTTCCTACCTGGCGATGTTGTACGGTCCGCTGCAGGCGTTGAGTTACACGTCATGGGCGCTTGAGGGCGCGGCGGCGGGGGCGCAGCGCGTGTTTGAAATTCTCGACACGCCCGAGGAGGTGAGGGATCGGCCCGGCGCGCTTCCGGTTGAAAAGGTGCGCGGAGAAATCTTGTTTGAAAAAGTTTCGTTTGCGTATGACGAATCGCGACAAATCCTGAAGGAGCTCAGCCTCAAGATTGAATCCGGGACGAGGGTGGCATTCGTGGGCGCGACGGGCGCGGGGAAGACGACGCTTCTGAGTTTGATTCCACGCTTTTATGATCCCAGCGCGGGGGCGGTGAAATTGGACGGCGAGGATTTGAGGGGGCTGCAGAAGAAGTCATTGCGCTCGCGGGTGGGGATGGTGTTGCAGGACACGATGCTTCTTGCCGGGACCGTGCGCGACAACATTGGCTACGGGCTTCTGGGTGCGGGCGCGGCAGAGATCGAGGCGGCGGCGCGCGCGGCACGAGTGCATGATTTTGTATCGCAACTTCCGAAGGGGTACGACACCGAGGTGGGCGAACGCGGGGTGCGGCTTTCGGTGGGGCAGCGCCAGCGCATCGGCATCGCGCGAGCCTTCCTGAAAAATGCGCCGATCCTGCTGCTCGATGAGCCGACGTCGGCGCTCGATCCCGAGACGGAGGCGGGGATCATGGAGACGCTGAAGGAGTTGATGCGTGGCCGGACCACGGTGATCGTGACCCATCGCATCATGACAGTCCATGGGAGCGACCGGATTTTTGTCCTGGAAAACGGGAGTGTGGTGGAGGAGGGGGGTGGAGAGGATCTATTGCGGAAAGGCGGGGCGTACGCGCGTTTGTACAGTGCGCAATCGCAGGGAGCGAAGGATCGAGCCACAGATTGACACGGATGGAACACGGATGCGGAAACGAACGATTCTATGTTGCCAAACGCGCGGCGTCCCGATAGTTTTCGCAATGCACTTTTCCTATTTCCTTCGTGGCGGATTGCTGGCGGCTTTGTCGGCGATGTTTTTGTCTGGATGCGGCGAGACGGATCCCAATTCGCCACGGTTTGTGGTGGCGGAGGGCAAGGGGGTCAAGGTCACGCGCGGCGAGGTGGACAAGATCAAGTCCCGGTTTTTTGAGGAACATGGCTTGAAATTGGAACAAGTTCCCCCCTCCCGGCTGGCCCAGATGGAACGCCAGATTGCCGAGCAGCTCGCATTTAAGGCGCTGCTGCTTCAGGAGGCGCAGTCGGTCGAATTCAAGGACCTGGATTCAAAGGTGGACGCTGAGATTGCGAAGACCAAATCGAAATTTCCAAACGAGGATGCGTTCCAGACCAAGCTCATCCAGTTAAACCTGACGCTGGACGAGTTGAGGGGCGAACTGGCGAAGCAATACAAGATGGAGGAGACTCTCCGCGTCAAGGTTCCGCCTGCACCGGACATTCCCCTGGCCGAAGTGGAGAAGTTTTACAAGGAGCACAAGATGGAATTCAGCCAGCCTGCCACCATTCGCGCAAGCCACGTGCTGGTGAAATTTCCCGAGCAGGCTGATGCCGCCGCAAAGGCCCGGGTGAAAAAGAAGGCTGAGGAGGCCCGTGCGCGCGTCCTGAAGGGCGAGGATTTTGGGAAGGTGGCCAGGGAGATTTCAGATGACACGGGCAGTGCAGCCAATAATGGAGAACTCCCTCCTTTCACCCGTGAAGGCAGGTTGCTGACGGGCGGCGGGCTGGTGCCGCCTTTCGTCAAGGCCGCGAACAGTACCAAGGCGAACGCCGTGAGCCCCGTTTTTGAAACGGAATATGGCTATCACTTCCTCAAGGTTCTCGAAAGCAAACCCGCCGGCGCCATCGCCTTCGACCAGGCAAAGGATCTGATCGTCAGGGAATTTGCGAATCGCGCGCGTCAGAAAGCCGTGAACGAGTACATTGCCGGGCTGATCAAAACGGCGAATGTGACCTACCACCTTCCGGCGCCCGAGCCGCCCAAGATGGACAATGCCCCGTTGATGCTGCCGCAGGGGGATGGATCGCCGAAACAATCCCGCTGATTATTCCACATCTCCCTGCAGGATGTAGGAGCGGCTGTCAGCCGCGACCGGGACCAAGGGAAGAACGGTCCACGCCCTGATTCCCGGTCGCCGATGACATCGGCTCCTACAAAACCGTTTCGATTGGCACCCGCGGCTACTTCAGGACGGAATCCTTCGGGTGCAAGTCCAGCTCGCCCAGGAGTTTCATGTCCTCGTCGGGAAGGGGATTTTGGGCGGTCAGTAATTTGTTCCCATAGAAAATCGAGTTTGCCCCCGCAAAAAAGCAGAGCGCCTGGGCCTCGCGGGAAAGGTTGGTGCGCCCCGCCGAAAGCCGCACACGCGCCTTTGGAATCGCAATGCGCGTCGTGGCGATGAGCCGCACGAGCTCAAACACATCCACCGGCGATTGGCCTTCCAGGGGCGTCCCCACGATCGGCGAAAGGCAGTTGATGGGCACGCTCTCGGGCGGTGGATCAAAATTTGTGAGCACCTCAAGCATCTTCAGGCGGTCATCCTCTGTCTCCCCCATGCCGATGATCCCCCCGCAGCAGACGGACATGCCCGCCTTCTGTGCGTGGCGGATCGTGTTCAGACGGTCTTGGAACGTGTGGGTTGTCACGATCCGCGAATAATGTTCGGGGCTGGTGTCAATGTTGTGGTTGTAGGCGGTGACGCCGGCCTTTTTCAATTCGCGCGCGGCGCCTTCCGTGAGCTGGCCGAGCGTGACGCACACTTCCATGCCGAGCGTGCTGACCTGGCGGACGATTTCGAGGACGGAATCAAAACGCGGGTCGCCCTCGCGCACGCCTTTCCACGCCGCACCCATGCAGAAACGCTGGGCGCCGACGGACTTCGCATTGCGCGCCGACTCCATCACTTCCTCCACGGGCATCAGCTTTCCGCCCTCCACGCCGGTGGAATAATGCGAGCTCTGGGCACAATAACCGCAATCCTCGCTGCAGCCGCCCGTCTTGATGCTCAACAGCGTGCAAAGCTGCACGGTGTCATCCTTCCAATGATCGAGAAAAACTCCGCGTGCCTGCTGGATGAGCTCAAAGAAAGACTGGTGATAAATCCCGCGCAGGCGATCGAGTGTGGAGGAACTCATGGATGCGCCGTGTTGAGAACCGGCGACTAGGATTTTTTCACTTCCAGCGGGACCACATTCACGCGCTTGCCATTTTTATCAAACATCACACGGCCCTCGGCAACGGCGTAGATCGTGAAATCGCGTCCGAGCCCCACGTTCAAGCCGGGCGAAAACTTGGTGCCGCGCTGGCGGATGATGATGTTTCCAGAGATGACATGCTCGCCGCCAAAGCGCTTTACACCCAGCCGTTTGCTGATGCTGTCGCGGTCGTTGCTGGAACTGCCTTGTCCTTTTTTATGTGCCATGGTGGAAAATGAGTGAAGGGTTCAGATTTTGATCCCGGTGATCTTCACGCGGGTCAGGTTCTGGCGATGGCCGCGGGTGCGGTGGTAGCCGTGGCGCCGTGTCATCTTGAATGCGATGACCTTGTCGCCCTTGTATTGGTCGAGAATTTCACCGGTCACCTTCGCGCCCTTGAGGGTGGGGGAGCCCACCGTGACCTTGTCTCCGTCGGTGGCCATGAGGACGCGGTCAAACGTGACGCTTGCCCCCTTGTCCTGGGGCAGTTTTTCGATGGAAAGCACCGTGTCCTTCTCCACTCGGTACTGTTTGCTGCCGGTTTCAATGATCGCGTACATGGGTAAATTGGGTTGCGGTTTAAAGAGCCGGGCAATGTACCCATCATCCCTCTCCACCGCAAGTACTTTTGAATGGCTTGAATGGACGACGAAGCCATTTTGATTCCAGATCAATGCCCATTGAACTTTTCCCGTGAGGCTTTACTTTCCATACGGCCCGGCGCAGGATGTCGCCCGCATGAAGGCATGTCCATGAGCAAAAAGCCTGCTGCCCACAAACCCGCGGGTGCGACTTGTACGCCCCCAACACGACCTCCGTGGGAGACGTATCCCGTCACGCCAGGGCTGGACGCCCGCTCCTTTCAGGTGCCGCCGGAGGGAATGAGCCTGGAACAGTATGGCCGGGCGCTCGATTCGCTGAAGAAATATCTGAAGGTGCAACAATCAAGATTCCTCGGCTACCAGGTCAACCAGAACCTTGACTATGCACGGGACCTCGCATCGCTGCTCGACATCCACGTCAACAACGTCGGTGACGCCTTCGGCAGCGGGAACTTGACGGTCAACACCAAGTTTTTGGAACGCCCGGTGCTCGATTACTATGCCTCGTTGTGGAACGCGAAGTGGCCGCATGATCCCAGCGACGGCGAGTCGTACTGGGGTTACATTCTCAGCATGGGATCGACCGAGGGCAATCTCTACGCCTTGTGGAACGCCCGTGAATATCTGTCCGGCAAGTTTCTCATTGAGGACGACGGGATCGGTGAGTCACCGCAGCGGGGACTCCGCCCGCGCCGCCTGCTTTACGTGCAGGGGAAGGCTCCCTCGGAGAACCCCAACGCGTTCACACCCGTTGCCTTCTACTCGGAGGACACCCACTACTCACTCGTCAAGGACAGCATGGTTCTCGGCCTCAGCACTTTTTACGAGATGGGAACCACCCGTTATCCTGACATGAATCCGCTGGCCCCCGGCAAACCCTGGCCGCACGAGGTGCCGTCGCAAGGTGGCGGCGCAGGGCCGGGGTCCATCGATATCAATGCCCTGGTCACGCTGGTCGAGTTCTTTGCTTCCAAGGGCCATCCCGTGATCTGTTGTTTCAACCTGGGTTCCACCTTCAAAGGTGCCTACGACGACGTGGAGATGGCCGGCAAGGCGCTGATGCCGATCTTCGAAAAGCATGGCCTGCATGAGCGTGCGATCCATTGGGATCCACGAAATCCAAAGAAGCATCATCTGCGCAAGGGCTACTGGATCCACGTGGACGGCGCGCTCGGAGCGTCCTACATGCCGTTCATCGAGATGGCTTTTAATCGAGGTCTTATCGCGCAGCGCGGTCCTGCGTTCGACTTCCGCCTGCCGTTCGTGAGTTCCATGGTAACCAGCGGACACAAGTGGATCGGCGCCCCGTGGCCCTGCGGCATCTTCATCACGAAGACAAAGTACCAGATGCGGCCACCGGACAACCCCGCCTACATCGGATCACCCGACACGACTTTCGCAGGCTCGCGCAACGGCCTTTCCGCCGCCATCCTGTGGAGCCACATCGCCCGCACCTCGCACGAACAGCAGATGCGCAAAGCGCTGCTCACCGAGGAGATGGCGGCGTATGCCGTGACGCGCTTGCGCGACCTGCAAAAGAAGCTGGGCGAGGACCTGTGGGTCGAGCGCAGCCCACTGGCGCTGACCATCCGATTCAAGAAGGCGAATCCTGACATCGTTTTCAAATACTCCCTCAGCGGGGAGGCCTTGTATGTCAACGGCGAGCTGCGTGCCTACAATCACCTCTTCGCAATGGAAAGCACGACACGTGATCTCATTGACGAATTGATCACGGATCTCTCCAAGCCGGGCGCGTTCCCGGCGCAGGACCCTCACCGCGAGACCCAGTCGAAAACCGCCGCCAGGCACGACGTCCATCGGCTCGTCCACTATCCCACCCACGCGCGCGGGTTTCACTGAGGGCTCCGATCATGCCCGCCGCAGCCATTCAAATGCCCGACGGCGTGAAGGGAGTGGGCTGATATGAGCGCCCACTCTCCTTTCTCAGTCAAATCCCTGCAAGCCGTGCATCAGGAGGCGGTGGCTCGATCGGGGGGGCTCAAACCCTCACTCGGCGTCATCGACTTGATGGCCATCGGCATCGGGGCGACTGTTGGGGCCGGGATCTTCGTGCTGTCCGGTGTGGCGGCCCACGAGGCCGGGCCCGCCGTCGTGGTGTCCTTTTCCCTTGCTGCGTTGGCCTGTATCTTCACCGCGTTCGCTTATGCCGAGATGGGCGCGGCTTTGCCGGTGACGGGCAGCGCCTACGCCTATGTGTATGCCTCGCTGGGGGAGGTCATAGCCTGGATGGTGGGTTGGAACCTGTTTCTCGAATATGCGCTCGGCGCCAGTCTGGTGGCAAGCGGGTGGTCCGGCTACATGGCCGGTGTGCTCCGCGACCTGGGTGTGAACCTTCCCCCCTGGTGCGTGAACGATCCATCCGTGCCCGGAGGGCTCATCAATCTCCCGGCCATGCTGATTGTGCTCACCATGGCGTCCGTCGTTCTCCTCGGAATGCGGGAAAGCGCACGGGTTACGCGATGCATGGTCGCGCTCAAGCTCACGGCCGTCGCTGCGGTGATCATCGTGGGCGCCACGCAGATTGAGCCGGCCAACTGGACGCCCTTTGTCCCCAACGGCTGGGGAAGCGTGTTCAAGGCCGCCGCTCTCGTCTTTCTGGCGTACGTCGGGTTCGATGTGGTGACGTCGACGGCCGCGGAAGTGCGCAACCCGGGTCGCGATCTGCCGCGAGGCATCATCGGCTCACTCATCATCTGCACCATCCTGTACGCGCTGATGTCGGGAGTCCTGACCGGCATGGTTCGCTACAATGCGATCGACGTCAAAAGTCCGATCACCAGTGCATTCAACGCGGCGCACCTGAACTTTATCGGCGGAGTGATCTCGGCCGGTGCACTGATCGGCATGGCCAGCGTGCTTCTGGCACTTCTCGTGGGACTCCCGCGAATCCTGCTGGCGATGGCACGGGATGGCCTCCTGCCAGCGTGGGCTGCCGTGATCCATCCCCGTACAGGCACCCCCGTCGCCACGACCCTGGCGGTTGCCATCGGCGTGTCACTCGCCACGGCATTCCTGCCCCTCACCGCACTGGCAAGCCTTTGTGGTGTCGGCACGCTGACTGCATTCAGCGCCGTATGCGCCTCCGTGGCGGTTCTGCGAAAGCGCGAACCCGACCTGCCCCGTCCTTTTCGTTTCCCCGGCCCATCATGGACCCCGTGGATCGGCTCGCTGGTCTGCCTGACGCTGCTCGCCCAGATCCTCCCGTCCATCTGGCTGCAACTGCTGATCTGGATGGCATCCGGTCTCGCGGTCTACGCTCTTTTTGGCTTCCGAAACAGCCGCATCGCCTGCACTCCATGATTCGAAGCCTGATCATTTTTCTTTGTCTGGCGGGAGCCACGCATCGGGTGGGTGTTGAACCGCCCCGGTTGATGTGCAAAAAACTTCCCAACTTCGATCCGCCCGAATGGAAATCCGTGGAGGTTGATGAGAATAGCTAGACGCGGCTTGTCCTGTATGATTATCACCAAGAAGAAACTTGTTGGCGGATCGGTTGCCGCAGCCATTGTTTTGGTTGTCTGGCTGGTTTTCAATCCGCCATGCAAATTTGGCTACTGCTGCTATGCATACACGACTTACAATGCCATGCCTCGTCCGCTTTCCGATTTGCAGATTCGCTGCGATGGAACCGTCCGAAAAATTCAGAAGACACACGCATTGACTTACGAGATGATCGAATGGCTTCTCGATCCACTGCCCGAGGTGCTCATCGTCGCTACTGGCTGGGATGGTGTCACACAACCCGATGAGAGGATTCAGAATATAAAATCCTGTGCTGTGCACATTCTCAAGAACAAGGAGGCCATTGCCCTGTTCAATCAACTCAAGAAGGAGAAAAAGCGTGTTGCAATCCATTTCCACTCCACCTGTTGATGGGCCAAAACAGTCCATGCAACGCCCACCCACGAGGCCGCGGGCGATCTTGGTCGGGCACACATTGAGAAGCTTATGGTAACCATTTATTTCATAATCTACGTTGCGACGATGGTTCTCACCGTGACGGCACTCAGGGAGGTTCAAGGGTTTCTTGCAACCCACGCCACCATCTCCGACGGTGCAAGTCTGGAGGCGTTCAAGTCTCTTGCTCGTCGCAACATGAAATTCGCAATCGTCCTCATCGTATTATGGATTCCCGGCCTCCTGGTTGGCCTGCATCTCATCAACCTGTATTCCATACCCGGCCTTGTTGTCCTTGTTGCCTCCAATGCATTGCTTTTCATCCTTGCCAGAAAGATCAAGGCGCGTGAACTCGATGCACGTTCCCTCCCATGCGCCGATGAGATTTTAAGCGCGGAGTACGCGCGGGTGTCTGAAATGTGGACAAAGAAACTATTTCCAAATTTCTAAACCCTGTCCGGAAAGCACGTGCCTGGCGAAGAACGCATGGAACACGAAGAACAAACAGATTTTAAAAATCAATGTCATCAAAGTGACTGATGATCTTGAAGGCGTTGTAGCGGTCTTCGATTTCCGATGGCTTCAATGTCTGCAACCGCCCGAGGCTGAAGGCTTCCACATTGTATGAAGCCATCACGCTGCCGTAGACCACCGCTTTGCGCAGGATGTCGAAGTTGACGTCATTCGCCTTTGCCAGGTAGCCCATGAGGGAGCCTGCAAAGGTGTCGCCGGCACCGGTCGGATCATGGATGTCCTCCAGCGGATACGCGGGCGCGGTAAAAAAACGTCCCTCGCCGAAAAGCAGGCATCCGTGCTCGCCCTTCTTGATGATCACGTACTTTGGGCCGTAAGAGAGAAGCGCATGGCCCGCCTTGATGAGGCTTGTCTTGCCCGTGAGCTCCCGTGCCTCGCTGTCATTCATGCAAATGGCGTCCACCTTGCGCAAGAGGTCGAGCAGCTCGGGTTTGGCGATCTGGATCCAGAGATCCATCGTGTCGGCCATCACGAAGCGCGGCTTCTCCATCTGGCTGAGCACATGGGCCTGCAGCGCCGGCGCGATGTTGCCAAGCAGTGCAAAGGGCGTGTCCGGATATGGGGCGGGGAGTGAGGGCTTGAAATGTTCGAACACACCGAGCGCGGTCAGGAGCGTCTTGCGCTGGTTTAAATCCCAGAGATATTCCCCCGACCAGCGGAACGTTTTGCCTTTTTCGATTTGCAACCCCTTCACGTCGATGCCGCATCGGGCAAAAAGCTGGTGGTACGCCTGCGGGAAATCCTCGCCCACCACGCCGACAAGCCGGACTGGCGTGAAAAAACTCGCCGCCACCGCCGCGTACGAGGCCGACCCGCCCAGCAGGTCCTTGTGCGATTCAAGGGGGGTCTTGACGTCGTCAATGCCGATGGATCCAACGATGAGAAGTGACATGGGGCGAACTTTATAGCGTGGCCAGCAACGGGGTCAAGGCAGTGCAACAGGGCTTACGCATTTGGACTCCGAGGTTCTTCCAAATCTGGATGCGGGGTGGTTGCCTTGTGTTTTTTGTGCCTCTTTGCGGCCAATCCGTCTGTTCGGCACGCGGAAAATGGCCACAAAGAGGCGCAAGAGGCACAAGAATGACGAGCCGATTACAAATGCGCAAGCCCTGATGCAAGGGAGCGTTTGTGTGTTGCTTTCGATTCAAAAAAATGTACCGTAAAAGTCAACAAGCGTCATGAACAAGTTGCCACCAAGCCGCATATGACGCGATCCTTCTCCTGCGAAAAGTGGAACCTCCATGTTCATCATCGAACTGCTGATCCTGCTGGTGGCCCTGGCCCTGTTTGGACTCGTGGTCACGCAGATGGTCATTCCCTCGTGGAATGGAACCCGGACGTGGTGGCTTTTTCGGAAAGGCAGCCCGATGAAGTGTGTCGTCGAATTGGAAAAAGAACTCTCGGAGGAAGAAGCGCGGACCAAAACAGAGGCGCTCAAGGAGGCGATCAAGGACGAGCAGAAGCGACGGGAACGCGGGGCAAGGCCCCCGCGCGGTGATTTTTAAGAAGTTTCCAACCCAAACATGATGAAAAATATGAGCCCTATGAACACAATGGATGACGGCCGGTCCTGGAAAATTTTCAAGGTGATTGTCGGCTTGATGATCGCATTTTTCCTCCTTATTTCACTCAACTCCTTGTTTGAGCGAGTGGACGCTGGCGGAAACCTGGTTGTCCAGAGCGTGTTCGGCAACCAGACGGTGTACACGGATGCCGGCTACAAATGGCAGGGGTTCGGAAAGGTAACCCACTATAAAAAGTCATTTCAGGAATGGTTCAAGGCCAACCAGGGCGAGGTCGCCCGCATCCGCTTCAACGATGGTGGACATGCGGATGTCAGCGGGTCCGTTCGCGTGGATCTTCCAAGTGACAACCAGAAGCTGCTTGAAATCCACAAGATTTTTGGAGGCCAGGAAGCCGTCGAGAAGCAGCTCGTGCGGACCGTCATCGAGAAATCGATCTACATGACCGGCCCCCTGATGTCCTCCAAGGAGTCGTACGCAGAAAAGAGAAACGACATGATCAATTTCATCGAGGACCAGGCCGCCAATGGCGTTTACCAGACGGTCCCCAAGGAAACTGAGACCGTGGACATCATCACGGGTGAGAAAAAACGCCTTGTGGTGGTGGACATCAAGCGCGGTGACGATGGAAAATTTTTGCGACAGGAGGAATCGCCTCTCGTCCGGTTTGGGGTCAAGCTTTACAACCTCGCGCTGAATGAAATCAAATACGACGCGACCGTCGAGAAGCAGATCGCGGCGCAGCAGGAGGCGATCATGAATGTCCAGACCGCCATCGCCAACGCGAAGAGGGCGGAACAGGACGCGCTCACAACCGCCAAGCAGGGCGAGGCCACCGCCGCCAAGGCGAAATGGGAACAGGAGAGCATCAATGCAAAACTTATCGCGGAGGCGGAAGGACGCAAGCGCGCCGCCGAACTCGACAAGCAATCCGCCGAATTCACGAAGCAGAGGGAAATTCTGCTGGGAGAGGGCGAGGCCAAGCGCAAGCAGCTCGTCATGGAAGCCGACGGAGCGCTGGAAAAGAAGCTCGACGCGTTCATCAGGGTCAACACCGTGTATGCCGAGGCGCTCTCCAAGATGCAGGTGCCGGTTGTCCCCAGCGTGATGATGGGGAATGACGGCAAAAACACCGTCGGCAGTGCCGCCGAACTCATCGAGATGATCAAGGCCAAGACCGCCCTGGACCTTTCCCTGGACATGAACGTCAAGAAAAAGTGATTTCCCCGCATGCACACCACGATGGTTCTTTTGGTCCTGGTGATCCTGGTCTCGCTCATCTTCGATTTTACCAACGGGTTTCATGATTGCTCGAACGCCATCGCCACGGTGGTTGCCACGAGGGTGCTCAGCTGGCGGACGGCGGTCATCATGTCGGCGGTGTTGAATTTCATCGGCGCTTTTTTTTCCACGCGGGTGGCGGGCACCATCGAGCATGGGCTTCTCACGGAGGGGACCCCGCTCGTCGTTCTGGCCGCCGCCGTCGGGGCGATCACCTGGAACATGATCACGTGGTATTACGGGTTGCCCAGCAGCTCCTCGCACGCCCTCGTGGGAGGGCTCGTCGGCGCGGGCATGGTGCACGGATCGATGCACTCGGTGATCTGGAGCGGTGTCTGGTGGAAGGTGGTTGTGCCCATGGTGTGTTCGCCCATCGCCGGTTTTGCCATTGGCTACGCTGTCATGACCCTGATCGAAAAGACCGTCCTTCGACATTCCTCGGAATTCAAGGACAGGATGTTTCGAAAATTGCAGGTTGCAAGCTCGGCGCTCATGGCGTTTTCACACGGATCCAACGACGCCCAGAAAACCATGGGAATCATCACCCTGGCACTGATCTCTGCGGGGAAGATTCCCGATTCGCACATCCCCCTTTGGGTGATCGTCGTTTGCGCCCTGGCCATGGCGCTGGGCTCGCTCTCGGGCGGACGCCGCATCGCCACGACCACCGGCGAAAAAATCACGAAGCTGCAACCCGTGAACGGCTTTGCAGCCGAGGCCACCGCCGCCAGCGTCATTTTTGCGTCGAGTTACGTCGGGGCGCCCGTGAGCACCACGCATGTCGTGGTCGGATCTGTAACCGGCGTTGGAGCCGGCAAGGTGCCCGCCCGGGTGAGCTGGAACATCATCCGTTCCCTGATGGTCGCATGGGCATTGACCTTGCTCGCCGCAGCCCTCGTCGCAGGCAGCGTGTATTGGCTCCTCCGACACGTGCTGCCAGGATGACCTGTGAATTCCAGAAACGCGGCAGCAGGCCATTCACAATTGCTATTGACGAAATCGGCAAACGGGCGCAGTTTTTAGGGTTAAGTGAAATCGCACAGCCCATCCAAAGAACAGGAGCCGGGCGCGGGAAAGGCTTCCGATTCCCTGCTCCACGGTTCAGCCCTCTACAAGGAGTTCCTTGCCGAACGGGAGGAGATTTTGAAACATAAATGGATCGAGAGCCAGAAAGCCGGCTACGACATCGGCTTTGAAAAGGCTCTCCTCGACTGGATCGTGAAATACCGCGCCGGCTGGAGGAAAACCCGCCGCCATACCCAGCACAACAACTGATTTTTTATTTGCGCCTTCAATTCGGTCCCGCGAGGCCGGAAAGGCACATCCATGACCACCATCCTCAACTCCGAAGCCATGCTGCGCGCCCTCTCGCGCATGGCCCATGAAATCGTCGAACGCAACACGCCCGTGGAGGGGCTGGCTCTCGTCGGACTCCAGACCCGCGGTGTCTTCCTCGCCCGCCGCCTCGAGCAAAAAATCCGCGAGATTGTCGGGCGCGAAATCCCCTGTGGCAGCCTCGACATCTCCATGTACCGCGACGACCTCAATCGTCGCTCCTCGCCTCCAAAAGTCAAGAACACCGACATCGGTTTCGGGCTCGACGAAAAAACGGTGGTCATCGTGGACGACGTCCTCTTTACCGGCCGCTCCACCCGCGCGGCCATGGACGCGCTGAACGACTTCGGCCGTCCGCTGAAAATCCAGCTCGCCGTGCTCGTGGACCGCGGCCATCGCGAACTCCCCATCCGTGCCGATTACGTGGGGAAAAACGTCCCCACCTCCTTCAAGGAACGCATCCACGTCCGCATGAAAGAGGAGGATGGCGTGGATGAGGTGACCATTGAGAAATTACCAAATGAAAAATGAAGAATGAAAAATAATCAGGCAACTCAAACAACAAAATTGTCCGCCGACTTTGCGACTTTGCGACTTTCGCCTCGCCGAAGCCCCCGGCGTGGCGCGGGTTGCGCGAGATTTCCGAATTCTTCATTCTTCATTTTTCATTTTTAATTTATGCTTTGGACCCGCAAACATCTTCTCACGATCGAGGAACTCAGCGCCGAGGAGATCACGCTCGTTCTTGACACGGCCGCCTCGTTCAAGGAGGTCTCCAGCCGCACGATCAAAAAGGTGCCCGCCCTGCGAGGCAAGACGGTCGCGAGCCTCTTCCTCGAGCCGAGCACCCGCACCCGAATTTCCTTCGAGCTCGCCGCCAAGCGCCTCTCCGCCGACACGATCGGAATCACCGCCCAGGCATCGAGCATCACCAAGGGTGAAACCCTCAAGGACACGGCCCTCAACCTCGAGGCGATGCATGTGGACTTCGTCATCCTGCGCCACTCGGCTGCGGGTTCTCCAAGGTTTCTCGCCGACCGCCTCAACTGCAGCATCCTCAACGCGGGCGATGGTGCGCACGAGCACCCCACGCAGGCGTTGCTCGACGTCTTCACGATCCGCGAAAAGCTCGGCCGCGTCGCCGGCCTCAACGTGCTGATTCTCGGCGACATCCTTTTCAGCCGGGTCGCGCGCTCCAACATCTGGGCGCTCGTCAAGCTCGGGGCAAACGTCACGCTGTGCGGCCCCAGCACGCTCGTGCCGCCGATCTTCCGCGAGCTCGGGGTAAAGGTCACCACCAATTTCGACGCGGCGCTGCGCGAGGCCGACGTGATCAACCTCCTGCGCATCCAGCACGAGCGGCAGCGCAAAACCCTTTTCCCCAGCATCGGCGAATATACGAGGATGTTTGGGCTCAACCAGGACCGCTTCCGCCTGACAAAGCCCGGGGTGCTCATCATGCATCCGGGCCCGATCAACCGGGGCGTTGAGATCGCAAGCGAAGTGGCCGACTCCCCGCGCAGCGTGATTCTGGAGCAGGTCACCAACGGCCTCGCCGTCCGCATGGCCGCCCTCTTCCTGCTCAACGGCGTGCAAAGCCCCGCCGCGTCAACACCGGCCAGCTGAGGTGACTGATCTCCAGCAGCCACGCTCGCCAGAGCGTGGTTCTCTCGCATATTCCTCGGGGAAACCGCGTTCTGGCGAACGCGGCTACATTCGCACGCTCACTTAGCCACGGCGATCCCGCGTTTTTCCAGCTGCGCCTTCAGGCTTGCCCGGTACCGGGCGTTGGCTTCCTCATCCAGCACGGTGGACGCCCCAAAACAAAATGTCGAAATCGCCCTGCGATGGCGCGGGGTGCGATTGACATCCGTCCAGTGGATGGTGGCGGATTGATGGGCCACCGCGTCGCCCAGCGACAATTCAATCGGCACGGCATCCGCACTTTTCGTGTCGAAATTCTGAAGCCCCTGGCTGAACCCGAGGACGCCGCTGGCGGCGTGGGGCAGGATGCTTTTCTTGTGCGAACCGCGGGCATACCACAGGCAGCCATTCTCACGGTCCACCGGGTCGAGCGCGATCCACAGCGCGCAGGCGATGTTTGGTTTCCGACACCAGTAAAATCCGTCCTGGTGCGGCGGCGTGGCATTGGGATCGTATGGAAGCTTGTCAAACCACTCGAGCCCCTGGGGGCTGAATTTGTCCCGGAGAAAATGCTCCATCAGGGGCACATGTTTGCCCTTGCTCATGAAATTCTCAAACCATGGGTCCCGCTTCTCCAGCGACTGCATCTTGCGCAGGGTCTCGGGCTTGCTGTAGTCATCAAAAAATGCGGCCTCCTTCGGAAGGGTCGGCACCACCTCTCGAATATAGCGATCAACCTGCGATTGCAGTTCCCGAATGTCGGCGGAATCGAACAGCCCGCGGACGATCACGAAGCCATCCGCATCGAAGCTGTCCCGCAAGGCGTCAAAATCCAGTTTTGCATTCATATTTTTCTCCTGTTGAAAATCATGCCGGCGCTTTCATCAAGCAATAAAGGCGAGAAGCCCGTAGAAACCGTCGGGCGATTTCCAGAGGGTCTCGGTTCGCGCAAATCCGGCCTTCTTCGCGAAACCGGCCTCGGTGGACACGCTCTCCGGAAAATCGCAGGAGAGGATGTGATCGCGCACGAGGATGATTTCCGCAGGCGTCAGGTCCTTCCAGGTCTTGTCGATGTGGACCAGCCAGCGCTTGACGTACGCATCGCGGGTTTCGCCCTCCGCGCAGAACGGGTCGAAGACAAAAAAAACGCCGCCCGGGCGCAACAGCGGATGGCAGCGCTTCATGAAGTCGGCTTTGCCATCGGTGTGAAGATGATGGAGGGACAGACCGATGAGGATCGCGTCGGCCGGGGTCTTCCGCTTCGCAATGTCCTCGTGAAAATTGCCCTCCGTGAATTTCTTTTCTGTGGTGAGTGAAGCCATGTTCTTCCGCGCGAGCGCGAGCGCGACCTCGGAAAGATCCACGCCCTCGTAATGGCTGACGAGCGTGCCGTGCAGCGCCTTCGAGCTGAACGCCGCGTCGCCGCAACCGAGGTCGAGGAAGCTGTAGGGCTTCGTGAAATGACTCTTGAGAAAACGATGGAGCACCGCGTAAACCTCCGTGTGAAAGAGGTAATCGTTGCGCATGAGCTTCTGGTAAAGCGTCCATTGCGCGTCAAAAAACGCCTGGATCGAAGCCGTGTCGCCGTCCTGCAACCGATGCGATTTGTGCGAGCCGGGATGATGCATGGTCCCGCGCTTGTAACAGAGCTGCGCCCCGCCGTCCACGATCATCGGCGCGGAAAGAATGTTGGCATTCCGTGATGTGATCCGGAGCGGCAGGCCTGAGTGGAAAACCAGCGGCCAGCGGGAGAAGCGCTTTCCTACTTTGCCCTCGGGTGCGCCTCGTCGTAGGCCTTCTTCATCCGCTCGGTGCTCACATGGGTGTAAATCTGGGTCGTTCCCAGGCGGCGATGACCGAGCATCTGTTGCACGCTTCGCAAATCCGCGCCGCGATTCAACAAATGCGTTGCAAAGGAATGACGCAGCTTATGGGGAGTCAGATGCGGGTCGAGCCCCACGTGTTTCAAGTACGGCTTTAAGAGCCTTTGCAATCCCCGCGTGCTGATCCGTTTTTTGTCGCGCCCAACAAACAACGCCTCGGAGGCCGCACAGGCGCCGCGCTGTTCGAGATAACTTTGGATGGCGCTGATCGCCGGACGTCCGATGGGAACAATTCTCTCGCGGTTCCCTTTGCCCATCACGCGAACCGTTGCTCCACGGAAATCCACACACTGGCGATTCAGCCCCGCCAGCTCGTGAATGCGCAGGCCGCAACTGTAAAGCGTCTCAAGGATCGCCTTGTCCCGCCACTTTTGCCACTCGTCATAACGCGGACGTTTCATCTTCAGCGGCGCATCCATCAGCTTTTCCACTTCCGTTTCCTGCAGGAAAATCGGCAACCGCCTTTCCTTTTTCGGCGTCATCAATCCCTTCATCGGGTTGTTTGAAAATCCCTTCCGCCGCACAAGAAACTTGTAAAACGAACGCAACGCCGAAAGATGAAGCAGCACGCTCGAACGCCGCAGCGGCATCAATTTCAATTTCTGAAAGATCGCGAACCGCGGATCCTTCGGCGGAAGCTCGAGAAACGATTGAAGGTACTCGCGCATCACTGGCGTCTTCAGCGATTTCCACGCCACGCCAGCCCCGTCGGCACGGCGGGGATCGCCCTCATGACGCCGCATCCAGAGGACAAACCGCCCGATTGCCTGACGGTAATTGCGAATGGTGTTCGGTGACGCCCCGCGTGCAACTTTCAGATGATCGAGAAAATCAAGCGCCAGGTTGTCATGCAACGGAAAATCCTCGGCTTTCATCGTGGGAAGACTGTTGAAAAACAGGATGCGTGACAAGACGGTAGTGTTGCCTGGAGGGCTCGCCTCCGTGCGAGCCTGCGCAGAGTGATGTGAGAGGCGACGCCGTCGGCGACCCCGAGGCGCGGACGGAGCCGCGCCCTCCAATCTGGAACGCAACGATAAGACCTGTTCATGAAGGATGATCGAACTCGTGCAGGATGCGTTCCATCATCCAGCTGAGGACATGAATTTCAAACAGTGCGCCGCGTTTCGCCGGATCCTTCACCCGATCCAGGTCATGCTCCATCTCGTGCTCCGCCACGTCATGCTTCGCCGCCAGTCCAAGACGATGGTCGTTGATCACCATCAGCAGCGTCTCCGCCTCCGCAAAGTCCAGGATCCATGTCACTGGAAATGACGGGGCGCCCAGCGCCGAAATCCACTCTTCAAGCTTCCGGCGGTTCTCGCCCCGGAATTCGTGGAGCGACCGGTTCCATTCCTCCCGCTCTTCGCGTGACATGTTCGCGCTTTTGAATCCATCGGATGAATACCACACGTGGCCGGTCTTCCCGTCGAGTTCCGATGGCGGGATGGCGTATTTGTCGGCCAGGGATTTCAGGACCTTTGCCAGGAACTCCGCCTCCGGCTCTTCCGCGACGATCCGCATTTTTCCCTTGGAAGCCTTGATTTCCATCATTCGGCCTTTTCCAGTGTGGTGCGCAGCCCGAACTGCTGCAGCTGTTGCCAGTGCAATTCCGCCCTCTCCCGTGTCTCAGTCGCCACGCAGCTTTTGCCCTTCTGATGCACTTCAAGCATGTGCTTCCGCGCCTTCGCCTGGTTGAATCCCAGCACGCGCTGGAAAACAAACGTCACGTAATTCATCAGGTTCACGTGATCATTCCACACGATGACGTTCCACCCCTTCTCGAACGCCTCGCGAAGGTCCGTCTTCTCCTCAATCACGGTGCCGGGTGCGGTGACGGTCTTCGACATGCCCCAGATTAAACCATATTTGTCACCCGCAACAAAGCGGGTTTTGCTCCCGTAGCCGAACTCGCAAGAGTTTGGCCGCCGTCCCTGTCCAGGCTCAAAACTGAGACGCCCTTCCCCTGCTTGCCATTCTCCCCGCATGCGATTAACTTGTCTCACGCCATGGCAAGACGCATCAGTCCAAAGCAACTCAAGGCGCTTCGGGATCTCATCCGAGGACGGCGCGTGCTGGACGTTGGTCATGCACGCAGCCAGTTCCTTGGCGCCGAGTTTTCGCGCTACACGCAGTCATGGATCGTGGTGGGACGTCCCCTGCCACCCGAGCACGCCGCCGAGCCTCCGCCCAACCTTGGCGTGGTGATCGAGACGTTTGACACCTGGGCGGAATGCCCGCCTCCCACGGAGTTCGACGTGATTCTGTTTTGTTTCCCCGCCACGGATCATCCCCAGGACGCCGCCTGCGTGCAATGGGCCGCGCATCCCCATGTGATCATCATTTTTGGACACCCCACCGACGACACCCTCTGCGGGAGCGAGCCGTTCTGGGAGCTGGTTAAAAATCTCAAGCCCCACAGCGACGAGCGCGACCAGTGGAGCCGCATGCTGGTGGTTCATAAACCCGGTGAGGAAGACGACGAGGAGGAGGAGGAACACCACGGACATTATCCCAAAAAAGGCGAGCGTTACAAACTCGCGAACAGTTTCAAGTGGCCGGGTAAAAAGTCCGGCGACAAGGCCCCCGTTGTCGAAATCATGAAGGACTGGACCAAGGGATCCGGTAACGTAAAAATCGTCGGCAAAGCCGATTTCGTCCACGTGCGCAAAACCGACCTCGCCGCCAAGATGTAGTTTTCATGTCCGACGAACGATGGATCCTGCACGTGGACATGGACGCCTTTTACGCGGCCATCGAACAGCGCGACCATCCCGCATACCGCGGCAAACCTCTCATGGTCGGCTCTCCTCCCGACCGCCGGGGCATCATCGCCACATGCAGCTACGAGGCGCGCAAGTTCGGCGTCCACTCCGCCATGCCCTCGCGCACCGCCGGCAAACTTTGCCCGCACGGAATCTTCGTCCCGCCCGACATGAAGAAATATTCCAGCGAATCCAAACTCATCATGGCCATCCTCGGGGATTTCACGCCGCAACTCGAGCCCATCTCGGTGGATGAAGCCTTCCTCGACGTAAGCTCCGTCCGAAACCTTCTCGGCGACGCCGTGAACATCGCACGCCGGATCAAGGAACGCATCCACCGCGAGCGAAACCTCACAGCGAGCATCGGCGTGGCGCCGAATAAATTTCTCGCCAAGCTCGCAAGCGATCTTGAAAAACCCGACGGCCTCACCGTCATCACCGACGAAAACAAGCTCGCCATCCTCGCCCCGCTATCCGTCGGAAAACTCTGGGGAGTCGGGGAGGTCACGCGCCAACGGCTCGAATCCCACGGTTTGAAAACCATTGGCGACATCCGGAAAGCCGGCGTCCCTTCCCTTCGCTCGCTCCTGGGAAATCAAGCCGAACACCTCCATCAACTTTCACTCGGAAACGACGCGCGCGAGGTGGAAACCGAAAGCAACGCCAAATCCATCGGCAGCGAAAACACCTTTGACGTGGATACGGCGGACGAAAAAACCCTTCGCAAAACCCTCCTGGAACAGGCCGACGAAATCGCATCCGAGTTGCGAAGCGAAAATACGGCGGCGCGAACCATCACCCTCAAACTCCGCTACAGCGACTTCACCACGATCACGCGACGGATCACCCTCGATTCACCGACGCAGGATGACGTGACGATCTACGACCGTGCGCTTGCCCTTTTTCATGCAGAGAAAACCGGCGACAAAAAAATCCGTCTCATCGGCATCAGCACCAGCGGCTTCGCCCCGCCCGCCTCCCAACTCGATCTCTTCGACACATCGAGCGAAAAAAAACAGCGCCTGGCCAAAGCCGTGGACACGATCCGGGCCAAGCACGGCACCAAGTCCATCGGCCGCACTGTGGAATAAAATCCTTCCACGATCATCCTTTTTCCGCCCCCACCGCCCCGCTCACATTCTTGATACCGTCCCGCCGCAACAGCCGCATCAACCCCTCATTGATCCGCCGCACCATCGTCGGCCCTTCATAAATGAAACCGGTGTACACCTGCACAAGCGATGCGCCGGCGCGGATTTTTTCGTAGGCGTCTTCCGCCGTGAAAATTCCGCCCACACCGATGATCGGAAGTTTTCCATCCGTTGCTTTCCGGATGTGACGGATGAATTCCGTGGATCGTTTCCTCAAGGGCCGCCCGCTCAATCCGCCTTGCTCTTCGATTTGTGCTGAAAGCGCTTCGCGTGACAGCGTGGTGTTCGTTGCGATGATGCCCGCGATCTTGTGTTTTGCGCAAAGCTCCAGCACATCATCGAGCTGTGTCCATTCAAGATCGGGCGCGACTTTCACGAGTAGCGGGCGGATGTGCGGGCGGCAGCGCAACTGGTTGCGCGCCTGCACGGCGGCGAACAGGCCGTCGAGACGTGATTTGTCCTGCAGCTCGCGCAAGCCTGGCGTGTTGGGCGAGCTGATGTTCATCACAAAGTAATCGCCCACGTCGAGAAATGTATCGAGCAACGCGGTGTAATCCTGCCCCGCATTCTCCAGTGGGGTTGCCTTCGCCTTTCCGAGGTTCACGCCCACGGGAAATGCGGGCCATTTTCCTTTGCGCAACAATTCCAGCATCCGCTCGTGGATCACCTCCGCGCCGTCGTTGTTGAATCCCATCCGGTTGATCAGCGCGCCGTCCGCTGGAAGACGAAAGAGACGCGGCTGTGGATTTCCCTCCTGCGCCATTGGCGTGAACGTTCCCACCTCCGCAAAACCAAACCCAAGTGCGCGCCACATCGGGAGCAGACGCGCGTCCTTGTCAAACCCGGCGGCAAGCCCGACGGGGTTTGGGAAATCGAGATTGAAGACGCGCGACGCGAGGACATCGTCCTCGTACGCGCACGCGTCGCGGATGGCATTGCGAACCCATCCGCATGACTGCGCTGTTTCGAGACAGGAAAAAGCGAGATGATGCGCCGTTTCGGGCGGCAGCGCGAAAAATGCAGGTCGTATCAATTTCCACATCGAACGCTTATTCCTATTCGCCTAATTTCTTCAAAAACGGATAAGTAAAAATTCCCGAATCGTGTCCATCTTCCCAGGCAAAATTCACCGCGTATCCTCCGACGGCCTGAAAACGTTTCAGCTTGAAGCTCGCGGGTTGATACGTTGGCGCTGCCGGCCTGTGCAGCTGTCCCAACGCATCCACCTCGCCGCCGCACGCGGCGCAGGGGCAATGACGACGTAGTTTTTCCAGCGCGATATAGCTCTCGCTTGCGTCATCCCACGCGATCGCCAATTCCGTCCCGATGATCTGGATGTTTTTCGGACTCATGGGTGGAAAAATCCTTTCGACACAAAGTATAGCAGCACGACTCCCGCCACAACACGATACGCCGCGAACCCGTTGAAGGTGTGTCCCTGCACAAACCGGATGAACCACTTCACCACCAGCAGCGCCGAGATGTACGACACCACGAGCCCGATCACGAGCAACGTGATCATGGATGAGTTCAAGTCGTGACGATATTTTACCAGCTCGTAAAGTGCCGCAGCGGTCATCGTTGGAACCGCGAGCAGGAAGGTGAACTCGGTCGCCACGCCACGCCTGAGGCCAAGCACAAGGCCGGTCATGATGGTGGCGCCCGAGCGCGATACGCCGGGATACAGAGCAAGGCATTGTCCAAACCCGATCGCCAGCGCAAGCGTGGGCGTGATGCCTTCCACCGCTTCCACCACCGCCAGCGGCTTGAACCATTCCACGATCACGATCACCACGCCGCCCACAATGAACGCCCATGCGATGGCTTGCGGCGTAAAGAGATGCTCCTTGATCCAATGATGCGTCGCAAAACCGATCACGGCGGCGGGCAGGAATGCAAGGATCACGTTCCAGCTCAGATGTTTCATTGCCGGATTCGAACTCCAGTTCCAGGGCGCCATGGCCAGCAGGCGATGACGGTAAAGCCACCACACCGCCGCAAGCGCGCCGATCTGGATGAAAACCTCGAACACTTCCGAGTCAAACCCAAGCCATTTTCCCGTCACCATGAGATGCCCCGTCGAGGAAACCGGCAGGAATTCCGTCAATCCTTCGACAATGCCCAGGATGATCGCGTTGACCCAGTCAGGAAAGTGCATGGCAAAGAAGCTACTAGCTACTGGCCACTGGCTGCAAGTCGCAAGCCACGACTTCCCGGACACGTAGCCGAACTCGCAAGAGTTTGGAGGATCAAGGGTTGGGCGGGTTCGGTGGGGAATCCAGACTTGTAGCCAGCAGCCAGTGGCTAGTAGCCTCCGCTTCGTGCATTTCGCCGTTTCCCCCAACCATTGCATCCTCTTCGGCATCCTCAACGTCACGCCGGATTCCTTTTCCGACGGTGGCCGTTTCGTTTCCCTGAAAAACGCGCTTGCCCATGCCCGGCAACTGGAACTCGATGGCGCGGATGTGATGGATGTCGGGGGCGAATCCACCCGCCCCGGCGCGCAGCTCGTTTCGGCCGCGCAGGAAATGGAGCGGATCCTGCCGGTCATCCGCGCGTTGAAACAAACATCGCGCATCCGCATCTCCGTGGACACCACCAAGGCAGACGTCGCCGAAGCGGCGCTCGCGGAAGGGGCTTCGATCGTCAATGATGTCAGCGGCCTCACTGCCGACCCGCGCATGGCGTCCGTCGTCGCAAAATCCAAAGCCGATCTGATTCTCATGCACAGCCGCGGAACGCCGTCCACGATGCAGACGCTCTGTGACTACGCCGATGTGATCGCGGATGTGAAATGCGAGCTTGGCACCCGACTGCATCGCGCCATCGAAAGCGGCATCGCTCCGGAAAGGATCACCATTGACCCAGGCATCGGCTTTGCCAAGACACGCGAACAAAACTGGACGATCCTCAAGAATCTTTCTGCTTTTGTTTCCGGTTCAAGGGACGATTTGTTGATGGGATGTCCGCTGATGGTGGGCGTCTCGCGCAAATCTTTTCTTGGTGGAACATTGGAGGAGCGTGGCGCGAGCACCCTCGATGCGGAGATGCAGGCGTGGTGCCAGGGCGTGCGGCTGATCCGGACCCACGACGTGGGCGCCCTGCGACGGAAATTGGTTTCGAGGTAGGGCGCGATCGCCGAACGCGCCGTCGTTCTCCATCGGGATCGCACATCCACTTTCTACGAATCACCGCTTCGGCGCGCTCGGCGATCGCGCCCTACCCCCCCAGCAATTTAGATGACCTCAAGATTCGGGGGCCGCGTTCTTGCGAACGCGGCTACATCCCGAGTGCTTT
>JAHFSY010000016.1 GCA_023269615.1 Verrucomicrobiota bacterium
GGAGACCATGGCATGGCGCCGCTTGAAGCATGTCCGGAAAATACTCGCGTCGAGGTAGGGACGGACCGCCAGGCCGTCCGTTGTGCAGCGGCGCGCCCGGCGGTCGCGCCCTACCACAAGCCAGCCAACTTACATTCCGGATGCGCTCTGAGCATTTTGCTGTGCACGTTTTTTCTTCCAATGGTTTCGGTTGCGGCCGCGGACCGCGTCGTTTTGGTCGATGGGGGCGGCGGCCATCGTGGAGTTTATGACGGCGCGATGGTCGTCAACGTCAAGGCTCGAAAACTTTACGCCGGTCACGGTGCTGCCGAGGGGGAGTGGGAGAATGGCCTTTGGGTTTATGACCTCGATGCCGATGGCGAAATCAGTGGCACCGATGAGCGCATTCTTCCCAATTCCCCCGATCCGTACGCCACGGCCCCCAATGTCAGGCCCAACTATTTTTTTCGTGCGGTGTGCGCCATGGCGCTTTCGACCGATGGGCGCAAACTCTATCTCGGCCTGTGCGGCGCGCGGAAAACGGAGCCCAAGCCCCTGGTTGTTTACGATCTCGATACAAAGGGAGAGCCCGTGGGGAAACCGCGCGCGTACGAAGCGGGCAAGGATTGTCCCGACATCAGTTCTCTTTTACTCGATCCCAAACTGGGCATCCTTTACTGCGTGGCATACGGCACGGGAGGAATCCGGGCCGTCACTCTGAAAGACGGCGAGCCCACCGACCAATCCCGTGTTTTTCCGTTTGGGGGAGCGAACAATTACATGATCATGCCAGGTGGGAGAATGGGTGAGTACATGATCGGGGGCCGGCCTTCCCGTGTCGGGGTGGTTTCCTCCACCCCCGATGGCGAGCTTGTGGATGGAATGGATTTCAGCGTTGGCAACCCGGATGCATGGCTTTGCCTCGCCCGGGTGGACCATTGTCTCTACTTCGTCATGGATGACAAACTTTGGTCATGGCCTTTGGACAAGGAGTGGAAGCCCGTGGGGAAGGCGGTGGCTCACCCCAACATTCCGGCATCAAAAATCATGACCGGCATCCATTCTTCCGTGTACGTCGTGCAAGGGGAATATACCCAGGCAAAGGATCCGAAGGCGCGAACGCTCATCGGGACCCGGATTGCGCGTTATCAGCCCGATGCGCAAGGCAGGCTCGATAAGCCGGCATTCCTTTCTGAAACATTTAATCACAGAATCATGAGCCTGACCGTGGATGACTCGACCGGGGTGATTTACGGGAGCACCTGGCCATTATGATTTCAAAAATCCATTCTGCGGCTTTTTCCCTTCTTGTGCTCCTGCTTTACTCGCCCGGCCACGCCGCCGATGCGGGTGCAACCCAGAGGCTGGACAAAATCCTGGGTTCCGCCGCAGATTGGACGATTACTCCGGCCCAGTACGGGGTGACCGGCGAAGGCGACGCCGCGGCCCTCACTTCCCCGGGCGGGTTGAATATCACTGGGAAGACCAGCCAGTCTGCCCCGTGCGAGTGCCTGGTTTCCTTCCGTCTCAAGCCGGCCAAAGGGACCGCGGCCCATATCAACGTCCAGTTGGCTTGCGCGGAGCGAAAGGACAAAACCGAGCAATCGCTGGTTTTCAATATCGGTTTTCAGGAGGGGCAAAAATTCCTGAATTACACGGTTTCAGTCCAGGGCGGAAAACCCCCGGAGCCGACGATCGCAATCCAATCTTTCGAGGCGGTCAGTGATGTCAGCCTCGCCTGGTCGGAGGAGATGCGCAGGTCCATCGAAGCCCAGATCGCGGCAGCCCCTAAAATCGAGGAATCCATTCTGACCCTCCGTTGCACGGTGGAAAAGAAGCGGTTCCGGTGCTGGCTCAATGGCCGGTTTGTGAGCGAGCTTCCCCTCGAAGCCGTCATGGATCCCAGCGGGGTCGTGAAGATCCAATTGGGTCCCAATGCTGAACTGGTGTCGCTCAAGGTTCGCCCGCTGAAGGCCGTCGGCCGGCGCTTTGAGCCGCTCTCCATCTCCGGGAACCTGAATTCCGGGACACTCAACGGCATCAAGTTGGATCATGCTTCCCTTCCCCATGACGAGGTGGATGGGACCCCTTTTCAATTTCCAACTTCAACTCCCGCCGGCCTGGACCATATTGATGTGGGCCAGAGCTGGACCCGATTCGGCGCTTTGATGGGTTACTTCAGGGCAAGTGACGGGGCCTTTGGCGGACGATGGACTGCCGCCAATCGGCTGGATCCTGCCCGAATCGCCATGTATGTCCCCCCGGGCCGTTACAAGGCCCTGCACTTGATCGCCGTGGCTGATGGACGCAAAGACAGCGTACCGGTTGTCAGCGCCCAGTTTTACCGTCCCGACTCCGGCCATCCCATTAATTTCGCGGGAAAAGTTCCATCTTTGAGAGACGACAACGGGAAGGGGATGTATCCTCATGTGCCCATCAAGTTCGCCGATGGAAAGTCCGCGCAACTATATCATGTAGTCATCCCGCTTGATCCGGATGATTTCTCCTGGTTCACCGATTTGCCGAAGATCGGCCTGGAGATCACCAAGCAGGTCCAGTTTTACCGGGCCTATCCCGATCCGCTCGAATACAGCTGGCACGGCGCGGGCCTTCCCAGTTCGGTGCAGATCTATGCCATGACGCTCGAATGCGCTGGCGTGGACGTGGAGATCCAGCCCGACCAGTTCGGGCATGTCTGGACGGCGCCAACACAACCCGGTTATTCGGTGGAGTTGCGCAACTCCACCGGTGCTGCCACGAAGGCGAAACTGGTGATTGAAACCAAAAGTTACGACGGAAAGGACACGACCAGGCAGGAGCATGAGGTCTCGCTCCCCGCGGATGGCCCGCCGGTGAAGGCGGCGGTCGCGCTCAAGCCGACCCGGTACGGACTGCAGGAGATGACGCTCACCTGTGCGGCGGCCGGCGAGACGGCGGTCTATCGCCGCAATTTCGCCTTCCTGCATCCCGACACGCGCGAGCATGAGCCCTGGGAATCCGGTCGCGGTTCCATTTTTGGCTTCTGGCGCTGGGGTGGGGGACACGTTACGCCGACCAGCGACAAGGAATTTCCTGTCATGGCGGCTGCGGGAGCGGAGACCAGCACCATGAATTTTGCAACGCCCGGAACGGCACCGGAGCTCCAGGCCCTGGCTCAGAAATACCATTTCACGTCCGAATTGGCTTTTTCGGCCGGCGTGATCTATCTCAACGACTTCCCCGCCGGTAACGACCTGAAATTTGATCCCGCCAAACCCGAGGAAGCCGCCAAGGGGTTGGTGGAGGCCATGCGGAAAATCAAGTGCGAGCCCGGCCCGATCAGCCGTCCCACCTACGTCCCTTTCTTCGCCGAATCCCAGATCGGGCCGATCACCATGGGCATCTGGCCTTCCCACTACGGCGAGGACTACAAGCTGAGCGCGGACGAGCAGAAGGCCTTTGACTACCAGTTGTCCAAATTCCTGGTGGGCGCCCGCGCGACCCACAAGGAATGGCCCGATTTCAAACTCCTGCTTCCCTACGGCGACCCGATGAACACCGCCGTGTTCCTGCGCCTCAGCCCCGAGGCCCGCGAGTTGATTGACGGCTGCGCCCTGGACATGCCCTGCTTCGAGCGGTTGCCCGAACAGCAGATCGGCCAGGTGGTTCTCAGCCGCCTCTACACGATCATGAAGGACATCAAGCAGTACAAGCCCGATCCCTACCTCGTCCAGGTTGAAGGCACCTGCATTTCCGCCAAGGACATTGACACCGGGGAGGAGGGACAGGCGCAAATCGGCGCACGCGATTTCCTGGCCCTCATGGGTTATGGCGTCACGCGTTTTGAAAGCAGCAATCCGGCCTGGGAATGCGCCAATTACTGGGGTGAAAACCACTACGGCGGAGGTTGGTGCTCCCGCCTGCCCGTGGCGATGCCGCGCCTGGCCTACGTCAACTACGCCACGCTCACCCGCCATCTCAACCGCGCCAACTTCACGAAGTACGTTCCCACCGGAAGCACCTCCACCTATTGTGAGCAATTCAAGCATTACAAAACCGGCAAGCTCATCCACGTACTCTGGACCATCCGCGGCAAACGGCCTGTGAACGTCAAGGTCCCGGCCGGTTCTTCGCTCGAGATTTACGACCAGAACGACAACCCGACCACGCTCAAGGAGAAAGATGGAGTTGTCTCATTCGTTGTGAACCAGTTGCCGCAATATCTGGAGGGGTTGACCGCTGACGCCGTCATCACGCTGGGCCCGAGCGATCATTCTGATGCCCAGCCGGCCAAGGAAATTGCGAAGCTCGGCAACCTGGGCGATGGCTCTTGGAAGCTGGTCGGGAAAGAGGATCTTGAATACACCAAAAACAAGCCGCTGCAGATCGAGAGGTTTCTCGGAAACATGAGCGCGAAGCAAGCACCGGGGTTCCAAGGTTCAGAGGCTCTTGCGATCCATCTCGAAAAACAGGGCAAGGACCGGGGCGTGATGCCCTTCTACACCACGCTCGAGCCCAAAGACCCGATCACGATCGAAGGCAAAGCCAGCCACCTTGGGTTGTGGGTCCATGCCGCGAGCGACTGGGGCCGGGTTGTTTATGTTCTCCGTGACGCCAAGGGGGAAAAATGGATCAGCGTCGGTTCCAAGGAAGAATGGAACAACGACGACATCCACGCCTGGAGCGCCTTTTGTTTTGACGGCTGGCGATACCTGCGCTTTGAGCTCCCCTCCAGCGCCCCCTACGACTGCTACCGCGAGTACGGGACGACGTGGTGGGGTTCGTACGGTGGTGACGGCGTGGTGGACCTGCCGCTCAAGCTCGAAAAAATCATCGTCGAGCGGAGACCCAAGGTGATTTACGGAAATGACCTCGTCGAGGCCAGTTCCGACGACGTCCTGCTGGGCGATCTGAACGCCGAATACGCCGACGCCGCCGACAAGAAAGACGAGGTTGTACGACTCTCGAAATTGCGCATGCCGGTTCCAACGGGCGCGCCCGAGTTGAACAACCCCATCGCCGAGATGACAAAGACCGGTGTGGGCGCTCCGGCCAAGGTATTGAAAGTTACCGACCCACAGAACCAATCTGACGGCACCCGGTGCCACGTGCACTTTGACCTCGTTCCCGTCGCCAAGGCTTACCAGGTCTGGGTCAGCCCCTACGCCGACGGCCGCGGGGCGTTGCAGTTGGGCACGGACTGGACCGAGTCGGGCAAGCTCATCGCGGGGCTGCGGCCC
Organism: Verrucomicrobiota bacterium; assembly: GCA_023269615.1. Lineage (GTDB taxonomy): Bacteria > Verrucomicrobiota > Verrucomicrobiia > JABWAM01 > JABWAM01 > JAHFSY01. The sequence continues at coordinate 5,199 of JAHFSY010000016.1, forward strand.
GATGTGGAATTTTACGTCTTTGTGGTCTACACCGACAAGGACGGCAAACTTTCGAAACCTTCCTCGCCGCTCAAGTTCGTTCTGAAAGACCGTTTTGGCTACAAATAAGCCTGCCTTGGCTTGGGCGGACTGGAATTTAAGCGTATGAATCAGGGGACATCATGAAAATCACCGAAGTGGAAGCAATGGTGTTGGACACGGGTAAAAATTACAGCAAGCCAACCGAAGCCGCCGAGGCGCATGGCATCCGATTTGTCAGCTTGCTCAAAGTGACAACTGACGAAGGAATAACAGGCTGGTCGGATATCGAAACACAGCCGCATGTGGGCCGCCAGATCGTGGAAGCGCCTTCCGGCGGTGCGGTGGGTTTTGAATCCATACGGGAAGCACTGATCGGTGAAGATCCCTTGGAAAGAGAACGTCTTTGGCAAAAAATGTACCGTTTCATGGCCTATTATGGACGGCAGGGTGCCGGCATGCAGATGATGTCCGGTGTCGATATCGCCCTATGGGACATTTTCGGAAAAGCTTTTCGTCAGCCGATCTGCAAACTGCTTGGAGCCTGTTATCGGGACCGGGTGAAGGCTTACGCTTCGACGATTTTTCGACCTACGCCGGAGGACGTGAAACGCGCTGTGGAAGGTTATCTTCAGGAAGGTTTCAGGGCAATCAAGTTTGGCTGGGGAGTATTCGGAGAAGATTTGCGATTGGATGAAGCCCTGGTCAGGGCCGCAAGGGATGCGGCGGGCCCGAATGTGGATTTGATGGTGGATGCGGGCTGGTATGGCGTCACGCCAAACAATCCCTTTCGTCCTAGAAGCCTGAAAGATTGGATCAAAACTGTCCATATGCTGGAAGAGCAGAACGTCTTTTGGTTGGAAGATTTTCTTCATCCCGAAAATATCCGCGGATATGCCGAGGTCTCGGAACAAACCCATTCCCTGCGACTGGCTGCAGGTGAACAGCTGGCAGACGTCCATGAATTTGAGCGATTGGCGCTCGAAGGCAAAGTGCATGTTCTCCAACCGGATCTCTCCCGGTGCGGGGGGCTTACGGTGGGACGCAAGATTGCCGACTTTGCCACCCGCCACCAGATCGAATGCGTTCCGCATGCCTGGTTGACGGATTTGTTGAAAGCTGCGTCACTGCATCTCAATGCCTATCTCATGCAGTCGGTTTACCTGGAATATAACGTTTCCTCCGCTTCTCTCATGAACAAACTCTGCAAAGTACCGATTCAAATGAAGGACGGCTATATTTCCGTACCCCAAGGACCGGGACTGGGGGTTGAACCCGACGAAAAAGTGATTGAAAAATACAGGGTGCTTTGACAGGACAAGTTTAAAATTTCCACATCATTTATTTTGGCGGGATACCTCGACATCAGGAGAAACAGTCCATGAAAAAACCTGCTGAAACCAGTCATTGGTGGGAAACGGAACCCCTGCGCATCTTTGAAATCTGCTCGGCCTGGGAGAAAATCGGCGAGCTCGATCCGTCAGCCGAAGCTGAAAAGCGGGCGGCACATCATGCGAACGTCGAACACCTCCATTGCATTAACATGGCAGGTGGGATGGATGACCAGCGGCTCTACTTCAAGACGAAGGCTGGGACCATGCCGTCCGATTATCTTGCCCGCTACCTGCCCGAGGCACACAAGCGTGGCATCCGGGTGATCGTCTATTTCAATGTTCACTGGTATTCGCTGGAGTTCGGGCGACGCCATCCAGACTGGCTTCAGATTCGCGAGGATGGCACGCCACTCGACACGGTGTACGGGACGGCGATGAGCTGCTGCGTGAACAGCCCGTATCGCGAATGGTGTTTCCAGGTGTTGCGCGACCTGTGCGCCTACCCGATCGACGGAATTTTCTTTGATGGCCCGATCTTTTTTGGAAACACCTGCTATTGTCAGGCCTGTCAGCGCAAATTTCAATCGCAGCACGGAACCGTGCTGCCTCCGAAAAGCCGGAGAGAGCATCCCGACTTTGCCAAGCTCGTGGAGTTCCAGGCGCAGAGCCTGGTGGATTTTCTGCACGACTCGCGACATGTCATCAAGGCGATCAATCCCGGGATCGCCTTCTACATGAACGGCGCCGGGCGCGAGCCCAGCTGGCCGACGGGGCGGATGAACCGCCGGCTCGTGGCCGAGCAGGACATCCTCGGCTCCGAGGGCGGGTTTTTATATGGCGACCTGCGGCAGACGCCGGTGTGGAAGCCCGGCTGCAAGGCCAAGCTGATGGAAACACAGGCACGGGGAAAACCGACCGTGATCTTCGATTGCGCGGGACACAAACGCTGGAATTTCTATCTACTCCCGAAGACGGAAATCATGCTCATGTACGCCGACACGATCGCCAACGGGGCGAATGTCTGGTTTGCCGTGTTCCCCAACGATCCCGGCCAGCCCGAGCTATCGGCCATCGCAGAGATGAATGCATTCGTCAAGAAACACGGGGAATATTTCATCCACACGCGTTCGGCCGCGAAGGTGGCATTGGCCTGGTCGGATGCCACCGCCAATTTTTACGAGGCATCGGACGTCCAGCGCACCGATTTCACCGCCGAGCAAAGAGGCGGGCGCGCGGGAAACGTGGACTCGGAGTTTTCAGGGTTCTACGATGCGTTGATACGGCAACACGTTCCTTTTGACGTGATTGACGATGTGAGCCTCGAGCAGGAGGCGCTCTCCCGCTACGAACTGTTGATCCTCCCCAACGTGGCGTGCATGAGTTCCACAACGGCTGCGCGTGTGCGGGAATACGTGAAGGCGGGCGGAAATCTCATCGCGACATTCGAGACATCGCTCTACGATGAGCGTGGCAGGCAGCTCGACGACTTCCAACTGGCCGATCTCTTCGGCGCCCAATCGCGCAACCAGGTTCTCGGCCCACGCGAGTTCGATTACATGGTGAAGTTGCAGGACCATGCCGCGCTGGAGGGGATCACACCCCGCTGGATTCCATCCCCGAGGTATGCGATTGCGGTGAAAGCAACCCGGGGCGGGGCACTGCTCGCCCTGACGGAAGAGCTGAAAGGTTGTTACGACCACATGCCCGTGACTTCACAGGATCCTGCCCTTCTTCAAAATCAAGCCGGAGCCGGCCGTGTGATTTTTGCTCCCAACGACCTGGGAAGTTCCGTGAATGAGTTCCACTTCCGCGAGCATCTCCGTCTGATTCAGAATCTGGTGCGATCGCTCAGTTCTCCACGAATCACGATCACGGGGGCCCCGTCGAGCGTCGAGTTGACGCTGCGCACGCAGCCCGGACGCTGGCTGATTCATCTTGTCAACTTTACCGGCGAGATGATGCGGCCCATGGAGCGTGTGCTTCCCGTCCAGCATCTGAAGATTTCACTCCGGGATATGGGCGGGGTGAAGAAAGTGAGCGCCCTCCGTTGCAACCAGGAGCTGGCGTTCGAGCACGATGGCGACTGCGTGAGCTTCACCCTCCCTCAACTCCTGGAGTACGAGTTGATCATCGTGGAACGTGAAAACGACTGAAAAATCCAAACATGCCAACCTATCACTGGACGAAAATAACGGACAAGGCTGCCTTTGCGCCGCGCGACGGAGCAGGCGCGCTTGTGCTCAAAAACCGCATGTGGCTTCTGGGCGGATGGAACCCCGGCGACAAGATCAATTTCCCAAAGATCTGCAACAGCGAAGTGTGGTCCTCGGACGACGGCGCCACATGGCTGCTCGAGAACCCGCGGGCGCTTTGGGAAGAACGGCACACCGGCGGGTACGTCGTGCATCAGGGAAAAATGTGGATTCTTGGCGGCGACGGCAACCAGGGTCATCACCAGAACGACGTCTGGAGCAGCGCCGACGGCGTGCGCTGGGAATGGATCTGCGGCAACGCGCCATGGGGGCCGCGAGCTCTCCATTACACGGTTGCGTTTGACAACAAGATCTGGGTCATGGGCGGCCAGACGCATCCGCAATTCACGCCGGATGCCGAGGCTTTTTACGGCGATGTGTGGAACTCGACGGACGGCGCGAAGTGGACCAAGGTTGCCGACAAGATGCCATGGGCACCGCGCGGGATGATCGGCGGCAGCGTCGTCTTCCAAAACCGCATCTGGATTCTCGGCGGTGGCACCTATGACACGCCAACGACACCAAAGCGCATTTTCTACAATGATGTCTGGAGCAGCGCCGACGGGGTGAAGTGGAATCGCGTGGCCGCCACGGCGCCGTGGAAGCCGCGCCAGTATCACGACGTGGCGGTCTTCGACGATCGCATGTGGGTGATGGAAGGCTACCACGGCGACGGCGGGAACAAGAACGACGTGTGGCATTCCTCAGATGGAGTGAACTGGACCGAAGTGCCGGGCACCCCGTGGGCCGCACGCCACGCCGCGAGCGTGTTCGTGTACAACAACGCCCTGTGGATGGTCACGGGCAATAACATGACCTCGGATGTCTGGAAGCTCACGCGGGCATCGTGAATGTTTCCGTAACCGGTCGGGCGTGGGCGATGTCTGTTTGCCGTTGGAATTTTACCGAAAAATCACGTTTCTCTTTCATCTTGCGAGTCCCGGATGTTCCGCCTAGTTGTATCGTCTCCCAAAAACACCCCTCATGGAATTCATTTTTCATCGCCCATCCGGTGCCCGCGTTTGCGACAAGTTGTTTTACAAGGATCTGCGCCTTGTGGTGCTTGAAAATGATGCTTTGCGCGTGGTGGTTGCGCCTGAAAAAGGGTGCGACATCGTTTCATTCGTGGACAAGGCCTCCGGCGTGGACATCATGTTGCGGTTGCCGATGGGGCTTCGCAGCTTGAAATCGGAACGTTCGCTTCTGCCGCTTCCAAACACGTTTTCCTCTTTTTATGAGGGCGGATGGCAGGAGCTTTTTCCAACCGCGTCGGGATTCGGAAAATATTACGGGCAGGACCAGCCGATCCACGGCGAGGTGTTCCTGCTGCCCTGGGATTACGCCATCATTGAGGACTCCGCATCGCGCGTCTGCGTGGAATTTCGTGTGCGGACGGTTCTCAGCCCCTTCGAGCTGAAGCGTCGGATGATTCTTGACGCCAGCTCGCCGGAGGTTCGGTTTGAGGAGTCCATCGAGAATTTGAGCGGGGTGGACATCAACTACATGTGGGGACATCATCCCGCGTTCGGGGCGCCGTTCCTGAGCGGGGATTGCCGCATCGAGCTTCCGAAAAGCCGTCTGTTTCAGGGGGATGAAACGGCATTGAAAATTCCGCCCGAGACCGAACCGCGCAGCGTGATGATGTACGCGATGGACCTGGAGCGGGGGATTTACGGGTTGAAGAACGAGCGCATGGGTCTTGGGTTCGGCATGAAATGGGACCATCGCCTCTTCTCGAAAATCTGGATCTGGCAATCCATGCACAGCATCGAAGGGTCGCCGTATTTCGGGCGCGAGTACGCGTGCGCGATCGAGCCATTCACCAGCCTGCCCCACCAGTTGTATGGCAAACAGGATCCGCTGCCCGTGATCCGCGGGCGCCAGAAAATTGAAACCAGCCTCAGCGCCTTCCTTTATCGCGGCGCCCTTCCAAAATGAAACCATTGCGATTTGGATTGATCGGGGTGGGAGGGATCGGCGCGACGCACATTCGCGCGTTGCAGGCCCTGGAAAACGAGGGGCTTGTCCAGCTCGTGTGTGTCGCCGACCCGTTTGCCGAGCGCATGCCGGAGGTGAAGGCGCGCTTCGATTCCAAGGGCGTCCGATGGCACCTGGATTTTCAAAAGCTGATCGAGACCGAGACGGAGCTGGACGCCGTGAGCATCGCCACTCCGATTCCCCTTCACGCGCGGATGACGGCGGCGGCCCTCGCGCGCGGCCTATTTGTTTATCTTGAAAAGCCTCCCGTGCCATTGATCCAGCAACTGAACGACCTTGTGGCGCTGGATACCCGTCGCAAGGTTGTGGTGGGATTTCAAATGGTCAGTTCCGTGCCGATCATCCAGTTGAAGCGCTGGAAGGTGGAGGGTGCGCTGGGCGGGATTGAGAGCATTCGCGTGACGGCCTGCTGGCCGCGATACGACGGATATTACAACCGCGCTCCATGGTCGGGGCGGATGTTGCTCGACGGGGAGCCGGTGTTCGATGGCCCGGCCACCAACGCGCTGGCCCACCTGCTTCACAACATCATGTATCTTGCGGGCAAGGGGATGGATGACTTTGATGTGCCGGTGGAGGTCGAGGGCGAGTTTTACCGCGCGCGTCCGATTGAGAGCTACGACGTGCTGTCCATGCGCGGCCTGCTGGAATCCGGCGTTGAGTTTCATTATTCCGTGAATCATGCGACGGAGGCCATGACGGCGTTTCGCATCGAGGTGATCGGCAGCAAGGGGCGGGCATGGGTTTCCAACAACGGGGAGGAGATGGGGAACACCTGCGGGCTTACGAGCCCCGCGGCGCCCTATCCGGATTCCTTTCTGGAATCGTACCGCCAGTTTATCCGCTTCGCGAGCGGGGAACGCGCGCGGGCCGTCACGTCGCTCGAGGACACGCGGGGATATGTTCTCGCCACCAACGGGGCGCTGATGGCTTCGGGTGGAATCCACAACATTGACCCGAAATACTGGCGGGTGCATGGGGAAGGGGAGAATCGCGGCTACGATGTGGCGGAACTTCCGAAATACGTCCAGCGATCCGTGGAAGAGGGAAAACTCTTTTCCGAAATCAACGTCCCCTGGGCCCGCAAGGGCCATGCCGTGCTGGTTCGCAGCTTGCGTTCCATCCAGTTGAAGGATTATATCTCCCACTGATATGCCTGCTTCGCTCTCCGCTCTCTGTCTTCTTTCGGGTAATTCCAATCCCGTCCTTGCAAAGAAAATCGCAGGCGAGGTCGGGGTCAAGCTCACCGATGCCACCGTCACGACTTTTCCCGACAGCGAGACATTCGTGAAGATCAACGAGAACGTGCGCGGCCGCGACGTGTTCATCATCCAGTCCACGTGCCCCCCCGCCAACCACAACCTGATGGAGTTGCTCATCATGATTGACGCGGCGAAGCGCGCGAGCGCGGACCGCATCACGGCCGTGATGCCGTTTTATGGATACGCGAGGCAGGACCGCAAGGACCAGCCTCGGGTGCCCATCACGGCAAAACTGGTGGCCAATCTTCTCGTGGCGGCGGGTGCGGATCGGATTTTGACGATGGATCTGCATGCCCAGCAGATCCAGGGTTTTTTTGATATTCCCGTGGACCACCTTTACGCGGCGCCGGTTCTCAGTAAATTTTTCCTCAAGCGGAAGATGAAGAACCTTGTGATCGTCTCGCCCGACGTGGGAGGGCTCAAGATGGCGTATGCCTACTCCAACATGCTGCACGCAAGCCTGGCGATCGTCGCGAAACGACGGAAGTCCGCGACGGAAGTGGACGCGCTGAATCTCATCGGCGAGGTGAAGGGGGCCAACGTCCTTCTTGTGGATGACCTGACCGAGACGGCGGGCACCCTGGTATCGGCATCGGCATTCCTGAAGGATGCCGGCGCCCAGACCGTGTACGCAATTGTTTCACACGCCGTGCTTGGAAAGATGGGGATCGAGCGGTTGAAAAAATCAGCCATCAAGGAACTGCTGACCACCGATAGCGTTCCGCACGAGGATTTGCAGGGTTTTCCGCTGACCGTCTTGAGCGTTGCGCCGATCCTTGGCGAGGCCATCCGCCGCATCCACAACAACAGTTCGGTCACGTCACTCTTCGAGGTCAATGGTCAAAAACTGAGCCATTGAAGCATGGCCGAGCCTTTGCACACGCTCCGTTGGGAGAAGGATGCGCTGGTGATGCTGGACCAGACGCTGCTTCCGCTTGAAGTCCGGTATCTCACGCTCACCACGGTTGAGCAGGTCTGGGAGGCGATCAAGGTGTTGCGCGTGCGCGGGGCGCCCGTCATTGGCGTGGCCGCCGGATTCGGAATGTACCTTGGATTGCGCGGCCACGGGAATGAGGATTGGAAAACTTTCCGCGCCACCGCGCAGCGGCGGGCGGATGACCTCAACTCGGCCCGCCCCACCGCCGTGAACCTGCGCTGGGCGGTCGAACGCATGCTCAAAGTTGCGGATGACAACCAGAAATGTCCCGTGCCTGAAATCGTGGATCTGCTTTTGAAGGACGCCCTGAAAATGATCGAGGAGGACGAGGCCATTTGCCGTGCCATCGGGATCCATGGGCTGGAAGTCCTCAAGGATGGTGCGACGGTTCTCACGCATTGCAATGCGGGAGCCCTTGTCACGACCACGCGTTATGGGACCGCCCTCGCCCCCGTCTATGCGGCACAGGAAAAGGGGATGCGCGTGGCTGTGTTTTCGGATGAGACACGCCCGCTCCTCCAAGGCTCCCGGCTCACCGCGCTGGAACTCCAGCGGGCGGGCGTGCCCGTCACTGTCATTTGCGACAACATGGCTGCGACGGTGATGGCGCAAAAGAAAGTGGACCTGGTGATCGTCGGGGCCGACCGCGTGGCGGCGAATGGCGATTTCGCCAACAAGATCGGCACGTACGGCGTGGCCATCCTCGCGAAGGAGCATGGGATTCCATTTTACTGCGCCATGCCGCTCTCCACGATTGACCTGCGGCTCGCCGACGGCGCGGGAATTCCCATCGAGGAACGCAAGCCCGAGGAGGTGACGCATGGATTCGGACGCCAGACCGCACCGGATGGAGTGAGCGTGTTCAACCCCGCGTTCGACGTCACGCCGCATCGTTACGTGACGGCGTTCATCACGGAAAAAGGAGTGGTGCGCCCGCCTTTCGATAAAAATCTCAAGGCTTTATTTTGAGGATGAAGCGATGCTTCACAAAATCCAAGGTAGGGCGCGTTCGCCGAACGCGCCGAAACGGTGGTTCGTGGAATGTGAACATGTGATCTCGATGGAGAACGATGGCGCGCTCGGCAATCGCGCCCTACCACCAGCAAGAAAAGACGTATTTCTATGACAAATGCCTGCGTCGCTGGCGTCGAGATTGGCGGAACCAAGATCCAGGTTGTGCTGGGAACTCCCCGCGGGAAAATTCTGGAGAGGCGACGGTACTCTGTCGTGAAAAAACATGGCGCGGCTGGAATCCAAAAGCAGATTCTCGAGGGCTTGCATGCCTTGAAAAGGATGCGGCCATTTGACGCGATTGGTGTCGGTTTTGGGGGGCCGATTGACTGGCGAACGGGCCGGGTGTTCAAGTCACACCACATCGAGGGCTGGAATGGTTTTCCGCTGGGTGCGTGGCTGCGCTCAAAGTTTCGAGTGCACGTGGTTGCGGACAACGACGCGAATGTGGCGGCCTTGGCGGAGGCGACCCTTGGTGCCGGGCGCGGCAGGAACCCGGTTTTTTACATGACTATTGGAAGCGGCATCGGCGGTGGAATGGTGCATGACGGGGAGATTTATCACGGGGCGCATCCAGGCGAGGTGGAAGTGGGGCACACGCGTATTCCGTTTCCGCATCGCGAGCCAAAGGATTGGCCGATTTTGGAAGAGCTTTGTTCCGGATGGTCGTTGGATCGGCAGGTGCGCGCAGTTGCGAGGGCGCATCGCCGATCACCGCTCGCGATCATGATCGGTGCACGAGGAGGGAAGGAGGCGAGATGGATTCCTCGGGCGATTGCGCGAGGTGATGCGGATGCGAAGCGGATTTGGGAGGCATGGTGCCGCCACCTCGCGCTCGGCCTTTCCCATGTAACCCATCTTTTTCATCCGCAGGTGCTGATCGTGGGAGGAGGCGTGTCGCAATGGGGCGAGCCGATGTTGCGCGAGCTTCGCTGTCATTTGAAGATCATCGTGATGTCCGCGTACCAGGGGACTTTCACGGTTGAGTTGGCATCGCTTGGCGAGGATGCGGTTCCGGTTGGGGCGTTGTTGCTTGCAGGCAGAAGCAGGTAGGAGCCGATGCCATCGGCGACCGGCGGCGGCCAAATTCTTGCGAATTCGGCTACGCGGGACTCGGTGAAATTTTGCTTTCCTGTTTGGAAGATTGCGGGGATGTTGATCGGACATGAATATTGAAGTGAAATCCGACACCTTTCCCATCAAGCGAAACTTTGCAGACGCCCTCATTGCGTGGGGCGCAACATTAGTCGGGGGCGGTTGGATGTCTGAGCGGGGTGGGAGTCTCAGCCACCGTTACGCGCTGGGGTTTGTCATCACCCGCAAAGGCGCGGACCTCGCGCATCTGGCCGATGCGGATTTGATTTGCGTTGAGCGCTGGGATTTCGATGCGGAACAAGTGATCGTTCGCGGAAAGGGAGAGCCGTCGCCGCACGCGTTCATCCACGCGTTGGTCTGCCAGGAGCGGGCAACCGCCATCTTTACGTTTGTGGCCGATGCGCCCAAGGCCGTCGAGCGGGCCGGGAAGGAAGGATGGCCATCCACTAAGCAGTCCGCCCATGCATCCGCGCGCGCCATGGCAGACGATGTCACAACCATCCTCGGGAAGGGAAACCGCGTGTTGATCCGCGGCACCGGGCTTCTGACATTTGGCTGCACAGCGGATGACGCCGCCGCAGCGATGGGCTGACAAGACCTTCCCGGGAAATTCTACTGCGATTGCACTTCGTCCTTGTAAAGAGCACGCTGAAAGTCTTGTCTGCGGAGATTCGCAAAATGACTCTATGAACGGCACCAACGGAACGGAGGCGCGACAAATCTTGGTGGAGGGTTTGGAATTGCATCCTCGGACATGCCTGTTGCCGATGAGATCGTCCAGCATCCCGCATGTTTTTCTGGCCCCATGAAAATCATCCGTTTCATTCAGCGGCGCATGACTGTGGAGGACGCGAAAAGCCCGCTGGGGGTTCTTGTGCTCGTGGCGATGGTTTTTCTTATGGTGGGGGTGATTGCTCCGGTCTTTTCCCACCCGCCGTCGCTTCCCGTTCCGGTTCCCATCGTGGCGCAGTACACGCTGCCGGGCGATCTGGTGGAGGTGACCGACTCGCCCTTCTCTGGCATCGATCCCATCACCCATCTTCCAAGCGTCGTCGAAACGCGCAGCTCCAAGCTGCGGCTTTATCTTGTTCCCCCAGGCATCTTCATGGCTGGCTCCAACACGGGAGATCAAGACGAGCGGTTCGGTGGCCAGTCCACTCCCGCCCCCGTCTTCATCTCGGCCTTCTATATCTCCGACGCCATTCCCAACGAACTCTACGAACGCCATGATCCATCGCATCGCCATCATCGGGGGTCGTACAGCGGCGGAAACCATGCTGACCAGCTTCCGGCCACACGAGTCACGTGGAAGCAGGCCGATTCATTCATGAGCTGGCTGGCGGAGACCGAAGGGGTCTCCACCAACGCATTCAGAAAGCCTCGTGAGATGGAATATGAAAAGGCAAGCCACGGCGGGCTGGACTGCTGTTTTCCATGGGGAGAAAGCGTCCCGGCTTCCATCAAGGCACTTTATTCCCCCGACCGCGCCATCGGGGTGGAGGAAGGCGAAGCCTGTGGGTACGGTTTGCATTCACCCACCGCAAACGTATTTTGCTGGACGGAGGATTGGATGGGGCCCTATCCGAACACGCTGGCGGCTTTGGTCAACCCGAGAGGTCCACCGACCGGAAAGCGCAAAGTTTTGCGCGGTGGGACCTGGTGGTGCTACAACCTGAGCTTCCGCTGCGCCGACCGCTGGGAAGCCTTCCCTGATCTTGCCGATGACCGGATCGGATTCCGAGTCGTGCGCGATCTGCCCGTGCCTGCCGACATGCCGGTCTGGACAGGTCGGCCCTCGCTGGCTCCCAGGACAGCCACGAGATTGGCTTCCCTCGCAGTGGCGAACATATCCTCCAATTTCTGCATCGAGGAGGCCTATCGCGCGCTGCAGCAAAGGGCGCAGCTGGTGGGGTTCACCCGGACCTGGCCCGATGGGAGCGCCGGCCCGGCCGGTGAATACCCTCCCAATGGGTTCTATTGCGAGGATCTGGCCAACGACCCGGTGCCGGGGACGGTGGCGACCAACCTGGTGCAGGCGCTTTACAATCAACTCTCCACCGAAGAAATGCTCGAAAGCTTTGTAAAGGATCCGGGCGAAGTGCTGTTGAGCCACAGCACCAATTCGGTGCCATCCATCACGGGGTTGGATACCAACAATTATCTGGCCCCGTTCCATGCCCTGGCCGATTTCATCCCGGAGTTGAAAACGATTCCTGTGACGTTGCCCGGCGTGGGGATCACGAGCGTTTCGGGCGGCCCGTTGACCAACATGGAAAGCCGGTTGGTGCCAGGCGTCCCCATTTTTTTCCCCAGTTGCGATCTGTTAACCAATGCTGTAACGCAGGCGTGGTTGAACACCAACTGGACCCATTTTGCAGCCAACGCGATCGGAGTTCATGCGAATATCATCGTGGACCAGCCTGTCCTCACCCCTCCCGGACCCGGGATGTGGAGGGGCAACATGAAAGTCGTTCGAGGAAGGTTGGGGCGTAACCTGGCGGTTTACCCTGCGGGCAACTGGCCGGTGTACGCTTCGGTGAGTGGGACCAACACGCCCAACGCGACGCCGTTTCCTGTGGATGGCCAACTTCATGCCTTGGGAGAAAACGCGCTGGGCGGCCAGATCTGGGTTTCCAGCGCGAAATTTGCTGACGTCGGCGATACACCCCCGGTGTTTGAGTGCATACCCACGCCCACCATGGTGGGAAAATTCTTTTCGTTTACCGGTTGGGATTTGGGTGGCGCTGCCGCCATCACTTTTTCATTTACGAATAATGTGACGGGTGAATGTCAGGGGTGTCAGGGCGGGCCGAAAATTGTTTTTACGAACCCGAGTACGACTAATCTCGTTACGTGCGTCGGGATCACCAATATACTCGAATGTGTCGTATCCAACGGTATGACGGTCGTCACCGATGGAGAGGTGAAATGGGAAGCTCCCGCCGCCCTCGGCTCGTTCTCCAACAACGTGGACACCGTGACCTTGAACGCGCAGGGGAAGGCGAGGACGGCATGGATTGGCACCGCACCCGGCACGGGTGAAATCAAAGCCACAGGCCAGAATCTCAAAGACCCGAGCGATCACACCACGGCACTCGCCAACGTCACGACAAACATCGTGGCGACTGTTGTAACATTTGATGGCATCAAGGCAACTCTCGGCGGCACCAATTTTGTTTCGATGAGCAGCAGCACCAATTTCACGGCCAACGCGCCGATGGCCATTCCGAAGAAGGCGGGAACATTCGATCTGGATGTCATCGGCCTCAATCCGGACACGACGGATACGCGCAAGCTCATCAAGTTCGAAACGACACCCAAGAGGAATCCTCAGGATGTCCTTGCCGGCAATCCACCCGTATTGACTCCGAACGCGACGGACTCGCTCAAGGCGACGTTGGGCACGGACGCCCAAGGTTCCTTCAATGTGGTGGCCTATTGCGACGTCAATAAAAACGGGAGCCGCGACCCGGGTGAGCAGTTCAAAATCCTCAACGTAGCGATTGTGCGGATCACGCTCCAGCAGCCGCCGAACCAGAAAACCATAACAACAGCAAACAAGAAGCTTGTGGTCACCCCGATCAAAGCAGGCACCATAGATGCACTGAGCGTGGATGTTGACCCTGCGGACCAGGTAGCCATTTTCTATGATTCTCCAGTTTTGTTGGAAGGAGGCGGTTCGGACAAGCTGATTGGTGTCGATCATGTCACGGTTGGTGCAATCGGAAGCCTCACGAATGACACCCGTAGCGTGACGTATGACAATGCGAGTCTCTTCAGGTTCAAATATGATCCATCTCTCCCCTTGTTGGATACCGGCCATTTAAATCCTGAACTTGGAGGCACCAACGCATTTCGTCTCAGCTCCATAGAACTGAACCGCAGAACTGCCACGACCGGTGGGAAAATAGAGGATTTGCATGCAAGTGATACTCCCAATTTCCAATTCTTCAAATTTTTCCGACAGGATCAAAGTCCACAAGCCCTGTTTACCAAGGGCAGGTTGGATTTCAGAGACGCAGCCGCAGCGTTCAGCAGTGATTTTCCCCATTCCTACACCATCCAAGGAATCCTCCACTGGATCATGACGTTCGAGTTGGAATTTAAAAACGGTAAGTGGAAGGACAAGAAATCTGAGGTGAAATCGGATACCGATACCATTGACACAACAGGATTTCCGTCATCGGCTTCCGATGCGGGCATCATCACGATTCCACCTAGAACATTTAAAGCAATCAAAGAGGATTGGGTAGACCCATAATATGAGACGTTTGTTGACATTGGTTATTATTGCCTTCTACGGCTGTGGCTTTCATGCTGCCGGGGAAAACATCACACCGAAACGCAGGGATGCCAAAGAGGTTGGCCTTTACAGATACCTCTTGGGACATGGCTTATTCAAGGCGTTCGAGGAAGGTGCCGAAGTATATTTGTGTCGGGTCAAGGATTACGTTTCAATTTCAAAGGAGAAGCATCCTGAGGAACTTGAACGGGTCAGCGATGAAACAGGGAGGGTCACACTCGAAGTAGTCAAAAAAATCCGAGGTCAGCAAGACAATCCTTTCTTGGTGCCTTTCGTTTTTAGGTCACACAAATCGCGGATGTTCGATTACGATGGGAGGGATCTCTGGCCGGATGCCGAGGAACTCAAAGGGAAGTTGCTTTTGTGTGTTATCGTGCCCACAGCATATGACCCTGTTGTTGGCAACGATCCAGCCTTCTATGGGGCGGTGATCATCGTCGTGGAAGTGAAAGATGAGAAGGACGCGAAGGTATCGGAGATCAAGGCCATTTGCGACTTGCATGACATCAAGGATGCTGGGAAGCGCAAGGAAGCCATCCTGAAGGCAGTTGCTGATGAACGGTTTTGGATACAGCAATATGCCAAGGATGCGGTCAAGGTGTTGGGGCTGGATGAGAAAAAGAAAAAATAATCAGGCAACAGAACGAACCTGACGACGTGCGTGGGAACCACCAATATACTTGAATGCGCTGTCACGCTTGGAACCGCCAAAGTCACCGACGGCGAGGTGAAATGGGAAGCACCCGCCGGCCTCGGCTCGTTCTCCAACAACGTGGACACCGTGACCTTGGACGCGCAGGGGAAGGCGAGGACGGCATGGATCGCCACAGCGCCCGGCACGGGTGAAATCAAAGCCACGGGGCAGAATCTCAAAGATCCGGCTGACCACACCACGGCGCTTGCCAACGTCACGACGAATATCACCGTGCAGGTTGTGAACGTGGATTCGGTTGAATTTGAAACGTTCGACGATAACACTCCTTTGGATGGCAATGATGGCGGTGTTGGAAAGCGCATTTTCCCCGACAAAAAAACTTTTGATGATGCGGACGCTCCGAAGCGGAAAAAGGTGAAGGTCAAGGCAAGAATCACTCCTGCCATTGCCGGAATTTCGGTTTACTTCAAATCGTTTGACGTGGATGACGCCACTCCAATCGCCATTGATCCAGACAGCGTGATTGATGGCAATGGTTTGAATGGTGATGATAACAATGGTTCTCCCAAGCCCGGTTCTCTCAGCGCACAATCGGCAACGACCGGCACCAACGGAGTGGCTACTGTGGAATTGACCGTCACAATGCAGCCCGGGAACAATTTTCGCGTTGCGGCCGCTTGCAGGTCGGAGGATTTGACCCCCCTTGTCGTGGATGATTCATCGCCCAATTTTTACGTGCCAGGAAACAATAATCAGGTCAGCCGTTTTGCTGGAAAATTGAGCGACATGTTGACCGTATGGAGGAGATTATGGCTTGAGTTTGACTCCATGGGGCCACCCCCGGCCTCTTTTTCTCAACTACGAATAGGCGAGGAAATCAATCACGATGAAGGGGTGATCACCCAAGTGAAAGAGGTTAAGAAGAAGAAAAAGGATGGTCCGGTACCAGCTCAAACGCTTCTCACGGTGTTCGTGCTACACAGACCTCCAAATTTAATTGGCCGATTGTCGGACGATGAAAATCGGTTTGAAAATGGGAGGATTGATATCCAAGGCATCGGCTCATTCACCGTGGTGCATAGCTCGAACTTCAAAGATTACTCGGAAGTTTTGGTAAACGGCGCTGTCGGAAAGGAGGCTCGGAACAAGGATCTCAAGATTTACGATGATGATGTTGTAACCGTTCGAAATAGAGCTCCGTACCAGCTTCCGTATGAATTATCTGGAGGGACGCTAATCACATCCGCGTTTGCCGATTCATATATTTTGCCGGTGAAACTTCCTTCCTCTTTCGTTCAGAAGGATGTCTTGTTTAAGAGAAATCTGGTTTTGGGCCCGTTCGGTCTTGGAAGTTGGTTCGATGCTGTCCACGAAAAGCTGACCCCACCGGACACCACCGAGGATTTTTGGAAGGCAACTTGTGTGGCAGCCTGGCAAGGGCCCGTTTCCACAGATGCTGATCCGGATTCGGACGATCCGATTGTATTTGGCCAGTCCGATCCATCGCTGCTCTTCCCTGAAAATCTGAGCGCTATCTACATTGAAACAATTCGCGAGTCTGAAGCCTTCGTGCCACAACCTCGAATTCAGGAGGAGCACGTCGTAGTTCACGAAATCGGCCATCAAGGTGGTGGCGAGCATGAAGACGGGGGAATAATGGCAGAAGGAGCGCCGATCGACGAAAATAGCTTTAAAGATAAGACGATCAAACGTTTCAGGTTGAATCCAAAATACTAGCCTTTATGAGTAGGTTTTTTAGTTTCAGACCAATATTTTGGGCCGTGCTCACTGTACTGTCGGTCTGTCTTCTCTTGCTGCTGTGCAGAGTCGGTGGTGCCAAAAACGACGAGCCACTCGCGAGACAACCAAGAGAAATCGATCCAAAAAATATTGAGCGTGGCATCTCAAAAGTGGAGATAATAATGAACGTCACCTTGGTGGCATTGGATCAATATCGAGACGAATTCAAGGAAATACCAGGGAAAGACAATAAGACCATTACGGGTGCCCTTTTGGGAAAAAATCCAAAAAAAATGATTTTCTTAAATTTGAAACCTAGCGAAACGAATGAAAATGGAGAGATAATCGACACTTGGAAAACGCCTTACCAATTCGTCATGACGGATGACGGCAACGGTGCTTTCGAGATAAAATCCGCAGGCCCGGATTGCATATTTGGAACCTCGGACGACAAGCGCAAAATTGGAAAGAAGCGCGAGAAGGACACGGAGGCGAAGCCTGACGCCAAGGATCACGGCAACACTTCGACGAAGACGAACAAGCCCTGACGCTCGCTGCGGCTCGCTTGCTACCGCCTCGCGCCCGCTCGTTGGCTGGCTCCCAAAGGAAATCCAGAACACGCGGCGACCCTTTTTTTGCACACCCTGCCGAGTGCTCCTGCGCCCCGATCCCATCGGGGCTTCGTCGCGCAGGCTCCCGCCGTGCCCACGGCGGCCGCACGCATGGCCCATGCGTGCTTGCAGCCCTCGGCCTTCCGCGCGCCCGTATCGCGTGCGCGGGTATGGCCTCCGTCTGACGCCCGCTTATGCGGCGCAACGCGGCCATCCCAGGCGCTTCATTAAAGGCGTCAATCCAATTATTAACACATTGACAGGCATACTGAAGATCTCGGGTACTTGTAAGAAATATACTTGTACAATTGATATAATATAGTAGTGTAGATGTATGACGTACTCTACGCTTACAAGTAAGGGACGAATCACGATCCCTCTTGAAATTCGAAAGGCGCTCGATCTCAAAGCCCGCCAGCGGCTTGTTTGCGAGCTCAAAGGCGACGAAGTGATCCCGAAGGCGGAAACGGGGAGCGTTTTGGCTTTTTGTGGCTGCCTCAAGAGCGATCGTCCGCCGCCGGGCAAGAAAGCAATCCGGGAGGTCGTCCACAGGGCGGTCGCTGAAAATGCGGTGGAGGAGGGGCGGCGGTGACCTCCAAACACTACCTGCTCGACGCCAATGTTCTCCTTCGTTTTTTCACGGGTGATCTATCTGGCGGCTGCGGCCGCTGACATTCAGATTCCCGTGGCTTCGTTTGATCGCGACCTGGACAAATTCAAAGACATCTCGCGTTTCGAACCGAAATCCCGCTGACTTTCAGCGCGGGGGAAAACTGTTGATATTTTTCCTTACAGCACGCCGTATTTTTTGTAGGCTGCAACCGCCTTCATGCCACCGCGGATTGCGTCGCGGGTGATGTTTTCCTCGTAAACTTTCTTCCACGCCCGCGCGATCGCTTCTTTCTCCACGGCTTGCGGGACGACGACGATGCCGTCCACGTCGGCGATGACCAGGTCGCCGGGACAAAACCGGACGCCGGCGATTTCCACCGGCACGTCAATGTCAATCACGCGCTGGCGGTTCATGCTGTCGTAGAGGCAGGTACCGCGGGCAAACACGGGAAACTTCATGGCGGTCATCTTGGCGACGTCGCGAACCGCGCCGTCCACGATGGTGCCAACGCAGCCGCTGTTGCGCGCGGCAGTCGAGAGCAGTTCACCCCAGATGCCGGAGCGGTCCGAGCCGTTTGCTGCGGCGATCAACACGTCGTCGGGACGGCACGAGTCCAGCGCGACGAGTTCGAGTTCGTAGGGCTTCGGATCCTTGTGGGCCATGTCCGTCCAGAGAGTCGTCTTGCAGCGGCCCACGAGCTTGTGGATGCCGGTTTGGGGTTTCAACTGGACCAGCGGCGATTGGTTGCGGAACCCGAGGCCGTCCAGTGCATCGCAGACCACCGCGCTATAGAGGGAGCGGCGCATCATGGAGAGGGTGATTGTCTTGGGAATGGCGCGACGAGTTGTCATGGGGTCTCCTTGGTCATGGGGTTGCGGCGGGCGTGGCTGGTGCGGTGGTCTTTGCTTTTGCGGGTTTTTGTGGCACCGGGGCCTTGGCGGTTTCCAGAATCCCATCGTGGTATTCGATGACGTGTCCCTGTCGGATGAGCCAGTGCAAATCCTGGAGCAGAGGGGAGGAGGAGTCGGCATCGGTCGGCGTGGAGTTTACTCCTGCTGGAGCGAGGGACTCGAGAAGGGCTTTGCGGTTTTTTCCTGGATGGTTTTTGACGAATTCGAGGATGGCAAAAATATTTTTCGACACGTTGTTGACGTCGGCCACGAGCGCCTTGGGGCGGGCGACGCCAACGAATTGCATGCCTTTTCTGGCCTTGAAGATGTGGAGGCCCAGATGGCTGAACTGAGCGCGGAGGCGGTTGGCCAGGTTGAGAGGGAAACGATTTTCCTCCTCCCATGACTGGCGCACGGCGGATTTCAATCCGGCAGCGTCCGACTGCATGATGACCGTTCCATCGACGACCATATCCTTTTTAGACTTTGCTGCGGTCTCCAGGTGTTTTTCCCGGAAATGTCGTTCCAAGTCAGACAGGGACTGGAGCGTTGCGGGTTCGGCTGACTGGAGGCAGAGGTAGGTGTTTTTGGAGGAGGACTGTTCCTGCCATTTCTTGACCGCTTCCGGATCGTGAACGGTTCGGATACTGTTTTTGAAACGTTCGAAGGAGAGGTGGCTGAACTGGGCCTTGTACAACTGCATGAGGCTGGCCTGGTAGGCGTGGTGATTGGTGGGGCCAAGGATTGCGCCATTCAAATCACAGCGTGCGACGGAGGTAAAATTTCCCTTGGGCGGTTCCACGGCCACGCGCTCCTCCTTGTAGAAATTGTCGCGATGCTTGCGCAGGACGTGCTGGACCAGTTCTGCTTCATTCAGGGCGAGTCCATCGCAGAGGGAGCACTGGAAGATGGGTGTGGATTTTGAGACCAGTTGAGCACGGTATCTTTCGGGTTTCTCCAGGAACATCTTCGCGAGGCTGAAGAGCGGGTACGTGCGGGCAGAGGACTTGATCTGGTCGGCGACTGACGCGAAGGCCCGGGCCTCGGGCAGGAACGACACATGGATATCGATCGGTGGCGGGGCAGGGGGGCGAGGGGCGGTTCTTGCGTACGGTTCGCGCTGGCGCCGGCGGTCACCGCCTTCGCGCGAGGAGGATCTCTGCGGAGTGCGTCCCTGATCGCGATGGTCGCGTCGGCCGGTCCCGCGCCCGCCTTCTTTCCGGGGCGGCTCGAATGAGTCCGAAACAGGCGGGTGACCCGACGGCTGGCGCGCCCAGTCCGGCAGAAATTCGAGATTGATGATGGGGGCGGGTGACGTGCTCATGGATGACTCGGCGTGTCGATAACTCTCAAAGCTGGCTGCAGTTTATGCAATTCAAAAAGCGCACACGGGAGAGCGGTCAGCGATTCGAATTTCGAGGTAGGGACGGACCGCTGGGCCGTCCGCTGCGCAACGGCGCGCCCGGCGGTCACGCCCTACCATCTGCGATGCAACCTGCTTTCCGGACACGCTCTCAAGCTTGCAAGCTGCGTGTCCTGTTGCTAATGTCCATCAATATGAGACAGAAATCCAAGCATGATGGCATGAAGCGATTGTTTTCAGTCCGTGGAGATCGGGTCCGAAGCATTGCGCTGTCCCTGTTGTTTCTGTGGGTGATGGCGGCTGCGCCGGCATGGGCGGCGCATCACCAGGCCACGGACTCCGGCTCTGGAAGCCTCGAAATCAAAGGGAACGGCGCGCCCGAGCAACCGGCCATCCAGGTGCCGTCGAAGCGCTCCACCGCCAACGGAGTGTTGAGTGAGACGGGGCAGGGCATCACGGAGATTTTTTCAAGCGACCTTGCCTTGAGTATTTCGCTGGGCGACGTCCTTGCGCTGGTCATCGTTGTGAATGTCCTTGCACTGTTCAACAAGCCACGTTTCATCATGGCGGTGAGTTACTTTTTTTGTCTCAAGTGGGTGTTCTGGTCGAATTACAAGGAACTGTTCGGGCATTCGGATTCCATCGCCACCGCCAGCAGTTTCATTTTTGTGCTTTGCGGAATTCTCACGACGGTGTTGTTCGTGATGGACCGGTTCAATTCGAGGAACACTTGAGAACGCGCTGCAGCTCTCGGACGGTTCGATCCATGGCTCCGCGGTTTTGACGGATCACTTCCAGGGCTTTTTTACCGAGCCCGGACTGTTCGCCCGGATTTTTCAGCAAGCGGTTTGTATGGGCTTCGAGTTCGGCGGCATTGGCGAACTGGATGGCGGCGCCGGCTTTCAGGAAGTCGGCCGCAATGGTCGGAAAATTTTCCATGTGCGGGCCGAAGAGCACCGGTTTTCCGAAGGCGGCAGGCTCGATGATGTTCTGGCCTCCGTGACCGACCAGGCTTTTTCCCATGAAGATGACCGTGGCCCGTTCGTAAAGGTACTTGAGTTCGCCCGTGGTGTTCAGCAGGAGGATGTCGGCTGAAGGAGTCTGGGGGTTGATTTCCGAGCGCAGGATGAATGATTCCCCCCGTTCCCGCAGCAGGCTCGTGATTTCCGGGGAGCGTTCCACATGGCGGGGCGCGAGGGCGAGGGCAAGTTTTGGGTGATTCTTTCGGAGACGGGTGAAGATTTCCAGGACGATTTCCTCTTCGCCGGGGTGGGTGCTGCCGGCGACCCAGAGCGGACGGTCCTTGAGAAAGGCGATGTCAGACATGAGGCGTGCCCGCCGGTCCGTCTCCGCGCCGAGTGCGGTGTCGTACTTGAGGCTGCCCACCACGTGGAGCGAAGGCTTGGGGAAGCCCAGTTGTTCGAGGCGTTGGAGGTCGTCATGCGACTGGAGGGTGACGAGATGGAAGGCATGGAAGGCGCGGGCGAAGAGCCATTGGAAGCGTTTGTAGCGTGGCTGACAGCGTTCGGAGAGTCGCGCGTTGAGCAGTGCGACGGGGAGATTGCGTCCCTGGCAGAAGCGGAGGTGGTTCGGCCAGAGTTCGGCCTCGATGAGGATGAGGGCCTGGGGCGAGAGCCGGCGATGCACATTTCCGAAGCAGAAGATGCTGTCGAGCGGGTAGTAGATGAGAGGGATGTTGGGGGGGAGCTTGCGGGCGGCCTGGGCGTGGCCGGTGGATGTTGTGGTGGAGAGGATGAGCGGGGGCGGCGACGGCCATTCCAGGATTTTCTGGATGAGCACCAGGGCCAGGTCCACTTCGCCGACGCTCACGGCGTGGATCCACACCGGGCGTTTCCCTTTAATCCGCCTGAATTTCGCCTCGGACAGACAACCGAACCGCTCCATGAAGCCGCGCGCGTACCCACCCCGCCGCTTCATGCGCAGGAGATAATAGGGGCTGGCCAGGAGAAGGCCGGCCCAGAACACGAATTCATAGATCCACCACATCATCCCTTGCCTGACTGGTCTTTGTAGTAGTCCTCGATTTTCTTGCTGACATCCTTGAAATTCACGTCGGCGTCATAAATGATCTTGTATTGGTCGATCGCGTCCGCCGTCTTGTTCATCAGTTCGTAGGTGCCGCCGAGATTGTAGAGGATGTCCTTTTTCAGGTTGTCCATGACGAGGCAGGCATCCGACGCGGCCTTGAAACGTTGCGCCGCCATGTCGTACATGCCCTTGGTTTTGAAGCACTGCCCGATGAAATTGACGCAGGCATTTTTGTTCTTGGGGTTGTTTGCGGCCGTTTGGAATTCCGGGATGGCCTTGTCGATCAAGTTGTTGCGGAAGTAGATTTTCGCCAGCTCGAATTTGATGTCGAGGTCGTTGGGATAGCGGCGTGTCCGGCTTTCGCATTCCTCCATGATCACGGCTTCCTGCTGTTGTTTGAGAGCCTGGAGTTCCTGTTGGAGCGTTTCGTTTTGAGGGTCGGCTGCGAGTTGGGCCTCCTTCTGGGTGGTGGCGTATGCAATTCTTTTGACCCTGGCCTCGGAGGCGAGCCGTTCCAGGTTGCCATCGGCGCCCTTGGTCAGTTCAAAGGCATGGTTGTAGCAATCGATGGCATAATCGAAGTTATTGGATTGCACGGCAAAGTCGGCGAGTTTTTTCCAGTGGCTGACATTCAGCGGCTCTTGTTCCGTGAGCTTGTAGAGTTCCTCCATCTGGACGCGGATGACATCCTCATCCTTGAAAACCTTGGCAACATTTTCGAGGGACTGTGCCTCATCCTTGTCCTTGATATTGTCGCGGTACGATCCTTCCCAGCTCCCTTGTTCCATCGCTTCATTGGCCGTGGCATTTTTCATTCCCTGGAAAGCCTCGGCGTGGGATGGTTGGATCTCGAGGACCTTTTCAAAGCACTCGCGTCCCTTGTCCGCCTGTCCGCTTTCCTGGTAAAGCCGTCCGAGTTCCATCAGCACATCGATGCTGTTGGGATTGGCCTCCCGCGCGATTTCCCACGCGGCACTGACGGCCGTCTGCCAAAGCTGCAAGGCCTCGGCCGCCTGGGCGAGGGTCTTTAGCGCGGACATGTTGTAAGGATTGCTGTTCAAAGCCTGCTCCGCGGACTCCATCGCCTTGGCCGGCTCCTTGTTGATGCTGGTCATCGCCTTGGCCACGGAAGTTGAGCCGGCCACTGAACTGAAAATCTTGCTCATGGCCCCGCCGCTCTTGAATTTCTTGATCTGCGCTTTTCGCAGAAGCAGGCGGGCCTTGATAAAGGCCGGCTCCATCGCGCAGGTTTTGCAAAGATAATCCATCGCCATGTCGAGGTTGCCACGCTCGATGGCTGTCATGCCCTTTTCATAAAAATCACGGGCCTGCTTGCTCGCTTGTTGGATGGTCTTTTCTGCCACAGCGCCACAATTTATGTCAGAAAATGAATCCGGTCAATCCGCTTCCCTCATCTCGCGAAGGCGCAACTGGCCGCATGCCGCATCAATGTCATGCCCTTTCTCCATGCGGAGGGTGGCTGTGACGCCCAGCCGGCCCAGCTCGTCGCGAAATTTCAGGCACTGTTCGTCAGTCGGGCGCTTGAAGCCGGTCTCGGGAACTTCGTTGAACGGAATGAGGTTGATCTTGGCGTGGCACCGGCGGGCGAGGTCGGCGAGGGGTGGGGCTTCGCGAAGGTCGTTGTTCACGCCGTCGAGCAGGATGTATTCGAAGGTGATGAGACGGCCCCGGATGTTCTGGTACTCCTCGCAGGCGGCGACCAGTTCCGCGAGCGGGTATTTGCGGTTGACGGGCATGATGCGGTCGCGCACCTCGTCGCGCGCTCCGTGCAGCGAGATGGCAAGGCGCACCTGCAGGTCTTCATTCGCCAGCTGTCGGATTTGTGGCGCCAGGCCGCTCGTGGAGATCGTGATCTTGCGGGCGCCCAGCCCGAGGCCCCAGGGCGCGTTGAGAATGCGGATCGCGCGAAGAAGATTCGCGTAATTGGCCAGCGGCTCACCCATCCCCATGAAAACAAGGTTGTTGATCTTTTGCCCGCCCTCGCGTTCCGCAAGGATCATTTCGCCCACGATCTCGTCCGATGTGAGATTGCGGCGAAAGCCATCGAGCCCGCTCGCACAGAATTTGCACCCGTACGCGCACCCCACCTGCGTCGAAACGCACAGCGTGTGGCGCTCGGAGCGGTCGCCATACAATCCCACGGAAGCGGGGATCAGGACGGTCTCCACCAGCTGGTCGTCGCGCAACTTGACGAGAAACTTGCGCGTGGTGTCAGCCGATCCCTGGGCGCGTGCGACCGACGGGAGCTGCAGTGTGAAATCGCTGGAAAGCGCATCGCGGAGCGACCTGGGAAGGTTGGACATTTCCGGAATGGCGGATGCGCGCTTGGCATAGAGCCAGTCGAGAATTTGCGCGGCGCGAAATTTGGGCTGGCTGTGGCGCGCGCAGAAATCGAGAAGGTCGCCTTCCGTCAGGCTTCGCAGATCGGGCTTGTCGCTCATGTCCCATGTCCTGTAGGAGCCGATGCCATCGGCGACCGGAGGGCACCCTGATCGCCGCTGACAGCGGCTCCTACAAGGGCAGGGCAGGGTGGCGTCGTGTGGATCACAAAGCGGGGACAGGCTGTCATGTCCGCAACGCCTCGGCGAGTTCGAGCGTGAGCCGCGAGCTGGCGAGGAATCCCTGGGGATCGTCACCCGTGGCGTCGCGCGAGGTGATCATCGCCGCGAAGGCGTCCAGTGCCTCGCGATGGCCCTTGCTCTTCCATCGGTCCTGTGTCGTGTGCGAGTCATTCTGGAACGCATGAAGTTCAAGAAAATCCTCGGCCACCCAACGCGTGGCCTGCTGCTGGATTTCAACCCGTTCCTTCGCCCCCTCGTTTTTCCAGGCGGGCTGGAATCGCAGGTGAGCGCGGCTCGAATCCGCAAAGCGCAGGAAGACATCCGCCTCGCCGTGAAGTCCCGGGATCACCGCCCGCGATTCCAGGGGGGAAGCGGTGAACCACAGGATCCAATCCACCGCATGGCAGACCTCGCCCACAAAACGTCCGCCTTGCGAGGGATCGTCGTACCATTCGCCCGACGGCATGGGCGTGCAACGGAAAAGATAGCGGACGTCAACGGGCTTCGATTCTCTTGCGCGCCACGCGGCCAGTTTTTGCGACAGCGGGGCGTGGCGGCGGTTGAATCCCACGAACAAGGCGGGGCGTCCGCCGTAGGGCGAACGCGCGTCGTGGTGCGCCTTCTCGATGCGGGCCAGTTCCGCGAGTGAAATGCAAAGGGGTTTCTCCACGTACACGTGTTTTCCGGCGTTCAACGCCGCGATGACCTGCTCGGCATGGCGCGCGTGCGGCGTGGCGATGAGCAGGGCGGAAGTCTCGGGGTCGGCAATCGCCTTGTGCAGGTCGCAGGTGGCATAGGCGGCGTTGAAACGCGAGGCCACGACGGCTGCGCGGGCGGGTGTGCGGCCCACCACGGCGCGCAAATGAAACTTGTCACGGGCCTTCAGCAGGTTGGGGAGATGCGATTCCGAGGCGAAACGGCCCCCGCCAACCACGGCAATCCCGACAGCACCCGCATCCGCATGCGAGCGCTGCGGCTCCACCATCCGCGTCGGCGAAGGCGCCGAGGCCGAGTATTTGAAGAGAGTGAGCACCGTCGGCGACTGGTTCAGCGTGGAATAAGCCGAGGGCGCATCGCCAAATGGAATGACCTGCGGCCGCATCAGCGACGGCACGATCCGCCCTTCACCAAGCCAGCGGACAAAGAGCTCCATGTTCCGCCGCACGGTCCCGCGCCCGTGTTCCACCGGGTAATCCTGGTCGAGGCGCTCATAGGCCGGGTCATAGCGCCCCTCGCCGTAGGCGGCGGAAATCCGGATTTCGAGTTCCTTCTCATAGCCCGCTTCCCTGGGGAGATGGATGGGGAATTCCCCGACGATCACGATCCGCCCGCGCTTGCGGCAAAGGGTGGCGGCGTGGCGCATCACCTCGTCGGAGTCGGACTTCACGCAGAGGAAAACCGCGTCGAGACCGCCGCCATGCGCGGTGGCGTAAGAGGCTTTTTCAAAATCATAGGATGTCGGGTCAATGTCCTCGGCGCCGGCACGCGCGGCATCAGTGCGCCGGGATTCGACGGGGTCGAACGCCAGCACGCGGTGACCCGAGGCTCGCAATGCCTGCACGGTGAACTGCCCGATGGCGCCGAGGCCAAACACGGCGACCTTGGCGCCAGCGGAAAGATCCGCCCGCCGCATCGCGTGAATGCCCACGCATGCGAGGGCCGCCACGCACGCGTCCTTCGCCATGTCGGGTTTCGGAAGCCGGGCGCAGAAAAGGCGTGGCACCGCGGCCATGTGGCCATGACCTGCGCCCGGGCCCGAGGCGGCCACCCAGTCGCCCGGCCTGAAATCCTCGACGGCGGAGCCCACGCGGGTCACACGCCCTGCGAGCGAATAGCCGAGGGGGATTGGTTTTTCCACGCTGGCCTCAACCTTGGCCAGCGTGTCCTTCCATCCCCGTCGTTCGAGCGATTTTTTGACCTTCTCCCATGAGCGGAAACCCTTGCGGACCATTCCCACGACATCACTGGGTTGTGAGGCAAGCGCGGCGAGTTCTGTGCCCGGACTGACGGCGGAGTAGGCGGTTTCGATCAGGACTTCGTTTTCCGCCGGCACCGGATCCGGAGCATCCATGAGCTCGACGGCTCCTTTGCGCGCGATCAGAAGTTGCATCGAGGGAAGCTACAGCTTTCTTGGTTGAAGTTGAAGGACAAACAAGGGACTCGGAGTTGAAACACCAAGGCACCAAGATCGGAGAGGAGAGGTTCGCGCAAAGACGCAAAGGTCGGAAGATCTGAAGGGAATCGCCTCACACGCCGCGGCGTGCCGCGACATGTGAGGCGATTCGGTCAGTCCTTTTTCAGAATTGAAGGCATGAAACTGCGCCATCCTGATCGAAAATTTCGTTTTCGATCAGGATGGCGCGGTTGGGATCAAGGGCCTTTGCGCCTTTGCGCGAACCTCTCCGCCTCCGTCTCCGATCAGAGGCCTGCAGCTCTTGCGAGATCCTTCGCCTTGTCGCGGCGCTCCCACGTGATCGTGGACAGGTCATCCTCACGGCCGAAATGGCCGTAGTTGGTGGTCTTGCGGTAGATGGGACGCAGGAGATTGAGCTGCTTGATGATCGCGGCGGGCTTGAAGCTGAACACTTCGCGGATGGCCTTTTCGATCTTCTGGTCGGAAACCTTGCCGGTGCCAAAGGTGTCAACACAAAGCGAGACAGGTTCAGGGAAGCCGATGGCGTATGCGAATTGAATTTCACAACGGGTGGCCAGGCCGGAAGCGACCACATTCTTGGCGACATAACGCCCCATATAGGCCGCGCTGCGGTCCACTTTGGATGGATCCTTGCCAGAGAAAGCGCCGCCGCCATGGCGACCCATGCCGCCGTAGCTGTCCACGATGATCTTGCGGCCGGTAAGCCCGCTGTCGCCCTCGGGGCCGCCCACGACGAATCGCCCGGTCGGGTTCACGAGGTAGCGCGTTTTCTTGTCGAGCAGATGGCGTGGCATGGTCTTGTGAATGATCTCGCGCACGATGGTCTCGTGGATTTTGCGGTGCTTCACGTCGTCCGAGTGCATGGTGGAAACCACCACGGCGTCAATGCGCAACACGCGATGGCCCTCGTATTCGACGGAGACCTGGGTCTTGGCGTCGGGGCGCAGCCAGTCGATGTAACCGAGCTTGCGCGCGCGGGCCATGGCGCGCCCCAGCTTGTGCGCGTACATGATGGGTGCGGGCATGAGCTCGGGCGTTTCCGTGCAGGCGTAGCCGAACATCAATCCCTGGTCGCCAGCCCCCTGCTCGGCGGTTTTCTTTCCCTCTGCCCGGCGGGCGTCCACGCCCTGGGCAATGTCGGGGCTCTGGCGCAGCAGGGCGGTAAGGATCTGGCAGGTCTTGTGGTTGAAAAGGGCGTGGGGATCGGTATAGCCGATCTCCTCGATGGCCTGGCGCACCACTTTGGGATAATCGAAGTCCGCACGCGTCGTGATTTCGCCGGCGATG
This sequence comes from Verrucomicrobiota bacterium, assembly GCA_023269615.1. Classification (GTDB taxonomy): domain Bacteria; phylum Verrucomicrobiota; class Verrucomicrobiia; order JABWAM01; family JABWAM01; genus JAHFSY01. Next base: position 33,354 of record JAHFSY010000016.1, read on the forward strand.
ACGACCAGGTTCGACTTGGCGAGCGTCTCGCACGCCACGCGGCTGTTGCGGTCCTGTTCAAGGCAGGCGTCCAGGATGCTGTCGGAGATGGTGTCGCAGACTTTGTCCGGATGACCCTCGGTCACGGACTCCGATGAAAAGATGTAGCGTCGGTTAGGCATAAGGGCGGAAAGGGTGTCAGGATTTTTCGAGGTTCGCAAACACTTTGTTCGCTTCATCGTAAGTTTCACGGCTGCCGATGTCGAGCCACTGGCCGCGGACAAGCCACGTGAAGACGGGCTGGCGTGTGTAGAGCCACTGGACGAGACGGCCGGGCTGGTCGGGGTTGTTTCCCTCGGTAATGTACTGACGGATCAGGGGCAGCGCGGCGCGCGGATAATGATAGAGTGCAATGGCGGTGACGGTGCTGCGGGGCTCCTTCGGCTTTTCCTCGAAATGGGTGACGCGCCCATCCTTGTCCATGGTGATGTTGTTGTACTTTTTGATCGCCTCGAGGTCGCCCACGTCATAAACGCCGATCAGGATTCCTTTTTTTCTGGCATCCTTGACGTAGGCATTGAGATGACCGCTGAAGAGGTTGTCGCCGGCGACCACGATCAGGTCGTCATCGAGTGCGGTCTCCTTCATCACGAAATGAATGTCGCCGATGGCGCCGAGCTTGTCGGTGTCGGAGGTGGTGCGGTCGTCAAAAATCCGGATACGGCGGCCCTGGTATCGCGAGGAAGCCTCCCCGGCCCATCGCTCGAAGTGCCCTGCGAATTTGTGGTTGGTGACGACATGGATTTCGTCAATTTCAGGGGAATCGTTGAATTTTTCGATCACGTGGTCAATCATGGGCTTGCCGGCGACGGGCAGGAGAGGCTTGGGCTGGTCCAGCGTGAGCGGGTAGAGACGGGTGGCGTAGCCGGCAGCAAGGATGAGGAGTTTCATGGCGGGGGCATTTAACATTTAGCATGGAACATTTATCATTTAACAATCATGGTACTTCGTCCATCTTCCATGTTAAATGCTAAATGTTCCATGTTGGGATGAAAACTGAATTTTCACGCAGACTGCTCTGGGTATTGGGTGTGGGCTATGCACTGCCCTGGCTCTTTTTGATGTGGATGGTTGCTTGGTGGTCGGGTCATCCAGGCTCCGAAGACCATGGAAAGGAGGCTTCTTCGATGGTGACCTTGTCCAAGGGGGGCGATTTTCTAGGGAATCCGGGGCCTTGGGGTGAGCTGGAGATCTCCCGCCTGGTGATTGAACCGCCCCGGGAATTTCTCCCCAAGCCGGAGGAGTTTCTGACTGGGAACCTGTGGCTCTTCAAGGGGTATACCCAGAAGGACTGGATGAATTTGCTGTCCTCCTCAAGTCTCAACGATCAGCAGCAAAGCATCCTTTCGTCTCCTGGTGCATGGAAAGTTACGGCGCGAGGTGTTGAAACAAGGCCCTCCAACGATCTCATTTTTTCCCTCAGCCAGAAATCGCGGGACCGGATTTACTCCGTTTTGTCCACCTGGCCGGAAAACAGCATGCATTTTGAACCGCTCCGATTCACGGGGCATGCCAAGGACGAGTGGCTGAAAGACAGCGGCCTCCGGCCCGAAATAGCGACCGCGCTTCAGAGCCTTCTTTATTACCGTGGCACAACCCAGGTGTTTTCCGACATGGACGCCATGATGCCCCTTCTGCATTCCGAGCATGAAAAAATCCAGATGATGAAGGTGCTGATGCGCGAAGAGACCCTTCTGGTCAAAGTAAGGATACATCAGAACACCAACATCGAAGCCCTTGCCAGCTACTGGGGCAAGGGGCGGAGGAGGAAGGACCTTAAGCCATTCCTTGAATCGTTGCAGAGGAAGGAGGACAGGCTTGTGGATGTGGTTCACCTGCTTCCGTCATTCGCCCGCATGCGGCTTTACACGTTTCCATCCCCCGCGGAATGCGCGCCCCCGATGCGACACGATTGCAACTGGACCACCCTGAATTTTTTCAATTTTGAGACGATCGAACAGACTCTCAATCCGATCGAGATCAAACGCGTGTACGAGAAGAAATTTTCACCGGTGCCCGGTACACCCACCTTTGGAGATGTCATCCTGATCGGAGACGACAGCGGAATCGTTCACTCCTGCGTTTATATTGCCGACAACATTGTTTTCACCAAGAACGGCCCGGCGCTTTCGGCCCCCTGGATTCTGATGAAGCTGGATGATGTGAGCGCCTACTACCTTTCCGACCGTCCACTCAAGACCGTCATCTTGCGAGGCAACGACGATTAAAAAATTGGAGCGGGTGAACGGAATCGAACCGTCGTGGCCAGCTTGGAAGGCTGGAGCTTTACCATTAAGCTACACCCGCGAGATCACGATTCATGAGAGAGCATTCAGGATGCGCTTTCAAGCCAAAGATCAGCAGAGGAGCTCGGATTTTCGGACGGCCTCTCGCAAAGACGCAAAGCCGCAAAGTTCGGAAAAGAATCGCTTCACACGCTGCGGCACGCCGCAACGTGTGAAGCGATTCGGTCGACTGCTCAGTTTTGAAGGCATGAAACCGCGCCATCCTGATCGAAGACGAGGTTTTCAGGTCGGGATGGCGCGGTTGGGATTCAAGGGCGCTTACCAGCAGCAGATGAACTTTATGTGACTGAAGAAAGCCACTTCCAGAGCGGGATGTATCGGATTTTGCGACGGGTCCCGAACCAATCTGTAGGAGCGACTTTTTCCACGTCGCGTGTCAGAAGGATCAGATCGTCGCATTTCAATTCCTTGCTGGCGTTGATGAGTCCGCGTACTTCCCGGGCTTCCGTCCTCGGATCCCGTATGTCCACACAAACCTGGATGAGGCTGCGGATTTTCAATCCTTCCTTGACCACAAAATCCACTTCCTGCTGGGTCTGCGAACACTTCCAAAAGAAGATTTCCGCCTGCCGATTGAGTTCCCGCTTGTGGAGCGCGATCGCAACGAGATTTTCATATAATCGGCCGGAATTTGAGTTGAATCGGAAAGCCTTGCTGAGCGCCAGACCATTATCCACGCAGTAGATTTTTTTGTTGGAGGCAACCTGTTCGCGGACCTTCCATGAGAATCGCTTCACGGAAAAGAAGACAAAGGCCCCCTCCAGGTACCTCAGGTATTTTTCGGCGGTGTGGGAGCTCCTGCACCGCGTGACGCCCGTCAGTGTGCGGAAGGAATATTCCTGGGCGATGTTGGTCATGAGGTAGCTCACAAGATCCTCCAAGCCCTGGATTGCCCGAATCTTGAAGCGTTTGACAATATCCTTGTAGATCACCGAATCCAAAAGCGACGAGAGGTATTCACGGCGATTCAAATTGCGCACGAGAGGTTCCGGAAATCCTCCTTCCTCCACATATTGGGCAAGAACCTCCCTGCGTTCCGCTTGGGTCAAGTCACGGTTCATCAACTTCAAGCGTTCCGGAAAAGAGAATGGAAAAAGAACGGTTTGGGCATGGCGTCCAGTCAGATGTGTTGCCAGTTCCTGGCTGAGGAGGTTGGAATTGCTTCCAGTGACAATCACTTGTCGCCCCTGTCTCTGAAGACGATTCACCCACAATTCCCACCGGTTTACATTTTGGATCTCATCCAGCAGGAGGTGTTTTGGACGGCCGTACAAGGTATCGAGGCAATTCAGAATCTCGTCGTAATCGACGACATCCAGAAGGCGTTCGTCATCAAAGTTAACGTAGCCAAACGAACCAACTTTGCGAAGCGCATGCGCCGAAAAAAATGATTTGCCTGCCCGTCGTGGGCCGATGATCACCTGGATCAGGTTGCCACCCAGTTTGTGGAGATCCAATCCGCGTTCGACATAGGGCTCCTGATGGAGACGCTCAAGTTCCCGCTGCTGAAGCAGGAGGATGTCATGGAGAGAAGGCTTGTTCACGGTATCGCAATTTAATCATCAAAATGCATGATTATCAATAAAAACGTGTATTATATTAAAAGGACCTTGAAATACTCGCACGACGGCTTTGCTTGCCTGAGGTTCCCCCCCATCCGCGTCATCCTTTTTCCTGCGTCCACGTTCTTGCGAACGTGGCTACAGCCTGCATCACTCGCTAAGGTAGCGGTAGGATTTCACATTGAAGAGCTGGTTGGTGATCTGACCCGTCGTGTTGTTGTAGGAGGGAACGCGTTCGACAGTGGCCTGGATGAAGGCGTCGCCCAAGACGGTGATTTTGCCCTGCAAGGCGGTTACGTTCTGGCCGCGGGCCCAGATGGTGAAGTTGTTGCCGTGCACGGTGGTGACACCGGAAAGGGCGCGGATAATGGCTTCGCGGCGTTTGTCAGTGTTCAGGCCGAATGCTCCGGGAGCGCCGTTGGTCAGGGCGTCCACCGTGGCAAGATCTCCGATCGTAAAATAAGGCGCGTTGTTGATCAGGTTGGTGGTCACGTAAGAACTAAAGGCGTTGTTATTGGTGAGGATGACGGTTCCGGTATACAGGGGGATGCCGGCAAGGAGCCCGAACATGCTGCCGGCGCTGGAGACATTGCCGAGTTTATCGCGCTGGTTATTGATGTTCATCTTGCCCGAAACCAGAGACCCAGGAGTGTTGACCGTAAAGATGTCGAGCAACGCCCAATCGGGAACCTTCGCATTTGCGTTGTAGTTGGAATAGCCATCGCCATAGAGCTTCAGGGTTTTCCAATCATTGGTCGGGTAACTGACGATGCCCAGGAAACCAGGGGAAGGGAAGGGTTTGTTAAGAAATGGAAAACCCCCGTCTGTGGCGATACTGGTGGTGGTTTCGTTATCTCCGCCAGCGGTGCCGGGAGCATACGTGGTGTTCTGGGCGCCGAACGTGTTGTTGGTGGTGGCCGCGGAGACCCAGTTGGCGGTGGTGTTGTTGTTGCGGGGGTCGCCGGGACTGCCCACGTGGGCATGCATGGCAACATTGGTGGCCCACGTCCATGTAATCGGAACACCGGGCATGGAGAGAGCGGCGGGTGCGTAGGCGGCACGGGCCGGCAACTCAGCCAGATCCTGGCGATAAAAGACGGTGCCGGCGCCGTTGGTGGTTCCCCACAGGTTGGTGATGGTGCCGCTGGCGGGGCTGCTGATTGTAAGGTTGAAAGGGGAGCCGTTGGTGGGGATGGTGAACGTGTAAGCTTGTACTTTGTTGGTCACGAAATAACTGAAGGCTGCATTCGTTGCGGCAATAATCCGCACGCTGGGATTGGTGAATGGAAAATTAGTGGTTCCGGGTGTGGGGGATGGAGCCGCCCACGTGAATGTCATGGGCGCCGACGTATAAGCCGTGCTCACGTTGGTCCACAGGTAACATGGGGTGTCCCAAAGGTTGAAGTATTCCCAGGTGACTTTATTCGTGACGCCGATCTGGTAGTTGGCACCCACAATTGCGATCTGCACCTCGGTATTGAGCATAAGCTCATTCAAGTAGGGGCAGTGCTCGATGCCCAGAAATCCCGTGGTACTGAAAACATTGTTTTCGCTGTCAGTCGGCCAATCGTCAGCGTCCTGCTGGTCGCGGATATTGGCGCAGATTTGGAAGCTGTCGCCTCTAAACTTGTTGGTGAAGACGGGCAAGCCCATGCCATATACGGAACCATTTGTAAGCACCTGCGTTCCCAGTGCTCGTATCATGTTCGTAACATCCGTGGCCGGAAGCACGTTGGTGAAGGAGTTTATGTTGATGCGCTTGGTGCCGTTCGTCTGTCGTTCGTAATCACTGCTGCAGGCCGTGCCGTAAACACTGACGCCACCACCCTCATAGGTGGTGTTTGTGAAGTAGTACTGCCCGACATAGGTGACTCCCGGGGCTTCCATGACCGAAGCCAGCGTTTCGTACGGCGACGTGGCGCGGTTCGCCACGATGCTGTTGGCAGCTACAGGTCCCACGTATGGGAGACCGACCAGGTCAATGCCGCCCACAGTAAAGTCGTTGGTCCGCATGTGGGAGGGGCCTGCGCCCAAAGCGTTGCCAGCGTAGTTGATGTTGATCTTGGTGGAATCGTCGTCGATGTACCAGGACATTCGGACGAGCGACCGGTTGGTTTGCGTGGAATTGGAGGACATCGAGTTGGCCATGTAGGTCCACGGGACCCGCACATTGGGCACAAACCTTGCAGGAAACATGAAGCCCTGCTCGTTGAAATTGTTGGAAGCGGAGGAGTCTGTGAGCGCTGAGAATTTGTTCGTGAGGGTGTTCAAGAGGAGAAAATTGGTTGGGTTGCCCGTGGTTCCAGGTATCCATGATGCAGCTGACGGCCCGTAGAACATCGTGACGGGATTGGTGCTGGCGTTTGCGTCGAAAAGTGTATTGGACACAAACGTGATGCAGTTCGGGGCGGCGAGATTGGTTCGGAGCTGGTAGATGGCCATTTCCACAGCCGCCTGGGCGGCCATGCGCGCACGGGTCTCCTCAGTGAAGGCGTGGCCAGCCATGCGCTCCGTGCGCACGTTACTCACGAATGCAACGAGCAGCACCGTGAGCATGGCCAAGATGGCCAGGGTGACGATCAAGGCCACACCACGTTCATCCGGACGGCGGACACGGGTGGCTCGTTGATGGCCAACAGGAAGTACAGGATGGGGTTTCATGGTGCGTTGATCAAGTGGATGACGGTTGAATTTGTGACCGCGTAGCGGTTTACCCAGTCGGAGCGGGCAGCTCCGGCTGTGGGCGTATTGGGACCGTTTCGATTGTCGAGAATCACCAGGGTGACCTCGATGACGCTGGGGAGAAGGTTGGTTTGGCCGACGCCCTTGGCCGAATCCCAGAGGTTACCAGCTGACGGGTTGCCAGCCGAATCATAGTAAGTCAAAGTAAAGCCGGCGATGTTGTCGGCAACGACGTTCGTGGTCGTGAAGGCCGTGGGCAAAGTGCCAAATGGGGTGGAGGAGGTGATGGTGGAATCACGGGGATTCCAAGCCAGAGAACTTATGTCAGCAATCACCGGGTCGGTGCAATATCGGACGAGGTTGGTGACGCCGTAGGCGACTGTTGGCTGCTTGTAATTATAACCCACGCGAGACATGTCGGATCCAAACGCAATGGATGGCGGCACTGGGACGACGAAATAGACACCGGTGATTGTCCCCACAAAGCGGAGGGTTGGCGCCGTGGCAGGGTTGGTCCAGCCATTGGTGGAAATGATGGCCTGGGAGATTTCTCGGCTCATGACTTCAAACACCATGCGCGTGGAACTGCTGCGGCTGATGGATGTCTGCCCATGGATCCACGTTTGGGTAGCCTTGTTGAAGATATTGAACAGGATGATCATGATGATCGAGAGGATGGCGCTGGCGACGAGCACTTCCACGACCGTGAAGGCGGAGGATTTTCTTTTCTTTCTGAAACGGAGACTGAGGAAAAGAGCGCGCATGGATTCAGTGGCTGCTGATGGCCGTGGTGAAGAAGTAAGTGGTGCGATTGGATAGGCCAATGGAGGTGGGCCAGGAAACGCGGATATCCACCATGCAGAGGCCAACCTGGTTTGTGGAGGCTTTGTTCCTATCGACATCCACCTCGTAGTAATACCCCGCCTTCGCCCAGCCGTTATGGCTTGGAGTGAGGTCAGCAACAGGTATTCCGCCTGCTTTCTTAAAGTACAGGATGTACGGCCACGCGGTTTTGTTGCTCAAAGCGGGGATGTTGAAACTTGTGTCGCTGAGGGCAGGTGTGGCCGCGTTGTAGCCCGTGCTGCGGCGGTCGTTGACCACCGCCTGCACGAGCTGGGCTGCCATGCTGTCATCATTGCCATCGCGAACCGCATCAACGCCGACGACAAACAGCCCGAGAATGCTGACCATGGCGACGCCGACGATGGCCAGGGCAAGCGAAACCTCCACCAAGCTGAAGGCTTTGTGAGTGAGAAGGTGGTGGGGGGACGAACCGCCAAGGCACAAAGACTCCAAGGGATGATGATTTTTTGTTTTCATTGCGAAGTAATCCTGCCGAGAAATGTCTCCATGCTTACTTTGATTGTGTTGGCGGCATTGCTGTTGACGATGGCCACGCTGCCTCCCAGTACAAGCACCGTACCCTCTGTGACATTCATGGAGACTGCGGTGGTGGGGACGCCGGTGGCTTTCAGCTCGATGCAGGGAATGGAGGTGGTGGGGTTGCCGCTATTGGTGGGGAATGGGACGGGAGATGAGTTGTTGAGTGCAGACAGCGAGGCGACGGAAAAATAAGCTCCCGGAGGAAGAGAGTTCCATCCGGAGACATAAACCCAACTTGCAGCTGCATTGCTGGTGCGGTTGGTTTGGACCAGGACTGCATACGTGGTGTAGGGCTGGGCGGCGTAGTTGGTGTCTGGGGGCTCAGCGAAGACGATGCGCACATGAGTTCGATCCGTGAGGGCCCTGGCTCGTGCGAGGCTGAGGGTGCTGGCGAACTGGCTGGAGCCCGACTTGACTGCGTTGCCGCGCATCATTTTCATCGAGGGGCCTGCAATTGCGACCATCAGGGCAATGATAGCCATGACCGTGAGAAGCTCCACGAGCGTGAAACTTTTTTTGAAACCGACTTGCAACCCTGCGTGATGGCGGATCAGGTTCATTTTAGCTGCCAGCTAGTGACATTGTCTTTATTACTGTTTTCCGTTGGAGCGGGATTGTCAATCAAGTCCTGTCCCTTCGACCAGATGCCATATTCGGCGTACACGTTGGTGACACCCCCAAACATGGGGATTTGTTGATCGCCAGCGTCATCCAGCCTGACCTGATACGCGGTACCCCAAGGATCCACAAGGTTGACGTAGCCGCCGATCGTCTTGATTCGAGAACTTTTCAAACTCTCGAGAAAGTTGATCTTCCGTACGTTCCCGCCTGCAGCGGCAGTGCTCATATTGATATTGGTTCCGACGAGTATCAGATACAGGCTCTGCAGTTCTGCTGCGCTCAGCGGATTTGAAGCTGGCACGGCGCCCGTAGCATCGGACGGCCATGTGCCATATTCGCCATAATATCGTTTCAGGGCGAGAGAGATACTGTTGATCTCGTCAGCAGCCTGTGCCCTTTTTGCCGCACTGCGCGCGCTTCCAAGGGCTCCAAGGACCATGCCCGCGAGGACGGCAATGATCGCCATGACCAATAGCAGCTCAACGAGTGTAAAACTGGACAAGTGGCTGCGTTCTGTATTTGAGGGATAATGCTCCATTTTATTTCCAACTGGTGACATTGTCGGCGTTGACGCCCGACGTTTCCGTGGGGTTATCCTGCAAATTTTCTCCCTTGGACCAGATCGCGAATCCTCCGGGCTTGAGAGGGCCGGTTCCATAGATTGCAACCTGGTTGTCATTGTCATCATCCAGCCTGACCTGGTACGCGCCGCCCCAAGGGTCCACCACATTGGTGAAGCCGCCGATCACAGCAAATTCAGTGCTCTTGAATTCCAGGAAGCGGATCTGGCGCGTGTTTCCACCTGCAGCTGAAGATGCGAGGACGGCATTCAAGTCCCTATCGTTCCCGCTGAAAATCCAATAGAGCTCGTTCAACTGGGTTGGTGTAAGGTTGGCGTTGGGCACCACGCCCGCAGCGTGCGGCCATGTGCCGTACTCGGTATAGTAGGCTGTCAGCGCGACTCCCATCTGGTTGATCTGGACGCGGGCCTTGGCTCTTTTAGCCGTCCTGCGCGCGCCTGCAAGCGCTGCAAGGATCAGGCCGGCAAGAATGCCGATGATGGCGATGACGACCAACAGCTCGATGAGCGTGAAGCCGCGCAAGCGGATCTTGGAAAGACTCGGGTTGAGTTTCATGGAAGGGCGGGGTGGTAGGTATGGTTGGGAATCAATCCCGGAGCTCCTTTTCCAGCCGCTCGGAGATCCATTGTTTCATCATGCTCTGGTAATTGAGATAACGCGAGCGGGCGAGGCGCTTGAGGCGTGCCAGCATGCGGGGGTCGAAACGAATCGTGATGGTGGTGGATTCTGTCTGGTCGGTGCCCGACAGCACGGTGTCCATGAGACGGGCATCCAGCTGGTGCTGTTGCCAGAAAACGGTTTCCTCCGCTTCGCTCCCGAAGGATGCAGGCAATTCGTCCCAGGATTTGATCGTCTTCATGCGGGACAGTGTAGGCGATGGATTTCATGGTTCAATCGAATAAAAATCGGCCCTCAGAGGTTTTCCTGTTTTTTTCGCTCAAAAAAATGATCTTCCTCGGGGGTCATCGCCCGTGCGGAAATCACGCGGGCCTGGTTTCCGTTCGAGCGGTAGTAGGAAAAGACGCCTTTCCCTTCAAGGGTCTTGCCCAGGCAAAAGTAGCGGGCTTGCGCCACGAACGGCTTTACATCAGGAGCGAGTCGCAGGCAAAATGGATCCTCGAAAGCCTCCTCGATTTCACGGGGATTCAATGGGGATTTCAGGTCGAATGTGGGATTGATCCAGTCGAAGTCCATGAATGTAATTTGAATCTACATTATGAATACATTATAACTACACAGAACGTCAAGCATTAAAATGAAGAATATTTGGGGTCGGGGAGTTTATAACAGGGGGAGATCAAAACACCAGGGCACAACGGCCCCAAGTTTTTGCCCTTGGAGTCTTGTGGTTCATCGTTTTCGGATCATCCACTTTTGGAATCATGATTGCTTTTAGGGTCAATGTGTGGCACCCTTGTTTCATGAAAATTCGTTGGGCGTTGTTTAGCGCGGTTTTTCTGGCGCTTTTGGCTGCCACGACCGATGCGCGGGCGCTTGTTCTCAATTGGGACACCATCGTCTGGCCGGCTGGATCGCTGACCAACTCCTTCGATCTTAACGCTGACGCGGTGAACGATATCAAGATCACGATCAGCGGAGACACTGCGGGTGCCTTCGCGCTGGGACCCATCAGCACCAATCGAACTGGTCTGGGCGCTCCCAATAACATCATCAACGGGGGTACCATTGGGGATGAGTATTCGTTGCTTCTTTACATTTCAGCGGCTGGGTGGACGCTGGACACTCAAAGCATCACCGTCACGGTGGATTTCCTGAGCTACGGTGGCGCCACCGGCGTGAATTACAAGCTGTTTGACGTGGATGTAAGCGGGCCGGGTTTCCCAGCGTCAACGAACTCTCCCGGCACCGCTGCGTACGATGACCAGATTCGCGGCATTCGTGGAAGCAACAGTACGGGATACGTCGGGGCAACGGTCACGGGCAGCCTGTCCAACCAGGTCTTGGGCACAGCGGGGACCACGAACCAGACGGTCCGGGGCATTGGCTCGGTCGGTGGAAATACAAACCTCGGCAACGTGACGATTGATTTTGGAACCACCACGGTGATCAATCAATTTCAGTTTACTTGGGGAAATGATGCGTCCAGCACATCGTCGAACCCAGGGATCCAATTGATCGGCTTCCATGACATCAATTTTTTGCCGATCATTCCTGAGCATGGAACGGCCTCGATGTCTCTCCTGGTTTGTTTGCTGGCGGTGGTGGGCATCCGTTTTGTGCACGTGGGGCAGCGCTTGAAGCCGCTGAAGGTGACAGGCCGCTAAAGCACGCGGCTTTTCGTTGCCCCCATGGCTTCCACTCCGCCGATCGCAGGAGTACGCGAACCGTTTATTGTCCGGATCCTATCCCTCCGGAACATCGTGATCGCCATCGGGCTGGGTTGTGTTCTCGCAGGTCTGGTCCGGGGGGCGGTTGGATTTTATCAAAGATGGAGGGAGGAGCATCTGGTGAGCCAGGCGGTGCTTTTCATGGAGAAGGGCGACTATCCGAGTGCGGTGTTGAGCGCCCGGCAGGCTCTCCTGTCCAACCCCGCCAACCTGGGTGCGAGTCACGTGATGGCCGATGTGGCCGATCGGATGGGTGTGCCGGAAGCGGTGTTCTGGCGGGGGCGCACATCAGATCTCAATCCCGGGGATTCGCTTGCCGCCATGGACTGGGCTTCGACTGCGCTGCGCCATGGCGATATCGCGTCCGCCGACCAGGGGCTGCAGCGTGTCCATGGCGTGGCTCGCAAGACGCCGGAGTATCACCAGCTTGCCGGGGCGATGGCCTTGACGATGAAGGAACATGCGCTTGCTGAATTGCATTTTTCCATGGCGTTGAAGCTGCAGCCGTCCAACCGTTCCTATCAGATCAACCTGGCCACCGTGCAGGTGGGTTCACCCAATCCCGAGACTGCCGGAAAAGCCCGCCACGCGCTCGATCAGTTGCGTCTCGACCCCAAAGTGCGCATGCTGGCATTGCGGGCGTTGCTGGGCGACTCCCTGAACCGCTCGGACCTGAAGAATTCGCTGAAGTACGCCCGCGAATTAAAGGCGGCGCCTGAAGGCGGATTTCGCGACAAGATTTCCCTGCTCGAGGTGCTGCACCGCTGGAACGACCCCGAATTTGCATCGTGCCTGGAAGAGTTGAAAAGCCGGGCGTCCGGCCGCCCTGGCGATGTGTACGAACTGGTGTCATGGATGAACGGCCATGAGATGTCGGGCGAGGCACTGGCATGGATGCGAACCCTTTCCCCCGTCGTGCTGGCCCAGCAGACTGCGGCGTCGGTGATGGCTGAGGCGTATGTTTTGCAGAAAGACTGGAAGGGGCTCCGGTCACTTGTTGACACACCGTGGGGCGATCTCGACAGCGTGCGAATCGCCTACCAGTCCCGCGCGTCCCGGGAACTGGATAACGCCGTGGCGGCAAACCTGCAGTGGCGGCAGGCGGTTCGCGCGGCAAAAAATACTTCGCAGAGGGGCATGCTGTTGAAGCTGGCTGACTCCTGGGGATGGAGGATCGAGGCGGAGGATCTGCTGTGGGAACAGGCGAAGGCGGCGGCGAATCCACGTTGGGAATTGCTCTCCCTGTACCGCCGTTATCGTGAGCAGAAGAACACCCCGGGGATGCGCGAGGTGTCATTGCGCATTGTGAAAGCTGATCCCGCCGACCTCATCGCGTTGAACAACCTCGCCACGTTTTCCATGCTCCTGAACATCGAGCGTCCCAAGGCGTACGAGATGGCCCGGGCGCTGCACGAGAAGGACAAGTCCCTGCCCGTGCCCCTCACCACGCATGCGCTGGCGCTGTATTTTCAGGGCAGGAGTGAGGAGGCGGTGAAGCTCATGGAGGGGTTGAAGGAAGACCAGCTTCGGGAACCATCCGTGGCGGCCTACTATGGAGTTTTCCTCGCCGGTGCGGGGGACAATGAGAAGGCGTTGAAATTTCTGGATCTCGCGAAGACGGCCCCGCTTCTGCCCGAGGAAGCGAATCTCGTGGATGAGGCCCGGCGCAAATTGAGGTCACACGGACCATGAGGATGGCGGCATGGGTCATCGCGTTGCTCGTGGTCTGGGGGCGTGCGCTCATGCACCTCGCATCCGAGTGGTCGCTCAATCCGCAATTTCAATTCGGGCCGGCGGTGCCGGTCCTCGCGCTTTTTCTCGCATGGTTCCGCGTCCGATCCGCCGCATCGCCGGCGCCAGCGGAAATGGAAGCTTCGTCGTGTCGGATGCGCGTGTGGATTACGCTGGCACTCATCATGTTTCTCTGGGCGGAATTGATTCTTTCCGTGGACACCCGGTGGAGAATCATCTCCGGCCTGCAGGTGGGCTCGGCCACGATCCTCACCGCGGTCTGGCTGAGGCAGGCAGGCGGGTTGGCGGTGCTGCGGGCGATGGCGTTTCCATTGCTGTTCGTCTGGGTTGCCGTTCCGTGGCCCACCGTCATCGAATTTCCAGTGACCCAGGGGTTGATGCTGATGGTGACGGGCATCACGGTGGAGTTTCTGAACGCGGTTGGCATCGCGGCCCTTCAGCATGGAAACGTCATCGAGATGAGTTGCGGCGTGGTGGGCGTGGAAACGGCGTGCAGCGGCGTGCAGTCATTTCAAGCAAGCCTGATGGTATCGTTGTTTCTTGGGGAACTGTGGCGTTTTGGGCTGCGCCGCCGCCTTGCCCTGGTCGCCGCGTCGGCGGTGATCGCATTCGCCGGAAATCTTGCGCGAACCATCGGGCTCGCGTGGATCGTCAGTCGCGATGGTGCGGCCGGCCTGGAACGTCATCACGACATGATCGGTTCCATGGCGTCCGGTATGACCTTCCTGATGATCCTGGGCCTGGCGTTCATGCTGGCCCGAAGGACTCCGGTGATGATACGGGAGGCCGGGCGGCTGCCCGTTCTGCGTCCGATCCGCGGCCACGCGGGGTATGTGGTGGCGTTGATGGTGATTCTCGCTCCGTTGCTGGTTTCGGGATGGTTTTACATTCGCGGGAAGAACGCTCACGTCCAGAATGAGGCGTTATGGATGATGAGGAAGGCGGGGGCATCGGGTGGGTGGCGGGTCGAGGAGCTTCGCGTGCCCGAAGAGAGTTTGCGGATTCTCCAGTGCAGTGAATCCCGCTCCGTGACCTGCCGTTCTCCCGGGGGAGTGACATTTCAGATCCATCACTTTTTCTGGAAACCCTTGGTCGAGGTGCCCAGCCTCGCCACGGCGCACACCCCGGACATCTGCATGCCCAACGCCGGTTGGACGCTTGTGCGTGGTCCGGTGCCGGTCACCCTGAATGTTGGGTCAAAAAAGATTTCCGGGGCATTTTTCCATTTCACCCAGGCGGGGGTGGAAGTCTGTGTCTTTCACGCAATCTGGCATGGAGGCGAGCCCCAGGTTTTGTCAGACGCATTCCATTCGTTGGACCGCTTCCGTGACCGTGCGGAGATGATCTGGGAGGGCAAACGCAATCGCGGGCATGAAGTCCTCACCTTGATTGTCCCGGCGATGGGCGACCGGGTGCTTGAGGCCGGCGAGTGCCGGGAGGCGCTGGAGTGCGTGTTTGGCGCGGGCAAGTGATCTTCTTCGAATTCCGCCACCGCGACTTTTATTTGGAACCGGATTTTCCGGTTGTGCCCGAGGGTGGTGTTCCCCTGCGGATTTGATATTTATCCACGATGCGTCGGGCATCCGCGTCGGTGGCGCTGAGGATGATCAGGTCGTTGGCAAGTCCTTCGAGGGCGGTCTGGACGGTACGGGATTGCGCGACGTCGGATTGGGCCTTACTGGCCTGCTGGGCCAGGGACTGCCCCGCTTTTTTCAGAGCGGCTGCATTGTTCCAGTGGGCGTGCACTTCAAAGATGAGGAAAAGGTTGAAGGCTGTCACCAGCAAAAGCAGTGGCAGAAAAAACGATGCGGGCCCCGCCTGGGATGATGGGTCCTGGTTCATGGCGCGCTGGGGGAATTGTGTTTGACGGTCACTCCGTAGCGGGCGAGAAGGGCTTGGACTTCGGGCTTGTTGGCGGAAATCTGGGCGAGGTCCTGCACGATGCTATTCGCGGTGCGCAGGCTGACCATCCCCCGGTTCACATCAGCCTGGACTTTGGCAAGCGCCTCCTGTTGCGCGACCACGCCGGATTCAAGATGCGCGCGGTAAAATCCAAGCACGACGAGAAGGAGCGCCAGGATGAGGCTGGTGGCAGATGAGCCAAGAAGAAGTTTGTATTGGGAATGCGTCACGGGGAATGGAGCATGTTCGTTTTGAAAGAGGTCGTCAATCTTGGATTCCGCGCCGGGTTGTAATTTTCTTTTGAAGATTGTAGGGTATGCGGGTGTTCAAACGGATGTCGCAGTTCTTGCCGGCGGATCGCCGTCCGCCCCTCAGTTTCGCCCTGTTGTGGATCGGGGCGTGGGCGATGTTGCTCCTGCAACTGGGAGTGGAATGGTGGCGCAATCCCCAGTACGGTTACGGGCTGGTTGTCCCCTTGTTGTGCGTGTGGATTTTGTGGGAAAGACGCGATGAATGGGCGGGGGTGTTCGACGGAGCTGCTGTCACCAAGCCGCGCCTCTCCCGAACGGGACCCTTTCTCTTCCTGTGCGCGATCTCGCCGCTGCCGCTTGAACTCTTGCGGGAGGTCAGTCCACAGCTGCGTTCCATTGGCATTTATGGGTCGGCGCTTTGTCTTTCGCTCACCTTCTGGACGCTGCGGCGGATGGGGGCGCAGCGGGTGCCGCGCGTGGCGCTCGGCGTGGCCTTGCTTTTTGCAACGGCTGTTCCGTGGCCTTTGGCAGTCGAGGTCTGGGTGACGCAATCATTGATGAAAGGGATCGCCTCCTTCACGGCGGATGTGGTGAGTCTTTGTGGGATTCTCGCGATGCACCGTGGGAACCTGATCGAGTTGCGCAGCGGGATGCTGAGCGTGGATGAGGCGTGCAGCGGGGTGCGATCGTTGCAATCATGCATCATGGCTTCGGTCGCCATTGGCCAGTTCCATCGGCTTGCTTCGTCGCGCCAGGCCGTGTTGCTGGCGGGAGGCGTCATGCTGGCGCTGGCTGGAAATTTGGTGCGGACGCTGGCATTGACGCTGGTCGCCGCGTCGCGCGGGATGGAGAGCGTGCATCCTTTCCATGATCCGGCGGGATGGATCATCCTGGTGGGTGTGACGCTGGTTCTTTTCTGGGTTGGCAAACGACTTGCCGTTCCCATGCAGAAAACGACTGCGCGATGGGAATGGCCGGACTTTGGCTGCCTGCCCCGCAGCTGGGGGGCGCTGGTGACGGCGCTGGTTTCCCTTGTTGCGGCACACCTGTGGTACTGGACCCATGACGCGCGCTGGCCGATGCAGACGGAACCTTTTCTCGTGATGCGCACCACGGCGGGCTTTCGGGTGGACGAGATTCCCGTTCCTTCCTCCATCGAGAAAGTTTTGCAGTCGGATCGATCGGCGTATTATCAGTGCGCCTCGCGGGAATGGGGCGATGCGGCGGTGTACTCATTTTTCTGGCTGCCGACGAGGGAGAACCAGGTGGGGTTCTTCCACCGCCCGGATATCTGCATGTCGGGCGCGGGCTGGGAGATGAAAGGGGAGGTGCGCGAGGTTTCCGTGCAGATCAGCGGCGTCAAGACGACGTGGTACCTGTTCACCTTCGAGCGCGAACACCGTCGGCTGATCCAGGCGTGGGGCGTATGGCGCGATGGTGTGGAGCAGAAGCTTGATTTTTCGCGCGGATGGCGTTTCCTGAGCGGACAACACATGCAGATCTGGCAATACGTTTTGGAAGGGCGCCGTGTGTCCAACATCCAGGTTGTATCGGTGATCCTGGACGCCCAGGCGGGTGGCGAATCACGCATGGCGACGGTCATCAGTCATCTCTTAGAAGCAAGGCAGAGGAGGTCGCCATGACTTACACGCGTCATCGTCATCTTCCACTGCGTTACTTCTGGCTTTGGGTGGCCCTGGGTGTGACCGCCTTCCTCTTAGCACGACCCGCGTATCGCATGGTGAAGAACTGGCGTTCGGGCGTATTCGTTCGTCGCGCTGAGGCATCCATGGGCCGCGGTGACCTCGACGCGGCGAAGGAGGAGAGTTTGCTCAGTCTCCAGCTTCGTCCGGGTCGCGTGGATGCCTTGCGCGTGCTGGCCAGTGTGGTGGAGGCAAAAGGGAGTCCCGAAGTGCTCACCCTTCGCATGTACATCGTGGACCAGGCGGGGGCGACGGATGGCGACAGGATCAACCTTGGCGAAACAGCGTTGAAAGCAAATGTGCCCGAGCTGACATCACGCGAACTTGCGGTGTTGTTGAGCCGTGACAATCCCGCGAAGGAAACCTACATCCTTGCAGGCCTCCTTGCGGTGAGCCAACAGCAGCCCGCGCTGGCGCGGGAGTGGTTTCACAAGGCGCTGGAAATCGATGCCTCATGCACGACCGCAGAGATCAACCTCGCGCGCGTGGAGTTGTGGATGATCGGGGGAGAGGCCAGCGAGGACCGGGGACTGGCGCGCCTGAGGCGGCTTGCTTTGGGAAAGGACAACGCCGCTTTCGACAGCTTGAGGGAGCTGGTTCAGTGGGGGAGTGAGCATGTGTCGCGGTTTCCATTTGATGAAAAATGGGGGGCCATGCTGGAGAAACATCCCCATGCAGGCTTGCAGGAGAAGTGCCTTGTCGCGGAGTGGAAGTGTCGGACATTTCCCATGCGGGAACCCGAGATTGCCGAGGGGCTGGTTGCCGCAGCGCGGCGGGCTCCCCCTGAACAACAAAGAGAGGCAGGCGCCTGGCTCAACCACCACCGATTGTATGAGAGAACCCTGACGTCATTTCCACCCGGCCCGGATGTTCCGGACAGCATGGTTCTTGTGCAACTGGATGCCCTGGCGGCACTCGGAAAATGGGACCAGATCCGGGACTTTCTCAATGGAGATGTTCTGAAGAGTGATCCCGTGTTGAGATCACTCTACCGCGCCCGCGTGGCACGGGAAACGGGCAGCCGCCAGCTCTTCGAATGGGGCTGGCGCCGGGCACTCCGCGAGGCGGATGGCAATCCGTCTGCGCTTCAATACCTCGCGACGTATGCCGAGAGGCTTGGGGAAGCGGCTCTTGCCGTGGACGCGTACGAGGCGCTCAGCCTGCAACCAGGATTTCAGCAGCCGTCTCTGCTGAAACTGGTGCCGCTCTACGAAAAACTTGGCGAGACGAGAGACCTGTTGAACGTGATGAAGCGGCTGCTGGAACTGCACCCGGATGACACCGCGGTGATCAACGACATGGCCTGGCTTGGATTGTTGGTCGGGGATGCGGGCTCGTCCGCGAGTGAGCGCGCCGAATACGTCTATTCCATGGATCCAAAGTTGCCCGCATTCGCCGCCACCTGCGCCCTGGCCCGTCTGAGGCTGGGAAAGGCTGCGCAGGCCGTGAAGGTGTTGGAAGCGATTCCCCGCTCACAGTTGACCGCCCCAGGATGGCAGGCGGTTTACGCCGCGGCATTGGCCGCGAGCGGACGGCGGTCCGAAGGTGCGACCGTCGCCGCGCAGATCAGGCAGGAACTTCTCAAGCCGGAGGAGAAACGACTGCTTTCTGATTTTGGGTTGACGGTGAAATGATCTGGCTGCGCGACATTTAACTTTGTAGCCGAACTCGCCATAGTTTGGAGGGATCCAGGGCGGAAGTGAGCGGGGTTCAATTGGGGACGAATCCCCAGTCCACAGCATGGCGGCCAAATTCTGGCGAATTCGGCTACGCGATCGGGCGAAGGCGTAGGCCGTGGCGTGCGCGCCAGCCGAGGAGCGACACAACGAAGAATCCTGCCATCACGGTGGCGGGCTCAGGGACTGGCACGACTTCACCGGTGCTCAGGACAAGTGCGCCGGGGGTATAGCCGGTGAAAGTAATGCCGGCGAGGGTTTGCGCTGACATGCTGCTGTTGAAGAAAATCTTGCCGCCCGTGCCGGAGCTGTTGACCGAACCGGTCCAGTTGTTGATCGTGAGCGTGGAGCCCGAGAAGGATGTGTTGGCAAACGTGAGGGAGCCCGAGGTGCCAAGGTTGATGGTCGAGCTGGAGGTGAGCGTCATGGTCCCGATGGTATCGCTGACACCGTTGGCTTGCGTGAGGGTTCCGCCGGCCATCGCGATCGGGGCGGCGTCTTTAATGGCATTTGAAGCATTGATCAACAGGGTGCCCCCGGTGTTCAGCGTGATCGATGCCGTGCTTCCCATGGCGCTGGCGATGTTGAGGTTTACATTGCCGGAGTTGACGGTCGTGGTGCCCGTGTAGGTGTTCGCAGCGTTCAGGTTAAAGATGCCGGTGCCGGAAAACGCCAGAGCTTTTGGGTTGGCGCCATCAATGACCCCATTGAAGTCCACCGTACCGGTTCCGGTCCCTCCAAAAGTGTTGGCGTTTTGCTGGAGGAGAAACGAGGAACCGATCACCACGCTTCCCGTACCGTTCTGGTTGAATTGTGTTCCAGAACTGAAGAGCCTCAACTGGCCGCCGGTGATCGTGTACTGGTTGTCATCGTTGAACGTAATGGTGTTGATACTGATGGGAGAGGTGGTCTGTGTGACCGTCCGGTTCGCGGTGATGACGTTCCCAAAGATTGCGTCATCGGCAGTGCCGTTGTCGCCGGGCCATTTCGTACTCGTTCCAGTCCAGTTGGTGTCCACTTCCCAGTTCCCGTTCGCATCCACGTTCCATGTGCCGGTGTGCGCCCTTATCAGGGATGGACACAGGAACAGGACCAGCAGCACCGCGATGGAACGACCACGAAACATAGGGTAAACATACCCATTTTCAGGGTTATAGCAAGCTTGGAATGAATCATCCTGGATATGGGAAACAGGCTTGCAATTGCACATGTCATGTGGAACGTTGCAGGCATGCGCACGGCGTCCAAGAATGAGAGGAGCCCGGATGTTGGCAGTCTTATTTTGAACCGCATCCTCATGGGGAAAATCCAGCCGGGGCAGCGTCTCAGCGAAATCGGGCTGGCGAAGGATCTTGGCATCGGGCTCACCCCGTTGCGCCGGGAACTGGATCGCCTGGCGTATCGCGGCATCCTCGAACGGAGCTCTCGCGTCGGCACATTTGTGCGGGAGGTGAGCGTGGATGAGTTTTGCCAGCTCATGGACCTGCGCGCGGCGCTTGAAGGAATGGCGGCGCGTCTCGCCGTGGGGCGGATCACGGATTCGCAACTCGGCCGCCTCGAAAAACTTGCCCGGCAGCTCGATTCACCCAAAACCCGCATCGTGCAGGGGGAGCCGATGGACGAGGAATTTCACCACATCATCCTCGAGGCGGCCGGAAATTCGGAGATCACCCGGGTGCTGGAGGGACGGCTTGTGCGCGAAAAAACCTTCCTGCTCCTGGTGCGTGTTTCAAGGAAACGCTCCGAATACCCCGCAAGCCCGGCGTGGGTCGTTCCCCACATGCAGATCGTGAAGTCGTTCCAGGGAGGCAAGGCGCTCGAGGCCGAGGCCACATCCCGCGACCACGTTCTCAACAGCAAGATGACCCTGCTGGCCCGCCTCCACGGAGCCACCGTTTTGTGAGCGACGTGAAGAATCAGCCACGGATGGAACACAGATGAAACACGGATTTCTGCCAAACCCATGAGCGCCAAGAAGCGCTATCCTGCCGCCATCATGGGAACCTGCGTGGTTCCATGGACGGCCGATCTCAAATTCGACGAGAAGCTTTTTCGCGCGCAGGTCCGCTCGATCGCCCAAGGGCTCACAAAACATCTCTATGTCTTCGGCACGGCGGGCGAAGGGTACGCCGTCACCGATTCGCAATTTGAGTCCATCGCGCGGGCGTTTTATGAGGAAGGGACGGCCAACGGGGTCGAGACGACGCTGGGCATCATCAGCCTCTCGCTGCCAACCATCCTCGAGCGCATCGAGAAGGGACGTGGCTGGGGATTCCGCCGCTTCCAGATTTCATTGCCGTCATGGGGCGCCCTCAAGGATCGCGAGGTGGAGGCGTTTTTTCAGGAGACATGCGGGCGTTTCACGGACAACAGTTTCATGCATTACAACCTGATGCGCACCAAGCGGCTCATCACGGGGACCGAATACGGAAGGCTCGCGGAGAAGCATCCGAATTTTGTGGCGACGAAGAATGGAAGGGACGAGGAGGCGTTCCTGGTCGAGCTCCTGGAGAAATCCCCGCAACTCCAGCATTTCCTTGGGGAATCGGGATACGCGCGGATGCGGGACCGTTTCGAGTGCGGCCTCTTGATTTCGCTGGCTGCCACCAACCATTCGCAGGCGAAGGCTTTTCTCGCCGCGCGCGGCGACCGGTTGAAAAAGATGGGCGGCGAGTTGAAACCCGCGCTTGAAGCCTTGTTGACGGCGGCCGGCAAGAATGAATTCATGGATGGCGCGTACGACAAGCTGCTCTACAAGCTGCATGAACCCGGTTTTCCGCTGCGTCTGTTGCCACCGTACGAGTCTTTCACCGAGGGGGATTTCAAGACGTACCAGGAAAAGCTGAAAAAGGCCGCTCCGTCCTGGATGCCATGATCCCCCATGACGGCGCGCTCATTTCGTGTCGCCTTTCTCCCCGCGAGCTGGCAGTTTGAACAGATCAAATCCATGCATGGTTTCATGAAGAATATTTTCATCCTGACTTTGGGGCTGCTGTTTGCCGTTTTGCCCGCCGATGCGGGGCAGCGCGTGTTCGATGTTGGGGAGGGCAATGACTATGCATCCCTTTGCCCGACGCTCGACACCGGAAAATTGTACGCGGGACGGCTGGCGCACACGGCCGAGAACCAGATTGTGCTGGATGTGTTCAGCGTGGATGCAAAGGGGAACCCTTCCGCGTCGCCGCGCACCTATGAAATCGCCGTGCCACCACCGGTGAACGACAAGTACGTCACACAGTGGAGGAGCATCATCGCCATCGCCCGGCATCCGAACAAGAAGAAGCTCTACCTCGGCTACGCCGAGCCATTTCCGAATGAGGACCACAAGTATCTGGTCGTGTTTGACCTGGATGCGAAGGGCGAGCCCACGGGCAAGCCGCGCATCCTGTATGTGGGACACGTCAATAATTCGGTGACCGGTTTCGCGGTGGATGAGAAGGACAAGATTCTTTACATGATCGGGTGGGGGCTGGGGCTCTTCGGATATCCACTGGACGACAATGGCGAGCCGAAAGGGGATTCGTTCATGAAAACCGGCTTCAGCCACGGCAGCTATTCGAGTATTTTCGCGGAGGATTTTTCCTCGGTCATCTACGGCGATTACGGATGTTTTGCGTACGCGCTTCTTGATCACAAGGCGACGAACGACGCGCTTGAAAAGCCGCCGGAGTATTTCACGGTTCCGGGCAACCCGAATTACGTGGGGCTGGCATGCGCCGGCGAGACGCTTTTTGTGGCCAACATGACGGGAGACGCCACGACAGCCGCCCTCTACACATGGCCGCTCGACAAGGCCACCATGAAGCCGCAGGGGCTTGGCGCCCAGATCCCGAAGGTCCACCCGATCATGATTGCGCAGGGGACGCGCAAAGCTGCCTATGTCGCCACGCAGCCAAGCGTGGACGAGGGTGTTCCCAAGGGATTTCAATTGTTGAAGTTCGAGCCCACGCCCCTGGGACAGTTGCCGGTTCCAAAAAACCTGGGCAGCGAATACGAGGGAATGACGCTCAAGGCGATCGCCGTGGACGAGGCCACTGGCAACATTTACATCTGCGCTCGCAGCCATTAGCGCCTGGCCCTGGCCGATTTGTTGTGTTCTTGAAATGGTCATGAGCCCCCCCGGCCCCACACCGCGACTGTATTTTGACAACCTGATACGGTACTCCCGGAATCCTCTGGGATTTCTCGAGGAAATGGTGCGCCAGTACGGTGACACCGTTTTCGTCGAGATGCCGGGTTATTCGTTCTATATCATCAACGACCGCAAAAGCGTGGAGGAGGTCCTGCGAAACAAGGACGGGCTTTTCATCAAGGACAAGGCGAGTCACATGGTCTCCCGCGTGGTGGGAAACGGGTTGATCATCAGCGAGGGCGATTTTTGGAAGGGCCAGCGCAAGGCTGCCCAGCCCGCGTTCCACCCGGGCTGCATCGCGGGATGGGCCGGTCACTTCACGGAGTATTGCCGCGAACGCATGGGCACGTGGCACGACGGGCAGGTGATCGTGATCCAGGACGAGATGATGAAGACCACTCTGCGCATCATCGCAAAAATCATCTTCAACGTGGATGTCACCAAACAAAGCGCCGAGGTCGGCGAAGCCATGGTGGATGTGACGGATTACTTTTCCAGCATCCTCAATTTCATTTTTCCCGAGTGGCTTCCGACGCCCGCCAACATCAAGTTGAAGCGGTCCGTGCGCGAGCTGAACCGGCTGATTGTGGAATTTGGAAAAGGCGACGCCTCGGCGGGCGAGGCTGCCCCCACCATGCAGGACATGCTTCGTTCCGCTGGACTGGGTGGCGATCAATTGCGTGACGAGCTGGTCACCTTCCTGCTCGCGGGACACGAAACCACGGCACTGGCCCTGAGCTTTTCCATTTACCTGCTCTCGAAGCATCCCGAGGCGCTGGAAAAACTCCGGGCTGAAATCAAACAGGTGGCGGGAGGTCGTCCCATCGCGGTGGAGGATTACAAGCAGCTGGCTTTCACAAAGCGTGTTTTTCAGGAAGCGTTGCGCCTCTATCCTCCGGCATGGAGTCTTGGGCGCGAGGCACTGCAGGATTGCGAGCTGTCCGGCTTCAGCATTCCCGCCCATGCGCAGCTCGCAATCACGTCATGGCTGCTCCATCGGGACGAGCGTTATTTCAAGGATCCGCTGGTATTCAAGCCCGAGCGATGGGAATCCATTGCAGAGCACGATCTGTCATTTGCATACATCCCGTTCGGCGCCGGCCCAAGGGCATGCATCGGGCGGGAGTTTGCGATGATGGAAGGCGTCCTCATCCTCGGAACCCTCTTTCAAACATGGAATTTTGAGCTTGTGAGCAACACGCCTTTGGAATTCCAACCTTCCATCACGCTGCGCCCAAAAAAACCTCTCGAAGCCAGGGTGAAGAAATTCTAATCCGTATTCCCTTCCAATTTTTGTAGGAGCCGTTGCCAACGGCGATCGGGGAAAAGGGCTCGGAGGAGATCGCCGATGGCATCGGCTCCTACAGTTTCGGCTACAATTTCAAGGAGACGCGGCGGCGATTTTGGGCTACATGATTCGTTGCTTGATTCTTAACCTCTGATCTCAACTTGGACAATCCCATCAAAGTCGGCGTCGTCGGTGTCGGTCACCTGGGCAAGGAGCATGCCCGGATCTATTCGCAGTTGCCCGGCTGCCAGCTTGTCGGAATCGTGGACAGCAACCCCAAGGCTGCGGAAGCCATCGCAAAAAAAGTCCGCAGCCGCGTCTTTCCATCCATCGCCGAGCTCGCGCCAGCCGTGGACGCCGTCAGCGTGGTGGTTCCCACGACGATGCATCACGAGGTGGCCCGCGTTTTTCTCACTGCCGGCAAGGATGTCTTCATCGAGAAGCCGATCACGGAGACCACGGCGCAGGCGGAGGAACTCGTGAGGCTCGCGCAGCAAAAGGGGCGTCTCGTCCAGGTGGGCCACATCGAACGCTTCAACCCGGTGCTGTCATATCTCGAGAAAAACCTGCACGTGCCCAAGTTCATCGAGGCGCACCGGCTTTCGCCGTACCCCGGACGTGGAACCGACGTGAGCGTGGTGCTCGACCTGATGATCCACGACCTGGACGTAATCCTTCACCTCGTCCATTCGCCGCTGGTTTCCTTCGACGCCGTCGGCGTGGCGGTGTTGAGCCCGAGCGAGGACATCGCCAATGCGCGCCTCAAATTTGCGAACGGTTGCGTGGCCAACATCACGACAAGCCGCATCAGTCCGGAAAAAATGCGGAAGATCAGGGTGTTCTCCGCCGACAGCTACATCTCGCTCGATTACCAGAACCAGGAAGGCGAGGTCTATTGGAAGGAGGCGGGCGCGATCAAGCGCGACAAGGTCCCTGTCACGAAAGATGAACCGCTGAAACTGGAACTGGCGTCATTTCTGGAAAGCGTCCGTCAGCGTTCCGAACCCAAGGTGAGCGGTGAGCAGGGCAAACGCGCGCTGGATGTGGCCGTGGCGATCATCGAGCAGATCCGGAAGAGCTAGCTCAGATTGCCTCCCACAAGAAGCCTTGGTCCCGCGGACACGACGGAGCGTGTCCCTCCGTTCAAGAGTCTTTTGGATTCAACGACGGGGAGGGGGACTGGCGGTGCGAAGTGCTTGAACCGCTCCTGAGCCGGGTGAGCGCGGACTCGGCTGTCTTTCTCGCGGCTTCCTGCTTGGGGTGGCGGATGTGGCGGTAGCCGGTGACGGGCTCGGGGGATTTCAAGATTTCCAGCCACGCCTGGTACTCGGCGGCGTTGCGGTATTCGAACTGGGACACGAGGCCGGCGTACCAGTCGCGGAATTCCTTTTCGGGGCGGTGCCACTCGGGAAGCAGTTTGCGGAGGAATTTCATCCGCTTCATGATGTTGAGCTGCCAGTTGTGCGTCCGGATATCGAATTCGATCTTGATACCCCAGATGTCGAAGCGAGGACGGTTGATGTGGCTGTACTTGATGTGATCGCCGCGCGATTCATCCACGTCGTAACGCTCGCGGTCCCGCTCCAGTTTTTCTTCGCTCGTCAGGAGATGGGCCACGTAGACTTCGTCCTTGATGAACATCACCTTGGCGAGGTTCCAGATGACGGCGCGGGTGGCGGCGAAATTGTATTCGGCGGTGTCGCGCGAGAAGGCCTGCTTGACCAGGTCCAAGTATCGCTTGGCGTAGGTCGCGTTCTCAAACCAGATCGCGTCGGACACACGAACGGCCAGGTCGCGGAAATCGGGTTCAGGCAAGTTGATCGTCATCTCCGCGTGTGCCATCAGGTGCCGGTATGCATCGGCGGCGCGGTCGCCCTTGGGATGCGACTTTGCCAGGTAGGACGCTTTGCGATCCACAAGGTCCTTGTAGCGCGCGGGATGGCGGTCTTCCGAAAACGCGGCGGGATCGAGCACCACTTTGCGGCCGAGCTGGAAGGCCTTGATGTTGTCCTTCGACGCCGGGCCCATCGTGTGGTCAATCGCCCACAGCAGGCTTTCCATTTTCAGCGGGAGCAGTCCCTGCTGGTACGCCACACCGAGGAGCATGACGTTGGCGAAAAGCTTGCTGCCGAAATATTTTTCCGAGAGATGCGAGAGGTTGAATCCAAAATATTTGTCGTTCCGCGTGTAGCATTGGATCGTGGCCTCGAGATCGGCGGGATCAAAGTCGTCCTTGCCCAGCAGCGTGAGGATCGTGGGGGTTTTCTCCGTGTTGAGGACCGCCGTGGTATGGGAGGGGCTTCCGACGCGCTGGATGTTATCGGGATCAATCCCGCGAACAGCTTCCAGGACGTCAATGCCCAAGATGAGGTCGGCCTTGCCGTATGGGATGACGTTGGAAGCAATCTTGCCATTTCGAAAATAAAGGATTTGCGAGTAGATCCCGCCGTTGCGGATCGCGAGCCCCTTCTTGTCGCAGAAAAGGACGCGATACCCTTCGCGAAACCCGGCGCGCACCAGCGTCGCCGTCGAAACGCCAATGCCCATGCCGCCGACACCCGCGAGATAAGCGTGCCAGGTGTCGGAGAAAGATGCCTTGTCCTTGGGCTCGGGAATATGGTCCAGGTCGAGAGATGCCAGGCGCGAGGGCGGGGGAGCGCCGCGGGAAACAATCACTTCCTCGAATGACGGGCATGCCTTCGTCTTCGCACACGCGGTATCGGCCACGCACCAGGAGAGATCGGTCTGCACCTTGGTTCCGTAGGGCGTGTCGGTGAATGTGAGGCCGGGACATCCGGTGGCCTTCGTGCATTCGAGGCAATTCTCGCAGACTTCATGCGAAATGTTGATGTGGCGTTTGCTCGCAAGAAATCCCTCCTTTTTCACTTCCTGACGTTCCTGCCGCGCGATGCGACGGTGATACGTGATGCCGCATTCCTTGTCGGCAATGACGATTTTCACGCCATCGCGCAAAATGGTTTCTTCGAGTGTCCGGCGATAGGTCTCGCGATACTCGGGGTTCACGCGCACGACTTCTGCAGTGTCCATGCCCACCATGCCCTGGATGATGTCGTCAATGCTCTGCTTGAATTGCGGGTTTCCAAGAAGGTCGGTGTCCAGCGAGGGCGTCGTCTGGTGACCCGTCATCGCCGTGGTTTTATTGTCGAGGATGATGAACGTGATGTCCTGCCCACCCTTGATGGAGTTGGAAATCGCGACCTGCCCCGAATGGAAAAAAGTGGAGTCGCCCATGAAGACGACCTGCTTGTTGGTGATGAACGGGTCAATGCCCGCGCCCGTGCCCGCGCCAAGCCCCATGCCCGAATAATTGTGCATGAGGTCCTTGTTCGGCTCGAACATCAGCATCGTGTAACAACCGGTGTCGCCGTGAAAAAGAAGGTCCACCGCGTCGCGCCCGTGCGTGCGCCGCATGTAGCGGTCGTCACGGAAATCCTTTTTGACATCAATCAGCACGCTCGATGAATCGCGGTGCGGACAGCCGGGGCAAAACGAAGGGGTGCGGTCGGGAAGGTCCACGTCGAAAGTCTTTGTCTGGCGGATCAACGCGAGTTCGCGCTCGATCTGCGTTCTCATCTCGTCGCCGCCGTGACGGAGGATGATGGGGGCCAGGCACTCGATGAGAACCGAGGGATTCAAGCCGAGCGTGGACGGGATGCCTCCGCCCTGGGGAAGTTTTTTGCCCCAGACGGAAAATGGCTTGGAGGGCGTGGCGATCTGGAGGCTGTTGAGGATGGTGACGATCTGTTCCTCGAGGAAACCGCGTCGCTCTTCCACCACGATGAGATGCTTGGCGTGGCTGGCGAAACGCTCGATCACGTGCGGGTCTACGGGATAGGTGAGGCCGAGCTTCAGAATGGGGAAGCGTCCCGCGAGCCCCATTTCCGAAAGCGCATGCTCCAAATAGCAGTAGGCGAGGCCTGACGTGACGAATCCGAGTTCCGCGCACGGCTGCGGATGGACGATGCGGTCCACGCCGAGTCGAGCGGATTCCTGCCAGAGCTGCTGGCGTCGTGATTCGAGCTGCTCCTCCTTGATGCCGGTTCGCGGCGGCAGGAGGACCGTCTGCTCCACGGGAATCTGCAACGTGTTGATCTCGCACTTCGATGCGGTGTTGATTTCCGGGAAATGATTTTTTCGCACCTCCACCGAGCCGCCGCCATCCGCCTGGTTGGTGGTGACGAGATAACCCGTATAGAAGCCCGAGGCGGCGGAGAGCTTGAAGGCAAAATTGAGCCAGTCCTTGAGTTCCTGAGGATCGCTCGGCTCGAGCACGGGCATGAAGAGGTGCTTGGCGAGGAAGCGTGAATCGGCGGGGACCTGGGTGGAATCGCTCCACGGGTCGTCGCCCAGCACGATCACGGCGCCCCCGTCCTTGTGCGCGCCCGCGAGGTTGCCGAGGGCGATGGCATCGGAAGCGACGTGGACCCCCACGCTTTTCATGACGGCGATGGCGCGCAGGCCCATCATCTGCGAGCCGTTGACCATGGCAACGGAGAGCGCCTCGTTGTTGGCGAGCGTGGCGCGGATGCCATGGCTTTTGGCGATCTCGCGGATGTTTTCGATGGTGTCGAAGAAGCCGGCGACGGGCGACCCGGGATAACCCGTCCAGAGATGAGTGCCCCCTTGGACTTCGAGAAGCCCCTTGACGAGGAGCTCACAGCCCGTGAACACCTCAAATCCATCTTCCTTCAAAAAACGCGGATCAACTTTTCCCGCGAGGCTCTTGGACATAAGTATGGATTATGGCACGAAAGGAAGTGGATGGCAAGACACGGCATTTTTGATTTTTATCACCTTTTATCTCCCTCCCTTTTGCCATAAAGAGGGGGAATGCAGGAACGCGTTCGCAAGGTTGTGTTGTTTGGGATGGCGGTTTTGGTATTTCTGGCGCCGCTGAAATTCACCCAGCCGGTGATTTTGTATTATCTCGATAACCTGCCGCATGGACTCGTCGAATGGATCTTTTCCGGATGGCCGGAATCCATATTCTACAAAATCCTGGTTCCGCTGGCGGTCATCGGGCTTGTTGCCGCGCGATGGGAGGGGCTGCGCCGGTCGGTTTGGATTCTTCCCGCTGCGTTTTTGCTGACGCAGATGGCTTCCACCGCGGTCAGCGTGAATCCGGTCCTGAGTCGCATCGTGCTGCTCTATTTTTTCACACTGGCCGCGGGGTTTCTGCTGGGCGCGTTGTGCGTGAAAAGCGAGGATGATCTGCGATGGCTGATGCTGGGGTGGTTTCTCGGAGCCCTGATCGTGGCATGGGAGGGAATGGACCAGGCCACGGGAGGATTGCAGGTGATGCGTGATTACCTGTACGCACACCCCGAAGCAGCCCATGGGAACCCCGAGATTTTTCACAAGGTGACGAGCTCGCGCATTTTTTCAACCTTTGTGACTGCCAACGCGCTGGGCGACTTTGTGATTGTCACGGTGTTCATCCTCGCCGCGCTGGGCTGGCATCTGTCAAAAAAACTCCGCAGTGGCATATTTGCCGTGCCGTCATGCCTGCTGGTCATCGCACTTTTGTTCTGCCTCTGGAAAACGGTGTCCAAGGGTTCCTACGCCGTGCTTTTCATGACGATCAGCCTGGGAGTCCTGGTTTCCATTCGAAATCGAAAGGCTGCGTGGGGAATCATTGGTGCGCTTCTTCTTCTCGCCGCCGCGCTGTTTGCGGTCGGTTACGGCAGGGCGGCTGTCGAGAAGGCGAAGCTGACGGGCGGGGCGCGGCTCGATTACTGGAGGGCCGCATGGAAGATCGGGCGCGATCATCCCGTGCTCGGGACCGGGCCGGGCACTTTCGGCAGAATGTATGTGCAGTACAAGCGTCCCGAGGACGAGGATACGAAACTCGTTCACAACAACTATCTCCAGATGTGGTGCGACAGCGGCCTGCCGGGTTTCATTGCCTTCGCCCTCTGGCTGCCGGGCACGCTGTGGTTGTGGGTGCGACGCTGGCGGGTTGTTCCGATCGAACAGCGGGTGGTTCCCACCGTCGTATGGTGCGCCTGTGTTGCGTTCGCGATTCACTCGCTGATGGACTTCGAACTCTACATGGTGAGCAACGCGTGGCCGGTGTTCGTCGTGATGGGCTGGCTCGCGGCTTCGACGCCAGCGGGGCGACGGCAGGAACTTCCAACATCGAACATCGAACGTTGAACTTCGAACTCCAGGCACCCGAACCTGAATTCAGTGTCGCCTACTTGTCTCCGGTGGGCATGGCGTTTTCGGGGATCGCAGTTGAGGGGGCAGGGGGCGGGGCCTCGACTTGAAATGCGGGGAGATTTTGAAGCTGCGACTTGATGGATTTCACAAGCGCGTTGCGATTGTCCTTCGGCTTGGTCTTGTACTCGTTGATCCCCGCCTCCTTGTCGTACTTCAACGTATCGGGCGCCTCGGCGTTGGCTTCCAGTTTGGGCAGATGATCCCAGGCTGTCGGAGTGGCCTCGGCTCCACTGATTTGGAAGCTGACGCTGAGATGTTGGGGGATGTAGGTGGTGCCTATCTGGGCATCGGTCAGGCGTTTGATTTTGGGTACAACCACCACGTCGTACTGGCGGGCCTTTTCGTCCACCTGGATCTTCAGCGTTTTCCATGTGGCGAGATCTTCGTCGGGTTCCATGGCCCGTCCAATGACCAGTTTGTATCCGCCTGTGTCATTCCATTTTTCCCGTAATGCCCGCTCGATGGCGTTGTTGTATTCGCGATCGTCGATGGGGTCATCAAAGACAACCCGAAACCAATGGGGCGCCTGCTCGGTTCGCGCGGCATGAATGGCGGGCAGCGCTTCACGGAATTTCGGCGTGTTGCTAAAAAACCATTCCGCGAGGTCGAAGGGAATGCCCCCTATTTTTAGTTGTTCGATGGCCCAGTCCGCTTCGCGATCCACGGCCTTCCGATAAGCCTGTTGGTGCTCGTTCTCCCATTGGTCAAGGGTTTTGCCCGGCATGGTGTGGTTCCAGCGCTCGACGGCTTTGGCCCGGCCATCGTCCTGGTCACACATCAAGTGCATCATTTCACTCACGGCGTTGCCCTGGCTTTCCGCCGAGGTATGCAGCGATCCGGCCTCCCAGTATTCGTGTGCGTCGAGCGCCTGCATGGTCTGCTTCCAATACCCATCGCATTCCGCAACAGGTTTCAGGAAGGCGTCGTCACTCCATTCCGCCGGCGCGGTGCGCCAATTTGCCATCCACCACATCGCCCACATCATCAAAGCGCCGGGAATGCCGATGATGAGAAGTTTGGTCTTGGTGTCCATGTGCAACATTCAACCAAACGAAGCGTGTCGCAACAAGACGAACCGTCAGGATGAGTGCGTATCCTTCTGGTGGTAGGGCGCGATCGCCGAGCGCGCCGTCGTTCTCATGCGAATTGCACATCCACTTTCCACGAGCCGCCGCTTCGGCGCGTTCGGCGAACACGCCCTACCTCGGACATTCTCGGCGGACGATCACTCCAACGACTGGATGATCCGCTTCAGCTGCTCGCCCTGATCGGATTCCTTCGCCGCAAGTTTCTCGGTGGTTTCCTTCGCTTCATTCCATCCCGTGTGCCGCACGACATGAATGAGGTCGGTTTCCTCGTCCACCCAAACCTTTGCCTTTTCGTTCCATGCGAGCGGCGTCTGTTTCCATTGGTCGAAATCATTATCTTTCTTGAAGGAATGCTGGTGGACGAGCGGTGAGGCGGGGATCACGACCTGCGTTGCGCCGCGCATGATGTATCCCTCGTACATGCCCACTTCGATTTCGCGATGGCCCATGACTGTAAAAACCAGCATGCACACCAGCGCCGCACCGGCGAAGCCACTTGCAAACATCCATTTGAATGAAAGCCACGGCTGCGGGCTGGTGGATGTCGCAGATTTTTTATCACGGAATTCCGCGCGCACGGCATCGCGCAATTCATTCATGCGGTAGGCGGGCAGCTCGGGGCCTTTTGCATCGAGCGCGCCGGCCACGGGCGCGGCGTTGCGGAGCAGCGCCATGGTCTCCTTGATCTCCTTGAATTCCTGGCTGCGCGCGGGGTCCTTCGCGAGCATGGATTGGAAGAACGCCGACTCGGTGGCCGACGCATCGTTGGCCAGCACTCTCAGGGCAAGTTCTTGGAAGTCTTTGTTGTCCATAAGTATCTATCGCAAAAATAGCTGAAGTTCTTTCATCAGGCGAGGAGAGTCCTTCAGCCGTGTTCGTGTTTTCTCAAGCCCGCGGGACAGCATCACGCCCACGGTTCCAATGGGAATCTTGTGCTTGGTCGCAAGATCCTTGTAGGGAATTTCACGCAAAAGATAATCATGGATCAGTTCGCGCGTAGGCCCATCAAGGCTGGCGAGTGCCTCGCCCAAAAGCTTGGTGAGGTCGAGAAGGTCGGATGGGTTGAGCGTTTCGAGGTCGGGCGCCGGAGCTTCAAACTGTCCATCCGTCGCCTCCTTGATCTGGTCGAGACTGGAAGTCTGGTTGCCGCCCCGCTTTTCCGCAAATTTTTTTCGCTGCACGGAGACAGCCCGGCGCACCGCCATGGTCGAACCAAGCGCCTTCAATTCGTCAAAGCGTTTCACCTGCGAAATCTTGCCGACAAGCTGCGTGAGCGTCTCGATCGCCACATCCTCGGCTTCCGACGGCGTGAGCGCCGCCGAGGGATGCTGCGCGGCGGAAAAGACGCAAGGATAGAGACGTCGGAACGCATCGTCCCAAGCCACTTCGCTGCCACGTTTCAAAGCATCCAGAAGCTCCTCATCCATCGCGCCGCATGCTTGAGCAAAAAGGGGATTTAGGCAAGCAGTGGGAAGCTGTCAGCCTTCTCGCCTCGCCGAAGCCTGCGGCGTAGCGCGGGCAGCGTTCAGCTCTCAGTTTCTGATTCGGAGGTCGATTCTCCCGCCCCTTCGTTCGACATTGGAAGTTCGAAGTTCGATGTTGGACGTTCCTGCCGTCCGTCCTTGTTCCATGCTCCATGTTAATTTTTCCATGTCGAACGTTCTTTGGAGGGATGCGCTCTGTCGCGTCCGTGACGCAACGATCAACCATGAGCCGACGGATTTTTTGACAGGATTCACAGGATGGACAGGATTTTCGGAAGGGGAGGGATTTGGGCAGGATTGAACAGGATTCTTTTCACGCAGCGGTGCTGCGTGAAAAGGTTGCCTTAGAGTCCTTGAACCCGACGGAGACCGATCCATCTTGGCAGTCCGCCCCTCCCGTTCAAATCACACTTGCGATCTGATGTTTGATGTATTAGCATCAGATGTATGAGAACCACGCTTGATATTGCTGACGACGTGCTTGCGGCCGCCAAGGATTTGGGTCGGCGGGAAAGAAAGACGGCCGGGCAGATGATTTCCGACCTTGCACGCCGCGCGCTCACCACCTCCCCGTCTTCATCGGCGAAGACTGGGAACAGGCATAAACCAGAGGAATTCCACGGTTTCCGTCCATTTCCAAAACGTGGCGCCGTCGTGACCAATCAGCAGATCGACAAGCTGCGCGAAGAGGATGCCTACTGATGCGCGCCCTGTTGGATATCAACGTGCTCATTGCGCTGCTCGACGCGGGGCACATTCACCACCATCGGGCCCGGGCTTGGTTTGAGTCCCATGTCCGCCAGGGTTGGTCCTCCTGTCCGCTGACACAGAATGGCTGTGTGCGTGTCATGTCGCAGCCTGGCTATCCCAATCCGCTGCCGGTTGCCGAGGTCATGCTGCGACTGGGCAAGGCTACGCGCGCACCTCAACACAAGTTTTGGCCGGACGACATCAGCATCCTCGACGAAAACATCGCCGATCGCACCCACATCCACGGCCCCCGTCAGATCACCGATCTTTACCTGGTGGCATTGGCCGTGAAACATGGCGGACGTTTCGCCACCTTCGACAGCCGCATCGTGCTCTCCGCTCTCCACGGGGTGAAAAAGGAACATCTCGCCGTTATTTGAGAGAAAATCAGCTCTCAGCCTCTGATTCCCATGTCTTTTCGTTCGACGTTGGACGTTCGACGTTCAATGTTGGAAGTTCCTGCCGTTCTTTGGAGGGATGCGCTCTGTCGCGTCCGTGACGCAACGATCAACCATGAGCCGACGGATTTTTTGACAGGATTCACAGGATGGACAGGATTTTCGGAAGGGGAGGGATTTGGGCAGGATTGAACAGGATTCTTTTCACGCAGCGGTGCTGCGTGAAAAGGTTGCCTTGGAGTTTTCGATCCCGACGGAGACCGATCCATCTTGGCGGTATCGGTGAGTTTTTGGTGGCCTCGGTAGGAACTGTTTTGGATCTCAGATTTCAAAGAATATTCCCCTTGCAAGCGCAGGGGAATTCATGGGAACTGCCGGAATGTCCAGAGCGCATTTCCACACCGCGATCCTGCTGCTGGCGTTGATTGTATCGGGAAGTTGGTGTCGGGCGGAACCCTCCTCGGATCTGGCTTCGATGCATCAGCAGGTGAAGGCGCTCTACAAATCGGGGAAGGACGCCGAGGGGATCGCGCTTGCGGAGAAGGCGGTTGCGCTCAGCGAACAGATTCATGGAGCGGAGAGCCCTGCGATTTGCGACAGCCTCTATCTTCTCGCACGAGGGTTCACGCGGACGGCGCAGTATTCGAAGGCGGAACCCATTTACCTGCGTGTTCAGCGGATTCGCGAGAAGGTGCTTGGCGCGGAGCATCCCGAGACGGCGACTGCGATTTACAATCTCGCCTGGTTTTATGCGAACATGGCCAATTATGTGAAGGCTGAGGAGTTGTTCCAACACGCGCTTGAGATTCGACGGAAGCAATTTGGCGAGGAGAGCCAGTGGAGCGCGGAATGTCTCAATGCGCTGGCTGTGCTGAATGAGAACAAGGGGAATTACGCGCAATCGGAAAAACTCTACCAGGAGGCGCTGCGGATCCAGCGAAAGGTGCTTGGGGCGAACCATTACGCCACCGCCACCACGCTCAACAATCTCGCGTCGCTTTACTGGACGCTCGGGGACTATGAACAGGCGGAACGTGATTTCACCCTGGCGTTGGATATTCGCAAGAAGGCATTCGGCGTCGAGCATCCCGACACGGCGACGAGCCTGAACAATCTCGCGCTGCTCTATCGCTCCATGGGTGACTATGCCCGCGCCGAGTCGCTCTTCAAAAAGGTGTTGTCCATCCGACGGAAAATCCTCGGCCCGCAGCACGCGTTCACCGTGACGAGCATCAATCATCTCGGACTGCTTTACGCCGACATGGGGCAGGACGCGAAGGCCGAGCCGCTGCTCGCGCTGGCGATGGATCTCCGGGAAAAAACGATGGGACCGAATCACCCCGACACAACTCGGAGTTACAATGATCTCGCCCTTCTTTACGACCGGCCCAAGAAATATTCCAAGGCGGAGCCGCTTTTCCTCAAGGCGCTCGAGGGACGAAAGCAGGTTCTCGGCCTCCGTCATCCCGAGACTGCCCTGAGTCTCGCAAGCCTTGCCCGTCATTACCATCTCCTTGGAAAGCTCGCCGAGGCGGAGCCGCTTTACCGCGACGCGCTCGAAATTCAGAGAGCCACGTTGGGCGCGGATCATCCCGACACGTTGAGGACGTTGGAAAGCCTGGCATATCTTGAGTCCGAGACTGGACGCGGCGATCCGGCTTTGGAACATGCGCGCGAGGTGGTTGCAGGACGGGAACGCCGTTTCAACAGCCTTTTCTCATTCACCTCGGAACAGCAACGGCTCGAACTCCAAAAAACACTCAACCTCACCAGCCTGCCCGCGAGTCTTGGAAGCGCACGGGACATCACACAGACGCTTCTCCGCACCAAGGGGCTTGTGCTGGATTCGAGGTTGGAGGACCAACTCATGACGCGCGCTTCCGAGGATCCCGAGTTGAGGGCATTGCTCGACCAGCTGCGTGACGTGTCACGACGCTTGATGCAGGGCGAGCCGGTGACTGACGATTCCGGGAGCGATCCTGCTGCGCGTGAAAAATTGCAGGAGCAACAGAATCAACTGCAATCCGCGATCGCGCGTAAAATCGGCGGTGTGGGTGTTGCTCGTCGGGCGCTGGGCATCGGGGAGGAACAGGTTCGCGCGGCGATTCCTCCCGGTGCCGTCCTCATCGAACTGCTCCGCTACAATCATCATCTCGGAAAACTTCAGTTTGAAAGCCGCTATGGCGCGGTGGTGATGTCGTCCGAAGGCGAAAGCAAATGGATTGTCCTTGGGAAGGCGGAGGAGATTGAAAATAAGATCCGGCTCTATCAGAAGTATGTCCGTCGCAATATCAAGCAGTCCACGATGGCCAAGCTCTTGAAGGATCTTGGGCACGACTTCTGGGGTCCGATTGAAAAAGCGATCCCGTCCGGAACGCGGGTAGTCATCATCAGTCCGGATGGAGAATGGAATTTTGTTTCATTCGCGACGCTTCTTCTTCGCGACGACCGGTTTTTTGCCGAGAAGTGTGCGATCCAATACGTCTCCAGCGGGCGCGATCTGTTGTGGCGAAAGCCGCATCAATCGGAATCGCAGGAGATCGCGGTGTTTGCCAATCCCGACTTCGATGGGAAAACCCCTCGGGCGGGCAGGGGAGATGATCGCATGGCGTTGGGCCCGTTGTCCGGGGCGAGGCGCGAAGCGGATTTTCTGGTGCAACATGCGCCGCGATGGGGATTGACCGCGAACGCCTTGTTAGGCGCCCGGGCTTCGGAAGCGGCGCTGGGACGTTTGAAGTCCCCGCGCATCCTGCACATGGCCACGCACGGATTTTTCATCGCGGAGGACGAGTTTCCACGGGTGAAATTTCTTCAGCATCCGATGCAGCGAAGCGTGCTGGCGCTCGCAGGCGCCCAGACCACATTTGATGCGTGGAATCATGGACGCATTCCCGCCACCGAGAATGACGGCGTTCTGACGGCCGAGGAGGTGGCCGACCTGGATTTGAAGAACACATGGCTGGTGGTGTTGTCGGCCTGCGACACCGGCAGCGGCGAAGCCCTTGCGGGCGAAGGCGTGCTGGGTTTGCGACGGGGATTCATTCAAGCTGGAACCGAGAACCTGCTCATGACCTTGTGGCCCGTGGGTGATGTGGCGACGTTCCAGATCATCCAGGATTTTTATGTGGAGGCGATGAAGACCGGCAATGCTCCCCAATCATTGGCCGACGTGCAACGAGCGTGGCTTGTCCGTTTGAGAAAAGAGCAAGGCTTGTCCATGGCCGTGCGCCTGGCGGGACCCTTTATCCTGACGTACCAGGGGCGGGCGGAATAGAGTTTGGAATGTGGCACGTAGCTATTCAGGCCTAGCTGCGGGAACTTCGAACGTCCAACATTGAGCGTCGAATGGGGCGGAGCGGAGGGGGTTTTAAAATCCATTAACTTCTGTTAATCCTGTCAAAAAATCCAACCGGCAAAAGGGAAGGTCCGAGGCGCTACACGTTGTAAAACCGCAGGTACGGTTTGCCCTTTGCTTCCCGCCACAGCAACAGCGCCAGCTCTCTTGCATGATAATCGCCCCACATGGACGATTCGCCGCATGGGATTTTTTGGCCGGGGGGGATGTGATCCCATCCATTCGGGCGATGATACACGGAGTGCAGGATCAAGCCTTGATGGGATGATTTGGTCGAGAGGTAGGGGTCATCGAAAAGCGTGTGTGCAATCGTGAGGGCGGCTTGCTGGTAACGGCGGCCATCCTTCGCGCGCTTTCGTGACGCGAGATATTTGCCGAGTCGCCACAAGCCCTGGGCTGCGATAGCGGCGGCGGAACTGTCCACGGGTTCGTGCGGGTTGAAGGGGTCGCTGGGGCGATTTAAATAATTGCCGAGACGATGCAGGTTCGGTGCTCCGGTGTCCCAGAATGGAATGCCATCCGTGGACGTGTGCTTGATGTAAAAGTCGCATGTCGCCTCGGCAGCTTTCAGCATCATCGCTTCCACTTTGTTGCGACCGCCGAAGGGCTTGAGTTCGGCGTCCTTGAGCGTTGCGAGAAATTCCAGTTGCTCGGCGTAACCGCACATGATCCACGCGAGGCCACGCGTCCATGTCGAGAAGGGGGTATATCCTTGTTGTGTGCTGGGACAGCGATAATTGCCATCGTTTGTGTTGAAGATGGATTCATGGACGACCCTGCCCCGCACGTCATACGCGTCGCGGCCTTTTCCGTAATACACGTTGTACTGTGCGGTGACATCGGCGTGCTGGATGAGGCGTTCGAGGAGCGGGATGCGGCGGTCCATTTCGCCCATGAGGACGTGGCCGAGCTGGTGGCCGAGGGCGAGCACGCGCAGTGAACGGATCGTGTCGGAAAAGAGCGAGTGCGGGCCGTTGAACGAGTAAATGTAACCGCGTCCGTCCTTGATCCTGGACCATCGCGCGGCCTGCACGGCGGCGCTGCATTTCAGTGCGAGCTCGTAAAAATTCCGTTCGTCGGGATTCCGGGCGATCCGTCCCTCGCGCATGAGGCGCAGGAGGTTGCCGTAGGTGCTGACGTTGTTGAAGCCGTGGTCGTGCACGCCGGTGTGCGAGACGTGACTGGCCATCACGGCGACGGTGTTTTTTCTCGCGTAATCGAGGTGCCAGCGGTCGCCCGTGGCGTCGAACTGCAGCGCGCCCGAGCCGAATTGAAATCCCTGCGTCCACTCGGTCCATCCGCGGGAAGTGTATCTGCCGCGCACGGTAAACACCGGCGTGCCCATTGAGGAGTTCCACGAGTGATGAATGGAACGGATTTTGGCGTCCGAAAGATCGAAGAGTCTTTCGATCGGACGAAGCAACTTTTGCGGCGTGAGGGTGGGATCAGATTGGATCATGGGAGGTTGGGGGAATTATTGGCCACAGATGAAACACGGATTGAACACGGATAAAGAACCACGAACCCAAACATCGGCTCGGACACAATCCGAGCCGATGGGTGTGCCCATCGGCACAATCCGTGTTTAATCCGTGTTTCATCTGTGGCAGAATCCTCTGTTACAGTCTTCGCATGTGGAAGCCGCCATCCACGTTGATGACTTCGCCCGTGGAAAACGGGAAGCGGTTTTCTGCAATGGCGGACACGGCGCGGCCGACGTCCTCCGGTGTGCCCCATCTTGGGATCGGCGTGAGCCCCCCGGCGATCAGCCTGTCGTATTTTTCCTTCACAGGCCCGGTCATGTCGGTGGCGATGACGCCGGGGCGGATTTCGAACGCATGGATTCCGTATTCGGCAAGCCGCGCCGCATAGAGCGGGGTGAGCATGGAGAGCGCGGCTTTTGAAACGCAATAGTCGCCCCGGTTCACGCTCGCCGTGTAGGCCGAGATCGAGGAGATCGTGACGATCTGCGGGCGGAAGCTCCCTGGCTTTTCTTTTTTAAGAATTCCAATCCAGTGGTTGGCGATGGCCTGGGTGAGGAAGTAAGGGCCCTTGACGTTGATGGCGATGAGGCGGTCAAAACTCTCCTCGCCTGCATCGAGGATGTCGGCACGGACGGAGGGAGCCACGCCGGCGTTGTTGACGAGGAGATCGAGGCGGGGAAACGCACGTGTGACCTTCGCGACCATTCTCCTACGGTCGGCGGGGATGGAAATGTCGGCCTGGAAGATGTCGAAACGGGCCCCTGAATTTTTTGGCGAAGCTTTCTCGCAAAGTTTTTGGCATTCCGTGGCGGCGGCCTGGTTGCCCGCGTAATTGATGGCCACGCCAAAGCCCGCCCGCGCCAATTGAATGGCTATGCCGCGGCCGATTCCGCGGGAGGCGCCGGTGACGAGAGCGGTGCGCAGTGGGTTGGGCATGGAGGCGAACCATACCAGTTTCGCGCGGGAATGTCCGCCAAATTTCTTTGCGCCCGGATTCGATTGAAAAAGATGCGGGGCGTGCTTTAATGGGAGCCTCATGGAGACGACGGAGAAATCAGCCATTCCTTCCAAGTTGGAGCAGTCCACCACGTATTCGCTGGAGCGCTGTCTCGGTGCCGGCGGGATGGGATCGGTCTATGAAGCCGTCCAGCACGGCGCCGACGGGTTCACGAAGCGGGTGGCGATCAAGCTGATTCATGGCTCGGTGGCGGAACGGCCCGAGTTCCTCCATAATTTTGTGGGCGAGGCCAAGCTCGTTTCGCAGCTTGTGCATGCCAACATCGTGCAAACCTACCAGCTGGGGCGGAACGACCAGGGACCGTTCATCGCGATGGAATACATCGAGGGCGCCGACCTTCTTCAGTTGCTGCGTATGCACGCCGCACGCGACCAGCGGATGCCGGTGGCGCTTGCGGTTTTTGTCGTCAGCCGTGTCTGCCGCGGGCTCGCCTACGCGCACACGCGCAAGGACGCCGACGGCGTGCCTCTCGGCATTGTTCATCGCGACATCAGCCCGCAGAACGTCATGATCTCCCGCGAGGGGGATGTAAAGATCACCGACTTCGGCATGGCCAAGGGATTGAACCTGATGATTGACGGCGAGGGTGAGATTGTGATGGGCAAGATTCGTTACATGTCGCCCGAGCAGGCGGGCGGCGAGCGTACGGATGGGCGGTCCGATCTTTTTTCCGTCGGGGTGATGCTCACGGAGATCCTGGTGGGCGCGAATATTTTTGCCGCGGAAAAATCCAGCGAGGAACGCAAGCGGATCACGGAGATGGTGATCCCCGATTTTCACGAGCTTTGTCCCGAGGTGGACGTGGAGCTGGCGGGCATCATCAAGAGGGCCCTGGCGCGAAACGTGGCTGACCGTTATCAGACTGCGAGCGAGCTGCTGGTGGACCTTGAGAAATTCATCTATTCGGTCGGTTACGGTCCCACGAGCGATACGCTGGCCGAGTACATTCGGGAATTCATTGACAAGGTGGATGAAGCGCCTCGGGTCGGATCGGGACACACGCAAATTGTTCAGACACTGCGAAGCCGCTTCACTCCTGTTCGCGATTCATCAGCTTCGCATAGCGCTTGATGCCCTCGACAATGCCGGCCGCGAGTGTATCACGGTACTTCGCGCTCAGAATCCGTTTCTCCTCCGCGGGGTTGGAAAGGTATCCGTTTTCCACAAGGATGGACGGGCGCTCGGTGGCTTTGATGACGAAGAAGCGGGCCCGACGGATTCCGCGATCCTCGGCACTTGGGAGGATCGACATGATGCGTTGCTGGACGAGGAAGGCGAGAATCATGTTCTGCGTGTCGAAGCGATTGC
Organism: Verrucomicrobiota bacterium; assembly: GCA_023269615.1. Classification (GTDB taxonomy): domain Bacteria; phylum Verrucomicrobiota; class Verrucomicrobiia; order JABWAM01; family JABWAM01; genus JAHFSY01. The sequence goes on from JAHFSY010000016.1 coordinate 74,708, forward strand.
CGGGTTCGGCGCTGAAATCACCCAAACCGAGACGGCGGCGGATGGAATTGGTGGAGCTCACCCCAACCGGCGTAAGGCAGAAGGTTTCGATGCCATGGGGCTTGGGATTGGGCTTGTCGTCAGTATTGGCCGTGTTGAAGTGAATGCTGACAAAAATGTCGGCATCGCTCGCGTTGGCGAGATCTGAACGGTCTTCAAGCGAGACGAAAGTGTCGTTGCGTCGCGTCAGCAGCGTCTCGAAGCCTGCGTCGCGCAGGCGTTTGTCCAGTCGCGTCGCAAGGTCCAGCGCCAGGAATTTTTCCGTGGTGCGGCGGCCATGGGTGCCGGGATCCTGGCCCCCGTGCCCGGGATCAATCATCACCATTTTCACCCTGCGCCGCGGGATGGTCCATGGCCGCAGGATGGGATCCAGCGTCTTGCGCACGTCGGTCTCGGAAAGGAGGACGCTGCTGCGATGTTCCATGGGCGCGTCGTTGAGCCAGATCGTGATGCCATTGAGGCGGCACTGGGTGCTGTCGAGCGTAAGCTGCAGCTTCCGTGTCCTGGATCTGAGCGTGATGACCTTGTCCTGTTGCGACCGTTTTGAGAATCCGTAGAAACGGGTGAAATCGGCGAGGTTGATGTAATTGCGTCCCTCGACGCGGACGGTGTTGAAGGTACCTTCGTCATCCGCGTGGACGGGCAGAGACAATGACAGCGCGAGCAACGAGGTGAAGATCAGGTCGAGATGCCGTGTCATTCGTGGGAGCATGACACAAGGTCGGAAGAATTTGAAGGGGGAAGGGCGACGGGATCAGTTCCTCGCTTTTTCCCCCTGAGACAGTGTTTTATGGATTGACCGCGTGCTGTCGTTTTTCCAGACTACCCCCTTAAATTTTTACCCTCCGAACTCAATGAATCCGAATGTCAGCAAAGGTCTTGATGGAATCGTCGCGGCGACCACGCGCTTGAGTGATGTGCAGGGCGATGTGGGCGTGTTGATTTACCACGGCTACAACATCAATGAGCTCGCGGGAAAGGCGACGTACGAGGAGGTGGTCCACCTGTTGCACCACGGCCACCTTCCCAAGCCGAATGAGCTTGCGGAACTGAAGGCGGCGCTTGTCGCCGAGCGCGAGCTTCCGCAGGGGGTGATCGACCTGATCCAGAAAATGCCCAAGACAGCGTCCCCGATGCACGTGATCCGGACCGCGGTTTCCGCACTGGGCTGCTACGATCCCGATGCGGACGACGTTTCGATGGACAACAACCGCCGCAAGGCGCGCCGCCTCATCGCAAAAATCCCGATCATCACCGCATATTTTCACCGCGCGCGCAACGGCCTGTCCCTGCTCCCGCCGTCGAAGACCCTCAGCGAGGCCGCCAACTTCCTTTACCTGCTCAACGGCAAGGAGCCCACGGATGAACTGGTTCACACGATGGACATGTGCTACGTGCTCCATGCCGACCACGGGATGAACGCCTCCACATTCTCGGCGCGCGTCACCATCGCCACGCTTTCCGACATGTACTCGGCCATCACGTCGGCCATCGGCACGCTCAAGGGGCCGCTGCACGGCGGCGCCAACGAGGGCGTCATCAAGATGCTCAAGGAAATTGGAAGCCTCGACCGCGTGGATGCCTACATCCACGACGCATTGCAGCAGAAAAAGAAAATCATGGGCATCGGCCATCGCATCTACAAGACGCTCGACCCGCGGGCGCCGCATTTGAAGGCGATGGCGCAGAAGCTGAGCGCCAAGCTGGGAGAGCCGAAATGGATCCAGATGAGCGAGCGGATTGCCGAGATCATGAAAAATGAAAAGGGACTGAATGCGAATGTGGATTTCTATTCCGCCACCGTTTATTATTCCATGAACATTCCCACCGACCTGTTCACGCCGATTTTCGCCATTCCGCGCACCGCGGGCTGGACTGCCAACGTACTCGAGCAGCTTGCCGACAACCGCCTCATCCGCCCGCTGAGCGAATACATCGGCGTGGATAATCTGAAATTCGTCCCGCTCAACGAGCGTTGACGGAAGAGCTGCTGGCCACGAGCTACCAGCCAGCAACCAGAAGCTTTCCTGCCATGAACATCCACGAATACCAAGCCAAGGAACTTTTTCGTCAATTCGGCGTCCCCGTCCCACACGGCGTGCAGGGTGCCACCATGGACGAGGCCCTGGCCTCAGCCAAACAGATGTTCGCCGAAGGCGCGCCCCTCGTTGTCGTCAAGTCCCAGATCCACGCCGGCGGACGCGGCAAGGGCGTGTTTGCGGACGGTTTCAAGGGAGGCGTTCAGCTATGTAGAAATCTCGACGAGGTGCAGGTCAACGTGTCACGCATGTTGAACCGCAGCCTGGTCACCAAGCAGACCGGGGCCGAGGGCAGGGTGGTGCGACGCCTCCTTGTTGAACTCGGCTCCAAGATCAAAAAGGAGCTCTATCTTGCCATCACGCTCGACCGTGTCCTCTCGCGCCCCGTGATGATGGTTTCGACGGAGGGCGGCATGGACATCGAGGAGGTCGCGGCAAAGACTCCCGAGAAAATCTTGAAGGAAATCATTGATCCCGCCATCGGCATGATGCCCTACCAGGCCCGAAACCTCGCCAGCCAGCTCGGCCTCAAGGGCGAACTCATCTCCCAGGCCGTCAAGCTCATGCTCGGCGTCTATCGCGTGTTCTGGGAATGCGACGCTTCGCTCGTGGAAATCAACCCGCTCATCCTTGCCGAGAACGCCAATGGAAAAATCCAACTGCTCGCGCTCGACGGCAAGATCAATTTCGACGACAACGCCCTTTTTCGTCATCCGAACATCCAGGCGATGCGCGACCTTGCGGAGGAGGCACCGCTCGAGGTGGAGGCTTCCAAGTTCAATCTCAATTACATCAAGCTCGACGGCAACATCGCCTGCATGGTGAACGGCGCGGGCCTCGCAATGTCCACGATGGACATCATCCAGCATTTCGGCGGCTCGCCCGCAAACTTTCTCGATGTCGGGGGTGGTGCAACAAAGGAGCAGGTGACGGCCGCATTCAAAATCATTCTTT
>JAHFSY010000017.1 GCA_023269615.1 Verrucomicrobiota bacterium
GCCGCTGTCCACCGTGAAGCAGGAGGTGCACAACAACACGCTCAAGGCGGTGGAATTCACGGATGAGGAGATTTTCCGTCCGTTGGGGATTGTGCATCGCCGCGAGCGCGTTTTTTCGCCGGCGCTGCGGGCTTTCCTGGACGTGCTGGAACGGGAGCCGAAGGTGGAATGACCGGCAAATGGAGGGCTCACCTCCGTGCGAGCCTGGGTGTGGTAGGTGGGAGGGCGACGCTGTTGACCCAAAGGCGCGGACGGAGCCGCGCCCTCCAAATCAGATCCTACCCGATGACGGGTTGACTTCTTTGTTTACATCAGTAGGCTTTGATTTGTGGATGATTCAACGAGACAACGGCTGGAGTCTTTCCTCGAAAAAAAGGGGCTGCGCCACACCAACCAGCGCCAGGCGATCATCGAGGCGGTATTTGGCACGGACAGGCATTTCACGGCAGACGAACTGTTGGTGATGGCCAAGGAGCGGGAGCCGACGGTTTCCCGCGCCACGGTTTATCGCACGCTGCCGCTTCTCTGCGCGTCGGGACTGCTCAAGGAACTGGATCTCGGCAAGGATTTCAAATACTACGATCCAAACTACAGCAAATCGCCCGACCACAACCACATCATCTGCGACGATTGTGACAAGATTGTGGAGTTCACGAGCGATGAAATGAAGAAGCTCGAGGACAAGATCTCCCACCAGTTTGGATTTCAACTCGCTTCGCAAAAAGTCCAGTTGCGCGGCACATGCGAACAGCTCAAGCATTCCGGCGCCTGCGAAAACAAGGTGAAGTGCAAGTGAGTAGCGCCACAGCGCGGTAGGGCGCGCTCGCCGAGCGCGCCGTCGGCTTTGTTCGCGATGCGTGTTCTCCACGAATCAACATCTCGGCGCGTTCGGCGAACGCGCACTACCTCGGACTTTCTACTATCCGGACGTGTCGTCAGTCTTCGTCGGTGCGCAGCTTGGCGAGGATGCTGAAGTCTTCCAGCGTGGTGGTGTCTCCCTTGACTTCGCCGCCCGAGGCAATTTCACGCAGGAGACGGCGCATGATTTTGCCGCTGCGTGTCTTGGGAAGTGAGTCGGTGAAACGGATGTCAGCGGCGTCGGGCTTCGCGAGCGAGCCGATTTCCTTGCCCACGTGGGCACGCAACTCGTCCTTCAACGCATCGCCAGGGGTCTGGCCGGTCTTGAGCGTGACGAATGCAACGAGCGCCTGGCCGCGCAGGTCGTCGGGGCGAGCCACCACGGCGGCTTCCGCAACCTTGATGTGTCCCACAAGCGCGCTCTCTACTTCCATCGTGCCAAGGCGGTGGCCGGCCACATTGACGACATCATCAATGCGTCCCATGACCCAGAAGTATCCATCCTTGTCGCGCCGTGCGCCGTCGCCTGTAAAATAGAAGCCCTTGATCTCGGACCAGTATTGTTTTTTGTATCGCTCGGGATCGCCGTAAATGCCGCGGAGCATGGAAGGCCATGGTTTGCGGATGACGAGAAGGCCGCCGACATTGGGCGGAACTTCCTTGCCCTCCTTGTTCACGACGGCGATGTCCACACCGAAGAAAGGCAGCGTGGCGGTGCCGGGCTTGGTGGGCGTGACGCCCGGGAGCGGCGTGAGCATCGCGGCGCCGGTTTCCGTCTGCCACCAGGTGTCCACGATCGGGCAACGCTTCTTGCCGATCACGGTGTGGTACCACATCCAGGCTTCCGGATTGATGGGCTCGCCGACGGTGCCGAGCAGGCGGAGGGATTTCAGCGAATGCTTGAGCACGTGCTGTTCGCCCCACTTGATGAAGGCCCGGATGGCGGTGGGCGCGGTGTAGAAGATGGTGACGCCGAATTTGTCAATGATCTGCCACAAGCGGTCGGGCCCGGGATGATTGGGTGCGCCCTCGTAAATGAGCGAGGTCGCGCCATTGAGCAGCGCGCCGTAAAGCGTGTAGGTGTGGCCCGTGACCCATCCGATGTCGGCGGTGCACCAGTACGTGTCATCCTCCTTGAGGTCGAAGACGTATTTGGTGGTGAGATAGGATCCAACCATGTAACCGCCGGTCGTGTGGAGAATGCCCTTGGGCTTGCCGGTCGATCCGCTGGTGTAGAGGATGAAAAGCGGGTCCTCGCTGTCCATCGGCTCGGCTTTGCATTCGTAGGAGGCATTCTGCTGGAGCTCGTGCCACCAGTGATCGCGGCCGGACTCCATGTGGACCGGCTGCCCGGTGCGCTTGACGACGATGACATTCTTGATCGTGGGACATTGCGCCACGGCGGCGTCCACATTTTTCTTGAGCTCGATGACCGAGCCGCGGCGGTAGCCGCCATCGGCGGTGATGACCGCAGACGCCCCGCAGTCCTGGATCCGATCCTTGACGGCCTCGGCGCTGAACCCGCCGAAGATGACGCTGTGCACGGCGCCGATGCGCGCGCACGCGAGCATGGCGAAGGCGGCCTCGGGAATCATGGGCATGTAGATCATGACCCGGTCGCCCTTTTTGACGCCGAGCGACTTGAGGACGTTGGCGAACTGGCAGGTTTGTCGCAGCAGGCTGTCGTAGGAAATGTTCCGCGTGTGGGAGATGTGGGCTTCGTCGACCGGCTCGCCCTCCCAGATCAGTGCGATCTTGTTTCGGCGCGCCGAGTTGGCGTGGCGATCGAGGCAGTTGTAGCTGAGGTTGGTTTTTGCGCCCACGAACCATTTGGCGAAAGGTTCCTTCCATTCGAGGACCTTCTTCCAAGGCTTGAACCAGTGGAGTTCCTTTGCGACGCGCCCGAAAAAGACCTCGGGTTTCTTGATGGACTCCGCGTACATTTTTTTGTACTGGGCCATGCTCTTGATGTGCGCCTGCTTGGAGAATGCGGCGGACGGGGGAAAGCGGCGGTGTTCGACGAGGACGGATGTGATGTCAGATTGGGACATATGCGTATTGCGTATTGAGGATTTAAGATTGCAGAATCAAAGTGTGCCAATGCAGCGAAAAGCAGACCACCCTTCTAGTTTCGGCATGAAAATTCGTCAATGCCTATCTGACGTCGTGTACTGGTCGTTTCAAAGGGGATTGTTCGTGATCTTCCATTTGTTTTTTCGCGTTCGCGTCACGGGCCTCGAGCATTGTCCGCGCGCAGGGCCCCTGCTCGTGGTGAGCAATCACCTGAGCGAGTGGGACCCGCCATTCGTTGGCACGTTCCTGCCGTGGCAGGTGCACTGGCTCGCCAAGGTGGAATTGTTCCAATTGCTGGATGGATGGATGAACGGCTTCTTCCGCATGCTGCATTGCGTTCCCGTGGACCGCAGCAAGGCCGATTTCGCAGCGATCAAATCGGTCGTCCGTTTGTTGAAGGACAAACGCCCGGTTCTGGTGTTCGCCGAAGGCGGCGTCCGCACAGATCACGGTTCCTTGTTGGGGTCTGCCCCTGAGTTGAAGGAAGGCGCCGCCAGCATGGCCATCATGTCGCAAGCTCCCATCCTGCCCATCCTCTTGAACGGCACCATCGCCGCGTATCACTTGAAACACTGGCATCTGTTCCGGAAGCGACCCCTCGAAATCGTCATCGGCCCTGTATTCCAGATCGAGGGACGGGAGCGCGACGAGGTCACACGTCAAATCCAGGCGAGGATGCTGGAGTTGAAATCGAAATTGGAACAACAAACTCCGCAGTAATTTGTAGCCGAACTCGCAAGAGTTTGGCCCGGGAACCGCGTTCTGGCGAACGCGGCTACGTTCAGCGTCCCATCTCCTCAGCCCTGCAAAGCGCCTGGACCTGGCTGCCATCCGTGTTGGTGAAAGTGACATGGACCATTCCCGATGCGGCGTCCTTGTCGCCGAGCAGGAGGAGGCTGTCGGGAACGAATTCACCCATTTGCTTTGCGGGATCCGCGGGGTCGTACGCCATGACGTTGCGCAGGACTTTCACCTCGTTCGGCTTGCCGGTGGGTTCCACGAGGCGGTTCGCACGGGAAGCGAAGTCGGATGAAGCCACGGCAGCGCCTTCGCCGAGGCGCGTGGTGGACGCCCCGCCACCCGTGGAAGCGGGCCTGGCGGTCGCCGTCGAAGCGCTGGATCCGCCCGCCTGCTGGACCCTTTCACGCATCTTGGCGGTGGACACCGCAGGCGATCCTCCGTTGCCGACGCTCGGCATGGCCGCCGCTCCAGAGCCGTCTGAAACAACCTGATCCGAGCCGGAAGAAGTTGAATGGGAAGGCGTGGGCGCCGGGGATGCAGCACTTGCGGCTGGTGCTGGCGCGGGAGTGGATGCAATCGGGGCCTTTCCCTTGTAGGGATTCATTTGCTTGGCGATCTTGTCCTGTTGCGCCTCGATCGCCTCAAATTCCTTGTCCACCTTGGCCTTCACGTCAGGATCCACTCCCTGGCTCGACGCTGCCGGGCCATATTTGAAACGCAGCTTGCGGTAGTCCGCTTCCTGGATCGACTTGTTCGTGTTATCGAACTGCTTCCCAGCCCACTGGACGCCAAAATAAATCACCCCAATGATCACCAGAAATATGACGAGTTTTTTCATGACCTTAATTCTCCGCCTTCGACCAAAGACAATGTGATATCAGTGAGATCTGATGTCAAGCCTCCGACCTGTTCCGCCGACCCGTAGCCGCGCTCGCAAGAGCGTGGTCCCCGTACACTGTCTCGCCTGTTTACCGCAAGCGGAATGTGATCCACTTCTTCTTGAAAACAAATGCGACCAATCCAAGCGCCAGCAAAAGGTATGCGGCATATTTGAAGTAAGGCTTGACCCGAGCCATTTGGATGGTGTGCTCCATGCGCGCGACCTCATTCTCGACGGCAACCCGATCCGGGTAACCATATTCCATGGATAGTTGGTGCAGACGGATTGCGTCTTCGAGGACGCTGGTTGCGGCGATCAATTCAGCGTAATCGTGCAAGAGTTGGGCCACCACCAGGTCCTTTGGTTTCACGAGTTGCATCCGCTCCTCAAGCTGGTATAAGAGCGCCTTTTGGACGGCGTTGGATGGGATCCGAGTCCCATGAATGATAAACTCAGTCTCTTTTCCCGTAACGGCGTTCCAGTCGAGATCCAAGACCGAGTGTTTGAGCAAATAGGTGGGATCCTCAGCCTGTTTGATCTTGGCTTCGAGGATCCGGGCATGCAACCACTCGGTGCCTTCGTGTGACTTCTTGTTTCTTTTGATGCCTTCGGCGATCCACTTCAGGGCCTCCTTATTGTTGCCGGCAAGTTCATAAACAGTTCCCAGGTTGGTCGCGGTGAAGTACAACCCCGGGCTTTGCTTTTCAATCTCGTTCAAGATGGTGATGGCCTTCGAATAATCGCCAAGACGTGCCACAGACACCGCATAGTCATTCCTGCTGTCGATGTCGGTTTTGTCTCTAAGATCACTTTCCATCCTGGTCCACGTGGCGGTGCTCTTGCTTCTCATGGCGTTTTCGAGCGGGGCAGCAGGCGAAAGTCCCTCAACTGAAACATGCGCACCATCCCGGGTGGTTCCATGGATCCAAAGGCATCCGAACGCAGCCGAATGAATCAAAATAAAGCAGGGCAGAAGAAGGATTTGTCTCACACGCTCTGGTGCTTTGAGTGGTTCTTTATCTGCTCAATAGGATGACTCAAGGCAGGAATTTCGCCGGATTCTTCAACTTGGCCGGGAGATATTTTTCAAAGACGTAGTTGAGGCCGTGTTTGGCGAATGCCTGCTGCTCGACGCGGACGCCCATTTGAAGCATCTGCTCGATCGCGTCACGCCACGGTTTGTGATACTTGATGAAGGGATCATTCTTGAGCGCGTCCTTGGCGCGCTTGATGTCCACTTCCTGGAGCGGATGCGTGGCGTCCTTGAGCTTGAAATCAATGATGTCCTGGGGCGTCACCCCGAGAAAGCTTGCCTGGGGAACGCAGAAGAATCGGTTGAGATGGGCGTTGTTGCCCGAGCCGACCTTCAGCGTGCGGTAGATGTTGGTGATGCCGTAGGGATCGCCGTCCACAAAGGCGTACACGGGGATTTTTTTGTCGTCAGCCAGGCGTCGGATGAAACGACGGCATGCGCGCGTGGGCACACCGCCGAGGGAGATCAGGATGCAATTGGCGAGGTTGTAGTAGTTGTGTTTGACCAGCCGCTGGAACGCGCCCGCCGTCTCGATGGCCAGAATGAATCTGGCAGAAGTTTCAAATTTCAGCTCTTCACAGGCGTTGGGAATGGAATAGGCGCCCGAGCCGAATTTGGTGCAGTCGATCTGCAGTTGCTTGCCGGTTGCAGGGTCTTTGTCGATGACGACCAACTTGCCGGCCACGTCGCCGCCTTTTTCCTCGGGGATGAACCCCAGCTTTTCCCGGTTCAGGCGGAAATGGGCCTCGATGTCGTCCATCACCGTGTCTGATTCAGGCTGCTCGGAGAAGCGCGCCTCGCCCCAGTTTTTTGAGACATAATAGGCCTCTCGTTTTGTGGCGATGTCATTCTTCTTCACGATCTCGTACGAAAGGGCCATCATGCGGATGGTCTGCGCGAAGGTTTTGACCGTGTTATAACTTAGCGTGCGTTCCTTGACCTTGTCACCGATCTCGAAGTAACCCTTCTTCTTGTCGTAAGTGACATTGTCGAGGCTGCGAATGGGGAAATCGAGGGAAGGCACATGTTTCTTGAGGATTTCCTCGTGAAGGTTGCGAGCCTCATCGTGAATGATCTTTTCAGTTTTTGTATCCATAAGGGGGAGTGGAGGCGGAGGGGAGTCTCACGCAAAGACGCTAAGGCGCAAAGGGATTGATCCGCTGGCGCGGATCAATCTGGCTTTTACCTCGGCATGTTGATTAATATGTTCGTCATGACAGAGAATGAGATTGCAAAGATTGTGGTGGACCGGGCCTTTCATATTCACGTCAGGCTGGGACCGGGGTTGCTGGAGGCGGTTTATGAGGCGGTGCTGGCTCACGAGCTGGGCAAGCTCGGGATGAGTGTGTCGAGGCAGGTGCCCATTCCGATTGTTTACGACGAGGTGCGAATGGATGAGGGATTTCGTGCAGACTTGATTGTTAGGGAGAAGGTAATTGTTGAACTCAAATCCGTGGAAGCGATCCTGATGGTCCACAAGAAGCAGCTTGCGACCTATCTGAGACTGAGTGACCGGCGCCTTGGATTGTTGATCAATTTCAACGCGGCGCTGATCAAGGATGGGATCGCGCGGGTGGTGAACGGTTTGAAAGAGTGACGAAATGGAGCCGCTCAGCGGCTCCATTTTCTTTGCGTCTTCGCGTCTTTGCGTGAAACTCTCCTTCATGTCCTGCTCATTCTCTCGATCTCTCCAGGATGTCCGTCAGCAAATCCAAGATCTTCTTTTCATCCTTGTCCTTGAAGCGGAGGATTTCACGCAGGCCGATGCCGATGTGCGGTAGGTACGACTTGATGTAATCCTTTTTGCGCAATGCTTCCGCCTCGCGCCGCCCTTTGCGGATGAAGGCTTCCAGGCGTCGGCCGCATTCCTGCAGTCCAAGCCGTGTTTCGTGAATGATCTCCGGGTAGGAAGCGACCGCCTCCTTGGATTCCGACGTGAAAGGAACCCACACGCTGGCCATGTGGATGGCGACCAGGATGGGCCCCGACGGAAGCGCGCCCTTGCTTTGCTCCACCGCGTAATTTCTCCACGCCGTCTGGAGCACGCTCTTGGTGAGCGCGCACGCACTTTGCTGGTAGAGCAGTGGAACCCGGTTGGCGAAACGGATGAGATCCACCAATTCGTCCACGGGAAGTTTGCCGCCGTACGCGAGAGCCACCTCGATCTGGAACGGATTGCCACGATAGACGGACGGCGGGCGCGTGACCGCCGTGTAGAAAGTTGCCTCCACATTTTTCTTGATGCCATTCAGGAGAGCGTCCTCGCCGATGGGCGAGAGACAATCGGTGGGCGGCTTCATCAATTTTGTGGCGTTGATGGCGCGATACAGCTTGTCAGCCTCGGCATGAGCGATGGCCTTGGGCCAGGAGTTCTCGGAAATTTCAGCGGCCTTGCAAATGGCGCCGGCGACGCGGCTCGAGACACGCGCGAAATCGCGACTCAGAAAAGCCTTCACTTTGCGCGAAGTGGAGGACTTGAGCATCTTCATGAGGATGCCGAGTTCCACGCCATGCGGGTGCGGCTTGATTTCTCGGGGAGCCTTTGGAAGCTGTTTGCTCGCCGGCTTGTATTCCTCCTTTTCATTCAGGGGGCTGAGATAAGTGAGCGTGACATGTGGGTTGGCGAGGATTGTCTGGCGGACGTAATCCTCCACCGAGTGGCGTCCCTTCTGGTATTTCGCCTCGAGCTCGATGGCCACGCGGGTGCCGTGCGGTTTTTTCCAGTCCACGATCTCGTCCTTGAGGATGGTCGGGACGTTGCGCGCGGTATCAATCTGGATTTCAAAATAGTGCGCGGGTTTCTTGGCGGAGATGCGCGACGTGATCTTGGTTGAGACGCCCGTGGTGAGCTGGCCGTACATGCCGGCGGCGGAGATGCCGATGCCCTGCTGGCCGCGGCTTTGTTTCATCGAGTGGAATTTCGAGCCATAAAGCAGCTTGCCGAAAATTTTCGGAATCTGTTCGCGCACGACGCCGGGGCCGTTGTCCTCCACCACGACCACGAAGCGATCCTCCTGCAACTGCTTCACCTCGATGAGGATTTCGGGGAGGATTTTGGCTTCCTCACACGCATCGAGGCTGTTGTCCACAGCCTCCTTGATCGTGGTGAGGAGCGCCTTCTTCGCGTTGTCGAACCCGAGGAGATGGCGGTTCTTGAGGAAAAATTCGGAGACGGAAATTTCGCGCTGTTTCGTGGCCATCCGATCCGCTTCCGTGGCTGACTCGGGGCGGGACTTTTCAGGGGGAACGGGCGGCTTGGAATCCTTCGCCTGCTTGGTTACGTGGGTGACGGATGATTTTTTCGCGGGCGCTTTCTTCTTCGGAGGCATGTTCTTTTCTAGCGGAGAACCGGACCGGTTTCAAGAGGGGCGTGCTGATGGTAGGGCGCGACCGTCGGGCGCGCCGTTGCGGAGCGGACGGCCCGGCGGTCCGTCCCTACCCCGGAATTGAATTCAGCTTTGGCCGGCAGGGGATGCCTTTGAAACAACGCTCACCTTGAGCTCGCGGACGATTCCCATGAACGAAAGAATTTTCAGGCCGTAGTACGTCAGATCCAGTTCCCACCAGTAGAGGCCATGACGGGCGGACTTGGGGGCGTGATGATGGTTGTTATGCCAGTTCTCCCCGAATGTAAAAATGGAAAGCCACCATGTGTTGCGGCTGGATTCCCCGGTTTGATATCGACGGGTTCCGAACATGTGGCAAAATGAATTCACCGCGAACGTTGCGTGGTAGAGAAGGACGGTTCCGAGGAAGAATCCCCAGATCAGGCCCATCCAGCCGAACCCCGCATAGCAGGCGATCGCCAGCAGGATCGGGGGCAGCAGGTGATTCCTATCCAGCCAGACCAACTCGGGATACTTCAGCAGGTCCTTGACCATCTTGGGATTGTACGTGGCATGGTACTCGCGCGAGAGCATCCAGCCAATGTGCGACCAGTAAAAACCCTCGCGCTTCGCCGAGTGTATGTCCTGGTCGGTGTCCGAGTGAATGTGGTGATGACGGTGATGAGCCACCCACCAGAGGACCCCTTTCTGAGCCGCCGTTCCGCCCACGAACGCCAGGCAGAACTGAACGACGCGGTTGGTCTTGAAGGAATGGTGCGCAAAATACCGGTGAAACCCAGCCGTGATCGCGAACATCCGTATCATGAAAAGAGCGAGCATCAAGCAAATGCCGATCCAGTTCACCGTGACGACGAAGACGAGAAGGGCGCCGATATGAATAGCGATGAAGAGAGTGGTTCCCCACGTCAGGTGAAACCGTTTGTCGAGGGCTTGTGTATTGTTCATGATGATTCGTGTGTTTCCAAATCATCATTGCATCGAACCGACCTGCCTTACACCAAGGAGCGAAAACGACAATTGGTCGGTTCTGACTATAGGGCTATCCAGCAGAATGGCAAGTTGTTCCTTCATCTGAAGTGGCGATGAAAAGAATTGGAACCATTGCCAGAAAGCCGCATCATCCCTTGCGAATCGAATGAGAATCATAAAGCCATTGCGGAGATTGGCGGCCGGATTGTTCGCCCTCTTTGCGCTCCATGGGGCCTTGGTCTCGGCTGCAGAGGAAGCGCCTTTCACGTTTGTGATGATCGAATACAGCGGCGGCTCCTGGAAGGATGTCCGCTCGGAGCAGGACCAGCATGTCAAATCCTTCATTCCCAATTTTTTGAAATGGCTGAATTCAAAGAAGCTGGTGTCGGCGAAGGAGCAGGTGGAGGTCCTGAAGCTCTCCGACCCGAGGATTTATGATTACCCGATGCTCTTCATGAACGGGCACTTCGCCTTTGAAATATCAGACCCGGAAAAGCAAAGCCTGAAGACGCACCTGGAGAGAGGCGGCTTTCTTTACATTGAGGATTGCGGCGGCACCCTTGCGGATCTGCAGGCGCACGGCAGTTTTGCAAAACAAATCCACGAAGTCGTCCAGTCCATGTTTCCAGAGGGAAAATTCCAGGTGCTGCCAGTCAGCCACGACGTGTATCGTTTTCCCTTTGAATTTCCCAATGGCCTCCCGAACATTTACGGGCAGGAGAACGATCCGTCTCCGGAATCGCCCGCAAAACCGCGCAAGGGACAGGGCGGCGAGGGGTTTTATTATCGCGGAAGAATGATCGCGTTTTTCAGCGACGCAGACACTTGCTGCGGCTGGAATTTCAACGGTTCGGAGCACTGGGGTGACACTCCATTCAAAGTGGGCGCCAACATCGTCACCTATGCGCTGACGCATTGAAGCTCCCGGCAGAGGTTCACGCAAAGACGCAAAGGCGCAAAGCCAACCCTTGATCCCAACTCCGCCATTTCGATTGAAAGCCTGGCTTTCAATCGAAATGGCGGAGTTGAATGCTGTTCAGAAATCTGCGTCCATCTGCGCAATCTGCGGAGAAACCGGGACAAAGGGCCTGCCAGTGTCTGGTAAACTTTGCGACTTTGCGTCTTTGCGTGAAACTCCTCCGACCATCCGGCAGATCTCAGGGCTTCCTCATGACGAACAGCATGTATTGCATCTCCCGCTTCCTGAAATATTCGTACACGCTGGAACCCTTCATGCCGGCAAAATCGAGGAACGGCTTCACAAGCGCCTTCGGGACGGACTCCTGGATGATCTGCATCTTCCGCTGATTGTCGGCGTCGAGCGCCGCGAGCACGTTCGGGGTGATTTCGCGCTGCTCCACGATCCCCATGCCCGAGTCTTTCAACAGCGCGATCCAAGGTTCGACCTGGTCGCTGCTCCGAAAGTCGGCATGGACAAACAAACCGCCGGGACGCAGAACTCTGCGGACTTCCGAGAAGAAAGCTGCGAGGTTGCCGTAGCAGTGGGAGGATTCGACATTGAGGACGACATCGAAGGCTTCTTCAGAGAAGGGGAGCGCTTCTGCGTCGCCCTGACGAAAGGAAAGTCCCTTCACGTGGTGAACACGGTTGCAGTATGCAACAGCCTTTTCAGAATAATCCAGGCCCGTGGTGCTTTTTGGATGGAAATAGCGCTGGATGTACGAGGCGCCCCCACCCCGGCCACTGCCCACTTCCAGCACATCCCTGCCCCCAAGAGGCGTCTGGCCCACCACCATGTGGTAAAGCTGGATCGAGTAGCGGTCTGCCTCGTCTTCGGATTCGAGCGGGATGGCCAGCGGCTTGTCGAAGGACTCGTAGCCGTAGTTCATGAAAGTCCATGGACGTTTCGGATTAATCCCCGCAAGAAACTGATACCAGCGTTTCCATAGAAGCTTTCGTAACACGGGCACCCGGCAGAGCGTTGCGAACGCGTTGGCAAGAATGGGCATCTCGAATCATCCCATGCCCGACGGGACAGGAAAGCAAACTCAAAAGCCGGCCACCGCCCGGTCCATGTTAAAAACTTTTAACTCGGATTTAATGCCCGGTTAAAGTCGTGGAATTACGCTGTCGTCATGATCACTGAAAAATCTTTGGTCGAACACGAAACGATTCCATGAAAAACAGGAAAAAATCACGTTTGAATTCCATCATCGACCTGCTCGTGGCGCAGATCAAGTCGAGCCACAAGGAGCAACGCGCGATGATGTCGGCGGCCTACGCTGAGGCCGCGGCCGTGCTTAAAAACAGGCTGTCCGCCACCCCCAGGCGAAAGAAGGAAGGTCTTCACCAATTTTCCAGCTACTGATTCCGTCAAGGGACAAGGCTGGACGGAACAGGGCTTACGTATTTGGACTCCGAGGTTCTTCCAAATCTGGATGCGGGGTGGTTGCCTTGTGCTTTTTGTGCCTCTTTGCGGCCAATCCGTCTGTTCGGCACGTGGAAAATGGCCACAAAAAGGCGCAAGAGGCGCAAGAATGACGAGCCGATTCCAAATGCGTAAGCCCTGCTGGACGGAAGGCCGCGCCCACGTTACGCGCACGCAAAAATAAGAGAGATCGGGGCGACCAGATTGCGGTGCCGGCCTGCTTCAAACATAAAACAATCCCACCCACTGTTTAAATTTTATTGAATAAATAAAATTATTTTAAGTTATTGCATTATTTTTTAAAACATGTACTCTGCAACGCGTGAACAAGGAAAAATCACTCAAGGTGACGCTGGCGGACGTGGCGCGGGAAGCATGCGTTTCGCTTGCCACCACCTCTCTTGCGTTGCGCAACAGCACGCGGATCGCCCTGGAGACGCGAGAGCGGGTTGTGAAGGCCTCGGAGCGGGTGGGATATTCCACGAATCAACGGGGTGGTGACTCCCGTCGGATCAATGTCTTCAAGGGGAAACCGCAGGCCCACAATTTTGGGTTTGCGCTCGTCGGAGGAGACCTGACGCATCCTTTCTATACGATCCCCTTTCATGCCACGGCACGGGAGGCGGCACGGGGCGGGCAGCACATTTTTTGTTATCCCCTCGTTGAGGAAGATTCCGAGGCGGACACCTTGATGTTCCTGGAATCATCGGAATGCAGCGGGTTCCTTCTGATGGGTGTGGTGAAAGATCGACATTATGAGCTCCTGCAAAAAACAGGCCGTCCCATCCTGGTGCTTGGCGATCATCAAATTTCCAAGCCGGTCCATCAGGTGACGTTTAATGATTTCCAGGCAGGTCGCGCCGCCGTCCGTCACCTGGCGGCTCTCGGCCATCGTCGGATCGCTTTCATTTCAGAAAACATTGATTTTTTCCATCGTCAGGAATGGCTGCGGGGTTACCGTGAGGAAATGAAGGCGCTTGGCATTCCCGTCACCCAGGGCATGGTCCAGACCCGCATGAAAACCACCCCTCATCTGGATGTCATCAAACCCCTTTTCGAAAGAGAGATGGCGCCGACCGCGGTCGTGGCCACATCCCACGGAGAGGGGATGGATGTCGTGCGATATTGCAGGGACGTTGGATTGAGCGTCCCGGCGGATATCAGTGTTCTCATTTTGGGAATGGTGCGGCGGGATCTTCATCGGGAGCCCCTGACTTGCATCGAAACCTCCGTTGAGGAGGAGGGACGGTTGGGGATGAAACGTTTGCGCGAGATGGTCGTCGAGCCTCATGAAACTCCGTACTCGCTGGTCCTGAATCCATCCCTCGTGGATCACGGAAGTTGCGGGCCTGTGCGCGCATCAAGTCCGAAACAGCACCAAAAAGCATTCACGCTTGTCGAGCTGTTGGTTGTGCTGGCGATCATTTCGATTCTCGCAGCGCTCCTGTTACCGGCCTTGAGGCGCGCAAAACAGACCGCCCGCCAGATCATATGCATCAACGACGTCCGACAGCTTGTCGTGGGGCTCCAGCTTTACGTCAACGATCATAATGGCGTCTTCCCGTTGTGTGCCGCCGGCAGCTATGACTACTGGGGGTGGATCGCCCAGTTGGCGCCTTACGAGAATGTAGAAACCAATGCTGCTTACGCTTACAACGTTCCATCCACTTCGGTATTTTTTTGTCCCATCAAGACAACCGGGACATGGGCCGCTCCCAACGATTACCGATGGCCTTATGCCATGAACCGTGAGTTGCGGCAGCGGCCTGGCGGGCCGAACACATTTTCGGCTGCAGATCAAGTGAACATCAGTGATATCAAGGATCACGGCAAAACGATGGCATTCACTGAAAACGGATATTATGCATCCGTGGTCATCAATTACACGTTTCTTGACTACGGCCTTTGGGGTTATCCCACCCTTCCCGTACCGTCGGCGTCAGGCCCTGCCCATGGCGGCAAGGGCCTCCCGTTCGCCTACCTGGATGGACACGCTGAATTTTGGTCGCGAATACCGAACTATGCCACATACCACTTCGACACAACAAATCCGGGTCCAGAGTGGCCTTGGGCTTACAAGGCGTTCTGGGGGGGGAACTCTCCCTCGTTTGCGCCATACTAATAGACAAGGTTCATCCGACCACACCCTCACCTCGAAAACTCCATGCTGACAAACGACCAGGTCTCCCAATTCAAATCGCGCGGTTTTTTAAAATCCAACAGGTTGCTGAACGACCCTCAGATTGAAGAACTCCGGGAGGAACTGGCACGCGTTGTTCGGGACAAGGACTCAAAAACACCCCAGCCCTTCCGAATTGTCAACCTCACCGGGAATCCAGATGCCCCCGTCTGGCAGATTGTCAATATCTGGGAAGCGAGCGAGCCGTACCGCCGCCTGGTTTTCAACACCCAACTGGTTGAGGAAGTTGCCCAGCTAAGCGGAACGAACCAGATCCGCATCTGGCATGACCAGATCCAGTTCAAACCAGCCGTCAGCGGCGGCGTCACCGCATGGCACCAGGATCATCCTTATTGGGATATCATCCAGCCCGCATCGCAGGTGACAGCATGGGTCGCCCTGGACGATGCGGATGAGGACAACGGTTGCATGAGCATGGTTCCAGGCTCCCATCTCTGGGGAAATCAGATTCGGTTTCTCGAAACACAGAAGGATTTCAACGGCTTGCCCTCCCGGTTTGAGGATCACGCGTTGGAGGTGTGCCGCTGCCCGGTGCGAAAGGGCGAAGTTCACTTCCACCACGCATTGACATGGCACGGCTCCCATGCCAACAAGAGCGGCCGCCCGCGCCGGGCGCTCGCGATGCACTACATGACCGAGGATACCCGCTTTATGGCCGGCGGAATTCATCCATTGAAACCCCGCGTCAAGGTTGCGGACGGGGAGAAGTTGCAGGGGGAGCATTTCCCCGTTGTCTGGAAGAAAGCCTCCTGAGTAAACTCAACACTCATGGCTTCATCACAGAAAACCTACGCCCTCGTGGGCTGCGGCGGGCGCGGGCTCTACATGTACATCACCGCGATCGTCAAAAACTTCCAGAAGACCGCCCGCCTGGTCGGGCTTTGCGACGTGAACCAGGGCCGCATGGATTACTGCAACCGCAGCCTCCAGACAAACATTCCCACGTTCACGGATTTCGACCAGATGATGAAGCAGGCCAGGCCGGATGTGGTGATCGTCACCACCAAGGATTCGATGCATCACGAATTCATCCTGCGCGCGTTCGAGCACGGCTGCGATGCCATCAGCGAGAAGCCGATGACGATTGATGACGGGAAATGCCGGGCAATCCTTGCCGCCGAAAAGAAGACCGGGCGAAAGGTGACCGTCACGTTCAACTATCGCTTCGCCCCATACGTCACAAAAATCCGCGAGCTGATCGCACAGGGCGCCATCGGCCGGGTGCTTTCCGTGGATTTTGATTACAAGCTGAACCGGAGCCATGGCGCCGACTACTTCCGCCGATGGCACCGCCGCAAGGAAAACTCGGGGGGGCTTCTCGTGCACAAAAGCACACACCATTTCGATCTCGTCAACTGGTGGATCGGCCAGGAGCCCGTCGAGGTGTTTGCCCTGGGCTCGCGCCAGTTTTACGGGCCCACGCGCAAGGAGCGCGGCGAGCGCTGCCTGACATGCGACCACAAAAAAACCTGCGAGTTCTATTTCGACATCAACGCCCCGGTGGACGCGGGCACGATGATCTTTGAATTCGGCGAACTCTACGCGAAGGTCGAGCAGTACGACGGCTATTTTCGCGACCGGTGCGTCTTCTCCGATGATATCAACATCGAGGACACCATGAATCTCACCGTGCGCTATTCGGGCGGCACCCAGATGTCGTATTCCCTCAACGCCCATTGCACGTATGAAGGATGGAAAATCGCATTCAATGGAACCGAGGGTCGTCTCGAAGCCGCCGAGGGGCACGGCGGGCCGTTTGTCCCATCGGACACCCAGAACATCGTCGTGCATCGCTGGAACAAGCCTTCGGAAACAATCCCGGTCACCGCCGAGCTTTACGATCATGGCGGAGGCGATCACCGCCTGCTCAACATGCTGTTCGACGGCCCACGACCCGATCCTCTCGGTCACATGGCGACTTCGCACGCGGGCGCGATGTCCATCCTCACGGGAATTGCCGCCAACCATTCCATCGCCGAGGGCAGACCCATCGAAATCTCCCGTCTTCTCCGGGGTTGAGCCAATCTCATGAGCCAGTCTTTTTTGGATTGTTTTAACACCCGGTCAGGTTCTCATTATCCAGAGGGAAACATGTCATGATCACAAAAGGTTATCTTGAAGGTGAACCGTTGCGAATTGGAGGAGAAGCCCAGCTCCTCCTGGACGATGCACTCGTTGAGGACCGGATGTTCCTCCGCCGGGTCCTGTACAAAACCGTCAAGTACGAGCACAACCCCATTCTCACCCGCACCCGTCCCTGGGAGGGCGACAGCGTGCAGGCGCCGCTCGTGGTCTGGGACCCGGAGCGGGAACGCTACCGCATGTGGTACACCTGCACCAATCAAAGCAATTATTTCGGCGGCGGCCTCGTTTACTATCTCGCCCATGCGGAAAGCGAGGACGGGTTTCATTGGGAGAAACCACTGATGGACCAGTTCCCCGTCGGGCCGCATCGCAGGACCAACGTGGTTTATACCGGTGCCCATGCCGACCCGAAAAGTAACAAAAGAATATTTGCGCCAGGATTGGTGTTCCACGACACGGAGGAGAAAGATCCGCAGAAACGCTTCAAGATGATCGGGCTGGACGGGCGCCCCAACCCAAAGCACGGCGGCGAAGTGAACACCGAACCCAACCTGATCTGTTCTCCAGACGGCCTGCATTGGACATTACAGGGAAACAAATCCATTTTGGATCACCACAGTGATTGCGCCAACCTGGTCGTTTACGACCCGGCCGCCAAGCGGTGGTTGCTCTATTGCCGTCCCCCCATGTACTCCTCCGGCCTGGACGAATGGAGCACACGGCGTCACCACCGCCGTCGCGTGGCGGTCATGGTAAGTTATGACTTCGTCCATTGGTCGTACCCGCGCACGGTTCTTTATGCCGATGAGGATGCGAGGGATCTTCCGGACATCGACCACATCACGGTATTCCGTCGGGGCAGCCATTTCATCATGCTCTATGCGGCGATGGATGGCGGCGGTCGTGCCCGCTGGAACGCCAAGCTTGCCTCCAGCACGGATGGAGTTCACTGGGAACGATTTCACACGCGGGAAAACTTCATCCCATCCGGCGCTGACGGGGCTTGGGATGCCGGGATCCTTCCCTGTGGCGCCGCGGTTCCAAGCGGGGACAAGTTGTTGCTCTATTACTCGGGGGTGAACATGGGGCAGCATGAATTTCTCTCATCCCAGTCGGAGTGCCGCAGCGGAGGAGGTGTGGCCATCATGGCAAAAGACCGTTTCGTGGCACAGCGGGCGGGAGACCAGACGGGATACCTGCTCAGCCGGGAGATTCTCATTGAAGGCAACACCCTGCGGCTCAACATGGCGGCCGAGCATATCGCATTCTGCCGCGGGTGCGTGCGGGTTTCGGTATGCCGGCATCCGCCGATCGGGGAACATGCAGACTACTACTTCCAGGAGAAGGGTTACACCTATCGCTACGAAGGGTTCGGCTTTGATGACTGCATTCCCCTCGAATGCGACAACCTCAGCGCCAAGGTAAGCTGGAAGGAAAAGGATCTCTCCGCCCTGCAAGGCAAGCCTGCCTATCTTCGTTTCGAAATCAGGAATGCGGACCTGTTCAGCTTCAGCATCACCAAGGAGTGATGGATGAATGGCATGCGCTCTCAATCAAAGTGGCTCCACAGGCATGCTGTCTCACTTGTTCTCGGACTTTGGTTCCTGCTCTCACCCGCCGCCCACGGTTTGCCTACGACATTCTGGGTCGCGCCGGATGGCAATGATTCCGGGCCCGGCACGGAGGAACAGCCGTTTCGCACCATCGAGCATGCGCGCGACGCCGTTCGCGCCATCGGGCGGGATCACGAGATCGTCGTCTATCTTCGGGAAGGCATCTACCGGCTGGACCGGCCCCTGGTGCTCGATCACAGGGACTCCGGGCGCGACGGCTGCGACGTCGTGTACCGGGCCGCCCCCGACGAGCATCCGGTGATTTCCGGCGCGATCAAGGTGCCGAAGGAGAGCTGGCAGCCCGACCCAAACCACCCGGGAATCTGGCACGCCCATGTGGGCCCGCACGAAACACGCCAGCTCTACGTCAACGGGGAACGCGCAACGCGGGCACGAACCGAGCTGGTGAACGGGACGAATTATCCCGCGGGATTCCTTCCAAAACCCGTCGTGAACCCTGGTCCTCCCGTCACGATCGGTGGCGGCATCAAGTTCGTGCCCACCTCGCTGAACCCGTCCTGGGGGGATCCTCACCACTGGAAACGCGTGCGCGACATCGAGGCGGTGATCCTCACCCAGTGGAAGATGATGAGCGTCCCGCTGGACAAGGTCTCCTCGGGCCGGATCACGATGCAGCAACCCGCCTGGAAAAATGCGAACCTCTGCTTCTCGTCTTCGTCTTCGACGAATTCACCGCCCAAGCCCGGCGTCTGGAGTTTCTGGCAGGTGACACGGTTTGAGAACGCCCTCGAATTTCTGGATCAACCGGGGGAATGGTACCTGGATCGGGAGGCGGGCTGGCTCTACTACATGCCCCGCCCGGATGAGGACTTCGCCGGCGCCAGGGTCGAGCTTCCGGTTCTCGAAGTGCTCGTGGAGGGACGTGGAAAGCCGGGACGGCCGGTTTCCAACATCCGCTTCGAAGGCCTGACCTTCCAGTGCGCCACCTGGCTCGAGCCGAATGGCGGGCGGCTCGGTGGCCACCGCAGCAATGGCTACGTTACAGACCAGAGCGGTTTTCGACTCGAGGGCGAGGACCATCAGCCCAATCTCATCGGCCATGACCCGAAGCTGGTGCGGACCCCCGGCAATCTCCGCTTTCGATACGCCCGCAACATCACATTCCATGGCAACATTTTTGAACATCTCGGCGGCGTGGGGCTGGATTTTGTGACGGGCTGCAAGGGCAACCGGATCGAGGGCAACCTCTTCACGGACATTTCCTCGGCGGCCATCCAGCTGGGCGGAGTGGGCCCGGAGGACAGTCACCCCAAAAGCCCGGGACAGATCATGCGTGACAACGTCATTGCGAACAACCTGATCCGCGAGGTCGCGTGCGAGTTCCAGGATGCCGCGGGAATTTTCGTGGGGTTTTCGCAGAACACGACCCTGGAGCACAACACGATCGTGGATGTGCCCTGGTCGGGAATCGCCGTGGGCTGGGGTTGGGGTCTGCTGGATCCGGGCGGCTACCCGGGATTGCCGGGCGCGACGAACAACATGTGGGGGGTGCACAACACGCCCACGCCCAATCGCAACAACCGGATTCTCCACAACCGCATTCACAAATTTCTCAATGTCCTCTGGGATGGAGGCTCCATCTACACGACCGGCGCGCAGGGAACCTCGCCTTCCAACGGCCTCCTGATCGAGGGGAATGTGGCCGATGGAAAACGGGTGAAGGCGGGAGGCAACACCTTCTACACCGATGGGGGAAGCCGTTACATTACGCTGAAGAACAACGCCTCCTGCAACAATCCAATCGGGGTCACCGATTATGGCCCGCCGCCCCAATGGTTTGATCCGCTTCCCTACCTCTACATTCCGCCTGTTCCCTACGGCAGCGACAGTGGCGGCTGCCGGACCTACGGCCAGATTCGCTTTGAGGGGAATTATTGGCGGCAGTTCCCCATGACGCTGGACCAGTTGGTTTACGACGCTTTCTATGCGTTGCTTCCCGGCTTTGGTTTCGGCCCCTGGTCCGAGAAGGGTTATCTCAGCATCGCTCCGTACACGAACATGGTCAACCACGTCTCCTACCCCACCCAGTTGAGTTATGAAGGCAACCACGACATCTGGAGTGTGGGGGAAGTTCCGGACCAGATCCTGAACGAGGCCGGGGTGAGGAAATGCCCGGAGACGATTCCGGAAGATCAGTGGATCCTCCCCCCCTCGGTTCAGGAGCTGGAGCCGATTCAGCCGGCGAGCGCCCCTCCCACCATCGTGGCGCGGCCCTATCCGGTAAGAGACACGAGCAGTTTCCCCTCGAAGCAGGCTCACCCGTCGCCGCCTTCACCCAACAACAACAGCAACAACACCTGGCCCAGAGATGTGGATTGGTGAGTGAAAGCCTGAAAGCCAGGATTGGCGGCCAATGGGCAACTCATCAAAAATGTTCAAGGTGGAAACTCTTCGACCGCTTCCTGAAGCGATTGCCGGCACCATGATGGCGGAACTCCCTTCCGGTGATATTCTTGTTACGGGGGGAAATGGCTGGGAAAATGACAGGAAGTTTTGGTCGAATCGAAGCCATCTTTATAGCGTGAATGAAAAGACATGGCGGGCGGGTCCTCTCCTGCCGAAGTCGCTCGGCAATGCGCTTTGTGTTAAAGCCGCAAATCAATGGATCATTTTCGGCGGTGCGAATGAGAATGGGGTGAATGATTCAGTCTTCCTCCTATCCGTTGAAAATGCGCCTGCCTGGAAAAATGTCGGCACGACTCCCTTCTGTCTGGTTCATGGTGCTGCGGCCGCAGATGGCACCCGGATCTATTTTGTTGGTGGCACACCATCGGCAACCGTCGCTACCGTGGGCTTGAAGCAGCTTTGGTTGGGAAAGGCAGATCCTTGCGGACTGATTCAATGGCAGCCGGGTCCGGACTTCCCCGGCCAAGCAGTGAGCATTATGTCTGCCGCGTTATGGCAAAGAAAGTTTTTCGTGTTTGGTGGTTACACCGAGCAAGGCTGCAACACAGATCAGGCATTTTCATACGATCTCAAGGGAGGCTGGAAACCCCTCGCCCCTCTTCCGTATGCAAGTCGAGCGAGCACGGTGATCGCCATGGAAAATGGGATTGTGATCATTGGAGGGTGGATCGACAAGGAGGCGATCCCCCATGTCTGGTTTTATCAGCCCGAGACCAATCAATATGAACAGTTAAGCGAATTGCCCGTTGGAATCGCGGTCGCTTCCGGGCTCTATTCGAAATCTGCAATTTATCTCGCGGGCAACGAAGATCGAATCAAACACCGTTCACCCAACGCTTTCCGCCTCCATTTTGGTGAGTAAAAATCTCCGCCCTTTGTGATTCATCCATTTCCCTTTCCCGCCTGATCGGTTTGTTTTCAAACGCTCTTCAAAGCATCCACCAAGGCAGGGCGATAGCATGCTTGTCGAGCTGCATGGGGCGTGGGCACCGACAAATGATATAGCCATTGGGGTGTGGATGTTTGCAAGGGGCAGAATGCCCTTCGACTCGCTTCGCCGGCTGCAAGCCATGAGCGAGCGAAGCGAGTCGAATGGCTCCACAGGTAGGACTCGCGCCCGCCTGCCTCGGTTTTGTTGGGAGAATTTTACGTTTTCTCCTATGAAAGTCAAGCTGCTCGTCCACCGCCTTTCACTGCTCAGACCTATCCATTGACTGCTTTTCCCTGGCAGTTTCCCTGGCACCATACGCCATCCATCACCCTTTATTAATGGAGTGGTTTTCTTGTTCAGTCGTGACAATCAGTGCATTTTTCGCCACTTGAGCAAGGTGGCAAATGACGTAATTGAAAACATTCGTTCGATTTTGACCTCTTACACTTCCGGGTGGAAAACTTCACCCGGAATAAAGAAATCACACCCTGCCGTTGTCGCTCTCAAGGGCGTTGAAAAATGGTTTTCAATTCATCCAAGAATCAATGCATCCAAAGGCTTAAAAGTTGAAGCCAGCTGTGGGCATGGCAATTGGACTAAAATTCCATGGATCGCCGTTTTTGATCTTCGAATTTCTCGAGGAGCGAGAGAGGGTGCATACCCAGTGATGCTCTTTCGGGCTGATATGAGCGGATTCTATCTTTCCCTATCCATAGCGACGGATGTCCCCTACGGCTCGCCCACAAAATCACGAATTGCTGCGTTGAAAGGCCAGGTTGCATCAGTTTCTTCGGAATTCGACAATCTGCGTTTGAACGGATTCTCGCACGATCCGACACTCGATCTTCGTGTCCGGAAAGGTCCCGGCGTTGGCTATATGCACGGGAGCGTGATACACAAATTCTATGACGCCCAGGCGCTATCATTATCGACACTGTCCGATGACCTCACAGCTCTTCTCATGGCGTACGATGCCAGCATTTCATCAGGCACAATTTATGCCGCCTTTCAAAATCAAAATTTCCGCTTGAAGGGACCTTCAATAAAATCAGAAGAAGAACAAAAACGATTAAACGAGGAGCTTCGAGCTGTATCGCGCATTAGCGATAAAAAACTGATTGGCAGAATTCTGAAAAATGCCACTCTTCCGCAGAGACGGCCCGTTGAAACAACTGTGTATATCCGATCGGCTGAGGTGATCGAATATGTCAGGAGGCACGCGCGCGGCATCTGCGGCCTTTGCGGCTTGCCGGCTCCGTTTCTGGATGAGGAAGGAAAGCCTTTTCTTGAAGTACACCACGTTCAATGGCTGGCGCGTGGCGGAATGGATACACCCTTCAATGCTGTGGCACTCTGTCCAAATTGTCATCGAAGAATGCATGTTTTAGATAAACCCGATGAGGTCACAAAGCTTCGGCAAAAAGCATATGCCCTTTTAGATCTCCTGTGATTCCCGGAAAAACGTGTAGATTACACTTTCTCAAAACAATCTAGGCCTATTCTTCCACGCTTGGCCGCACTTTTCAAAACCAAACTGTAATAAATCCAGTCTCCGATGATCCTCCAGTCTTTCCACATTCGAAACTTTCGGCGACTGCGTGATGTGCACATCACGCTCGACCCGGAACGCACCATTTTTGTTGGTGCTAACAATAGCGGCAAGACCTCCGCAGCCCACGCTCTCTCGCTCTTCTTAAAGGAGGACCAATTCTTGATGTATGATTTTAGCGCCGAGGCGTGGAAAAAGTTCGACGATGTTGCCAAGCGTGGCATCAAAGCTGTGAATGATCCCGTGCCGTCGATCTCGATAGATTTGTGGTTCAAGATCGTTGCCGGTGACCTGCATCGCGTAATCGACATGGTGCCCGATCTCAGTTGGGAGGTTGGGCCGGTAGGGGTGCGGATCGAACTCGCCATCAAATCTCCAGCCCAACTTCTCGCCAATTTCGTCGATGCTCAAAAGAAGGCGGCACCACCCAATGGTGAACAAGAGAAGGACCGGACTGACTATAGTCCCTGGCCGCTCTCTGTCACCGATTATCTCATTAAACGGTTCGATCAAGAATTTGAGTTCCGCTATTTCGTGCTTGATCGGTCACAGTTCAATGAAGATTTCAGTGCGAAGCCCGCTTACGTGCCACAACCCCTAGGCGATGGCAGGCGCAGCGGTTCAAGGATACTCCAATCGCTCATTCGCGTGAGCTTCATGAAAGCACAACGTCACATGGCGGGTGAGGGCACATCTGATCGCGCGGAAGATCTGTCGCGGCGACTCGGTCGATTCTACGAAAGCCACCTCAAACAGCATGAACCAGACTACGACGCATTGCGTGCGCTGGCCAATTCGGAGTCTCAGCTAAACCAGCATTTCGATTCAGTTTTTAAGCCTACGTTGGAGCGCCTTGGCCAGTTGGGTTACCCTGGGTTGACGGAGGCACAGCTTTTGATTCGAGCAGTCGTGGACGCCAAGCAGCTCTTGAAAGGTGACGCTAATGTCCACTACGCACTTGGAAATGATGGAGAAGACGCAGATAAGTTGCTGTTGCCCGACAGATATAACGGCCTTGGTTATAAGAATCTCATCTACATGGTGATTGAGTTGCTTGATTTTCACAGTCGGTGGGCGAGTGAAACCGAAGATCGTGCACTGCTTCACCTTATTCTTATCGAGGAACCCGAAGCACATCTCCATACTCAACTGCAACAGGTCTTCATCCGCGAGGTCCAAAAGATTTTGCCGGACGACTCTGCTGCTGGATTCAGTAGACAAATAGTGGTCACGACGCATTCGCCGCATATTCTATACGCCGCCGGCTTTACTCCCATCCGATATTTTCGACGCATCGGTGGGCCGGGCCGTAAGCAGCACTCCCAAGTTCTAAACCTCTCGGAGTTCTACCAAACGTCCGAGAAAGAGCCTCGTGACTTCCTTCAGCGATACATGGAGCTGACCCACTGTGATTTGTTCTTTGCAGACGCTGCAATTCTCGTTGAGGGAACCGTGGAAAGGCTGCTGATGCCTGCTATGGTGCGCAAATCGGCAACTTCTCTCGAGTCTTGCTACCTGAGCGTGCTCGAGGTCGGCGGAGCCTACGGACACATTTTCAAGAGTCTGATCGAATTCTTGGGACTGACGACGTTGGTGATTACCGACCTCGACAGTGTTCTGCCCAAGGCGTCGAAGGTGGCGGCGGGCGGCGATGCCGCTAACGAAGAAGTCGGTGAAACCGATGACAATGACCAAACAGAAAGTGACGCCAAGCACCCCGGCAGCAGATGTTTAGTCGATACACCTGGCGCCGTAACGTCTAACCAAACTTTGGTGAAGTGGCTTCCGATAAAATCCTTAATTTCGGAGCTTTTGACGGCGGATGAGAAAGCCAAAATCCAACCTAAGAGTGGTGAATTGTCCGCTACTGTCCGGGTCGCCTATCAAGTTGCGCGGGAGGTCACATGGCGCGGACAAACCGAGCGCCGTGCGGGCCGAACGCTTGAGGAAGCGTTTGCCCTTGAGAATCTGGCATGGTGCCAAGAACTGGCGCGCCGTTCGCTCGGTCTGCGCATCAAGAAGGCCAACGAACTTTCGCTGTCAGAACTGGCTGGGGCAATCTACCAGCGAGTTGCAAACAACTCCTTTGACAAAACGGATTTTGCACTTGCGGTAATCGCACAGGATGAAAAGGAACAGGCTTGGATTGTGCCTTTCTACATCGATGAGGGTTTGAAATGGCTCGCCAAGCAGTGCGTTCCCGAAAAACCACAGGTTGCCATTGCCGCCGCGGTCGAAAAGTCAGAACCAACGGCATGACTACGCGCATTCACAATCCGGACACACCAGCAGATTTGGAGCTCAGGCGGGTGCTGGATCGGATGGGCTGTTTCGTCATGGTTTCCGGTGCCGGATCGGGCAAAACAACATCGCTCGTCAAGGCAATGGCCCACGTTGCAAAACAAAGGCGTGCAGAACTCTTGAAGTCGGGACGACAAATCGCCTGCATCACCTACACCGAAGTGGCCGAGCATGAACTCGTCCGCGATCTTGGCAATGACCCGTTGTGCCACGTTTCCACCATTCACAGCTTCTTGTGGCAATTGATTCGCCCGTTTCAGACGGACATTCGTCGTTGGGCCGTAAGGCGAAACCAAGAAAAGCTTGATGAACTCCAGCAAAAGCAGGCGGGATTCGGCTCGCGCGTCCAAGCCAAGACGCGGGAGGCGACACGACGTGAAATTGAAGAGTGTGAACAGTTGCAATCCATCATCCCCGGCGTTCCAAAATTTACCTACGAAACCGGTCGCGACTACCGGTTGGGGATTTTGGGCCATGACGACATCCTCAGGATGGTGCCTACGCTGATCCGCGAACGTCCGCTACTGTGCAGGGTGATCTCGCAGAAATATCCTTACTTTTTCTTTGACGAGAGCCAGGACACCGACGACGGTGTCGTCGATGCCATGAAGGAAGTGTCGCGCCAAGCGAGTGAACAAGGGCGGAGCTTCTGCCTTGGTTTCTTTGGTGACCCGATGCAGAAGATATACACTGCGGGCAAGGGATCAATCGACTTACTGGACGGTTGGGTTAAAATTGAGAAGACGGAAAATTTTCGTTGCCCCACGCGCGTTTTGGCTACGATCAACCGCATTCGTTACGATGGAGACAGACTACAGCAAACTGTAGGCCCTCGAATGAGGGACGGAACCGAAATGCCACAAGAGCAAGGCACTTCCTGCATCATCATCCTACCGTTGTCTGAGGATCGTGAAACCAGCGCGGGTCACGTGCGCACCTACCTTGCAGCGAAGAACGCAGACCCGCTCTGGTCTAAAGATGATCCGGAGGCTGACTTGCGAGTCCTGGTTATTGAACACGCTATGGCAGCTCGACGGCTTGGTTTCGATAAGCTCTACGATGTTTTCAATCGCGGTTCGGAGTCGGCAAAAGCATCCTTCCGAGAAGGAAAAAACTGGGTGCTTACCCCCTTTCAGTCACTACTCTTGCCACTAGCAGACGCGGTTCGTAACGGCCGTCCTTATGAGGTGATGTCGCTCTTGCGGAGTCATTCCCCAGCACTCGATCCAAAGAGTTTTCGTCAAACGCCAAACGTCGTTGAATTATTGTCCAAGCTAAAGGCCGCGGTTCAGCAGCTTGAAAAGCTGCTGGCTGTTAACGGCACCACCACCATTGGTGAGGTCTTGCGTTTTGCCCACGATGGCCGTTTGATCCGACTCGATGCGCGAATTGCACGGGTTCTCGAGCTGCCTGATGATTCCAAGGAGGCGGCGCAAAATGAGGTTGCTGCTGATGGGGCAGGAGCGGCTGATGCCGCAATACAGGATGATCCCATAGAGGAGGTACTTCTCAACTGCCTTGGCTGTCCCGCCTCACAACTGTGGGGGTATCGCGAGTATATCGAAGACCGTTCCGTTTATTCAACACAGCAAGGTATTAAAGGTGCTGAATTTCAACGAGTGTTGGTCGTTCTTGATGATGAAGAGAGCAACCATTTTTTATTTTCCTACGACAAGCTCTTCGGCATCAGCCCTCCATCAGACACCGATCGTCGAAATCAAGCCGAAGGCAAGGAAACTGTTGTAGAACGCACGCGGCGTTTGTTTTATGTTTGCTGCTCCCGTGCACTCAAAGGTCTAGCGGTGGTTTGTTACACTTCGCAGCCAGATGTCCTAAAGAAGAAGGTGATCGAATCTGGGCTTTTTCCGACCGACTGCATTTTCGACGCTGGGGAAATTCAGACATAAACCAAAGCATTTATATTCTGGGTGTGATTAAGCCAACGCGGAATCATTAGAAAAAACCGAATGGCGACACTCACCTTAGATTTGATGGATTAGTTCAACTGATTCAAGAACGAGCGCGATTCATTTCTGTATCACGTGCAGATGTTGCTGAGGTTGAGGTGCGACATCATTTTTTGCAATCCGAGGGAGCACGTTTGATATGACTGTACCCAGATCATTATCTGCCATCCGGGTCAAGGAATTGGAAACTGTCTGGTGATACGCCAAACATTTTTTTGAAAAGCGCATCAACCCAAGGTTTGCTTACCTGTGGAGTGTACTTGGGAGTAAGCCAAGTGAAGTCATAATCGAACGGCCCATCCTCCACCGTCCACTGCCGCACCATGTGATACAGTGCGTTTGTGTAATAAAAGTTGTTGAAGGTCTGATAAACCTTCGACTCTTCTCGCCCCTTGACGAGGAAAGGACGAATTTCTCCATCCATATCCGCAATGAACAAAGGCTGGTGGCGTCCGAAAAGTGCCATGGATTCAGCCAAATTAACGTTCGCGGTCGCCCCTTCGACGAAGTGCATTGCTGGCCAACAAAAAAACTCTGGATATCGCAGCTTATCCTCCGCGAATCTGATGAATTTGGCGAAACACACGCGGACAGGGAGATTCTCGTCCTTGAATTCAAATGTCTCATCTTCTCGAAGAAGTGACCTCAGCGACTCTTCTTGCGTTGCCCAGCTGCAAATGCGGCTGCTGATTTCGATGGGGTGACGACAGCCGAGACTGCGGCATAGCGCAGTGCTTGCCTCCTCGTATTCAAGCTTGCTGCAAGCCGTTATTGCGGTCTTCAGGTGTGGATTCTTTGCGATGTGGAGAGCAAACCACATGAATCGAAAGCTCGGGTCATTGGATTCGATGAAAGACTCGAAATGCTGTATGTCGAATGGGAAGCCGTCACAAGGATTGATGGCAAGGTCACAAACCAGAAGAAATAAATGAACCGTCGGGTGAACAGGACTCTCGGGCCAGTCGAGTTGCGCCCACCCAAGAAATTTCTCAAACGCTGTTACATATGGATCTTGTAGGCTTACAATTTTCCGCAAATCTGCCCATCCAAGCTTTCCACCATTCACCATGTACAAGAACTGCAATTGGCTGAACCTTGCTTGCCCCTCGAATATGCGGACTGCCCCTAGTGGAACGAGGCGAATGTCTGAACCGTGATAATAACCTTCGACCCTGTTTTTTCTGAGGGTTTCAAACTCCTGTTCCCAGCGTCGAAAATCGGGAAGAAATCGAAGCACAGGGTCGATGATGGCGGACAGAAGCCAGAGCGTGTGGCCCAACCCCATTTCAAGAGAGTGGCCAACGGACTCAAAAAACGGACTGCCAAGCACTTGCGCAAGCCGCAAAGGGTCAAGAATGATGCGGCGATTGAATTCCACATCATGCCAATTGTTGACAATGACGTTCAAATCTTTGCGCGGCACTTTAGAAAGCTGGCCGTAATTCCGAGAGAGGAATGATTTAAGAGATTTACGCGGCCCAAAACGGTCGAGGACTTTGAACAAGTATGGGTGGTTTACGTGAGACTGAGCCGGGCAGGCAAAGCTCAACATCAATCCGGTTGTCGATCCAATGTGTTGCCACCAGTGAACAGTTTCGTGGAAATACGTGGAGAATGCGGAGACTGTGTCGAAATCCATCTCTCCAGCCGTAACAACGCCTGACGGGCCTGAGTTCAAGCGTGCGTGAAAATCAGGACGCAAGCGGACGACAAATTGAAGGGGGTGGTACGTCCCGCGTGCATTTCCGGCAGAGTAAATGTCGTCGCTGAAATCCCAATGGGTTTGATATGCTAGAGTGCCCATGATGGTCGATTACATTACTGTTGTTCCCTTACTGAAATGATAGACACCATTGCCATCTCTTTGGTGTTGGCGATTCTTCCTGATGTAGACATTGTGATGACCATTTTGACATTGTTGATATTGTTGACGCTGCCACACCAGTAAAGCTTATGAGCCTTTGGTGTTTTCAACGAGTTTCCCGGTGAAAGTTTTCTGAAAAATGGTTGATGCAGACAGGCAGGGTCGTGGAGATTGGCGAGCGCCAACGCCTTTCTCACCCCTGTTACGCTCAACCAATGTGACACCTCTGTAATCAGTTTCATAAGTTCGCCAATGTCCATCCACCAAAAAAACGGCAGGAGCGCCGGCAAGTTGCGTTATTTTCTCCTACTCATGCCACGAGCATTGTTTTCACGCCATCTTTGTATTGCGAAACAATGCGGAGATTGCGCATGCTTGAAACACAGTTATCTTCAACTACCACCCAAGCACCCAACTTGTAGCCATATCCATTAGGCTTGGCGGTGGTGAACAGCTTCAACTTAAACTCATCGTATCTCTGCTCCCATGATCTTTGTTCAGTGCTGGTTCGTTTTTTAAGCTCGACTATTAAAAGGTTGGCATTCGTTTGTCGCTCATGAACGATGATGTCTGGAAAAACGAACAGCTCAAAATCGCCATTTCTGTCCGCCAGTGGAATGGGATTACGCCCAGCCTGTCTTACAAGATCCAAGTATTCATTGTTAGCATGAAGCTTCTTGCGGTCGTAAATGTGGCGATTATATTCACAATCAACGACGAGTGGTCCGCGATCAGTTATTTTTTTGCGCAGTCGAAGACCGCACTCAATATAAAAGCCTAAGCGATGAGCAATCGTAGTCTCGTTTGCAGCCGCCCAATCTCCTCCATTTGGCTCCGCCTCTTCATTCCGAGAACAAAGCAGTGTTTGCCTGTCATCGCTCATGTTAAACCGTTTAACCGCCTCCACCAAGCACTGCCATGCAATTTCTTCAATTAATTCAGAAGATTGCACGGCCTCAACCTTAGTTGGAATTGGATCGTTCATGCTACGACTGCCTCGTCGAACTCATCAAATTGGTAGATGCCGTTTTCCGAGAAGTGCCTGCACCTTGCCCTCCATGAACGGCGTGCAATCGGGTCCGTCCATTTTGAGGGTGGCGTCTTGCAAAGCTTTCCCCATTCATTGCCATTGTTTACTGTTAGGTGATCATGCTAATTCGGTGGGTCATCGATTCTTTTCCTAGAATCGATAACTAAGAGTGGAATCATGGTTCTGCAAACAAATCCATGTTTTTTTGCGTCTCTCAAATAGCTTTTTTCTGGTGTTGACAGAACAGTGAAGCAGAAAAAATCCTCGAACTCCACAAAAGCAGTCCATTCAGGTATTGGCTGATTCTGGTATTTGATGCGACGCAAAATTACCTGTCGCCCAAATTTTGTTGCATATGGGGTCTTTGGACTGAAGTCGTACTCAAACGCTGCATTTTGGTGTCCCTTCTTTGTTTCTGATTCCTGAAATGAAAGCAAACCCTGAATTGTCGGAAATATGGTTTTTATCGAAAAATCGACATACATATATTCTCGGTCATGCAAAGCCTGCTGCCAAGTTCTCCCTGGGCGTGAAAAAATGCACAGGAATGTCGGCAGGGCTGGTTGTGGATGTAATACCCAGTTTGTTGGACATGGTAATATCACTCCACAAGGACCCCGGTGAACAATAGCGCCTGCAAATCCATTAAAGGACTTCAAATCCTCGAAATCCAATATCCGAACTTCAATGTCTCTCCCGTCGTGCTTTGCTCTATTCAACGCGGCTTCGGAATACCCGATATTTGTAATTAGCACACCCTTGCTGGCTCGTACATCCGCCAAAAATCCAATAAATGAATCAACTTCTTTGACATCAACGCGTTCTGAAAAATACTTGCAATCTATTACGATTTCAGTTTTAAACCCCGCAATTTCTGACGTGATTAGCAGATCAATTTGTCTATTTTGCTTTGAAAAAATACCGAGTTTTTTTTGATCATGGTGGATGGTGGCTCCGGGATATAAAACACGGAAGTGCTCCGTTATGTAGCGCTCATATTGTTTCCAAGACATATAAATGCAAAATGAGTGTCAATCGCGGGTTCTCGGGAAATGATCTGACCTCACCGTTTTTGAGGGGCTTTCATTCTTATTCAAAAGCAGGAGTTCATCCGTGAAAGGTTTCACTGTGTGAAATGAATCATGATGTCTGCTTTTATGAAAAACGTTTGAAAAATCTAATAGCGACAAGAATGAGTTCCTTTGTTAAACCGCCAAGGCTTTGCAAATTCGGCGAAGGACCTGTTGAGGTTTTCGAAACGCATGCTCCCAGATGCGAATGACACGCCAGCCAGTTTGGCGCAGCTTTCGGTTTACAAGAAGATCGCGAGCCCCGTTGGCAGCGAATTTTTTCTGCCAAAATGCCCGGTTGCTGGCCGGCATATTCGAATGTTTTGGGCAACCGTGCCAAAAACAACCGTCCACGAATATTACCAATCGTTTTCCCCGAAACATGAAGTCCGGCCTTCCAAATAGTGATGGATGACGCCGCCAGCCTGTGATGCAATTTCGCCGCAACAGTTTCACCAGTGCCAGTTCCGTATCCCTGTTCCCCCGGCCCCGTATGCGGGACATGACTTTGGAACGTTGCGACTTGGAAAAGATGTCGGACATTGTTCACAAAATGGTCAATTCCAACGAAGCGTAAAGCACGGCAATATCAGCGGATTTGATGCGAAACTGATTCCGTCGCTTCACTTCCGGTTTGCCTGACGCGTGTTCAAGTTTAAGGCCGGGGTCGTAATAGACTGCACCCTGTGCCATGCCACGCAGGAACCTGATGAAATCCGTCTGCATTGCCAGCCTCACCTTGTCTCCGTAGCAGTATTGACGGCGGGGTTCCTTGCGACATTGCGACGGTACATAAGCCGCCTTGGCATGTTTCCGGGTCCAGTGGGTCAACAGACCGGCGAAATTCCAGGAAGCCGCGACTGCACCCCGGTCTGTCAAAAGCTGTATTGAACCGTCGGGATCCGTGATTTTCCCCCTCTCCGCATCATATCCTGCTAGGGACATGGTGAGGTGCGTCTGCGAGTGTCTTTGCCCGGTCTTGTGGACGCCGCCAAAGTTCAGGCGGTCCGGTCTTCCCTGTTTGTCAGCATAACCGAATTTTCGCACAAAAGCTTCCGGTCCACTTTCCCTGTAAAAGCCTCCGGTTGGTTCGGGTGTCATCAACGTAATGACACCACTCTCCACCCGGTCGAAGTTTGTGACGGCATGCTGTTTGACCTCCCATCCGAGAAAATCCGGTTCCGCCTTGCTGTTCTTTGGAATTTTAAGCTCGGCTTCAAGGGTAAACCCTCCGCATTGGGGTGCATTGCAGGGTTTCAGAGTCCCATCTGCCGAAAGTTGTCTGGAATCAATCCATCCTTGCCCGTGAATCCGCCGCAGTTCCGCAAGCAACCTTGTCCTGGAACTGGCTTCATCCGGAACCGTTGGCAATCCGATTGAGAGGAAAACCCCAAATGCCGGGGAAAGACCAAGCGCAAGAAGTTCTTTGACTGCTTCCGATTTGGGGCCATCGACCCAACCCGCAATGTGCCGATCTCCGGTTACACCAAGAAAAAGAACACGGCCCGCCAACCGTTCAGCCATCAGTTCCGATGGGGCAGAGGCGCACCCTTTCAAAAAACCTGAAAACCGCACCTCCGGATACTGGGGATAAAGAATCAGCTGGGAATGTGGGGCATGGGCAATCTGGCCCGAAGGCGTCAACCAGCCGAAATGGAGCCCAGCCTTGAAAATCGGATTTTTGGGACTGCTGTCCGGGAAAATCCCCTCGTTGGGAAACAGGTTCAGGGCCTGAAAGTCAGGGCCGAAATAGACCTGGTTTTTTGAATTGTCGTTTTCTGAAAGCGGTTTTGCATAAAGCCTCTGACAACCTGCCTTGACAAAAAGCGCCTTAAGCTGGGTGAGGTTCATGTGTCATTCCTCCCGCCTTTTTCGATCTCTTGTGTGCCAGATTGAAGAGAGGCATGGATTCTCCGATATACATGTCCTCTTTCCCCCTCATCTGCAGCGCCTGGATCACGGATTTTGCCACCCGCTCAACAACCGGTACGGCAACAGAATTCCCAAATTGCCTGTAAGCCTGTGTATCGGAAACAGGAATCCTGAAGTCCGCTGGAAACCCCATCAGTTTGCAGCATTCGCGTGGTGTCAGTCGACGGGGATTTTTCCTGCCGCCCTGTGCAATCAAAATTTCGGAACCATCCTTGTAGTAACGGGCGCTGAGGGTCCGCGCAACATCGCCTCCGCTAAAAAGTCCAAAGCCAAAGCCGTTTCCCGCAGCCTGATGCTTCGCCGCGTAGGCTTGAAGATAACGCCAGAGGTGGTCTGACAGCGTGTATTTTTCAGGGACCGCCCTTTCAAGAATTGAAGACAGTTTTGGGCCTTCCGTAGGAAAATGAGGGAACTCGAAATGGCACCACGGTTTGAAACCGACGAGAAAAATGCGTTCCCGGTGCTGTGGCACCACACTTTGGGCATCAATTATTTTATGATAAACTGTATAGCCCAGCGCCTTGGTCAATGTCCGGTGGATGACATCAAAGGTCCGTCCCTTGTCATGGCCCAGCAGGTTTTTGACGTTCTCCAACACGAATGCGGAAGGCTGGTGGTAGTTCAGAATCTCGGCAATGGAGAAGAAAAGATTGCCCTGTTTTTCGTCCTCAAAACCATGCTTGCGCCCCAAACTCAGTTTCTTTGAGACACCTGCAATGCTGAATGGCTGGCACGGAAAACCGGCGCAAAGAATGTCATGCTTCGGGATGTCCGTGTCAGCAACCGAGTGAATGTCAGAATGGGGTTTTTCTCCAAAATTGGCCTCGTAGGTGATCTGCGAGTATTTGTCCCAATCACAGGAAAAGACGCATTCGCAACCCACCCGTTCGAACGCAATGCGGAAACCCCCGATGCCACAGAACAGATCGATGAAACGGAGTTTGGATTTTACAGGGTGCCCGTTGGTCCCATAGTGCGGCGAGTCTTCCCGCAAGCTGAAATCCATTTTGCGTTCATGTCGCGCACTTTTTGGCCGTTGAACCTTTTTTGACATCGATTTTCTGTTCCCGCAGGGTACCAGACCCTGCATCACTCACGCAAGGCACGGCTTCCGGTGACTGTTGCAACCACACTTTCAACCTGATCTGCCTCATGAAATGCCTTCAAAACACCTAAAAACGACTCAAAATTGACTCAAAAACGGTGTCAACTTTTGTTGACCTTTGTTAACTTTGTCAACCTTGTTGACAAAGTTAACATCCACATAGCACCCCATGAAGCAGCAGAAAACATCATCCGGTAGAGCTGGCGAAGGGACCATGACGTTTAGTCCGTCGGTGATTTTCCGGAAAAAGTGCTATGAAAAATATCAAAATGGTCAATACGTCGAGGTCCCCGTTGATCCGGCCTACCTGAAATCCATACTCTGGTGGTGGCGATCAAGACCCTTTATCCCGGATTCCACCCAACAGTTGCTGCTGCCCCAAAAGAGCAATGAACAAGGGTGGATTGCCTTTCGCCCTCCCATCACCCTTGCCGCGCATCATCAGAAGTTCAAGGGCGGACGGCGAATGGCTTTTCTCTACGAATTGGACGCACGAATTCATGGACGCTACCGCTGCCAACAACCCTTTTGCGAGCTCACCCATGATCAAATTGAAGCGCTCCCGTCAGCCTGGAAGGAGTCGTTTCAGCCGACGGATTTCGAGACAAAACTTGCGGAAATTGGAGGTTGGAACATCGTTTTTCCCCGCGAAATGCTGCATTGGTCCGAGAAGGTGATTGTGAGCCATTTTCGGGAAATCCGCAGGCGGTTGGGCCTTCAGGTCAAGGAAGGTTCCAAATTCTCATGGAGAGCCATTGAATTGATGGACGAAAAATTCTTTTTGCGGAAAATCCTCAACGATTCGGAACGCTCGCAGGTGTCCAAAGCCCGGAAATTCTACGAAACGTGCCAGGCGAGTAAATGAACCATCCCCTTTGACTCGTTGAATTCCCGGCCGTTTGGAACGAGAAGTGGGGCATGAGTCCAACCACATGCGAATTTCTCAACCTCGCCCGTTTGCCCGCCCGTTTGAACGCCGAGCAAACGGCGACACTCCTCGGTTTCATGGAGCACGACATTCAGATTCTGGTGCGGAATCGATTGCTCAAGCCCTTGGGTGACCCGGCACCCAATGGGCACAAATTCTTTTCAACCGCCGAGGTTCAATCGCTCGTGAATGATCGTGCATGGCTCAACAAGGCGACCAAAGCTGTGGCCCGACATTGGCACCTCAAAAATCTGAAACAACGTACGGGCTCTCCCGTAATATCCTAATTTGAAGCAATCAGGATTAAACTTGTCAGTTTTTCAGGCACGTATTCCTCAACAAGATTTTGGAACCTGGAAAGCTGGGGCGCAGAGAACTGGAAGAGATAATATCCATTTTCCTGGAGATATTTTTTGTTCATTCCACCGACGATTTGGAATCCAGCAACCTGAACAGCAAGTGCCCTGACGATTGCTCCCAGGATTTCGTCACGATTGGATATGGTTACTTTTGTTGTCATTTTTGTGTTGGTCTTGACGAAATCAGGAACGACGGCCCGATGCTGAAAGTTTTTTGGGACGCAACCGCTCAAACTTCCGCCCGGAATGCTTTTCGGCATCTTTGATCATTTTGAAGAACTTTCGCGCATCGTACCCGGCTTCCGCTGCAAGACGGTCGCGGATGCGGTGCACTTCTTCAACGATTGGGTCCTTGATCATACGGCGACCACCACGCGACGTTCGCGGTCTGCGGCGTAGGCGAGAGAAGCGCGGATGTCCTCTTCCGTGAGCTCGGGATAGTCGCTGATAATTTGCTCATGCGACATGCCCGCCGCGAGCCAACCCAGCACATCGGCCACGGCAATGCGCATGCCGCGAATGCAGGGGCGACCTCCACGCCTGCCGGGTTCAAGGGTGATAACGCGTTGGTAATTCATACCGTTCCTTGACCATGAAATCACTCCCTCACCTTCTCGGAGATAGTTTGCCTTTTGACGCCGGTTTCGTTTTTCGCAAATTTTCAAACTTGAAGTGCTTGAAAAGCTTGCGTCGTTCTTCGGTGTAATCGCCTTCGATGTCCTTAATTTTGGCGACCTTCTTCATTTCCTGGTCCCACTCAGCATTGAGGTGGTTTTTCAGCCAATGCTCGATCTGCCAAGCGTCGCCGGCAGGCAGCTGTTTAATCGCCGTTTTGATTTCCTCGACGGTGCCCATGAACAACTGAATCAGGAATGACGGCCTGAGGCCAAGAGCTTCTTGGGAGGCAAACGCACCGCCTTTCGGCCGGAATGCTTTTGCTCCTTTTGCAGGTGGCGGACGATGGCGCGGACATCGTAGTTAAACTTTGCCGCCATCTCCTCGCGCACACGGCGCACTTCCTGGACAATCGGGTCGTTCATGTGATTTACCCTAGCATAAGCTCTTCGGGAGTGCAAATCACCGGTGACTGCAACCCCCTTTCCCGACACAGCTTGGAAATTCGCCCCTCAATGCTCGCATTGGCAATATGGGTGCAATTCCAGGTCAAAAGAAAATCCAAGCCGTTCGTTGCTGCCACCGCAATATGAACGGCGTCCTGCGCCGCCTTGGTCGGCAAAATCCTCTTGTGGAGGAATTCCTCGGCAAGCTCGGCAACTTCATCGTTCACATCAAGAAGCAGCAAGGTGTTGCTGACTGCCTGACGCTTTTTAATCTCCTCGGGATCACCCTTGGATATTTCATCCAAGACGGCTTGGGAGACGTAGCAGTTGAAGATGGGACGTCGCTTTTCCCACCACTCATGGGTCAATTGCTGGTGGCCTGCCACAATCAGATCACGACTAGGACGGGCGACGAGGTAGCTGATGATGGTGGTTTCAATGTAAACCGAGGATTTCATTTCCATGATGGATTACCTTTTTCTATTGTTTTCAGCGAACATTTTCTAAATTTCAGGAGGACTGCGCCTCCAGTCTGGCCCCCTCTATGGACTCCACAGTCTGGAGCTGCATGGGGATGATTTTCTTTTCGTAATCTTCCAGTGGGGGACAGACAACGAATGCCGCTTTTGCATAGGCTGCGTGCACCGCACGGGAATCATGGCCCAGGGCTGCCTCTGCCCACCGGGCAGGATAGCCACTTGTTTTTGCCCGTTCGGCCCAGGAGTACCTGTATGAATGCAGCGTCACGCCCTGGATGCCGAGGATTCGGCAGCGTCGGGCGAATTCCCCGGAGCGATCCGTGTCCCGCAATCGGCTCCAATAGGGAAAGAGGCGGCCGTTGGACGGCAACTGCCGAAGGATTTGTTCCAGATGAGCGCCGATACTGAGGCATGCCAGTTGGCCGGTCTTCTGCCGCCGATACGAAAGCCTTCGTGCCGCCCAATCAACATTTTCATGGGTCAGGTTCACCCCATCGCTTTGAGACGCGCCCGTTTCCCATAGCAGTTCGTAATAGAGCCGCCGCTCCGTATTCCCCTCGGTCGAAACAATGCGTTGGTGTTCCTCCCAGGTGATGGCCCGCTTCGGCTTTACGATGATTTTTGGCCAAAGTTTCGGGGCCAGAATGGGCCAGGGAAGCCATCCCAGACCCACGGCCAGATTATGGAGCCTCCGCAAATAGTGATTCGTGGACACCGTGCCCGACCGCAGTACTTCCAGAAAATCCTCCGCATTGGTTTCGACCAAAGGCTTCTTCCGGATCGAATCGAAGGGCTTGCTGCGCATCTCCTGACGACAACGAGCCTGGCTCACCTCCAGACCGTGCGAGGACAATTCTTCCATGACGTCGCTCCAGACGCGTTTGCACATTTTCGGGTCATGGGTGCCCAGGTAAGCCCGTGCCAGGGCCAGGTTCAGAGTTCGGTTTCCCGTGGCCTCGTTTTTTGCGAGGCGAAGACGCTCCGCCCTTTTCGGATCGTTGGTGCGCAGGCTCTCCTGTTTGCCCGTGATCG
Source organism: Verrucomicrobiota bacterium (assembly GCA_023269615.1). GTDB lineage: Bacteria > Verrucomicrobiota > Verrucomicrobiia > JABWAM01 > JABWAM01 > JAHFSY01. The sequence continues at coordinate 38,224 of JAHFSY010000017.1, forward strand.
TGTCTTCCAGGTAATAGATGGTTCCCCTTTTGAACAGCCAGTAGCGGTTTTTCATTGTGTCTCCTTCGTTATTGAGGATAGGAGAACGCGAATCATCCGCGTGAGCGGTTTGTCAGGGGGAAGTGCAAGAGTAGTGGCGAATTCTGAAAGCCTGCGCTTCCAGGCCGCTTTTTCCCTGGCATTTCCCCTGACAGTTGGGCCTTTTCAGCCCCTACCTGCGGACATTTGCATTCCCATGAACCCCGTGTTCAGAGGAGAATTTGAAATGGCTCCACAGGTAGGACTCGAACCTACAACATCAGCATTAACAGTGCCGTGCTCTACCATTGAGCTACTGTGGATCACGCAATGACGAACGGGCATCCAAGCATGGGGCCCTTCGGATTTCAAAGTTTTTCTCAATCTTTGCGTTGGGCCAGCTCGGCCAGCTCGGCCGCCTTGCCCGCATCGGCCTTCTGCAGTGCGGCCAGTGTGCTCTGAAATTCCGCCCCCCGCTTCAGGTGAAAAAAGACCACGCCCACGTTGAGCATCAGGTCGGGGTCGCCCTTGAGCTCCCGGCCGGCCTGCGCAAATGACTTCAATGCATCCTCGTACTCGCCAAGCCGCGTCTGCGTCACACCCAGGTTGTTCCAAACTTCCTCGCGATGATCGCCCGCCGCAATCGCTTTCTGATACGCTTTGCGCGATTCCAACTTTTCGCCGATCGCGCCCAACGCGTACCCCAGCTCGGCCCAGCCACCGCCATCCTTCGGTTGCAACGCGAGCGCCTTCTGGTACGCAACCACCGCCATGTCCCACCCCCCCAGGTCACAGTGGGATTCCGCAAGCAGCTTCCAGACATCGGCGCGCGATGGATCGCCTTCCAGCAGCTTTCGACACAAGACAACCGCGGCATCAGGCCGTCCGCCGGCCACGCACACCGATGCGAGCAGGGTTTGAATTTTCGGATCGCCGCTTGAAAGTTCCACGGCTTTTTTCAGGGCTGCGATGGAATCATCCCAACGCTGGAGGCGGGCGCGGACGGATCCAAGCCCCAGCCATGCCTGCAAATTTTTGGGATTGATCTTCACACAGTGATCAAAAGCCGTGGCCGCGTCAGGATATCGTTCGAGCGCGGCCAGTTCCACGGCGTACCAATGCCAGAGATCATCGGAATTCATGTCCAGCCGGAGCGCGCGCTCAAAGGCTTCCACGGCGGAGTAGGCTTTTGCGTTTCGGGCGCGGGCAACTCCGAGGGCGTACCACAGCACGGCGGAGCGTGGCATCTGCTGCACCAGCTGGTCGCACTGGCTTTGCGCCTCAGCCCACTCCCCCTCCTGCTGCAACAGTGAAGCCAGAAGCACGCGCGCCGAAGCGAGGCCAGGCTGGATTTGCAACGCTTTCTGGAGCTGATTCCTGGCCTCGCTCCTTTTCTTTTGCAAGATGAGGGATGTCGCAAGGCCCGCGTGCGCAATCGCCAGGTTGTTGCGAAATGTCGCGTCATCCGGCGCAAGCCGCGATGCCTCCTCGAATGCCGCAACCGCGTCCCCGTATGTCCGCGCCCCAAGCGCCGCCATTCCGAGATTGCCCCAGACCATGGGCTCGCCTTTCAGCACTTCAAGCGATTTTTTGTAACAGGCGGTTGCCCGGTCCCATTTCTCCTCGGCCTCATAAGAACGCCCAAGATTGTTCCAGAGCTGCGCCGACACCACCGGGCTCTCCATCCAGCGTTGCACATCCACGGTGGACTTCACCGGCAGCGCCCCGCTCCTCAACCGTGAAAAGGGCTGGAGTTCGGCTTGTGCGCACCATGCCCGCAACCACGCTTCATCATTCCATTTCCAGGAAGCAGCCTCTTCCTGCGACGGATTGTCGGCAACCAACTCACTCACATCCGGCGACGTGGAATTGAACGATTCAGAAGGGGATTCCTTCGAGCGCCAGCGATAACGCTCGAAGTGCCCGTCCAGTTCCACCGCATGCCTGTAGGCATCGTTGGCCTCCTTGATTTTATTGAGGCCGCGCAGCGCGATCGCCAGATCCATCCACGTGGTCGCATCCTTCGGCCGCAGCTCAAGGGCACGCCTGTAACAACGGACCTCGTCCTCGATTTTTCCAAGCTTGCCGTAGGAAAGCCCCAGGTTGTGCCACGCCTTGGCGTGCCCCGGGCTCACCTTGATGGCCCGTTCGTACGCGATGACGGCGTCCTGCTGCTTTCCCCGATGCGCCGCCGAATATCCAACCGCATTCCAGGCGGAACCATTTTTCGGGAAGCGACCCGCCAGGCCATCAGCAAGCCTGGCCGCATCCGCATAACGCCCCTCTTTGCAGGCGTCCAGATAAGTCGCGTAGTCCGCATCCTTGGAAAGGGCTGCCTGGTCGCGCGGGGAACTGTCTGTACGCGGTGAACATCCAAAGATGAGCAGCACCGCCGCACCCAACAGCAATCTGATTTGAAAAGCGGTTTTCATTTCTCGTCCAGCAGGCGTCGCAACCCGCTGCAGTAGTCGGTGATGTTGTCAGCCTGGAGGATGCCCGACACAACGACGATCCGTTTCGCACCGGCGCCAAGGACATCGGCGGCATTTTCGCGCTTGATGCCGCCAATGCAAAAAAATGGAACATGAAGTTGTGGGGCCACCTTGCGGACCAGCTCCAATCCCACAGGTTTGTAATCCGGCTTGGTCGGCGTGGCGAAAACCGGGCCCACGCCGATGTAATCCGCGCCCTCCTCCTGCGCCGCGAGCGCCTGCTCGAGTGAATGCGTGGATTTTCCAACCCAGCATGCCCCGCCCGCGATTCGGCGCGCTTCCTTTACCGAACCATCCTCCTGCCCCACGTGCACTCCATCTGCCCCCACTTCTGCCGCCACCGCGGGATGATCGTTGACGATGAGTGGGACGCCGGCGGGACGCGTCACGAGCAACACGATTTTCGAAAGGGCGGCCACTTCACCGGCCTGCCATCCTTTTGCCCGCACCTGGATGATGTCCACCCCGCCCTCCAGCATCTTCACAGCGACTTCCGCGGGGTCGCGGGGCCCAAGGTACGTTGTATCGAGGATGCCATAAAGGCTGCACTCTCCAGGCTTTCGCAATGAGGTCATTTTCCCGGCTCCTTGGGCTCGCCATCGTCCCCGAAATGCAGCAACAACTCCTTGGGCAGATAGCGCGGTTTCCACTTGCGGTCATTCAGCTTGCCGCCAAGGTGAAACTCAAACGCCTTCGTAAGAGGATCCAAAATTCTGGGGATGAACAAGTCCGGCAGGAAATGGCCCTGCACGTTGAAATCGAGCGATTTGTCGAAATGATAATACCCCTTTGCCGACAGGGACATGATACCCGCATTGATCTTCATGTCGTCCACCTTCATTTTTTCATCCGCCACCGTGAATGTCGCGTGAGCCTTCTTCGCCCTCTGCACGCCCAGAAGCGGGATGAATTTCGAAAGTTCGCCGAAAAGAGGGATCTTCCACAGAACTCCGTCGGAAATCTCCACCTCTCCAAACCCTTTCAACGGGCGCGAGTTCGCCATCACCCCGTTCATCTCGGCCCACCCGGTCATGTACCCCTGCACCTGGTCATAGTCCCAAAGCTCGTGTGTGAACCGGTCAAAATCCACCCTCTTCACGCGGCAGTGAAAACCCCAGTCCTGCTCCGGTGTCGAAAAATCAAACATGGCGTTCCCCTCCAGCCGCCCCCCGTACAGTTCGCCGTCGAATTTCGAGATCTCCAGCGACCGGCGGAAACTGCGCACGTCCGCCACCAGGCCGCGCGATGTGAACTTCCAGATCTTGAAATGCTTGCACTCCACGTGCGCCCACAAATCGTTCAGCGGCTGCGTGCCAAAATTGATGCTCCCCTTGAATTGAATCCTGGGGGGACTGAGAAATTGGTACGGTGCGAATAATTCCTCCGTCTTCGGTCCCACAAAACGGGTCAGCTCCAGGAATCCCATGGTGGAAGTTGCGTTCAACTCCGCCATGTTCGTGTTGAAATCCATGGAAAAATCCCCGACCACGGAGCCCTCCTCGCGCTCCAGTCGAAGATCGGCAAAATGAAATTTGCGTCCCGAGATGTCCACCCGGGTGCGCATCCGCTTGATCGAAACCCCGTTGGAAACCCAGTCCTCCCAGTCCAGGTCTCCCTTGGCGTGCAAACCGTTCGGGTCGCCGAGGTCCCACGTCCCCTCCAGGCGCGTGAGGGGCGGCTTGGTGAATCCCACCGTGCGAAACCAGTTTTTTCCGGTCGGATAAAGCAGGTTCATCACCGCCGCGATATCGAGCGTGCTGCTGCAGTTGTTGAACGCAATCGTCCGCGACGCGATCGGATACGCAAAACTCCCCGTCATGCGTCCGGAATCCTGCACGAAAGACAAATTGGGAAGTTCAAGCACGCCCTTTGCAATGTGCGCATTGCCCCGCGCCTCACGAACAAGGTTTCCCCGCCAGCTCATCTCCCGAATCCAGACACTTCCTTCCGCATCCATCCCATTCCAAATAACGGGTGCGGACATGTCCGCGGCCCCCTTCAGCCAGAACTCGGGGCTGACCTTGAAATCCAGGTCCGTCAGGACTCGCGGCCTCTGTCCCACCGGAATCCCCTCCATCAATGCCGCGGGATTGATGTTGCTGTAAAACTCGAACAGCAACCCGTGTTTCGCCACGTCGTAGGAACCGCTCAGGATCGCCTTTCCCCCGTGCGCCTCGACGGTCAACGCGGGAAGCGAAACCACACCGCCCTCATACAACACCTTCCCATTGACGCCATCCACCCGCCATCCCTCGTGAATGATTGTCCCGCCATCCACTTCCACCTGGACGCGCATGTTTTCGGGCTCGGAAATTTTCCCATCCACGGAAATACGGATGCCCACCGGCCGTACCACACGGGTCTTGGCAAGCATGTCCAGGTACTTCTGAATTTTTGCAAGGTCAGGTGGCGGCTTCGGCGTGGTGGTTCCCGTCGCTGGTTTGCTGAGATCCAGTTGCCCATTGATCTCCAGGTGCAGCCCATGAAGGTCGCCCGTCACTCCTACGAGCTGGATCACCCCCTTTTTTTCAAATCGAAATGTCCCGGCAGTGCGTTCAACGATGATCGGCGTGACGGTTCCACCTGGAAAAACATGGATGTCCGCACCATCCACCTCCAGCGTCTCCAATGAAAAATTCCGGTGCATGAGGTCGCTCATGCGGATGTTGAGCGCAAGCTCGCGAACCTTGACGCTGCCGCCGTTTTCGCCAGCATTGAATTCCACTCCATGCGCCACAACCCCCCGCATGGGATCCCAATGCAGTGAATCAATTTGCAGCTTTACGCCACGGCGCGCCAGCTCCTGGAGGACGGCGTCCTTCCATTCAGATGGCAGTCCGTAGAAATGCACATACGAAACCAGCGCGATCACCGCAAAGACCAGCAACGCCAGGAGCTGCCTCACCCCGCGGAAAAATTTTTTGATCCTTTTTTTACTCACCTGTGGAATGTCTCAAATCCGTGTCGAAAAATCAAACTCACTCGGACGCTTTTCGTTGTCGCAACAGTTCAGCCCTGTAGGAGCCGCTGTCAGCGGCGATGCCGAGCCCCTCCTTCCCGGTCGCCGCTGACAGCGGCTCCTACACAGAGGCGAACAGGACTGCACGCATCCCTCCGTTTGCTCAGAACAAATAATCCGTGTTCAGGAATTCCGAGTGACGACCACGGATGATCCCCTGGATCACTTCCGTGTTCTCCGACGTCTGTTTCGCCGCAGCCAGTGTCCGCGTCGAAAAAACCTTCAGCGCGTCGCCGACTGACAACGTGCCTTCTGCCGAATCCTTCCGACCCCCAAAAGGAAAGGTATCCGGTCCGCGCTGGCACTGGCAGTTGAGGTTCACGCGTGAAACCTGGTTGACGAGCGCATCCACCAATCGCCCCACCACCTTCGGGTCGTGGCCGAACACGCTCGCCTGCTGCCCGTAAGGCGATGCAGCCACGTAATCGAGCACTTCCACCACTTCATCGAAGGGCGCGATCGCCACGATCGGTCCAAACTGCTCCTCATGCCAGATTTTCATCTGGCTGTTCACCGGATAAAGAACCGCCGGATGAAACCACGTGCGGTCGGTGTCGCCACCACCCGGGTTCATCACCCGCGCGCCTTTCGCCACCGCCTCCTCCACGTAGCGCTGCATCCTTTCCACGATGTGCTCCTCGGGCAGGGGCGTCAGCGAAACCCCGTCCGTAAACGGCATCCCGCACGGCAGCGCCGACACCGCCTTCGCCATTCGCGCTACAAATTCGTCCGCTATTTTCCGGTCCACAAAAATAATCTTGAGCGCCGTGCAACGCTGGCCGTTGAACGTCAGCGCGCCCTGCACGCACTCGCGCACCGCGAGTTCCATGTCGGCATCCGCCAGCACAATACCGGGGTTCTTCGCGCCAAGCCCCAGCACCGAGCGGAGCCGGTTCGGGCGCGGGTGCTTGTGCTTGAGAATGTTCGCCACGCCCGCCGACCCGATGAACGCCAGCAGGTCCACCTGGCCGGATTCGATGATCGGCGTCACCACCTCGCCCCCCTCGCCCGTGATGATGTTGATGACGCCGGGCGGAAATGATTCCGCGAAGGCTTCAAGCAGCGGCATGTTGCAGAGCATCCCGAGTCGCGGGAGTTTCGCCACCACCGTGTTCCCCATGATGAGGGCGGGAAGCAGCGTGGTATATCCCTCGTTGAGTGGATAATTGTACGGCCCCATGCACAGTGCCACGCCGTGCGGCGAGCGACGCACCTGCGCCAGAAAACCGGAATCCATTACGAAGCGGGACGCCGTGCGGTCGAGCTCCTTCAGCGCCACAATCGTGTCGCGCCCGTACGCAACCGTGCGATCAAATTCCTTCAACGAATCCGCCCAGGGCTTCGCAACCTCCCACATGATCAGCCTCGCCACGTCGAGCCGCTTCTTCTCCATGCGGTCCAAAAAGTCGCCCATGCATCGGATGCGCATCGCCACCGGCGAGGTCGGCCATGCGCCGCGCCCCTTGTCATACGCCCGCACCGCTGCCTGCAACGCACTCATCGCCACGTCATGATCCAGCAAGGCGCAATGCCCAAGCGACCGTTTTTCAAGCACCGCACCCGACGGCTGGAAAATCGGCGACTTCACCTCAAAGAAAGCCCCCTTCCATTCGTGAATCCTCCCATCCACAAGATAACGCATCCCGCCGGAAAAAATCCCGGGATCGCGATCCTTTGGCGAAACCGTCCATTCGAGTGTATTCATACAATTATTTTATTTCAAACGTCGCGATCAAATCCTCCTGCACCTTCGACTCGATGGCGCGAAGCGACCGCACGCGCCTCACCTCCTCGATCGCCTGTTGCGCACTGCATCCCCGGCTCTTCAGATAGCATGCGGCCACCATCCCCGAACGCCCCAGCCCTCCCACGCAATGCACAAGGATGTTCGCTGCTCCACGAAGATTCTGATCCAGCCAGCCGACCGAATCCTTCATCTCTGAAACCGAACAAGCCTTCTGGTCGAGGATGGGCGCGTGACGCACCTGAATCCCCATCGCGCGGTAACGTTCCAGCAATCCCTCCACGCCGTACTGTGCAAACTCGGTTTCGCTGAGCAGGCATAGCACGTGGGTGATCTTCTCGTTGCGGATCACTTCGAGGTCGGAATCCATGTCGCGCTTGTGGTCGCGCCTTCCGGGCAGGATCGTGATCCCAAGTTTTCCACTCGCCGTGTATTTGCCGTCAATCCATTCGATGCACAACGGCTGGATCCGTTGCAGCCGCTCCAGGACCTGCGCGCCGCAGAGTGACGCCGTGTAAAGCGCCCACTTCTTCTGCCAGTCGTTTGATTCGTCAAACGACAGCGTATGCGCCGCGTAACGCATCTGGCCGATGAAAAGCTGCAGGGGATTCCGGTCGCTCTGGATCAGGTCGGGATAAAATGAACGCAGGAAACAAAGTGTCTCGTACGCGCGCACAAACTGGGGGAGCCCAAGCGCGGTTCCGGCTTCGGACATCGGACGTGCAATGTCCTCCACTGTCATCAACAGATCGGTCAGCCGCAACGCCTCGTCGAATTCCGCCTGGTTTGTGACCGGCGTGAAAATATAAAGCAGATCGTTCTCCAGCTTGATCAGGTCCTGCAGGATGTGCCCGCGATGCGTGTGGAAAAAATCAATCAGCCACACGTTCTCCTGTCCATCCACGATGATGTTCGCGCCGTTCAGGTCGCCGTGAAGATAGGAGAAATAAACGGAGTCTGCCCGGTTCGAGGGAAGCTTCGACAAATCCTCGGAATAAAAGAGCACGAGGTTCGGGAATTCCCGTCCGTTCGAAAACCGCAGCATGCGTCCCGACGCCGTCCCACCGAGCACGGCCTCAACGCGTTTCTGGACGCGCGGGGCCATGTCCGGCTTGAAAGCGTAATACTCGATCAAGTCGCACCTTTCCCGACTCGCCGCTGCGTAAAAGCGTCCCAGCTGCTCGAAAAAAACCGTTTTTAAAATCCGCCGCACCTTCTCCATCGGCAGGCCTTTCATGTAGAGCTTTTGAAACGTCGTGGAAATCCCTCCGCCCATGGAAGCGTAACGGTACTTGATCCCGCCACGATCGCCATAATCCGCAAAGTCGGCGATGCGCGGCGCACTGTTGCCGAGCACCGATTCGATGCGCTCAAATGCGGCCCTCTCCCTCCCGATCAAGGCCTGCGGCCCGATTTTCACCACATGCGGAACCTGGGGATGCCCGTATGAATCCACGCTTTGAGTGCCCATTACCACGTTGCCGGAAAATCCGCCGTCGAGGCATCGAAAGCGCGCGCTGCGACAATCGCGAAAGAGATAACGGAGAAGTTTCCGATCCGCCTCGCCCGGGCTGGGGCCGCTCTCGATTTCAATCTGGGGATGATCTGCCTTGCCCATCCCGAGAAGCGGCGCCTCGGCGCTCTCGCCTCCGAGAAAACCGATGAATTCGCCAATGGAGGAATGAATCTTCACGCCGAGCAATTTCTCCATCTGCTCCAGCGCAATGAAATGTTGCGCGCGCGACGAACTCGCCGTGATCGCCGAACACACCGCAATCTGAAAATCCGGATGGCGCGTGTGGAGCTCATACGCAAGAAATGTGACCTTCGCCTCAGTCCACACGCCCGCCAATCCAACACGAACCGCTCCGCCCTCAAACGGCCTCAAAATCTCCTCGAGGTCCGTCCCCACAAAATCATTCAGCGTCAGCGAATTGACCACATCCGCCTTTTTCGCGCCGGCGATTTCCTCAAACGCAAACCGCGCGCCCTCGGTCCCCTGGATGCAATGCGCGCCAAATTGTTTGAGGTGCGAAGCCTGGCGGGGATCCGACGGATCATGCCAGTCACGCAAATGAATGATCTTCAACTGTTCATCCGTCTGCCGGTAAGCCCATTGCATCACGCGTGCCACGGGGCCTTCCGACGGATTCTCCCCCATAAGCCGCCGCGCCTCCTCGTGCCCGACGTGCAACAAATTCGGCATCGGGTCATACCGTCCGATCGGTTTCACGAAATCATTCTGCAGGCACTGGGTGATGAGGATGGAGGAAGTCATGGACATGGAACCCGTGAGTCAGAGATTGACCTCGGGATGATCACGAGCGCCATGCCAGAAGCGAGCCACCTCAACCTTCTGATGGGCATGATTCACGCGATAGATGACTCGATAGGAACGGACAATAATTTCACGGACGCTTGGATCGGCGAATTCGGGAACAACTCTCCCCATCTCGGGGAATTTCGCGAGAAGTTTTGTTTTGGAAATGAGAAATTTCCCAAACTCAAGTGCCCGGTCAGGAGCATCCAACGAGATATATCGAATGATGTCCCGGAGGTCCTTCCGGGCCGAGTCTGAGAGACCTACCTGATAATCCATGAAGGCAGCTCTTTTTCGACTTCCTCGATGGGCGTGCTCTTGCCGCTGTCAAGTTCGTCCAATCCCTGACGTACCGCGGCCACGAACTCGATCTCACGCGCAATATCACCCAACGAGGCATTATCGGGAATCCTCTGAAGTAGGTCCTCCACGATTTCTTTATTGCTCATGTCCACACCATGCGTCTCCCAGCATGAAAATTCAAGTTTCCATTTTACGATTGCTCCGGGCGCGCTTCAGCTTTGGAAAGCTGGCGGTGCGGCACCAGATCGCCCGAGGTTCCCAGGCAGTACCGGCATGAAGCGAGCGGCTCTTCCCTGTTCAAATACTCCCGGATGCGATCCGCGAGGCCGGGCGCCTTCAACGATATACCATCCACCGCAGAATAATCGGGTGGCGCATCGGGGCGCTCGGTCATGCGAAACATCCGGCGGAAATCATCCATGTACGCTGCACGCGTGCATTTGAAAAACACGCCGTTGCGCACAATCAAACCGCAATGCCGGATCGCACATTCACGATACACATCCCGCATCCGCTGATCATCCGTGTGCGGCTCGGTCCGGAGGATCTCGTTGAATTGATCAATGAATTTCATGTTGAGCACCACGTCAAACTCGCGTGCCTTGCGCTCGATCTTTTCCATGTGTTTTTCAGGTATCGGCGCGCTGGAATAATTCGACACCGTGAGATGATCCAACGCGCGCCAGAAATCATCGCCCATCCGATGAAGCCTCAGGCCATTGGTCATCAGGCGGACGGCACGCGAGATCCCGGAACGGCGCGCCACCTCGAGAATTTCAACAATCTGCGGGTGCAGCAACGGCTCGCCTCCCATCGGCTTGAATACATCCGCATGGATCACCCCCGCCATGAAGCGGCAGGTTTCTTGCACTTCTCCAACACTCAAATACCGCTCCTGATTTTGTGGAGAAAGAGAATCGCATCCGTTGCACCGCAGGTTACAGTGCTCCACCACATGCAGCTCGAACGAGCCGACACGGATCCGCCCGTCCACCTCCGCATACATCCTCCGGGCAGAATCCCCGGCGCCTCCCTTCTTCTGCAGAACCCCCTCGAGCCCAACCCGCGCATGCCCCGGAAAAAAGGCGTTGCGCTGAAAGAAAATCCGACAATCTGCGCCCACAATCCGTCCCAGCATCTTCTCCAGCCACGGGCGATCCTCATCGCAACGATGGTGCACCCGCAGAAGTCTCAAGTCCTCCAGGCCGAACCCGAAGGTGATTCCCTGTGAACGCGTGTTGAACTGGCTCACAATGACCCGCATCTCCTGGATCGCACGATTGAATTCTTCGCGAATTTCCCCGCAGCATTCTCCGGTCACGATTGAGGTGCGCATCAACGTCTGTTCCCCTGCCCGATGGATGGCAGCCATCACTTCGTTCCCGCGTCGCGGCCGATTCACCAGGAAGGCTGGCCTTTCCGTCACGGCCAGAAATTCGACCGCCATGCGGTTTCCATCCGCAACCACATTGCTGGATGGCGGGTCTCCCAGCCCATCTACAAGAGCCTCCGATCGCCCGGCCCGAAATGCTGAAAGACTCTCCCCGGCCCCGGCTGCTGCGACAGGAATCTGATTCCAGATTTGCACCACATGAAAAGGTTGATGCGTCTCCAGAAATTCAAACACGCTCCGATGAAGCTCCCGTGATGACTTGCGAATGGATTCCGGATCCGGATGCTTCAACATCTGGTTCGCCACCCCGCGGATTCCTTCGTTCGTCTGCTGGAAGGTCACGCCGCCTTCGTCCAAACGCGGTGAAAGACAGGGAAGATTCATGTCGGTGAAATCGGTTGGCGTGTCCGCGCCAGTTCCAGGATCAATTCCGCCGCACGTCCCGCGCCATCGTTGGCCGCGTAGGATTTTCCAATCTCTGCAGCACGGCTCCTCTCCGTCGAACCGGAATCCAGCATGGCGCGCAACGCCTCACGGCACTTCTCCACTGTCAGGGTATCCGGGTCGAGCGCTCGTCCGGCGCCGCTTCGCTCCAGGAAGCGCGCCTGCAGGTGCTGGTCGTTGCAAATCGGAAGCAGCAGCATCGGCCGCCCCCGGCTCAAACACTCCATCACCGAATTTGCACCGCCGTGGTTGATCATCACCTCCACCCGTGCCAACAACTCCAGCTGCGGCGCGTAACGAACCGCAATCACATGCGGCGGCAACGACCTCGCAAAATCCTCATCCAGCAGATCGTTCAACGACAAAATAATCTGCGCCTCATCAGGACGAATGGCCTCCACCACGGCCTGAAACAATCGCGGCTGATAAAAGATCTGGCTGCCCAGCGACATGTAAATCGTCGGGCGATCCGGCCGCAACCGCGTCCAGTCCATCGGCTCCTCGTCACCGCGCGGGCCCGCAGGCAGGGAGGGTCCGACATGAAACGAACAATCATTTCCGGAAAGCGCGCGGGGAACGTACGCCTCCGTGGTAAACACCGTGTTCAGCCAGGGCGAGATCGCGTCGCACACCTTGAATCGGCACCCTACCCCGTGATCGGTAAAAAGTTTTTGACGCGAAGGAGCCAGCTCGCGAACGGTTTCGGTCAAAGGGCAGATCCAGTCGTCGGGCGTGACCGGATTCAGCGAGGAGGAGATCCCAGCCCACGGAATTTTTTTCGATTCCGCCACGAACACGGCGGCGTAAACCATCGGATCAATCGCCATGGCATCGGGCTTGAAATCGCGGACAATCTCCCGCAGCGGCCCAACCTGCGCCGGCGCCGCCTCGATCAGCAACATTCCGATCCACCGGCGCAACCACGCCGCGTCGCGGACTTTTTCCGCAAACACACTCCCCCGCGTCACGCGCTCTTCCGAAGCGGAGGACGTGGCCCTGGTGGTGAAGCAGGGGCAGGCCAACCCCGCGCGTTGGAGCTGCGGCGCAAGATCGCCCGGGGCACAGAAGGCGATGGTGGAACCCTTTGCGGCAAGGTGCTGCGCCACTCCGACCATGGGATTCACATGCCCCTTTTCAGGAATGGTCACGAACAGGATTCGTGCTTTCTTGCTCACGTTGGAGAATGCATTGGCTTTAACCCAACAGTTTGGGCTCTGTCGCTTGTCGGAGCCGCTGTCAGCGGCGATCCTGGGACCCGCCCCGGTCGCGGCTGACAGCCGCTCCTACATGAGCAACACGGCTGCGCCTCACCCCAAGTAATGGCGTTTCCAGCAAATGAGCGCAAGCAGGTTGAAAAGAAGCATCCTCGCGTTTTCATCGGGGACCGGTTGCCGGCATAACATGTTCACGTTCGAAACATCAAAATACTCTTCAGCAAACACCTTCTCCTCCTGCAGGAGCGGAATCAGCGCCTTCTGGTAGCGCGGCCCCAGGCGCGGGTCGCACGGCAGTGCGGATTTTTTCCGGCGATACACGGCGTCAGGCACAAAGGAACGGGCCGCCTCGCGCAGCACGCGTTTTTCAACGCCACCATCATACCCTTGCAAAGGTGAAATCCCCTGTGCCACCACGAGCACGTCCCGATCGGCAAATGGAACCCGGGACTCCACTCCGTGCGCCATGGTGTGGATGTCCCCGTTGTGAAGCAACCGCCCCAACCACAATTTCACCACCAGCCATGACATCGCCCGAAGCCGCTCCATGCGGTTTCCAAGTCCATATCCGGCACCGGAAATCATTTCCTCAAGCGTTTCAGAAAGACGTCGGACCGGCCGCATCTCTGCGCGAATCGCAGGGGAAAGACAGGCTTCGCGTTGCCTCGCGTCGAACGATTCCAACAGCGCAAGCGGACTGGAGCTCACGGCTTCTTCCAGCAGGAAATGATAACCGTAATGCGTCTCGTCGGCCGCGTCCCCGACCAAGACCGCCTTTCGACGTCCCGATGCCGACCGCGCCAACGCGTCCTGCGCAAACTCCTGTTCCCACGCCGGAACACGGTCGTTGACTGCCGCCATCATTTCGAGCCGGGACATCATCATCTCCTGCGACAACACCACACGTTCGAGTTCCACCGGAATCCGTTTCACGGTTTCGTCCACGAATGGCGCATCATCCGACCCGATCATGCGCGAGTGCCCATAATCCACGCGGTCGTGGCCCTCAAAGCAATACGTGAAAGCGCGCAATGGTTCACGACAATGGCGCGTCGCCAGGGTGGCGAGCAGGGTGGAGTCCACCCCGCCACTGAGGAAAACGCCCACCGGCACATCCGCGCGCATCGCCCGTTCGACACTTTTCTCCAACGCTCCCCGCAGGGCTTCGATGGCCAGATGATCCCCTTCTCCGCTTCCGACGCGGTACTCATCCCATTTTTTCACAACCACCTTCTCGCGTGTGATCCTGAGTTTACAACCCGCACCCAGATGCTCAATGCCCTTGATCATGGACTCCTGCACTCCACTCAAGGAAGGTGCCACGAGATATTCGGCCAGCGCGCGACGGTTGAGCGACGGACGCCCCCACCCGCCCGCAAGGATCGCCTTGGTCTCGGATGCAAAAATAAATTCTGATCCACGACGCGCATACACAAACGGCTTCACGCCCAAGGGATCGCGCGCCGCGAAGCCACATTGCTCCACGCTGTCCCAAATCAGGAATGAAAACATCCCGTTCAGCCGCTCCAGGCATGCTTCGCCCCAAACCGTCCACGCCGCCAGCAAGGTCTCGCTGTCGGAGCGCGTTCGAAACGCATACTGTCCGCGCAGCTCATCGCGCAGTTCAATGTGATTGTAGATTTCCCCGTTGAATACAAGGAGATGCCGTCCCGAGGAATCCACCATCGGCTGGTGACCGGACTCCAGATCCAGCAGGGCCAGCCGCGTGTGTGACAACGCGGCATGAACGTCACACCACATTCCCGTTCCATCCGGCCCGCGCGGACGCAACGCCCGTTGCATCGCCTCCAGGCGCGTCTCGCGCTCGTCGGTTGTGGCACTGGAAAAAAGTATCCCGGCAATCCCGCACATGCGCGCATTATATCAATCCCGCCCCTTCGTGCGACAACGATCAGGCAGGGTGAAGTGCTTTTGCACGCAGGGCTGCATGAATTCCAGAAAGTCGAGCGGCCGCTCCCGGATTCGCGCCGCCGACACCGGCACGCAAGCGCGCTCGCGGTCCACCATCACATGCCGCGCTCCGAGACGGCGGGCCAGCTCATGCCCGTAATCTTCCGAGGAGAACACAAGTTCGGGCCCTGCCGGATAGACTTTGCGAATGGATGCAATCCACAGCTCCCAGATCGCGGGATCCGCAAAATCAATCGGATGTTCGTCAGTGATGTTCAGGATCGGAATCTCCGGAAATATCTGCCGCATCCATTCCAGCCTCAACACGCCGGGAATCGCTTCGGCCCGCTTGGTAAAGAGAATGATGCTGAGACAATCCACACGCTGCTGTGCAAAATGAACGAGATGTTCGTGCCCCTTGTGTGGCGGCATGAACTTGCCGATCACCAGGCCTCGGGACTTTCGCTTCATCTTCACGCCACGTCGCTTGTGTATTGGACTGTCTTGCCATTCCTCGTGTCCGCTTCGCCGATCACTTCAAAACGAATCACCCGCCCCCCGCCAAACACCCGCTCGAGGGCGGATCGCACGCGGTCATGCGAAATCCCGCCGTCGCGCATCCTAAATACCAATTGCCCATCCCCCTCCTGATGCAGCGAGAATTGCGAAATCGGCATCAGGCGCAACGCGTTTGAAACATCAATATTGTTAACCGGGCCACCCGACGCGCTGCGAAACAGAACTGGTGGACGTCCTTCCAATCCTTTCAGAACGGCAGCCCCACGATGAAACTCCAACGCGGCCCAGTCCCCGGTCCGATACCGCAACAAAGGAAGGAATGGGTTGCGCGCGCATGTGACCACAATCTCGCCCCGCACTCCCAGCGGGCAGGCCTTGCCGTCCGAGCCAAGGATTTCCACGTGAATGTCACCAGCCACAATCTCGTGCCCATGAGTGGTCGCCACTGCAATGGGCCCCGTTTCGTTCATCGAATACAAATCCACCACCGGACATTTGAAATGCTTTTCCAGTTTTTTCTGAAACGATGGCAGCAGCGTCATCGCCGTGGCAACCAAAGCCTTGGGCCGCGTGCGAAGCTTCAGGCGGGCCAGCTCCTGAAACGAAATGGGGTCGCCCGTGTAAATCTCCGGGTTGCAGCTGTCGAGAAAACGCGCCCGATCCCCCGGGTCGCGCCAGTCCTTGGAATTCAGGTTGATCTTCGCAAATCCCGCCTGGCCCAGGTACGACGACACGCTCGCGTAGGTGTAGGTGCGTTCCTGATAACAAGCCAGGATGATGGACACCCGCCCCGCCCCGCCTTTCAATGCGACTCCATGACGTCGAAGGGCAAGTCTCAACAACGGGATGTACTGCGACGAAACTTCCGGATGGCACAGGATCGCAAGCGGATGTCCCGTGACGCCCGAGGTGTTGTACACGATCAGGTCATCCAACGACTGCGAATCCGGAACAAACGCCCACGGCTCACGCCCGAGATCCGCCCGCGTTACGGGAGGGAGTTCCTCAAAGCGCTCCGCGGAACCACCCCTTCGACGAAAAAATGGAACTTCCTTGAGACAAGAGCGGGCAAACGCACGAACCCATGGTGGAAGCGCTCCCGTCCCCGCCTGCTTCGCCGAGTCCTTCAACTGCGCCTCGTACCGTTTCACACGCTGAAGCCCGGCATCCCCAAGGCGGTCGCCACAACGGTGATTGAACGTGGGAGCGTGTGGATGTTCATGAAACCATTTCAACAGTGAGCGCCCCTTTTCCGTCAGCAGCGGAAACTTCTGTTTTTCGGTCAGGGGCGCTTCCATGCTCATTCCCTGTTGTATTTTGCCGCTGCTTCCTCAGCCGCCTTTTTCTTCATGGCTTCACGAATGTCATGCGCACGCTGCTCGGCGGCACGCGCCTTGCGCATCACACGATCTCGCTCCACGCTGTCGAGCGTCGTCAGGCGATCCTGCGCCTGTAAACCAGTTTCGCCGGCGGGACGCAACCCCAGCTTCGCGAGGCAAAGACGGACAAGTTCCTCGCGGCGTTCGGGATCGCTGACACACTTCTCGGCGGGGACCACGGTCGCCATCAAGTCGAGCCCCTTGGAGAGCAGCACAAACGCCTCCCGGGCGAATGTTCCCTCTGTCACAAACCACGAGTCATGCAGGAGCCATGAAGCGACGAGGATCAGGCGGATGCGGTTGTTCTGCGGCGAAGCGCCTCCCATCTTCAAGTCCTGGAGTCGTTTGACGACCTGGACAGCGGCGGGCTGTTTTTTTTGAGATGGACCTGCGCCAAAAATCTCCAACTCATGCACCATGAGTCGTTTTCCGCCGAGATCACGGATCAGATCCGAAACCACCGCGTCCACATGAATCTCCCCCTTCTCCATGGCAAAGGGCTCGAGCAGAAAATCCGGAGGACATTCCGACAACCGTCGCGTGAGCGTTTCAAGCAGTGGCCCTTCAGAGTGCATGACGCAGCCAAGCGTCGCCATTTCTGAAACAAGATCAAGCCGGTTTTTCCGCTGGGGACCACACGCGGCCCGCGTGTCAAATTCGGCGGCCCGCCGAATTCCCGATTTCGAAAAACAATCGATTGGCCGCAAAGAAGCTCAAGAGACGCAAGTCCGAGGTAGGGCGCGATCGCCGAGCGCGCCGTGGATGTGTGCCTTGACGACCTTTCATCGCATATGCGCAAAAAGGTCGTCGGCTTGCAATCCGTGCTGACACTCAATCCAAACTCCGCATGGCCTCGGAGCGCGCTACCAGGTCGGGGCCGAAGGTTTGTCCGTCAGGGGTGATCATGGTGAAATCCACGGGCACGGATGGGACCGGGTCGTCCCACTCGGCTTCCTCGGATGCGAAGCCGTAGCGCTTCAGGTAGAAAATGTTGGCGTGCTCCATGAGACCAGCTTCCGTGACGGCGTCCACTACACGTTGATCATCCTGCTCGTATCCTCTTCGACGGCGCACGCTCAAGACCAGCGACTGGTCGCCTTCGCTCTCTGCGCACCCATCGCGCAGTTCCTGCGCCAACGGGATCAAACCCTTGTCGTGGTCGAGCAGGTGATGGTTGATGGAGAGTTTGATCGTGCAGGGTTCGCCCATGCGCTTGAGCCACGCTCGCAACGCGTCGCGTTTTCGTGGCAAGACCACCCCGTTGGTGCAGAGGATGAGGCGGTCGCAACGTGAATGAGACTGCGCGATTTTCACGAAATCCCAGAAGCGCGGGTGAAGCGTCGGCTCGCCACCTTCAAGCTGGATTTGAAAGAGTCCCTCCTTCGGCAGCAGGGTTGTGAATGTTTCGAAATCAAGCCATGTGTTTCCGCTTGGAGAGGAACAGGTGCAGCACCATGGGCAGGAGCGGTTGCAGTGATTGGTAAGCGCCACATGGATGCGATGCGGACGGTCCGGGTACGGGTAGTCGAGCGGAATGCGTGCGAGTGAATCGTATGGGTTCATCTAGAATTCGGACCTGAATTGGAGCCACAGATGGAACACGGATGAAACACGGATGGCCGCACCCTGATCCCGAACAAAGACATCGGCTCGGGCATAACCCGAGCCGATGGGTTGTACCCATCGGCGATATCCGTGTTTCATCCGTGTTTCATCTGTGGCTAAGAAATCCGTCGTCACTGTGGAAATGGAGTCAGTCATTCACCATCAATTCGCTTTGATAGGAAATTACTTTGCCGGTGTGCAACTCGTTGCCCAGCTCGGGGTCCTGGCGCAGTTCGATCGGGAGATTGCCCAACGCCTTCTGCAATGCCGTGCGGATTTGTTCCTCGTCCACTGCCACACTAGTGATCGGGCGGATCGTGATCTCGCACGTGAGATCGGCTTTCTGACGGAACTCATGTTGCACGAGTGGAAATTCCCGCAGTATGCGGGAGAGGTCGGCGCTGTTGACCAGGCTGCCATCCGCCGTGCGGAAATTCATGGGGGTGCGTCCTTCGAGTCCAATGATTCTCGGCATCGGATCGCCGCACGAGCATGGAGTGAAATCGAGCGTGCCCCAGTCTCGCGTGCGATAGCGGATGAGCGGGAGGCACGGGTTGCGTCCGCCTGTGACAGTGATTTCACCGCGCACGCCGGGAGGCACGGGATGCTCGTTTTCATCGAGCACCTCCACGTGGATGTCGTGGGGCATAATATGATAGGCGTCACCTTGCGGGCAGGCATAACCGATGGGGCCGGTCTCGATCAGCGAAAACCAGTCAATGATCGGACAGGCGAATTGCTCCACAAGACGGCGCTTCAAGCCGGGGCGCATGGCAACGGCGGTGGTGAACATCGCGGAGGGACGGACGGGAACTTCCAGGCGCAGCAGGTCGGAATAGGAAAAGGGATCGCCCGTGAGAAATTGCGGGGCGAGTTCGCTAATGTACTTTTGCGGACTTTCCTTCGTGGGCCATTCCGATGGGTTGAGATTCACCTTCGCGAAGCCGGCGCCTTTCCAATACGAAAGCGTGGCAGCCCACGTGACGGTCTGACGCTGTGAACAAATGAGAAAGCAGGCTACGCTTTGAGCAGTGAAGCGTGGGCGGATTCCATAACGGCGGAGCACATGTTCCATCATGGGCTGGTAGGACGCCACAGCCCGGGCGTGATGCGGCACGAGGATGGCGTGGCCTGTCGTGCCGGCGGTACGATAGACGAGCATGCGCTTGAGATCCGCGTCATCAGGCACCATGTGCTCGGGATGGAGCGCCACATCCTCGCGCGTCATCGTGGGGAGATCATGCCAGTCCTCAGGCAGGCGGACGTGCGACGGGATGCGCGCGCGATGGTAAGGCGTGGTAACGCGCGCTTTTTCGATCCATTCGAGAACTGATTCCGAAGGCTTGCCGGGTCCCCATCCCTTTCGGGATCGGGTGAGCTGGCGTGAGAATGAGTCGAGCCAGGCGAGGTCATCCGCCTGTACGCGGTCTTCGCCCTGTGCCCGCCATTTCGGTGCGTGCGGATGTTGCCGGAGGCGGTCGAGCGTGAGCTTGCGCGCACGCTGATCGCTGATCGCTGATGCCTGAAAGCTCTTCTTCATTCTCGTGAAATTTTGGCGGCGGCTTCCGCCTCCGCGCGCGCCTTGCGGGCCAGTTCTTCGCGGACCTTTCTGGTGCGTTCCTGCGCGGTGCGTGTGGCCGCGATGACCTTGCGTCTCTCCAAAGTGTTCGTCGCTTCGAGTCGGTCCAATGCCTGGGCTTCACTTTCCCCCGCCGGACGCAATCCGAGCTCGCGAAGGCAAAGGCGGACGAGTTCCTCGCGAGAGTCGGGGTCCGAAACAAATTTCTCAGCATGGATCAATGAGGCGAGCTCCACGATGCCCGCGGAAAGCAAACGCAGGGCGGGCACGGCAAACCTTTTTTTCCCAATAAACCATGAATCACCAAGAAGCCAGCAGGTCACGAGTGCGAGACGAAAATGACTGCGGCACTTCATCAGATCCGATTTACGGAACACGTCAAGATCCGACCTTTGCGCCCGTCCACCCAATTGGCGGACAAGGTCAGCGACCACGGCGGCCACGTCCACCCTCCCCTTGCGTTCAATGCGTGGTTCATCGAGGAAATCGGCGGGACATTCCGCAAGGCGGTGCGTCAATGTTTCAAGAGTTGGCCCCTCGGTTGTCATCGTCGATTCAACGAACCACCTTCATTTTTTCACATCCGCCTCGTCACCGTATTTTTTCTGGCTGAACGTCCGGGCGAAGGTGATGATGTCGTCCCAGTTCAGCACGCTGTACACATCCCAGCCGTCGTTGGCCATGCGGGCGATGTTCTTGTTCTCCCATGAAAGTGGCATGTGGAGAAGGTAGGTGCCGCCGCCTCGCGCCTTCTCGAGCGCTTCCTTTGCGATGATCCATCCTTCGCCATTCCCTTTCTTGCGGTATTCGCCTCCCTCCAACATCATGAAAATGTCGTTGTCGGTGACGATCAGGATATGCGCGGGCGGCGCGGAGGGCTTGCGATCCTTGAACGCCTCCTTCAAGCGGGGAATCCCAAATGTGTAGCCGGTTCCGAGATAGCCGGTGAGAACCTTGAGAATTTCTTTTTCATCGCGCAAAAAACCGTTTGTGGAAATATGGCTGCCGGGTTCGCCCGAGAGCGTGACCATCACATTCGCGCCTGCGCGCAATGCGGAAAGCGCCATGATCGCGCCCGCGAGCACGGGAGGTGAAAAATTGATCTGCGGGTTGACCATGGACCCCGAGCAATCCACGCCAATGAAGAGATCGAGTGGAATTTTTTCCGCGTCGAATCCCTGCGATGTCCCGTAGGTGCGCTGGACGGTGGTGACGCCGGGGATGATGGTCGGGCTCTGGATCAGGCTCTCAAACCAGTCGGCATTTTCGAGCGGCTCGCCAAAGTCCCACGCATGCAAGCCCTCGGGCAACGGATCCATGGACTCCGGCATTTTCCGCGTGGGGAACGGCACAAGATAGGGGATGGCGCGTTCGCGGTAATAGCGGATGGCGATTTCATGGTCGCTGAGTTTCACGCCCGCGCTTTTCAGGAGCTCACGATAATCAATCGGATCGCGGTGACGCTGCTGCGGCTTGAGGGAGCCGGCACGATTTCGGCCAATGCCCTTGCCTTCCTTCGTGCCGGCATCGCCGTCCCCATCAGCAACACCATCCGCGTCTTCGCTCAACCCGGTCAGCTCGTCATCGAGCGAGGGATGGATGGCGCCCTCGATTTCGTCCTCGTCAATTTCCGTGAGTCCATCCGGCACTCCGCCGTCGCCGGCGTTTTCAGTGTCGAGCAAGGGCAGAAGAATCTTGCGGGTGGCCTTGCCCTCATCCTCCATGAGATACGGCAGGCAGAGTGCGGCAAAACGGCCGGAGCCGCGGAGCCAGTCCCTTGCATAAACCCGGATCACGCGCGAGCCAAGCTGGGCGTCCCCCTCGAGCACTTCGTCAATTTTCCCCTTTGCAAGCGTGCCCTTCTGAAGGCTCCAGAGAATTTCGTACATGCGCATGTAGAGCGTCCACATCCGGTCCGTCGAGCCGCTGCCGATGGCCTGGTACACTCCGGCGATATCGAGCCCTGAGCCGCGTTGCAGCCGGTTGTTGATGAGGAGATCGGTGTAAAGGTTGGCGATGAACCCGGCGAGGTGTTCCTTGGTGGGAAGCGAGCGGCGCATGCGCGCGAGCATGCGCGTGTGATCCGTGAGATCGCCCGGTGCATAGACATGGTGCCCGATCTCATGAGCCATCACCTCCCTCGCAAATTTTTCGAGATGGCCCTCCACCACCTGGCGGATGCTGATGACGATGGCGTGGTCGTCGAACCGGATCATGGCAAAGCTGCCCGTGAGCCCCTCCTCTTTTTCCTCCTTTTGTGTGAAACACCAGCGCGGCTCGCGGAGGCGCGTGAACTTGCTCCAGACTGCAAGCGCATCCGGCCATTTCGCCCGCCAAGCCTCGCAGGTCTTCCCGAGCTCCGAAGTGGCCGGCACCGGACTCATTGCATCGCGACAAGGTACACCGAGTGCGACGCAGACAGCGTAACGGCGAGCGTGGTGTCATTTGAAGTGAAACTCGTAAAGTCCTGCAACTCGGGAAAGTCGGCGGTAATTTTTCCCGCAGACACCTTTCCGCCCTGGCCGATCGAAAACTGACCGGCGGGCTTTTTCTTGCCCGGCATCGCCGGGCCATTGCGAAGCATCACCGAACCGTATGCATCGGCGTAAAGGGCCCATGAATTCTCCGAGTCGGAAACCATAAACTGGCCGTCGGACAGCGTGACGCCCGGCGGGGAAATCAACTGCCCTCCGAAACCGCGAAACGCGCCGACGACGGCGACGATTCGCAATTGTTTGCCGTCATCCGCCAAGGCAGCATGGGAAGGATGCAGCCACGGGTCGTTTTCAATCCGCGTGAGGATTTCATCGATGGCCGGTGCGTCCTTCGAATCCGGAATCCCAAGTGCGGCGCGGACCCAGCCGGGATCCATTTTTCGACAGGTTTGAAGCGCGCTGCCACGATATTGCGCCATGCCACAGCGCCACGCGACCACCTCGCCGGCCTGCATGAAAAGCGGAACGTCCTCGTTGCAATAGGGCGCCATCCATTTCATGACCTCAACCCATTCCGATGGACGCGTGCCCGCCATCACGGAGAGATTGTAGAGCATGTTGGAAACCGCGGCGATCACCGGCCTTGGCGAGACGGCAATCAGGTGCCCCACTTCGGGCAGGAGTGAATTCCAGCCTTCATTCATGGAGGGATACCTCGACTGCGGGCCAAGCATGTCGCGCCCGATGAGATCGAGCGAAACGTCGTACAGGGCGTCCACCGTTCCGCTTACCTTTTCGGGCGACGCCTTGTGGACGGCCTCGACGATCGGGGAGACGGTGACACGCAGGTGCTCGGTGAAAGCGGCGGGATCAAGCCGCGGCGTGCTGCGCCGCGCCATCGCGAAGCGCGCATTGAACCGGTCGCGATCGGCTTCAAGCGCCCTGGCGAAAGCCCCTGTGATCACCCCTTCCATTTGAGCCATCGCAAATAATTGCCCACTCGCTGGTGCATGTATTTCAACTTCAGGATGTCGTCAAACATCGGGCCGTAAACTTTTCGGCCCTTGCTCCATTCGTTGAGCAGCCGCTCGATTTTCACCAGGCGACCGCGCGCCTCTGATTCCGAAACGCCTTCCAACCCCTTCACCATGTCCTTCTCCAGCGCCGTGACAGGATCGTCGCGATCGAGACTGAGACGGTCGTACTCGGCGCAGGCAAGGTCAAAGAGCTGGCGGATCCAACCGATGCGGTCCACTCGATAAACGGCATTCCCCTGCTGCTCAAAAAACGGAGCGTTGTGATTGGGAGCAAGCTTGTCGTGCAGCACGAACGGCAGGACCTGGCGCACATCCTCGAGTTCCACCTCCGGGCTTCCGCGGAAATAGGCGATCGCCTTGATGAAGACGAGCGAGGTCATCAGGGCGCGCACCGAAAAACCATTGCGCGTCTGCTGCCCAAGGTCCTTCACCTTGTCCTTGCCGGTGTCGAGGGCGGCGACGGCGTTGAAATCCACGCTCGAAAGTTTGATGGTGTCCTTGGTCTTGTACTCGAACTGGTTGGCGGCCTGCTCAAAGAATTCGAACTGGCTCGTGAAAAATTCGATCCGTCGTCGAAGCTCATCCGGAAGTCTTACGCCCAGGACCTCCTTTTTCATGCGGTCAATCTCCGCCTCATTGAACGTGACCTGGGCGGGCACGATCTCCTCGGGCTTGATTCCCTCCTCGATGCGCGAGAGAAGTTCGCCGAGAAAACGCGGGTTGAAGTGGAGCGCCTTCACCACCACGTCAATGCGGTCGCGCAACGCCTCGATCACCTGGTAGGTGCCGCCGCCCCCGTCGTCGTTGGCAGTGAGATACCACGCGGCATCGGGACACTCATAAATGTGGTCGAGGATTTCCGCGTAATTGTCGGACATCACGGTGAGCAGGGCGGATTGCGTGCGCGTGGGAATGCGGTTGTATTCGTCAATGATCTTCACGCGCATGCCGAGCCATTTGCGCCAGGAGATCGTGACGTCCTCCATTTTTTTTGCCGTGACGAGGTCGGATGGAAGCGGATTGCCGAGAAGGTCGGAGATCGTCATCTGCGGCTGCCCATGCTGGATGGCGCGCTTGACGTCGCGCAGCGAATATCCCGCAAGGACAGCCATGAGAATGGCACTTGCGGTCTTGCCGCGGCCGGGGCCTCCGACGAGAAGACAGCGACGCTGCACCGCAAGGTTGAGCAACGGCATGAGAACAAAGCTGGAATAGCTTTGTCCCGATGGAAGCGTGAGACGGCTTTTCGAGTCGCCGAATGTAAAGGTCTGGGGTGGCCCGTCGTTATACTCGATGTCGTAGAACGGGCTGATGATCGCGTTATTGACGACCCAGAAATAAGCCTGGCGCAATTTCTCGTCGAGCGGAAGAGCCGCTCCCGCGTCCGCAGTCGTGTCGGCGACCGGCCCGCGATAGAGGTCGGCCACGTCGAAAGTTTTGGCGGGCTGGGCCGGGTGCGGATTGGTGGGTGAATCCGAGACCTTGCGGAAGAGCGACGTGAAGATTCCGGGCGTGTCCATGGGCGAAAGCCTAGCAGACGGTACGGAAACCGGCAATGATGCGCTGACGCGGATGCGGACACGACGGAGCGTGTCCCTCCGTCAACGGATTACTTCAACTCCTCGCCGCTCACCGGGTTCACAATCTTGAATTCCTCCTTGTGGAGCGTGGGGTCGGCCCGGAAGCTGAGCTTGCCGGAGAGGCGCTGCTCCATGTCCACCAGGATTTCCTCGTCCTCGGTGCGCAATCTCTCGAGCACAGCCGGATGAACCATCACCCGCAGGGAGAATTCGCCGTTGCGGCTTTCACCCCGTTTGCGCAGGAGCTCGGTGATGCGGCGCTGGATTTCCACGCTCATCGTCTCGGCGCTCTTCACCACGCCCCTTCCCTCGCAATTCGGACAATCCTCGTACACGGCGTCGCGAATGCTTTCCTCCTGGCGCTGACGCGTCATCTCCGTCAGGCCCACGGGCGAAATGGGCAGGATGTGGGTCTTGGCCTTGTCGTGACGCACGCGGTCGCGCAGGCGGTTGGTGACATCCTGCTGGTCGCGACGGCTCTTCATGTCAATGAAATCAATCACGATGATGCCACCAATGTTGCGAAGCCGGAGCTGCCGCGCCACTTCCTCGGCGGCCTCGATGTTTGTCTGCAGGATCGTCCGCTCGAGATCACGCCCGCTCTTGTTGCGGCCGGTGTTGACGTCAATCGCGACAAGCGCCTCGGTTTCGTCGATGACGATGTAGCCCCCGCACTTGAGCCAGACCTGGCGGCGGAAGGCATCCTCGATCTGCTTGTCCACATTGAAGCGCTCGAAGATGGGCGCGGGTTCGTCGTAAAGCTTGACCTTGCTCTTGGAGCGGTTGGAAATTTGTCCGACAAGATTCTGGATGATTCCGCATTCATCGGGATTGTCCACCACGATGCGGTCCACTTCCTCAGTGAGAAAATCCCTCACGGTGCGGTAGACGAGACCGGGCTCCTGGAAGACGCACGAGGGACAGGGCGAGGCCTTGATGCGCTCGGCGATTTTCTGCCATTCATCCACGAGCAACGCGAGGTCGCGGATGAAATAGCGGCGGCTCTGCCCCATGCCCACGGTGCGGAAGATGACGCCCATGCCTTCGGGAACGGTCATGCTGCGAAGGATGTCGCGCAGGCGTGTGCGTTCGCGCGAGTCCTCGATTTTGCGGGAAATGCCGCTCTGTCCACCGAAAGGGTTGAGGACGAGGTAACGTCCCGGCAGGCTGATGTCGGTGGTGATGCGCGGCCCCTTGGTGCTGATGGGTCCCTTGGTGACCTGCACGATGACCTCCGTGCCGGGCGGATAAAGTTTCGGGATGTCGTCCATCGTCGGGCGCGGACCACCTCCGCCGGACCTGGCCTTGCTGCCCTTGGTCTCGACGGCCTCAAACGTGGTGTCGGTGGATTCGGGAATGATGTCCCAATAATGGAGAAAGGCATTCTTCTCGAAGCCAATGTCCACGAACGCGGCTTTGAGGCCGGGCTCGAGGTTTTTGATGCGTCCCTTGAAGATGCTTCCAACGAGACGCTGCTCGTTGGTGCGCTCGATGTGAAATTCCTCCAGGCGTCCGTTTTCGAGGAGAGCAACCCGCTTCTCGAGGCTTTCGGCGTTGATGATGATCTCCTTGTTGGAGGGTTTTTTTCTGGAAAAGCTGAATTTTAGCATAAGGGGTGTTTTAAAAAGGTTGGTTTGAGAAAATGTTCAATAAGGTTTTCGGTGCAGCCAGACACTCTGGAGCAGCCCGAGTGAAATCATGCAGACGAGCACGAAGGACCCGCCCGAGCTCATGAGAGGCAGGGGCACGCCGACGATGGGGAGAATCCCGAGGGCCATTCCAATGTTCACAAAGACGTGAAAAAAAATGAGGAAGGTGACACCCGCGGCCAGGAGCATGCCGAGTTGGTCCCTTGCCTTCATGGCGATTTTCACTCCGCCCAGCAGGATGATGGAGTAGAGGAGGACCAGTACCGTGCATCCCCAGAAGCCTGTTTCCTCGGCATACACGGCGAAGATGAAATCGTTGAGGGCGACGGTGCTGGGCAGGTAACCGCCATGGGTCACCTCCCCTTTTCTCCAGCCCTTGCCGCTCAGCCCGCCGCTACCGATGGCGATGAGCGACTGGTCGTGGTTCCAGCGCTCCCCGAGCGGATCCATGACCTCGGGCGCGACAAGGACAAGGATACGGTTCATCTGGAAGGGCTTCATGTGCAGCCACGACTTGAACTTCGCGCCTGCCTCAAGCGTGCCATCGGCCTGCTGGATGCGGAATTCCTTGTAGGCGTTGGTTTCGTAGGCGAGAAGGCCCGCCCCGATGACCGCGAGGAGGCCGAGCCATGCGAAGAGGCGCATCGTCGCGCCGGAGAGAAACAGGAGCACAAAGAACATGGCCACGACAACCAGCGCCGTACCGAGATCCGGTTCCTTGTGGATCAACGCGGCCGGCACAAAGGCCAGCGCCATTGCGAACCCGATGCGCCTCCAGTCGTTGAGCACGCCCATGCACCGGCTGAAATAATAACAGAGCAACATCAGGACGGAGAGCTTGGCAAATTCCGAAGGCTGGATGGATGCCACGTGGGGAATGTCGAGCCAGCGTTTTGCGCCATATTTTTCGGTCCCAAACCTGCTGAGCACCGCCACGAGCAGCAACAGCACTCCCGCGTAGGCCAGCCACGATTTGCGGCAGAGCCAGTGGTAATCGATCATCGAGACCATCACATAACCGGCAAGACCGACGGAGAACCACAGCCACTGTTTGCTGACTGCTTCCGGAATCCTTGTGCCCCCCTTGTAAGTGGCGCTGTAAATAAAAAGCGTGCTCAGCACCATCAGGCCGAAGATGGCGAAGAGGTGGCTCCACCGGAAATCGGAAACCAGTTCGCGCGCAAAAACCTGGAGCTTGTTCTGGTTCATGGCAGTTTCACCTTTTCGGCACGATAGGATTCGGGCGGTGGCTCGAAATTATCCTCAACGCTTTGGGGAGCCTCGGCCTGCGGCACCGGCTGCGTCGCATCCTCCATCAGATCGCCGCTTGCCTCGCCTTCAAACCCGGCGATCTTCTCGGAAATTGGAAGCGCGGCCACCGCAGCCGGCTTCTTCGGGTTCTTGCGATCCTGCTCCAGTTCAAAAAGCTTCTTGTAGATGACGCCGACCATGGGAGCCGCGGTGTGCCCGCCTGAATCGCCGCCCTCCGCGATGAGCACGACCGTGTAACGCGGCTCGTTGTAAGGCGCAAATGCGATCATCCAGGCGCGTGTCCGTTTCACCCACTCACCCGAGGCCGCGTCGCGCTCGAGAAACTGGGCGCTTCCCGTCTTGCCCGCCACCTTGATCTTGGGCTGCGCCGCATTTTTCCCGGTCCCATTCTCGACCACATTCAACATCGACTCGCGCACGAACTGGATGTGCTCGGGCGTGGCGGGAATCTTGTCGTGCACCTCGGGTGGAAAGTCGGTCACGGTTTCGCCATCAGGCGTCTGGATCCGCAGCACGAGGCGCGGCTTGAACACCGTGCCGCCGTTGGCCAGTGCGGAAGTCACCACCGCCATCTGAAGCGGGGTGACATTGATGAGCCCCTGCCCGATTGCCATGTTGACCGCGTCACCACTCGTCCAGCGGTCGCGGGGGTTTCGTGCGCGCTTGAAGGCGTCGTCGCCAATCAGGCCGGCGTCCTCATGGTCCAGGGGCACGCCGGTTTTCTCGCCGAGCCCGAAAGCATGGGACATTTCACCAATGCTGGGCCCGCCAAGCTTGAGGCCGAGGTTATAGAAATAGACATCGCAGGACATGGTGAGAGCCTCCCGCATGTTCATATCCCCGTGCCCGCCCCGCTCCCAGCAGCGCCACGTGTTGTTTCCGAGGGTGAAATATCCGGGGCACTCATAGTGGTTCGCGGGGGTGACCATGCCGCTTTCCAACCCGGCGAGCGCAACGATGACCTTGTACGTGGAACCCGGGCAGTACGTGCCCTGGATGGCGCGGTTGAGCATCGGCTGCTGCTCATCCTTGATGAGCGAATTCCAGTCTGCCTTGCGAATCGCGGGCACAAAGAGATTTGGATTGTAAGAGGGCACGGAGGCCATGGCGAGAATGTCGCCGTTGCGCGGATCGAGCACCACGCACGCACCCCGAAAACCGGTGAAGGCCTCCTCCACGATCTCCTGCATCTCCTGGTCAATGCTCAGCACCACGCTGTTGCCGGTGGTCGGCTCCACATCCCTGATTTCCGCCTCCTTGAGTCCCGCCGCGTTGAGGCGGATGACATGCTGGCCTGGCGTACCCTGCAATACCTTGTCCATCGAGGCCTCAATGCCGCTCTTGCCCACCACTCCGGCCTGCGAGAAAGCCCGCCCGCCCCCGCCTTCGTCGTCGGCGTCAATGCCCTGCTCCTGTTCCTCCCGGCTGCTTTCCGGTTTGCCCACATAACCCAGGATGTGGCTGGCGAGCGTTCCAAACGGATAGACGCGCACCGAGGAAGTCGACAAATCCACGCCCTTCATCCACGGGCTTCTTTCCTCAAACGCCGCCAGCGCCGCCGGGCTGAGATCGTTCCAGACCGTAAGCGGCAGAGGGCCCCGCAGGCGGTGATGAATCTGAACCACTTTGTCGTTGATGCTCACCGGCATTTTCATCCGGTTGCGCAGGACCGTCACGTTGCTGTTCACCATGCTGAGCAGCCGCTGCTGGCTCTGGCGCCCGCGCCCCACGCCAAATTCGTCGAGAAAAAGCGCCACATTGTAGCTTGGGCGGTTGTCCACGAGAACAACCAGGCCGCTGCGGTCGAGAATGGAGCCGCGCGGCGCGGGGCGTTTCACCGTGCGCGTGGAGCTCTGCGCCATCCGGTCAGCCCACTCCCTGCCCTCCACCAGCTGGACGAAGGCGGCTCGTATCAGCAACAGCGTCAGCCCGACCACGATCATCAGGCCAAAAAAATAGACACGCCAGACTGGGCGGGCATCGCTGGAATCCAGGATCATGGCGTCGCCTCCTCAAAACGCCCCGGGTCCACGCCCACCATGCGGCAGATGAAATCGAGCACCGTGAAATAAAGAACCGAGAGAACCCCGCAAAACAGCGAGAGGTGAAGAATGGTGGGCAGCACCACGTGCAGCCCAACCATGACTTTTCCCGACAAGACCCACTGCAAAAAAAGCGCCACAAAGCCGAAGACGCACCCGCTCAAAAATTGCGTCGAGATGCGGTTCCGGAAAAAAATCGGCCTCACGCCGGAAAAAAGCGTGACACTCAGCACGTACGGGATCGCGCTCCCCCCAAAGTGCCCCGCGCTGAATGAATCGAACATCGCCGACGCCAGCAGCCCAAGGATCACCGCCGTGGGCAGGTTGAGCGTGAACGCCGCATACAGCAGCAAGGGCGGCAGAAGCTGAGCCTGCGCGCCCCACACGGGAAAACGATACACGAACGTGCACTGGGCGCACAGCAGCAGGATGATCGCCAGCACCAGCAGGAATGGAATGAAGAGACGGTTCATCAGTGCCCTCCAGGCTTGTTGTTCGGTGATGGCGGAGTAGGGACGGCTTTCACGCGCTCGACCGGTTTCACACCAACTCCAATGAACACTTCATCAATGCGGGCCAGGTCCACGGCGGGCGTGATGTTGAATTCCTGGTAAAGCGTGTTTTTCAAGTTCCGATCTCCGGCAAACACCGAGCTGACTGACCCGATCAATAAATCCTTGGGGAAAATTCCGCCGAGACCGGAGGTGAACACCCTGGCCCCGGTCTTGACCTGGGCGAAACGATCCACGAACGTCATCCGACATTGCGCCCCGCCGCCGCCCGCAAGAATGTTTCCCTCCACAATACCGGCCGTCCCGCTGTCCTTGATCCAGCCGGATACCCTGCAGTTTTCATCCACGATCAGGAGCACCCGCGAGGAATTATCCATCACGTCAATCGTCTTGCCCACCAGCCCATCCGCGGTCAGCACGGGCATGTCACGCACGATGCCGTCCACCTTGCCGCGATCGACGAGCAGGGTGTTCCACCAGTTCGAGGGGTCGCGCCCGATGATCTTGGCAGAAACGAGTTTCAGCTCGGTGCTCTTCTTGAAATCGAGCATGGCGCGGAACTCGCGGTTCTGGCGCTCGAGCTCGCTCACATTCGCCACCCGCCCGGACAGCTCGCTGATCTCCCGCTTGAGCTCCGTGTTCTCCGCCTGCAGGCCGCTGTACCCTTGCATGCGGTCCTTCAGGAATGAAAATGTATTCTCCACGCGGCTCATGAAGACGAGGAACGGATGGAAGCCGTCGCTCAGGAAATCCTTCACGCGCTCGGCAAAAGGAAGCTGCAGGTTGGTGATCACGAGGAGCACCAACAGCATTCCGAAGACCGCAAAAAGCGAACGTTGCCGCACGATTATCTACCAGACCAGCGTCGCTCGTTATTCGCCACTTTGCGCAAGAAATTGAGCTCGTTCAGCACGATGCCCGTTCCCATCACGACCGCGCTGAGAGGATCGTCTGCGACGTGGACCGGCAGCCCGGTCTCCTCCGCCAGCAGCTTGTCCAATCCGCGAAGCAAAGCCCCCCCACCTGCCAGCACGATGCCCCGGTCCACCAAGTCGGCGGAAAGTTCCGGCGGGCAGCGTTCCAGTGTGTAACGTACCGTTTCCACAATGGTGTTGATGGGCTCTTGAATCGCCTCACGAACCTCCTGCGATGTGATTGTCAAAGTTTTGGGTAAACCAGCAACCAAGTCTCGTCCTTTCACTTCCATGGTTGTTTCCTGTTCGAGCGGATACGCCGAGCCGATCTTGATCTTGATCTCCTCGGCCGTCCGCTCACCGACCATCAAATTATAAACTCGTTTCATGTACTGCACCAGCGCCTCATCCAGCTCGTCCCCGGCCACACGCACACTCCGGCTGAACACGATGCCAGCCAGAGAGATGATGGCCACCTCGGTTGTCCCTCCTCCCATGTCAATGATCATGTTCCCCGCCGGCTCCTGCACCGGCAACCCCACCCCGATGGCTGAAGCCATGGGTTCCTCGATCAAAAAAACCTCGCGCGCGCCCGCATGCGTCGCGCTCTCCTTCACCGCACGTTTCTCCACTTCGGTGATCCCGCTGGGCACCGCCACCACCACCCGCGGACTCACCATGTTGCGGCGATTATGCACCTTCTGGATGAAATAACGCAGCATCGCCTCCGTCACGTCAAAGTCCGCAATCACTCCATCCTTGAGAGGACGAATCGCCACAATATTGCCGGGCGTGCGCCCAAGCATGCGCTTGGCTTCATTGCCCACCGCCAACGGAATGTTGGTGCCGGCCTGGACGGCGACCACCGAGGGTTCCCGCAGGACAATCCCCTTGTCGCGCACATAAATCAGGGTGTTTGCCGTGCCAAGATCAATCCCGATGTCGTTTGAAAACAAACCGAAAAATTTGCCGAACATGAATCAAAAGTCCTATAGGTGATCCGCCATGGGCGGAAATGAAAATCGTTGATAACAAGGCACTTAAATGCCAACTTTTTTTGGAATAAACGCAAAAATATATCTCCTGTGGAAGGTATAGGTCAAGCGTTATAAATGGAAGCACCATCCAGCTTGCCATCCCCGCTCCCTCCATTCTCTCATCGCACTTCCCGTCATGTTTCTTTCATCCCCTGGCTCATTCCGTGTTTGTCAGGAACTGGCTTCCGACAATTGACTCTCATACCAACGGATCGTGTCGAGGAGGGACTGGCTGGATGCGTCGGGCACGCGATGATCCTCGCGACAGGTCAGGATGTCGCAAATTGGATGACGATCTCCCGGACGAACGGATGGGCGGTGCACATGCACCGACTTGACCGACTTGAGATTGGCGTGGCTCCGCACGATTCCATCAAACAAATCGCCCGCCGTCGAGGCTGTCCCCGACTGCACCATCATGAAGCGCCGCCCGCCCTGCTCCAGCGCATGCTCGATCATGCGATCGTAATAAAGAGTCTTGTCCGCAATCGCAGCCACCGTCTCGATGAATTCCTGGGCTGTCCGCACCTTTTCCCCGGTGTGTGAAATGACGGGTATCACCGGGTCGCGCAGCCTCCCCTGGGCCTGGTAAAGCTTCAGCAACTCCAGGGTGTGACGCCCCGCCTCCCGCAGCCGGCTGAAATGAGGTGTCCCGCGCACCATCAGGGATACACGCCTCAGCTCGATTTTGCGTTTGCCAACAAACAATTGACGGAACCGCGCCATCTCATGTGCGTTGCCCGCAAATGCCGCGGTGTTCGGCGACATCGTGACGGCCGGGGAAACGCTGATCCGGTTTTCGCGCAC
Organism: Verrucomicrobiota bacterium; assembly: GCA_023269615.1. GTDB lineage: Bacteria > Verrucomicrobiota > Verrucomicrobiia > JABWAM01 > JABWAM01 > JAHFSY01. Next base: position 71,449 of record JAHFSY010000017.1, read on the forward strand.
ATCGGCGATCAACCGCTCCAGCACAGCCGCGTTCAGCGAGAAAACCAGTTCCAGGTTTCCGTGCAGCTTGTCTGCAAGATCCTGCCTTGAGCCATTCAGCAACGGATCCACCTTCAGGCGGATTTGCTTCAGCAGCGCGCGCTCCTCCTCGGAAAGTTTTTCCTTCTGGTTGAAGAACCACTTCTCCACCTCCTCCAGCGTGCAGATCCTCACCCCTTCGCTCATGAAATGCGCGCACTGGTGGACCATCAGGGCCATGTCCTGGAACGACACGACCCCCGAAAGCCACCCCGCCAGGTAAGTCCCCCCGCTGTGCGGCAGGATCTGCAGCCGCTGGACGATGTCGGTTCCACCCGCCTCCTGCACCTCGCGAAACATTCGCACCAGGTGCACCAGGTCGTCCGCCACGGCCCAGCAACAGTCGTCATGAATGTCCCCCACCGCCTCATGCCCCGGGACAGGTCCCCCGCTGAACGTCCTCAGATCAAAGCCGCAGACCTGGTTCATGTGCGCAAACACCTGGTCCGCCAGCTCCGAATTGTGCTGGTAGCAGTGCGTCTCCCCTTCCCCGCGCCGCGTCACCCCAATGCCGAACGGCATGATCACGATGTCACGCTCGCTGCTGTTTCTCTTTTCACCCCCCGCGCTCACCCCGGCAAACAATCGCTCGCGCACACTGTACGCCTTGCCAAGAATCCTTTCTGCGACGCTGTACGTTGACGCCGCTGCGGGCGTCGCCACGACCGGGTGATGCGGCGAAAAATCCACCACGGGGCCGCTCCCCTCCGGCCACACAAACGCGGTGTCCAGCTGGCCGCGACGCTCCGTCATCGTGCTCAATGCCGCCATCGCCGCGCCTTCATTCATCTCCTGCCAGCCTTCGCGAATTCCACGCTTCGAGATCGCGTCCAGAAACACGTCGTTCTTCAACGGTGGAAGCCCGCCGTGAAAGGCCAGGATCGTCTGCACGTTCGAGTAATCGTACACCGCCTCGCCCATCAGGTAGGGGGCGAGAAATCCAAGCTGCTTGACGATGAACTTCTCGTAGGGATTCTGAAATTTCCCGCCCTCGGCAAAAGTCGCCCACTTCAACCCCTCCCACGGTTCGTTCTTCTTGAAAATTTCCATGGTCAGGCGGAGCGAGGGCGGATTCGGGTTCACGATGTGATACACGCGCCCCATCGAGCCGGGCACCGCATAAATCTTCATCACCGTGTCCACCGCAAAATCCAGGGGCACAATGTTCAGTGTCGCATTCTCGTTCCCAGGAATCCGCAGGTCGTACTTCAGAGTCCCAGTCTTCGGGTCAATCTTCGCCTTCTCGCACAGTTTCGTGCGCACCCGGCTCGTGATGTCGAACGGATGGTTGAACACGTTGAACTGCTCGTACCGCCCAAAGATCGAATCGCCCACCACGATGCTCGGACGGTAGATCGTCGCCTTCAGCTCCCCGCGCACCAGCGCCCCCCACACGTGGCGCTCCGCCTCCCACTTCGTGCGCTCATACGTGTTGCGGAAGGCAGGCGGACGGATGCCCGGAATCTCGCGCACAATCCCCTCGTGCAGTTTACCGCTCGACCCAAATGTGCTGAAATAATGCATCTCCGCAATGCCCTGCTGGCGCACAAACTCGAGCACGTTCAGCGTCCCCATCAGGTTTGTATCGTACACATCCTGGCTCTTCGTCTCCGTGAGGTCGAGCAGCGCCGCGAGATGCCAGATGCCCTTCACGCGCGGCCCCTTGAGCTCGTCCCGCAGCGAAGCCGAAATCCCGAGAGCCTTCTGGCGGACGTCGCCCGGCACCGCGCGGATCCGCGACGCAAACGAAGCGTCAAAATCCGGCAGCAGCCCGCTCAGCCCATGGAAAACCGTGTTGAAGCGGTCGCGCGCCTCCGCCTCGCTTCCCGCGCGGATCGGGCATACGACCTCGTAGCCGAGACCGGCCAGCCGATAGGCAAATCGCTTGCCAAGAATCCCCGTAAATCCCGTCAAAAGAATGGTGCGCCCGTTGCTCATTTCGTGAAAAGCGAAGCATCAAAGCCCTCCCCCCATGAAAAAGCAACCCTTTGAGTGCCTCATGTAGCCGCGTTCGCAAGCACGCGGACTCCGCCCCTGCAACCTGTCCCCTCTTCCCTAATTTGAGCTTGTCATTCCCTCCCTGCCCCCGCAAGTTGCCAAACCTCACCGGCTTTTCAGAGCCGTAAACATCGGGCCGTAGCGCAGCTTGGCTAGCGCGCTTCCTTGGGGTGGAAGAGGTCGTGGGTTCAAGTCCCACCGGCCCGACCATTTTCGCCCTCACCCTTCCACCCAACTCCGATGAAGATCAACCTCCTGGCCGCGATGCACTCACGGACAAACGGGGTGGTCATGGTTGTGCTCGTCGTGATGATGTTTGCCTCTCCATCACGAGCCCCGGCGCAAAGCCGTGATCTTTTCAAGGATCCCCTGCTGCGCGGGGAACTTGATCCTTTCACCAAACTCAGAAGCATCCGCACGCAGCCGGAGGACGGGAAGATTGAGTCCATCCGCTACCCCGACAACGACCCGGCATGGCTGGATTTCTTGAAGCAGTATGGCGGACGCCCCGAGATGGTCTATCTCGTTGGTTGGAACCGGAGCGTGCAGCTGCCGGATTTTCCAGCCAACACCTCGGAACGCACACGGGCGGAACTGGATTATCTTCTCGATCTTCAGTCACATCGGACGGAGCAGCACCTCAAGGCGATCACCCGCGAGGTGGGCAACGGCCTCGACTCGCTCGGCTGGCTGCTGAATGAACGCTTCGATCTCAAGAAGATGCCCGCCACCACCCGCCTCCTCGGAAATGCAATGCGGGATGTGCTGGCCGTCTGCCTTTCCCTCAAGAAAACATTCATGCGACCAAGCCCGGTTGTCCTTGAGCCGCGCCTCAAGCCATGCATCGAGGTCCCGCCCTACCCGGCCTATCCGAGTGGACACTCCACCCAGATGTACGTGCTCGCCTTCATCTTTGGAGACATGATGCCGGACGCCCAGGCGGATTTCGAGGTTGAGGCTTTTCGCGTCGCGTGGGATCGCGAAATGGCGGGAGTCCAGTATCCAAGCGACACCGCCGCCGGCCATGCCCTTTCCCTGCAGCTCATGGATCTGATGCGGAACAACCCGGCCTACCAGGCTGATTTCAAAGCGGCGATGATCGAGTGGATGAAGCTGAACGGGAAAAAGGAGCCCTAGTGTAATGTCTCAAATGAGTGGTCATTTCCCGTTCCATGTCCTCACCCCGACGGCGCGCTCGGCGAGCACGCCCTACCATCGGCAATCCAAGCAAAGGTAGGGCGCTTTCGCCGAAAGCGCCGTGGTGGGACCGGGGGAATGGTCCACTCATTTATTGAACACTACAGTAGCATGGCAACGCTCTTCCCGGTTGAAACTCGAAATCCATCCTCTGCATCACTTGTAACCAAAACGGTCCTTGAGCTTGAACTGGAGCGGTTCGGACGGCTTCGAGAGCTTTCCGTCCTTGTCGGTGTAGATCACGAACACGTGGAAATCCACGTCGGGGCGCAGGCCCTCGATCAATTTACCGGACTCGGTCCAGGCTGTACCCAGCTGCATCGCTCCACGCCCGTCAGCGTAAGGGCTCACCCAGACGTCGTAACCCTTTGCGCCAGCCACAAGATCAAAGGACACGTTGCAACGGGTGCCGTCGTATTGGGACAACGGATCCGTGACTTTGAGAATCTTGGTGGGTGCCCCGATCCCTGTCCTGGCAAACTCGGCGATGGGGTTGGTCATCTCGGGGGCCCCCTTTGGAATCGGCATGCGCAGCTTCGACAATCTCACAGCCTCGTCGCCCCTGTCTGCCTCGACCGCATACTCGGCATTCAAGTCGGCCAACAGCACATCGTCGGGCTTGGCGTCCACAAGGTCATTCCCGTAAATCACCTTGGGCCTCCGCTCCACAATCACCTTCTCGAGCTTGAGCGGCAGGTCCACCACGCCGTCGCCACCGTAGGAGCCCCACCACGTCGTGCCCCGTTCGCGAAAGGAGTCATAGGGCGCGCTCGACGGCATCGGGAACCGCATGTAACGCCAGCCGTCGAAAGCGAACGCGCTCCAGGCGTGAATGTCATCATTGTTCCACTCGTCCTTGGCACCGACGCTGATCCATTTCTCACCCTTGGCGTCGCGGAGACAGTACACCATGCGTCCCCAGTCGCTCGACGCATGAACCCACAGGCCCAGGTGACTTGGCTTGCCGGGAATCGTGACCGCGCTCTTCGGCTCGAGCGTGGTGTAGAAGGGCATCACGCCGCGATCCTTGTCCTGTTTTTCAAGATGAATCGCCAATGCCTTGCTTCCCACGTCGTAGCCAGGCGGAGTCGGGCCGCCCTGTCCCTTGGCGCTGTCCACGACGCTCGCGCTCATTTTTCCAAGGAATCGCTCGATCTGCAGCGGTTTATTCTTGAGGTATTCCGGATCCTCCTTTGCAACAAGGTTCCATGAGCCATCGCCGAGGCTGGCGATCTTCTCGACCTCCTTCGCGGGTTGGGCATCGGAGTGATCGCTCTCGCCCAAAGTGATCTTCGCGTCGGCGGCCAGGCCTTCCAGGTACTGCGGCGACTGGTCCACCGTGAAGCTGACGACTCCATTCTTTTCCTTGAGGGCCGTCGCGTTGTCATTCTGGTCGGAAATTTCCAGCGAGGCGCCTGCCGGGACCGTGACGTTGACGGTTCGTTTGCCGCGGATGGTCCAGAGCACGTGAACCAGCTTGCCGGTTTTGTAGTGCTTGAATTGTTCGCAGTAGGTGGAGGTGCTGCCCGTGGGAATATACTTGGTGAAGTTGGCGCGGTTGAGCTGGCGGGTGATCGTGGCGTAGTTGATGTAGGCCAGCTTCGGCATGCTCATCGGCAGGCGGGAACACCAGCCGGAACCGTAATGGTTCTCACCCCAGTAATTGGCGCAGTCCCACGCCGAGTTGCCGGCTTCAAAACGGGTCAGCCCGTAGCCCATGAGAAGCAGGAAGTCGCGGGCACAAAGATCCGCCTGGCCTTTCTGGCCGGTATCAACGTCCTTGGACGAAACCGCAAAACCTTCGGTCATCACAAGGTACGGATTTTTCTTGTACTGCTTGAGATCCTTCATGAGCGGGTACATGCGGCTGAGAACAACCTGGTTGATCTGCTGCTCGGGCAGACGCTCGAAGGCAGGCATGTCAATGGCCACGCCGTCAATCAGGTCGCGGCTCTCGGGGCACAGCTTCAGGAACACGATCGTGTTCATCTGGTCCCCGTAGGGCATCAGGAGTTTGACATTGGGCCACTCCTTGCGGACGGCTCGCGCGCCCGCCAGAAACTTGGCCAGCAGGTCCTCGTAGGTGGTCTGCTCCGCCTTGGAGAGCTGGT
>JAHFSY010000070.1 GCA_023269615.1 Verrucomicrobiota bacterium
TACGGCTTGATCCCGTACGGTCGCATCGTCTCGATCGTGAGCAACATCATGGCGAGACTGTCCTTGCCGCCCGAAAACGAGATGATCGGGATGTCAAAATTCTGGAAGCAATGAATGATCCGCTTCACGGCCGCCTCGACCACGTTTTCCTCGAGAGTCACCTTGACGGTTTGCCGCACGCCACGCCCCTGTCTGGATCCCAGCTTCATTTCTCCCCCTCCTCAATCTGCTCCATCACCTCAAGGTAAAAGGCATGCCCCATCGACTGGCACGCATGTTTCGCCGTCAGAGCCTTCAGCATGCGGGACACGACGGTGTACCCCTCCTCGGAATCGAAAAGCAGTTCCAGCATAACGACTCCTGAATTGTCGTCCCGTGGCGATAAGTTGCTTCCGATGCTCGGTGGGGGCATCCCGAAATTCAGGTCCGTCTCGATCGCATCAAACCCGAAATCTGCCAACTGCTCAGGATTGAACCTCGAAGCCAGGACGTTCCAGTCCCACTGCCCCGCGATGTTCTTGTTGAGCCGAATGTTCAGCTCCTCAAACTCCTTCTTCGAGAGCTGCCTCTGCGACACGAAACACCATGCCTCCTTCACCCCGCGCTTGGTGAGAACATGAAGCCTCTGGTGCCCACCGATCACGGTAAAGTCCGGCTGACAAACAATGGGCTCCGCACACCCGAATCGTGCGATCGAACGGTCCAAATCATCATGTCCCTTCGCACGCGGTATCCGTGGATTCTTCCCGTAAGGCTTCAAATGAGCCAGAACGAGCCTCGTCGGAACCCAATCGTCAGGAATTGGTGGCTTTTTCATCCCTGTCCTTTCGGTGCCTGGCACGCCCGCGCCTCTTCCTCTTCCGCCCGTATCTTCTCAAGTGCCTCCAGGTGAAGCGCCTCCCCATTCAACCGTACCCCATGCTTCAACATCAGCTCCTTCAGCGCCCGCATCACGACCTTCTGGTGCTCCTTCTTCTCGAAGAGCAGCTCCAGCCTCATCGTGCCCACATCACCCGTAACTCGTTGGGCTGCGCGCCTCCTCTCCGCCACCTCCTTCTCCATTTCCATGTTCAGATCGATCTCCAGCTCGTCGAACCCGAATTCCTCGAGCTGTTCCACATCAAAATGATTCGAGATGACCTTCCAGTCCCATTCCCCGGCAATATTCTGGTTCAACCGGATGTTCAGCTCCGATAGCTCCTCCTCCGTCAGTTGGCGACTCGGCATGACACACCAGGCTTCTGCTGTCCCCCGCTTCTTGAGAATGTCGAGACGCTGATGCCCCCCAATGACGGTCATGTCGGTGTGCACGATGATGGGCTCAGCGAGTCCGAATTTCCCGATCGATTGATCCAACCCGTCGACCCCTTGATCCTTCGGCTTCCGAGGATTCTTGTCGTACGGCTTCAGATCGGCCAAGGCGAGCCGCTTTGGACTCCATTCAATGGCCGAACTCTTCGCGCGCTTCACAGGGGTATTATCATCCATACCCTACGCCTAAAATCGGATGCCACCGCCGCCAGCTCGAACCAGGAGTCCCATTTTTTACCCCTCCGCGCCCCCCGGCCCCAGCCCTTCCTCTTGGTCGCCACAGCCCCAGCCTGTCCGGGAAGCCCCGTTTTGGCGTCCAGCGGAGCCGTAGGGCTCCATTTTCAGCCCTCATTCATCATCGCGAGGCTCGCTCGGCTCATCCAGATCGTACTCGGGGTCGGGATGGTCCTGTTCCTGCCTCTCGCCCTGCGCGCAACGCGCTTCATCAGGCACCCCGCTGTAGTCGATCATCGCGTCGGGACACGGGTACCCCGGGTTGTGCCCGTTGTGCTCCAGATTGCGCGCGTTCGACCTGTTCATCGCTGGCTGATCCTCCCAATACGCGCACCCGTCCAGCACCAGGAACCGATACTTGTAGCCACGCCACATTCCTATCCTCCCGTACCGCCTTACCAGCGCTGCAATCTCCACATAAGCCGCACGGCAGTCTTCCCAATGCCAGATGATGTACTCGTGCGGTGCCGTCGCATAGCGCGCCGACTTCGCACGGGTCCAGCGCAACCCGGATCGGATCAGTTCCCGCAGCCTCTTCTTCTCCTCCGCTGTCATGGTCGGAGGGTCTCCTGAGAGTTGGAAAGGTTTTTCAGGTTCTTTACTCATAAATGTTCCGGCCCCCGCACGGGTTGGTGGGCGCGCGCTTCTGGTGGGGAGTCCAGCACACTCTACGCGGAGGATCATCCCGGATCGCTTGGATCGTCACGCGACCACCACCATCATGACCGCGCTCACCATGGTGCCTGAATCTTTGAAGATGCCAGGCTCAAGCTCGATCCACTCGTCGGCCAGCGGCATGAGCTTTTCCCGCTGACGGGGGCCATTGGCACAAATTGCCACGAGGCGCCCACCCCCTTTGAGCATGGTCAGCGCGTGCGTGATGTGCTCGATATCTGCGCCCCGCTCAAAAGGGGGATTCATCAGGATGCGGTCGAAGGAACCGAGGTCGCCATTGCATTCGAGAAAGTCAGCCTGCCGAACGTCGTCGAAGCTGAGCCGGAGTCGGTCGGCGAGGGCGCAGTTGATCTCTACCGCAGTCGAGATCGCCCCGATGGTCAGGGCACGAATAGCAGTGAGGATTGCCCCGGTGCCGGCGCTGGGCTCCAGCACCGTGTGTCCGGTCTCGATCTCCGCGACTTGTACCATGCGACGAGCCAGTGATGGGGGCGTGGGGAAAAGCTGGTGCGCGGCGACCACTTTCACACCGGCCTTGAGAGAATCCTTCATCGCGTCGAATTCCTTGGCCGCCAGCGGCGTTGCTTTGGGGACTCGCGGCGTTTCCAAGGGGGCATCGCGCAGAAAGAATCCGATCTTGCCAGCGCTTTCGATCAACGCGCCCGTGTCGCGCTTGGCCTGAACCTCGGCGGCAGTCATTACCGCCTTGAGCTTATCGAACGGGATCGTGCGCGTGAAGTTTCCCCCTCCATTGCCCCAGTTGTCCAGCACGGTGACCGAGACCTTGTTGACCTTCTGGATGTACGACCAGCCCCCGCTCGGCGAGGCCCAGCAACGGCATGCGCCCCCCTTCTGAGGCCCGGTCTTGTCCGTTGCGATGCCGCCGCTCGCTTCCAGCATTGCCCTTTCGTACGCGAGCCGGTTGTCGAGATGGGCTATCCATCTCTTGCACCAGTCAATGACTTTGTGCTTGCCGGGGATAGCGAGTTCCACAGCCTGTGCACCGTTGATGATGCCACCGTCAAGGGCTGACCACAATCCCATGTCGCCCTCGTACTGAGAAGCGGGCGCGGACCGGGGATATTGCGCCAGCGGAAACCGAAAGTATCCGTGATCATAATTGGCAATCTCGGACGCGCGTGCGTTTTGTTTCTCCGCGTCGGTCATCTGACCGCATTCGAGCCACGCTTTTAGAAGCTGTTCGGCTTGAGCGAGGGTCTTTTCCTGTTTCCTCTTGTCAGCTTCGAGCCCCTTGATGCGCCGGGCGCGCACATTGGGCAATTCCTTGTATTTCGCGGCTCGGATCGCGCCCCGGGCCCGGTCCTGCCAGTACAGGGATGTTTCCCACATCGCGACCGCGCGACGCATACCACTCTCAATGCGCTCCGCATCCTTGCGCGCGTGTCGTTCGCTGTGATGGCCCACCAGAATCGGCTGGCCCAACGGTATCCCATCGGTGATCGCTGAGACTGATTTCCTGGCTTGCTCCGCATCGGTCGCTCGCTTCTCGCTGTAGGTCTCGAAACGATCCGCCCGCTCACCGGCTCGCTCCACAAGAGTTCGGTCCTCGTCGCCGATCTCTCCGCACATCTCGAGCATGAGGTCTTCGCGGGACGGCGTCCACATGGGAGCAACGAAGAGACCCTGCTTCGGAGCCCAAATGAATCCCGCAGACCGGACCCGGTCATACGTGGCCTTATCCAGGCGCGATGATGCGGTTAGACGTAACTTGTTATCCTCGGGTGAATACGTCGCTGTGAGGTCGTTCATGGTGTTCCTTTCATTTTTTGATCGGTCTTTTTGCGGTAAGGATTGGCGGCTGCGAGCGCTGCATCGTATTCCGCCCTCTTGCCAGGCTTCGGCCTCGGGATCAGCCCCGTCGCCCAAAACTGTCCAAGGAGCTGATGGCGCGTGAGCCCGAGGGGACGCGCCAGATCAGCCAGTCGCTTCCCCTTCCACCAGCCGTCAACGACCGGGCGTAGCGCCCCGATGTCGTATGTCTTGAATTGCGGCTTAACTGCCTTCGGCGCAGGCGCCACTGCGGCAAGGGCCTGTAGGAGCGCCTCGGCCTCGTCGCGAAGCTCCTTCAACACCCGCACGTCTGGTGCTCTCAGGGCGAGGGCGAGGGATTCAGGGGAGTGACCGAAGAAAGTGGTCGCGGCTGACCTCAGAATCCATAGATGCTGCGCCACGTTGTTGCGTTCCGCGATCTGCTCCGGTGACAGCGTGAAGATGTCCATCTGCTTGTGCTCGATCGCCATGATGTGGAGCACTTTCTTCGCCTGATCCACAGTCATGCCCGTTGTTCGCTCATACGCTTCCAGAAACAAGCGTTCGGGGAACTTCGCGATCAGCTTCGCCACCGACAACGCGTAGATGCCGTCATCGACCTGCTTCAAGACTGGACCCGGCAGCGCCAGAATCGCGTGGAGATCCATCAGCGACTGTGCGGATCGCCCGAACGACTTCGCCAGCTCCTCATAAGTTTGGCCCTGCCTGATGCCACGGTCGACGGCAGTCGCCTCCTCGGTCGGAAGCATGTTCGATCTGGCGAGATTTTCGAGCGCTTGGGTATTGCGAAGCTGCTCCTCATTCAGACCATCTTTCACCATCGCGAGAATCGTCTCCTTTTTTAACAATCCGTGCGCGCGCCAACGGCGTTCACCTGCGATGATTACGAACGTCGTGGACCCATTCGATCCAACAGTCCGCACGGTAATCGGCTGGAGTAACCCTTGACTCTCAATCGAATCAGCCAGCCCACGCAACTCCTCGACATCAAAATGCTTCCGTGGTTGCTCGGGATCCGGCGCCACCCTGCTCATCGGCAGTTCCAAAATCAGAGGCGTGTTTGTTTTCATTTGATCAAGTGTGAATGGTGGAAGGCTGACGCCGCCCTCGCAGCGTCAGCCCCTCCAACCCGATCAGGAATTCCTGCAAGGCATCACGACGCCTCGAAGCCACGAGTCCGACCCCTCAACGACGATGGGCGTGAGCGCGTCCACGAACCCCAATCGCACGATCTCAGTTTGTGCGCTGCCCACCGCATCAGCGAGGTACCGGCTGTTCAGCGTCATCGCCATCGGCGTCCCATCCTTCACCGGCAGCTCCAGATGATCCGCTTTGCCGATGTCAGGGTTGTTCACCGATATGGTGAGACGGTTCGTTTCAATCGTCAGCTTTACCAAGGACGCATCACCCTCAACCACGTCGGTCTTCCGCAGGTGACGCAGCACGGCCCCCGCATTGACCTCATGGGTCTGCGCCGCTTCGTGCGGGATCACCTGCTTGTAGTTCGGGTAGATGCCGTCAATCAGCTTCGACGTCATTGTGATGGAACTCTCCTCGACTGACGGCGTGAACCGATTTTTTACTCGGACCTGAACCGCGCCGACCAAGGTGTTCAGGTCTTTCGGATCACCCTTCTTTGCCTTGGCAACTTTCCGGCCGAATACCTCGAAGTCCACAGTGTCACCGAAGCTGCCGATTCTCTCGAACATCGCCGTGGGCATGATGATGCCTCCGCCGTCCTTGCCGACCTTTTCCATCACGAGTTTGGCCGAGCAATTCTCAGCCCCGACCGTGTGGAGGCGCCGTCCATCCGTCGCAGCCAAGGCTTCTGGCGTGACGAACACCCCCTGCAGGATGTAGCGGCTCTCATCCTCGCTCGCCGCCGGGGTCAGCGCCTTCGCGAATTTCGCGGGGTCCCTGAATGTCCCCTTCGTCAGCTTCGCGTTCTTGCTCAGGTCGGGCGTGGGCGGGAAATCCTTTGACTCCATCGTGAGTAGCGTGATCTCACGCTTCACTCCGAACCACACCTTCGCGTTATCGGAACCGAACACCACCAGCTTCTCCTTGAGATAACTGATCTGTGACTCGGAGACGGCATGGATCATGCGCTTCACATCCACGCAGCAGTCGATCTTCAGCTTTGATGCGCCGTGAAGGGCTTTCAGGTTGACCTCGATGAAGGTGTCCAGATCCGTGCCCATCAACGTGATCTTGTCACCATCCACTGTGATCCGCGTCTGCGTCAGGATGGGTAACGAACTCGTGTTGTTCACCACGCCCGCCACTTGGCGAAGTGCCTGCGTCAGCGTTGCGGCGTTCACGATCAGGTCGCCTGTCTCGATCCGTGGAAGCACGGGGGACTCGTTGATGTCCTCCCCGCGAAACACTTTGAGCGGAGTCGTGGTAGCGGCTTTCGCTTCCACTTCCGTCTTCGCAGGTTCCGATTCCTTGGCAGGCTTCGCCCTGACCTGCTTCGCCCTCGCTTTGGATTCCTTCACCGCCTGAACCGCCTTATCGATGTCCGTAAGCGCCCCAGGAGGGGTCACCGGCATGGGGGGTACTACATCTTTTGGTGCTATCGTATTCATATTTCGTGCTTTCTTTGGTTTTGGCCGCTTTCGCGGCCATTGTTGTATTAGATTGCCTACTATATTGCATACGATATTCCAAGTCAACTGCAAAATTGCGCTCATTTGTATATACCACTACTGACACACGCCTATGAAGGCAGACAGCTAAACCCCCAGCTCCTTTTCCTTCGCGTCCAGCCACGGGGTCAAAACCAAACAAGTGAGCGGATGGGGCAGGCGCTTTCGCGCCGCGACCGCGTGAATTAACTGCCAGGGCATGTCCAGCTCACGGGCCACGTCGCACTTCTTCACCCCTCGACGGATCAAGTGAGCCAGGCGCTTCCCAACCTTCTCACGCTCTTTCTCCGATAGATGCACCATTTTCATGTAGTTCAGTTACTATAGCGCGCGATATAGGTCAATCCCATTGCGACGCGCTCGCGCCGAACTACTGCCGAGCAGGTGTGTTGAAGAGGGTCGGCGCTCCAGGGGTGTGAGCCGCTGGCAATGACACCTCTCGTCTCCAAACGACCAATCGTCGTCAAATGGCGTCAACCATCATCATCCTATCGTCACCGTCCTCCGTCTGATCGTCCGGGCCCTGTGAGGATGATGGAATTACGACTCGTCTCCCCTCTCCGAGGTCTCACCAAGGAAAGTCATGGATGGCCCATCAAACATCATGGACCGGGTGCCCAAGCCACCGTTCCTGTTTTTCAAGATACTCCAGTTAACCGGGTATTGCATCCGATCCTCACGGTCTTCCGAAGACCAGAGTGCCAGAATCACGTCAGCAGCCTGCTCGATGTCCCCCGATTCTTTGAGGTCCGCAAAAGTCGGCTTTCCCCGCGTGTCATCCTTCGCCCTCCCGAGCTGGGCAATGGCGATAATCGTGCAACCGCTTGAATTTGCCGCCTGCTTGAGTGCGATGCACATATCCGCGATCACGTTGCGCCGCTCCATACCGCGAGGGACGGGGAGGAGTTGTAAGTAATCCAATACTACGAGTCGGGCATCATGTTCGCGGACATGATGGCGGATTGCGCTCGCGATGGTCGTTGCACCGCAACCTCCCACGGTCATCAAATGGAGGGGCCACTTCAGGTACTCCAACACCGCGCGTTTCACCCGTGAAAGCTGCTCCGCAGACGCGGTCCGGTTCTCGAAGGCTGACCACGGCACCTGGGCCCGGCGGCATGCCAAGCGGCCTACGGCCCGCGTTCGGGAAAGCTCCCGTTGGATGTAAAGTACATCCTCACCTCGCTGCACCTTGGCGTCAATCATCTCCTCAGCGAGCGAGGTCTTACCGCCTCCGGGACGGCCAGCCAGCACGATCAACTGAGCCTTGTGGAGTCCGCTCAAGGCCTGGTCCCATGTCGGAACGTGTGAAAGGGGGAGAGGTTCGCCGCGCTCGGCTGCCTCAATCTCCTCCACAAGTTCTCCGATTGCGGCTTCTTTCTCATTCTCGGACCCGTTTGCGGCTTTGGCTCTGATGATGGCGATTTTATTCTCCACGGAATCACACATCTCAGACGAAGAAACAGAGTTTCGTGCCGCGAGATCGACCCCCTCCTTCGCTTCCTCCAGTAGCGCCCTCTCAATCAGCTCCGCTCCGTTCAGGTGCATGGTGGCCGCCAACCCCATCGGTTGAACCTGCGCCATCCACACCGAACGTTCCTCCTGTGTCTCGCCGAGCTCATCGGCACGGTTTCCCCATGACATCAGCCGCTCAACCGTAAATCCTCCTTGCTCCGATAAGGCACGGTACTGATTCCAGACCGCCCGACAGGCTCTCGAAGGGAGATGGACAGCCGTAAAGCCAAGCGCCTCCAGACGCGATACGGCGTCTTCGACACCCTCACAGCGAAGGATAGGGCCGATGATACCAGCTTCTACAGGATCCATGTTGATAGGAAGTGTTGTCATAATTTTGCAAAAATGCCCGTGGGTTGAAGTTTACCGTCGCTATTCCCACCGATCTGCCCGAGGTAGCCCTCGAACTTCGTAGGGTTAAAAAGCGTTTCCGGTCGCAGATATTGTGTCATGTCGGATTTGGTAACCCATTCCTTGACCTTCATCTTGATGACCGCCTTGCACTGCTCCACCGTCACCCCTTCCTTCAATCGAGCGCGGATCAACCGCAGATTGTCGTCCACCGGACGAAACATCCGATTTGCCTCCTTGTTGAGGAAGTCGAGAACGCTCTCCGCATCCGGGTCTTTTTGGCTGCCAGCTCGGGCATGATGGGGTGAGCGTGCCCCCGTATTTGAAAATGCCTCTGCCTCTGTCTTTGCCTCTGCCTGTCGTAACGGAGCGTTACCTTGCGTTACCTCCGTTACAGCTAACGTTACATCCTCCGTTTTGCCGCGCTTCCGCGCGCGATACCTCTGAACACGTTTTGCTGTAAGCTGCCTTTGGTGTTCAGGATCAAGCATCCGCCGGTACTTCTCCCCATTCAAAATCCGCCACCCGCCTTCAACCTTCTCGATCCTGCGCCCCTCGTAATCCTGCGTGCGGCTGTACGTGTCTGGAGCTTCGAGAACTTTCAGTGCTTCCTTGGTTTCGTCAACCGTGAGCCTCGCCATATCAGCCAACCCTGGAATCGATGCCTCAACCAGATCGAACTCGTTCTTCATCACCAGCATGGTTATCCAGAGGATCTTCACGGCCTTAGATTCACGCCAGACCGTCGAGGCGATGATGGATCCAAACAATTTGACGTACCCGTTCATGAGCGTCTCCCGTTCTGCAGCTTTTTGGTGTCGCCCATCACCAGCAACGGGACCCTAACGACTTGGGTATCCGAATTCTCGCTCGGATCACCTCGGTTCGCCGGAGGGGATGTTCGCAGAACTCCTTTCCCCCATCGTAATAAAGTCGTAATTGGTTTCATGTGTTCACCTTCTTTGTGCTGGTTGCGTAACTCGTAGTTTCGACCCGGACAGGAAGCGAAGTCGCCTTATTAGGTTCAGGTCTTGGGATGGGCGATCGTGTGCCGCGCCAGAAAATAGTTGAGATCGCGCTCGTCAACAAAAGTGAGTCGCCCGACGCGTGATGCTTTCAAGCCTCGATGGGCGATCCAAGACCAGAACGTGACGCGGGACACACCAAGCTCCCGGGCCCATGCCGCCCCGCGAAGCCGTCGCACCCCGGAATTGAGCGCAGCTTGAGTCTGTTGGAACGAGGCAACGACATTCTCGTGTTGCTTCGTGAGTGAACGGTGCTTGCTTGTCATGAACCCAAGCTATCGCACGGATTCCTACACAACAAACCCACCGATTGGACAACTTCTGACTGGCTACACTCGAGACGCCTTCGCCAGACGCTGAAATCGCTTGGTCAGGGCAGGGATGCTAAGGCGTTCCACGCCGCCTGGAATCCGGTCATCCAACACCCGCCACCAGTCTTTCGGCTCTTTCGGGATCGAGGCACTACAAAGTCGCCCGGCACTGGTTGGCATTTTAAAAGACTCGTCGAGGATCTCAAAAAGGATCTGAGCAATTTCGCGATCGACTTGAGCGTCAAAACTTGTTCGCCGCTTCTTCTGGCCCATGGTTTTGCGATCGTGGCTCTGACGCTGAATTCTGGCATGAGCTACTTTTTTGAGGTATCTCCGTGTTCTCATCTCCTTTGCACGCGAAGCGGGGCGCCTGTACTCCAGAGCCGCCAAAGCCTCATATTCCATGGCGAGATCCTTCAGCAATTTCAACTTCTCCCTACCTTTGGCTCGTTGTGCCTTTTTCCACAGAGTTGTAGCGCGGTTGTTCGTATGCGATAAAGCCTGCCAAAGAGCGGGGCGCAAAAGCAGACGATAATCTGAAAGAGAGTCTGGACGTTGGGCCAAGTGCCGGACGTATGCAGTGAGTTCCTTGCGCTGATTACGAGACCAAGCGGGCTTCATGAGTCTCTTACCCTTCGGCTTCGGCGGGGGAGATGACCAGATATTCACTGAGGGTAGTGGTTTACTCAAAAAACAATATTTTCCCTCCGCCCATAGCCTATTGCGTGTTGCGGCATCAGCGCGCCGCGCCACCACCCGTGAAATGACCGGCTCGATGTTGTCAGAGCTCTTCATAGCAAAACTTGCGCCCGAGGCATCACGCTTTTTTAGCCAAGGTAGGCAGCTTCTCCATCCAAGGCCGCAGGGTCTCCGCGCCAAGGTGTGTGTAAACCTGTGAAATTGCTTTCGTTGAGTGCCCGGCAAGCGCCATCGCCACCGCTTCACTTGCACCTGCCGATTTGAGCAAAGATACGAAAGAGTGGCGTAAAGAATGGAAGCTCAGGCGGTTCAGTTTGCGACTGTGCTTTCCCTCGCCGCCCAAATCCTGCCACGGCTCCGCCAAAGCGCAATCAACCAAAATGGCGTGAAACTGTTTCGAGAGCCGGGTTGCGCCAGTTTCACGATATAGCTCTGCATAATCTGGCCAAACAAAGTCATCGGATTTTGTTGGCGTCGACAATTCAGCGATTGCATCGAGCAGGGATTGAACAATAGGGACTTCCGTACGATTTCCTGTTTTGCCCTGAAGAAAGCGGATCACCCGTTTCTCTGTGTCGATTTGATTCCATCGCAAGTTGACAATGTCCCCAAGTCGCTGCCCGCAGTACAAACCGCAAATAATGAACCATCTCCATGGCGGAGTGGCCTTTTCCAAAACCGCTTCGATCTCAGCGAGCGTGAAGGCGTTGCGGACACCCTCGTTTTTCAACTTGAACGGTTTGGTCATCACGGCTGGGTTGCGGTCAAGGTGACCAGCATCCATCGCTCGCTTGAACGGAATTCTGAGGATTTTCAGGCGATTGTTGACGGTCCGTGCACTCCGTCCTACGCCCTTTGCGTGGACCAAGTACGCATGGACGGTTTCCGCAGTGACTTCCCGAAGGTCCAGATTCCCCTCACGCTTCTCGTCGAGGTAGAGCAAAAAATCGTTGATAGTCGCTCGGTAGGTCTCGTGGGTCTTTGTGGTGCCAGTTTTTTTGATCTCGTCCAACCACCCTTCCATGTAGCCACGCGCCTGGGGTCGCTCCGTGCCTCGGGAAGTGACGCGTAGGAAATACTCTTCTGTCAAAGAGCCCTGGCGCCGCGCGCGCTCCAGTTCAAGAAATTCGTTCAGAGACTTCTGCGCCTCGCGCTTGATGGGGGTCTTGAGCGACTTCTGGAGACGACGGCCACGGATGGAATATCCGATGTACCAGGACGGTTTTCCGCGTTTTTGGAAGATGAAGGCCATGGGGGGGGGTATCGCAGGGGAACATCAGTAAACTACCGTAAACGACGCGAAACGCAACCGAATACCGTTTCTCCTTTGCTTGTCTTTTTAACCACTAAGACCCACAATAAGATATTTCCGCTATGAACAATAAAATGGAGCGGGTGAAGGGAATCGAACCCTCGTCTCAGGCTTGGGAAGCCCGCATTCTACCATTGAACCACACCCGCGGGAAACGCGCTCTAAGCTATAGGCCATGAAAGCCTGACGGCAAGCGGGAAGTTTTCCATCCTCAGTGCTTCTTTAGCTTTTCCACCTTCGGCGCAATCACCATGCGACAGTAACGTGCGTTCGGGTTGTTGCGGAAATAATCCTGATGGGATTTATCGGCGGAATAAAAAGCCGTCAATGGCACGATCTCTGTCACGATCGGACCCTGGAAACGGGAGGCCGCCTCCTTTTTGGATTTCTCCGCAGCCAGCTTCTGCGCTTCATCATGATACAGGATGATCGAACGGTACTGCGTCCCCGTGTCGGCTCCCTGACGGTTCAACGTCGTCGGATCATGGACTCTCCAGAAGATGTCGAGCAGCTGCTCGTATGTGATCTTCGATGGATCAAATTTCACCTGGACCACCTCGGCGTGCCCTGTCTGCCCCCCGCAAACGTCCTCATAGCTCGGATTGGCAGTTTTTCCTCCCGCAAATCCTGACGTGACGGACTCGACCCCCTCCTGGATTTCAATAAAGGCCTCGATGCACCAGAAGCATCCGCCCCCAAAGGTCGCTGTCTGGCTGTTCACGGCAGGTTTGTCCGAAGATGAAGTTTTCATATCATTGCCTTTGGCAGAAATTGAAGCTGCAACCAGGAGGAGTGCAAGAAGATGGAAGATGGATTTCATGCTGGCATGAGAAACATTTTCAATTGCCGTTAAGCTGGTCGGCGGTCAGCTCGTTGAGGAGCGGTTTTCCAGTGGCATAACGATCCAGATTCTGCAGGAAGATGTCCCAAATCCGCTCCAGGTAATAGGGCGACTCGCCTGATCCCGATATGTGGGGTGTCATGATCACGTTGGGAAACGACCACAACGGATGATCGGGAGGCATCGGGTAACGATAATGCGTGTCAAGCGCCGCCCCGGCGATCCATCCCTCTTTCAATGCCTTCAGGAGCGCAGCCTCCTGGATCAGGGGCCCTCGCGCCGGGTTCAACACATGCGCGTGCTTCGGCAGGGCCCTGAGTTCGCGCTCGCCCACGATCCCCTCGGTGGTCTTCGTCTGTGGCATCGAAAGGACCAGGAAATCGAGTCCTTTCAAAAATTCCCCCGTCTGGTCCGGCCCAAACACACGATCCGGCAGTTTGCCCTCGGGATCGCCCGTCCCCGGCACGCAATACTTGCTCGCGCTGCGGGATTTGACACCGGAACGTGACAGCACGTGAACCTTGAGTCCCATCGCCTTTGCGAGGCGTGCGGTTTCGCGCCCGATCCCGCCGTAGCCCCACAGTCCCACGACGGAGCCGCGGATTTCGCTCTGAAACCGGGCGCTGCGGTCCCACACACCCTTCTCCTGGTTGCGGATCATCTGGCGCAGGTCGCGCCTCGCGTTGATCATCATCGCAATGTTCCACTCGGCGATCGGCACGTCAAAATTCCCCAGCCCGTTGCAGCAGCGGACCCCCTTCTTCACCAGGTCCAGCCCGTAAAGCTGCGAATATCCCGCGGAACCGATCTGGATGAACTTCACCGCGTCCATGTCGGAAAAATTTTTGGGCGGACAGCTGCCAAAAAGAATCTCCTTGCCGCGCAGCAGTTCCTTGGGAACCTCGTAGAAATCGTCAAGGCTCCGCGTCCTGTCCACCTGCACGTCCTTGCGCTTCATCAGCGCATCGTAGCCCGGTTGATGGATGTTTTCGCCAATGAGAATGTTCATCATAATCGTTTGCGTGTTGGATCAACCCTTCATCCGGAGCTTTACATACTGGATGCCGCTTCCCTCGGGCTGAATGCACCACAAGGTGACCAACAACGTGCCATCCGTCAAGAGCAGGACGGATGGCTCGCCAAATGAATAATCCATCCAGAGGCCGTGGTCGCCCGAACTGCCGCTCTGTGTTTTGACTTGCGCGCGCCAGATGATCTCGTTGGCCTCAACGCCAAAATCCGTCTCGGTCGGTTTCACCACAGCCAGCCACACGCCGGGCTCTCCATGCTTGCGCTGGTTGTAAATAAAAAGCGCGCGCCCATCGGGAAGCGCAGCGAGGCCCGTGGATTGACCCATGATCCCTGTGGAACGCGTCGGCTTCCAACTCTCACCGCCATCCGTCGAAATCGCATACGCGTTGGGATGATCGCTGCCATCCTTCTGGTTCAAGTGCCAGGTCGTGCCAAGCAGGCGTCCGTCGGCAAGCTCGATCACCCATGCCTCCGCGCCGGTGGAATGCGGATTGTCGTAACGGATCATCGAGTTGTGCCTCCACGTCTTCCCCTCGTCATCACTGCGCACCGCGACGACCTGGTTGCGGTCCACGACGAGCTTTCGGTCAAACGTGTTGTACGGCGCGTAGCAGCAGATCCATCGTCCCTTGCGCGTCACGCACATCGCGCCAGGCGCCTCGGCCGAGCCGGGAATGGGCATGGGGATCACGGTTGGATCGCTCCATGTGTTTCCATCGTCGCGCGAACGCGCCCAGATCAACTCGTTTTGCATCAGACCCTGCGTTTCCTCGCACCAGAAAGATTCGCCGGGTGTTCCAATCTTGTTTTGTGATCCAAAAATCATGAAATCACCGTTCGGCGCGCGGCTGATGGACCCGAAGATTGCCATCTTGTTTTCGAGATGGGGCCAGATTCCGCCCTGGTCCTTCCACGTGGTCCCGCCGTCACGCGAGCGCGAACTCATCATGATGAAGTCGTTCGTGCCCAGTTTTTCCTGCACCATGTAGGTGCAGACAAGGTCGCCGTTGCGCGCAACCACGGCACGCGAACCGGCGGCCACCGCCGTGCGGGTACCGGGCTTCCTCCTGGTGACAAACCCGTGGGACAGTATGTCGAATTTCATTCAGGTGCTCAGGATTTTTCCCGGAACCGAGTTGAATTCGCCGCTACCCGGCACAAACGGGTATTTGTTCTTGATCGCGTCGGTAAGCTGGATGCCAAGCCCAGGTGCCTGCGGCGGCAGGATGAAGCCGTCCTTCATCTGGAGCGAATCACCGATGACCTCGCTGTGCAGGCCGGCGTAATCGGGTGCGATTTCGAGAATGCAGGTGTTGGGCGCAGCGAAACCACAATGGATGTTCTGCATGAGTGATCCCCCGGCGCCCCAGGCGTGTGTGGCAACCTTCCGCCCACGTTTCTCCAGCAATTCCGCAACCCGCATGAACTCGCGCAACCCGCCGGTGAACGACGCGTCGGGCTGGCCGATGTCAAAACAATCCTGCTCGACGAAAACCTTCCACTCGTACATGGCCGTGAGACATTCCCCACCCGCGATCGGCACATCGGTGCTCCGTGCCAGTTCTGCATAACCCCATGGGTCCGTGTAATGCAGCGGCTCTTCGTAAAGGAAAAGGTTGTACGGCTCCACCGCCTTCATCACCTTCTTCGCCGTGTTCACGTCCCACGGGGTGATCGGGCTGTTGCCCATGTGGCCGTCCATGAGGATGTGCACATCGGGGCCGACATGTTTTCGGAGGAAAGCGGTCTTGTCGCCCTCGAATTCCGCGATGGCGTCGGGGCCGTCCGGCGTCTGCCAGTCCTTCCCCGCCTCGAAGCTGCCGGCTCCAACCTTGAATCCCCTGAAACCCAGGCCAAGATAATAGTCCACCTTCTCCGCCAGCTTGCTCTTTGGATAATTGCTCGGCCCACCCGTGGCATAGCAAGGAAGTTTCTTGTGCTTGCATCCGCCGAGCAGCTCGTAAACCGGTTTCTTCTCGAGCTTTCCCTTCAGGTCCCACAACGCCGCCTCGATGCCGTTGATCACGATGGGCCCCAGCCCCACGCGCCCCCAGAAATTTCCGCAGTGGTACATGCGCTCCCACAGCACATCAATGTCGTCCACGTTCTGACCGATGAGGATCGGCCTGTAAAAATCCACGATCACCGGGATCACCTCGGGAAATGAGTAGCCGCCGTACGTCTCGCCAATCCCAACCACCTTCACGTCCGTGTGAATTTCGATGAATGATGCGCTGCGGATGCCGCGCGCCTCACGAAGAAAGCGATCATTGGTGCAGGGACCGGTGAGCAAAATCGTTTTAACGTCGGTGATTTTCATGGGAAATAATTCAACGTGAAACCAAACAAAGGCCCAATCCCTCATGGACTTGAACCAGCGAGCGAATTACTCCAAGCGCCCTGCAATTGCAACCACGATCCTTTGAGCCATAACTTACATGATTTAACATTTGCGGCTGGAGGGATTTTTCTCTACGAAAGCCGTTCCCACCCACTTTTATGGCGACGCTGGATCCAGGCACATTGATAGACAACCGCTACCAGATCATGTCCTGCGTGGGACAGGGTGGGCTGGGAGTCGTTTACGGCGCCCAGGATATCCGCCTGCATCGCCCGGTGGCCGTCAAATTCGTTCGCGAGGAACACCAGTCCGACAAACAGATCGAGAAACAATTTTTTGAGGAAGCCATCCATACCTCGCAGGTGAATCACCAAAACATCGTGACCATCCACGACTTCGGCCATTATCAGGATCACCCTTTCATCGTCATGGAATTCCTCGATGGGTGCACGCTGGACCAGTTGATTCTCGCCCACTCGTTGCACGACCACGCGTTTCAGTCCATCGCCTGCCAGCTTCTTGAGGCGCTCGACACGGCGCATCGCAACAACCTGATCCATGGCGACATGCAACCCAAGAACATCATGGTCAGCCATTCAGTGACCACGAACCGCTACTGGGTGAAAGTCTTCGACTTCGGACTCTGCCGCATTCTTCGCACCGACTTGAAGCAGGCCGTGGATGAGGACAACACCGTGGTGGGCTCGATCCATTACATGGCGCCCGAGCAATTTCAGGGCGGCAACATTGACCGTCGCACCGACCTCTATTCCATCGGTGTCATCTTTTACGAGCTGCTCTGCGGCAAGCTCCCGTTCGATGCGGAAAACGTGCACGAATGGATCGAAAAGGTGGTGTTCCAGGAACCCGTCCCGCTTCGCCAGCACAACCCGGACATAGCCGAGGACCTTGAGACCCTGGTGATGGCGATGATCGCCAAGAATCCAGCCGACCGCCTGCAAACCGCAGCCTCCGCGCGCGGGGTGTTCGTGGATTGAACGGAAAATATTTTTTTACGCGATGAGCCTGACGGCTGAATCCTGATACGGGTAGCGGCGCTCGATGTCTGGTGGCAAGGCGAGTCCCATTCCCGGAATCGTCGGCGCTTGAAAATGTCCTTCATCAAATTTCCAGACTGGCGCGAGCATTTCCTCCATGAGCGGGTTCAGGAAAGGCGCGAACTCCACGAGGTTGCATGACGGCATGGCGAGCGCGGCGTGGATGTTTTGCATCTGGGCGACCGGCCCCGCCCATCCGTGCATGACCACGCTCACCCGATGCTTTTGCGCGCAACGCCCCACCTCGAGGCAGGCGGCCGGACCTGAGAGAACGCACGCATCCGGCTGGGCCACATCCCATGCGCCTTCCTCGATGTACCGTTGGAAAGGCGCAACCTCGGCGAACATCTCCCCGCCGGCGATTGGAACACATTTTAACTGGCGGAGCGCCTTGTAGCCTTCAATGTCATGAATAAGCAAAGGATCCTCGAGAAAGAAAACATCGGTTTCGCCCAGCGCGCGCGCCAGCTTTGACGCGGATTCCAGCCCCCAGCATTTTGCCCCGTGAAAAACCTGCATTCCTGCGTCCACTCCAAGCCTCATGTCCCGGGGCCTCCCCTTTGCCACGGCAAAGGAGCGCGCGATGGCCTGGTCGAGCGACTCGATGCAACAACCCACGCGAATCTTGGCGGCGCGAAATCCCCGCTCGAAGCACGATTCCAGGTCTTTGATCACGTCCGCATGCGACCACTCCGTCGAACCCGTGCTGGCATACAATTCCACGGAATTCTTTGACTGGCTGTTGAGAAAACGGTGCAACGGCATTTTTGCGTGCTGCGCGGCAAGATCGCACAGCGCCCACTCCACCGCACCCAACAGGCAATGGATCATCCCGCGATGATCGAAGTATTCGCAAATCCCGCGCATCTTCGTCATGTGCGCATCCCGCTCCGCCAGGTCCGCACCCAGCATCTGGGGCTTCAGCAACCGGATCGCCTCCTTGCAGACAGTCGGCATGTTGACGCCCGCATAAGGCTCGCCCAGCCCGGTCAAGCCTT
>JAHFSY010000071.1:0-12159 GCA_023269615.1 Verrucomicrobiota bacterium
TTTCCCGGGATAATATTTTCCTCTCCTACGTGCTTCTCCTTTTGACGCCGGGATTGGTGTTGCTTGTGCTCGAGCGGAAAGTGGGATGGCAGGGATGGCTGCGGTGGGCGCTCTTGCTGGTGCTCTTGTACCTGATTTTTCTGAACAAGCGCCGTGGGACCTGGCTGGCGCTCTATGTGGAGTTTTTCCTGATTGCGGCGTGGATGGGAAAGCGCGTCTGGATCGCCTATTTTGTGGGAACTTTGGTCATGGTCGCCGCCGCCTATCAGGTTCGTCCCCACTGGTTTCAGCGCGATTATGACAGTGAAAACAGCGGGCGGGTGCAAATTTGGAAGGATGTCGGGCCGCTTCTGCTCAAAAACCCCGTGAGCGGCATTGGGTTTGGCAAGCAGGCGGTGGAAAAGAGCTACTGGCACAGCATGTACCAGCAGTCACACAACACATTTGTGAATGTGGCGCTTGAAGTGGGATTCCCCGGGCTGGCGTTGTGGGTGGCGGCGCTTGCAGCGTACGCGTCACGTTTTTGGAAAGCGCGGGGCGGCGGTTGGGCGGTGAGGATTGGCTTCGCCCTGCTTGTAGCGTTTAGCGTCAGGAATCTGACGGATGACCTCTGGATGTCAAGCAACGCGGAGCTGTTCTGGTTTTTGATCGGCGTGCTCTTTCCAAATAGGGAGGCGAAGTGAAAACCGACATCGCGAAGGTGCTGCGGCTTTGGGAGTCACGGCTCCTCATTCTCCTGATCTACACACTGCCCCTGATCGAAGCACCGAAGAATGTGCTCTGGGGCATTCTGGTTGCGGCATGGATTGCGCGCTGCATCGCGGAGCGGCGGATGCCGTGCGTGGGACGCGTGGGATGGTTTGTCCTTGCCTGGCTGCTGGCCGGCATCTGGTCCTCATGTTTTGCCATCGAACCGTACAAGAGCTGGGAAGGTGTCTGGGACATGGCTCGCGGGGGCATGTTTCTATGGATTGTCGGCTCTCAGGCCCTTGATGAACGCGCGCGGCTGGGTTTGCTGCGGCACATGGTGATTTCAGCTGCAATTGCCTCCGGGGTGGGGCTGTACGATTTCGCGCTCAGGGCCATTCACACGAGGCCTCTGAATGAAATCTGGTACAGGCATATCCAGCTTCGCTCAGTGGGGCACTTCAACCAGAGCGGCATCTACCTTGCGATGGCGACTCTGCTCGCCGTGGTATCGACGCTGGACGCGCGCGCGTTCGTTCGCCCGTGGGCGGGGCGCATTTGTGTGATCGTCATCGGCCTTGCCCTGCTGGGGACGACGGCCCGCACCGCAATCGTGGTCGTTGCGCTGGTCGGTTGTTGGATTCTCTGGTGCAACAAGCCGCCGCGGTGGATGATATGGGTGCTGGCCGGTGGGGTGGCACTGGCACTGACTGCGATCGCGGGCAGTTCAGTCGTAAGAGGGCGTGTGTTTTTTCGCGGATCATACAATAGTCGTGTCGGCATGTGGCAGGCGGCGGTGGATATGGCTGAGAAACGACCATGGACGGGTGTCGGCTTGAAGAATTTTAAAAATCTTCATCTCCGGGGCGACACGCTTGAGGTGTTTTCCATCGACCATGCGCACAACGTTTTTTTCACGGCATTGGGACAGATGGGTTTTCCGGGTGCGATTGCCCTGGTGGGAATGGTGGCGGCCTTGGGAGGAATGGTCTGGCGAAGCAGGGCCTGTGGTGATCGACTTTGGTTCTACGCGGGCGCAGGCGTCTGGCTCGTGATTGTTCTCGTGGGCATGAGCAACACGACTCTCCATGACGAAATGAGCATGCTCTTTTTCATCGTAATGGGATTGGTGTGCGGAACAAAATCTGCTGGAATGACTGCATGAAATTGACTCCTTCCATCTCGCTCGTTGGCAGCGGCGCCTATGGATTTGGACTGAGCGACGACTATGACTGCCACGTGTACTGGGTGGACGGCGGGGATGAGGCGGCGCTGATTGACGCCGGCGGCGGACGTGATCCCGATGCGATTCGAAAAAACGTCATCCAGGATGGCCATGATTTTTCAAAGCTGCGTTATGTGTTGATTACACATTACCACGCCGACCACGCGGGCGGCGCGGCGGGGTGGAGGAAAATTCCCGGCGTAAAGGTCATTTGCGCCCACGGCGCGGCGGACGCGATTGTGAATGGCGATGAGAAAGCCATCTCGCTCGACCTCGCGCGGAAGAATGGAGGTTACCCGGCCGATTACCGTTTTCCCGCATGTCCCGTGGATCGTCGGGTGGGCGAGGGCGATGTGATCAAGGTTGGACGCTGGACATTGAAGGTGCTCGACACGCCGAGCCAGGCTGCGGGTCATCTCTGTTTCACCGGGGAAATTGATGGATTGAAAGTTGCATTCACCGGTGACGCCGTGTTTGAGGGCGGCGCCATCAGCCTCATCGCCACGCACGACTGCAACCTCCGGGATTACGCGGACAGCGTGATCAAAATGGGCAAACTGGAAGTGGACGCATTTTTCCCAGGCCACGGCTCATTCTCTTTGAAGAACGGCTCAAGGCATTTGAAGAAAGCGGCTGCGGATTTCGAGAAGATGATCGTGCCGAAGAGTTTTTTCTGATGCAACTTTTTGTGCACCCGAATTTCGCCGTGTAGCCGAATTCGCAAGAATTTGGCAACTCCTCGCGGGAACTCCTCAACGCTCAATCTTGACCGTAATATCCGGTTTGTTGTCAGGTCCACTACTTGCCCCGTACCGATTTTCTTCAAGTCCACCGTTGTCCTGCCCGTCCGCTCCGAGGCCATACACGACATATCCACGCTTGAGCTTCCGGTAGCGCAAAGGTTTGTCATCCTCGGGATCATGAGGCACCTGGGCGAGATAGGCGGGAACGAGTTCCTCGAGTTTTTCCGGCAACCGCCGTTCACGAAGACGGAATCGTTCAATCGCAATGGCCGTCAGCAATGCAGCGTGACGCGTGCGGGCATTTCCCCAATGTTGATGGATGTACGAAAGATAGTTTGGGCTGAAATAGAGTGGCCAGTCCGTGAAGGTGGTCACATCGAGATGGTCGAGACCCTCCTTCCATGAAGCGGGATTTTGCTTGAGGACTTCATTAACTCTGAAACCTGCGTCCAGCAGCGCCAGATGAAAACGTTGCGTCCTTCCGCTAACCTGGTTGAAGGCGGACACGGCACACCAACCGATCGATGCGTGGCGCTCTTGGGGTACTAAGGAGGAAGGGCCCGGCTGCCAATAGACTGCGACCCAGCGACGCGCCTCATTTGCCTGGAATCGCGTCCAAACAATCCTGCCGAGCAAGGCTTCCTCCAATCCTAAATCCACGTCGCAGGAGGCAACCATCAAGCGGAGGCGATCCAACTCGGAGCTGGTCAGTGAATCCCTTGAAAGCATCGTTCCCGCATCATGCATCCTCCGGTCAATCGCGACATAATACCATGTGGACCAGGGTGGCACCGGATCTGGTCCGTATGCCCATGATGACGCCAGGAGTGAATTCATGGCGTTCAGCGCCTCTTCGTGAGAACCTGCCGCCATTTGGGCGAAGGCGATGGAACGCAAGACTTCTTGCAACGGCTGAATCGGCCGAAAATTTTGAGTCTCCGAGCGCCATCGTGTTGGATCCATTGGGGACGCGCGCGTTTTTGTCAGACGGGAGGCGATTGCTGCAAGGCGAAGTGCCTCCTGGTTGTTCTTCAACAAAGGCTCGCGGATTTTCAAATAGTCGGCAGCTGTGATGTTGGTCACGGCACAGGACCCCCCCTGTGTGAAAGGAACGGAAGATTCCCCTGGGAGAGGGACTCGATAAGCAAAATGGGCGGCACGGCGGAAAGCGATCGCGGCGTTTTCGTTGTCCGGAGGGGTTGGACGCCACCGGCAAAGTTCCTCCGGGGTGGGTGGCCACCCACGCCGCCGCCACTCGCGCTCTGCGCCCGCGATCTGCGAGTCCAAACACCATCGCTCGACAAAGCTCGCCACAACCAGAAGACACAGGATCACCCCCATCGCTCGAAGCAGCCAACCGAAGAATCCGATGCGGGCTGAACTCCGTCCTCCGATCGTCGCCACATCGTCCAACGAAAGTCCGGGCGCCGCCGCCGCAGGCTCCTCGGTTGCCCCGGGTTTTAGAACGCGAAACATCAGAACGACCAAACCGATCAGGATCAGCACCTGGATGAATCCCACGCGAAATACAAAGATCATCACGCCGAGTCGCATGTCGTCAAACCGGTCCAGCAGCGGCACTCCCGTGACAAAAGCCCCGATGACCACCGCGAACAACCCGATCCGGATCATCCAGCGGCCCGGGCTGACGATGAAAATCTCCGTCGCAAGCACCGTCAAGGGAAGGAACGAAAGAAGCAGCAGTCCCGCCAGCCAGCACTTCCAGAACAACAACTTTTCGGTGACAAAGCAGGAAGCGAAGCAGCCGGGCACGGCGCCCCCGATCACGATGAGCAGGGTTCGAATGAGGAGAAGAATGGTCTCACTTGCCACCACTTGTGAAGGCATGATCGGAAGCGCCCGCAAGCCGGGATCAACATCCGCCCCGCGCGTCGCCAACGCGCGAAGCGGCCCGAACTTTCCCCACGATCGAGTAAGCCCCAGCCATACGAGAGGGTGATTGGTGAGAAGCCGTTTTGTTAACGAAGAGACCCATCGCCATCGAGTCCGCCTGCGGACTGCTTTCGTTGGTGTGGCCTCGGGCGAGGACTGCGCGTGGCCGCGGGACAAGCCCAGTGAGGCCAGAAAAAATGCGAGGATCGTGAGTGCCAGCGCCATTCCCGCTCCGATCAGGAATGAATCCTTCAAGCCGAAACCAGTGATTCCGACGATGAAGGGAAGAACCGCAGGGGGAATTAAAATCAAAACGCAGAAAATGACTTGGAAAGCTTCGATCAATACATCTTTCAGAAAACCGAAAACCTTCCTGATCTTGCCCAGGGCGGATTGTTCGGAAATGGTAAACGTGTACCTCAGCGGATACACGCGCGCGAAAAGCAGGGACCACGTGGTGAAATAAAACACCATGGCGCCCAGCCAGGCCGCGCACGCGAACCCCTCCGGGATCGTCGTGATCGAAAGCAGCGCCAGCCCGGGGATGAGGGGAAGATGAATGGCCAGCACGGAAAACCATGGGACCGCACCGGCAAGAACCCAGGACGCGAAGATGAGCACCCGCCGTTGTGGCATTGAGAAGAGGCACCCGTCCATGGCCGCGCGCTTTTCCATCCCGGAGAAACTTGCCGCGTGTTTCCCGACAAGATTGGCGATGATGCAAAACGGCAGAATGATCACCGAAGCCAGCGACACGAGAAAAATCCACGGCAGCACACTATGATGCGACCAGTCTTCCACCAACGCCATCGTTCCCCATACCGCATAGAGCGCCAGGACGTTCAGCGCAGAAAGCCATCGGATCCGCCATGCCACACGGCTCCGCCAGGCATGCGCCATGGAAAGGAGGAACCAGGTGTTCATTGAGTCACCGCCACAGCCACAAGATGCCACGCTGTGGCATGGATTGAAAGTGCCCAATGGGGGGCTACACGCATGGATTTCATCGTGCCATGCCTTGTTGTGCCTCTTGCGCCTTTTTGCGGCCAATCTGTGGTATTCCGCAGGAGGAGGATGGCCGCGAAGAGGCGCAAGAGGCACAAATCGTTCGAAATCTCCAATGACAGCCGCGTCCGCCATCAAAATCAGCGTGACACGATCAGCAAACCTTCGCCCGATGGCACTCGCGGGAGCGTGCGCAAACCGATCACCGTGCCCGCGAATTGCGAGCGCATTTCCCGGCTGCGAAGTTGTGAGGTGGTCCATGTTCCAATGGAATCGCCTTTGCGAATGCGGTCGCCAATTTTAAGATGGGTGAAAAACCAGCCGGACTCTTGGGCGAATTGGATGCGCGTGACATTCAGGCGCGTCATGCTGCGCCTGGGGCTGCGAGATCCCTGCAGCAGGCCAAGGCGCGTCATCATCGCAAGCGCTCCGCTTGCGTAAGCGCGCGCGCCTTTGGGATTCAATCGCGCCTCGCCGGAATATTCGCAGCCGATCGCGGGCTTGCCCAGGCGGCTGAATTCATGACTCAGCACGCCACGGTTGACCGGTATTTTCCAAATGTACTTGATTGGAAAACAGGCGGCGAGGGGGGAGTCTTCTTTGCGGTAGAAACCCGCCAGGTCGGCATAATCATAGCCCGTGCCGCCGGAATGAAAATCCAACAACGCATCCGCTCCGCGGATCAGATCCCAAAGCTGGCGCGCCAATCGCTGCGTGGGCTTGCCCCGCAATGACCCCGGAAAACTCCGTGCCAGGTTTCCTCCATCCATCGGGGAGGGGGTTGTGCGGGTGGCCGCCTCGGCGGCCCATGGGTTGCAGATGGGGATGATGAGAACAGATCCTTGAACGCGCCGCCCACGCAGTTTTTTCCAGATCATCTGCGTCGCCGCGAATCCTTCAAATTCGTCGCCGTGCACCATCGAGGTGATGGCCATGCACGGGCCCGCTTCGGCGCCGCGCTGGTACCAGACATTCAGATCGCGGCGAGTCTTTCCAGCGCCGACGCGCAAAATCAAATCGTGGCGGCCGGGCGTGGTCGGCAGGTCGGTGAAGTTGCGAATGGACTGTTTAGCCTTCATCCTTGGCCTGCTTTGAATTGTAGGGCAAGCGGCCCTGCTTGCCATGGGAGGGGAGCAGGGTTCTGGGTTGGCCCTTTTGCCCTGTGGATGGCAAGCAGGGCCGCTTGCCCTACAAAATCACTGAATGGGAAATGCGGATTAGCGCGCACGGTGTTGATAATTGCGGCGGGGTTTGATCGGGGCTTTTTTGAAATCTTCGGCCAGCTCGATCATTCCATCCAGCACCCAGCTGATGATCTTGCGGCCCTTCGATGCGGTCGCGCGCAACGGGTCGCCTTCGACGCCGCTGCGGTTGTATCGGCTGTAGTTGTCCACGAAATGAACGTCGGATGATCCCGCCGTCAGGTCGCACCAGATTTTTTTGGACCAGTTGGGCGACATTTCCTTCACCGCCTTGGTCATGTCCACGGCCTCGGGTTTGATTGCGAGGTAGACGCTCGTTTCATATTCGCAGGCGTGTGCGGTGCCGCCGGGAGTCGCGCTTTCGCGCAACTGGGTGTTGAACTTGTCGGCGTTGAGGGCCCAGTAGGGCAGGGACAGCGCGATGGAGTCTGTTTCATTCACAACGCGACGGGCCGCGAGATTGGAAAGCATCTGGTTGGAGCCGTGTCCGTTTACGAGCATGATCCGCTTGAAGCCCATCCGTGAGTACGAGCGGGCCACGTCGAACAGGTACTCAACAAAGATGTCCATGCGGATGCTGACCGTGCCGGGGAACTCCATGTTGTGTTCATTGAAGCCGTAAGGCAACAGCGGGGTGTTCAGGAGGAGGTCGGGTCGGCGTTTCGCGGCTTCGCGGCACACGTGGAAACAGGCGAGGTTGTCCATGTCCACGGGAAGGTGGTAGCCGTGCTGCTCGATGGCTGCCATGGGGATGAGGATGATGCGGCCAGCCTTCGCGGCATCGCGCACCTCGGGCCATGTCATGTCATCAACCTGGAATTTTGCAGGAGTTTTCTTTTTGGATGTTTTCATTTTGGGTTGAGGTAGGGCGCGCTCGCCGAGCGCGCCGTTGGGTTTAAGGGAAGGATCGGCGATGACTCGGAGCACGCAGCCCGCGGCGCGCTCGGCGATCGCGCCCTACCATGAGGTGGAAACGGATTTTTCATGCTTGTGGTGGTTTCCTGAGCCACGAGGCGCCGGTCCATTTGACGCCGCTCCCGGAGAGGATGCAGACGACCTGGTCGGCTTTGGGGATTTTACGGGATCGGGCGAGACGCGCTGCTGCGGCAACCGTTGCGGCGGAAGCTGGCTCGATGAGCAGTCCCTCGTCCGCGAGCCATGCCATGGCGCGCAAAATTTCACGATCATTCACGGCGACCGCCGTACCTCTCGAGTCGCGCACGGCCTGTAGGGCATGCTGGCCGGAATAAGGCTCGCGGATGGAGAGCGCGATGCCGCTTACCCTGGACAGATGGCGCGCCGAGGGCCAACCCTTTTCAAACGCTTCCACCAGGGGCGCGCAGCCGCTGCCCTGCACCACGGCCAGCCGTGGCAGCGTTCGGATTTTCCCCGCACGTTTTAATTCGCAGAAACCTTTCCAGACTCCAAAAACGCCATCACCGATTCCGGATGGAATCACAACCCATGTTTGTTTTCGCATCGGGCACTGTCGGATGATTTCCTCGGCGATCTGCTTGTAGCCCTCCGCGCCGAAAGGATTGGCAATGCCGTCCATGGGCTCGAGCGAAACGGCGGGATAGGATTGTTCACGTTTGCACACACGGCGCAACTGGTCGTGGGGATGCCTGCCGTACGGGGTGAGGGTGGCCCCGAAATATCGCATGAGCTGGCGCGTGGGCTCGGGGCAGTGCGGATGGACGAAGATGTGGCAATCGAGTCCCTGCCGCCGGCATTGGGCTGCGAGGGAGATTCCATGGTTTCCCGTCGAAATCGTTTGCACGCGCTTGAACTTCCATTGCTTCGCGAGACGTGCATGAACTTCATTGACGCGATCCTTCCATGAATACGTGGGGAGGACTGTCTCATTTTTTAAAAAGAAATGGGGAAGCTTGAGGCGTTTCCGTAGTTGTGGGGGAGCGATGATCGGAGACAAATCCGTTTGCTCGAAACATTTGACGAGCGGGTGCTTGTAGCGGGTTTCGAGAGGGCAGGGGGAGCAGGAGCACAACGGGTGGGATCCGAAATGCGGGCCGAAAGGCAGGCTCTTTTTGCAGCGGCGGCAGAACAAGTAGGGGCCGGCCTCCCTGTCATACGGCATGGGCAATCTCAGAGAAGGCATGTCCATCCTCCATCAACAACGATCGTGGCGCCTGTGACGTAACTGGCGAGGGGCGAGGCGAGGAACAGCACCGTATTTGCAATCTCATCCGCCTTGCCGGGGCGGCCTTGCAATGGGATGCGCGCGCGGAAATGTTTCTTCCATTTGGGCTGTTCGAAAATCTTGCGGTTGCGTTCCACGATGATGGCGCCGGGCGCGATGGAATTCACGCGGATGCCCACAGGCCCCATGTCCACGGCGAGGCTGCGCGTGAATTGCTGGAGCGCGCCTTTCGAGCTCCCGTAGGCGACCGTGCCCGGTTCGGCTTGCAATGCCTCGATGGAAGTGATGGTGACAATGCTGGGATGACTGCTTTTCTTCAGGCGGGAAATGGACTGGTGGGTGATTTCAAACGCGCCATGCAGGTCATTGCGAATCGCATTCTCCCATTCCTTTCGCGTGAGTTTTTCAAACGGGCGGTAGAATGGGCGCGCGGCATTGTTGACGAGCACATCCATTGTTCGCAGATTGCGAAGCGCGGCGGCCACGGCGCTTCCGTCGCAGATGTCGGTCTTGTGAAACGTGAGCGGCGTTCCCTTCGGCAGCTTTTGACCCCATTCGTCAAAGGCTTCGCGATTGATGTCGAGCACGTGGACGTTTGCCCCGGCAGCGAGGAGTTTTTCCGCGATGGCGCGGCCGATGCCGCGGGCTCCGCCGGTCACGACGCAAACCGATCCGTGGAGCTGGAACTCGGAATATTTGCGGGTTTTCATTCAGGGAATGTCAGGCGGTGATCTGGTAGACTTGTGCCGCGTCCCATTGTCCCGGCTGGCATGCGTATTGCAGCCAGTGCCAGAATCGTGTTCGAGCGAGTTCTTCGGGGCGAATTTTCAATGGGAACATGCCATGCCATGCGGTTTTCTTGATTTCCGCCCGCTCCTCCTCGGTGCAGGTGCCGGCCTCGGCGCGCACCAGGAGCTCGACGAATCGTTCGCCTTCCTTTTTGCCGTCGAGCACAAGGCCGAGGCATTGGGCTCCGAATTCGCGAAGCGAGGCTTCGGGATACCGTGCGAAGAAACTCAGGGCGAGATAGTTGAGATGCTGCTGGATGCAGCGGGTGGAGACTTCGCCCTCGATGCAGAAACCCTCCATGCCATCATGGTATCCGTGCAGGCAGGCTTCCTTGATGCATGACAGCTGGAGGCTGTATCTGCAATTCATGCCGGCAGGGTGCGGCGGGGTAACCCAGACCTGGCTGCCTTGATGGAAGAAGCCGATGTTACGACGCGTGGGCGGTTTCCACTTGGCGGCCCAGTGAGGGCTTGAGCGCAGGGTGGCTGCCTTCCCGTCATCCAGCCATTCCGAGAGCGGCCGCTGTTTTTCGTGGAGCATCCAGGTGAGCGTCCATTGGCAGAGGGTGCGCGGATCCATCTCCTTCGCAAACTCCGGCGCGACGGTGCAGCCCAGTCTCCAGTATTCGTGGACCGTGGCCACGCGGTCGCCGTATTCCGACCAGTCCACGTTGAACTTCACCGGGGCATAACCCGTGTAGGTCGCATAAGTGATCCATGAGTCCGGGGCGATCTTCATGGCTTCGTCCACAAAGGGGCGATGCGCTTCCGTCATGGTTTTGAAATAACCCGGCTGCTTTTGGCGGATCCAGCCGGATCTGCATCTGCGGCAGCGGCAGACATAGTAGTCCCCGTGCTCGAGGTTGACGCCGCCGATGCGGAACGTGCTGTAAAGCCATTGCGCGCATTCGGCCAGCCAGCGGGCGGTCTTGGGATGCGTGGGGCAGGGGTACAGCGGGGATCGTGTGCCATCCTTGAGGACCATGCCCGCGTCGGGATGGGTTTCCACAAAACGCTTGGCCGTGAGCGGATGCATCGAGCCTTCCTGCGGATGATCGCTGCTGTAAACGACGCCTCCGTAGCAACTGGTCCCGACACCGGGCAGGATGCGTATGCCGCGGTCATCCGCGTAATTGCAGATTTCCTGGCTGGCGGCGACGCCGCCATGGGAATCGCGGCAAAATCCCCAGATCGCGATTCCGCCGATGGAGTTGACCACGCAATGGTCCACAAGCAGCTTGAAGTCCTGGATGAAGTCCTCCGTCGTCCTGGCGTACATGTTGTTGCAGCCCCATTCCTGGACGCCTTCCGAGGAAAGCAGCCAGTTGGTGGCATGGTCCCACGTCCAGTAATAACTCCGCGGCATGGCGCAGCGTTCCACGATCTCTCCGTGAGACCAGATGACCGTGTTCTTTTCATCCACCTGGGACATTTTTGAGAAGCGGGCGAGCCCGGCAAGAAGGCTTCTTTTGTCAGCGCCCAGCACGAGCACCCGGCGCTTGTCTGCTTGGGGGACGATGGCAAACTCGCCCTCGGAAAGTTTCATCCAATTCACGCCAAGCTCTTTTCCGAGTGCCTTGCACAGGTCGTCGCTTGCGGCCAGGCCGATGATCGAATCGCTGGAAAGGAAGCAGGTCACGCTGGGAATTGCAGGCAGGAACTTCCCCTTGAAACGGGAGGCCATCATTTGCTGGGCCGGCTGACCATGCCAGTCGGGTAGGATGATGATTGGATTTTTGAGACGAGTGATGGATTTCATAAGAGATTCAGGCCATGAGTTGATACGCCTGAGCGCTGGCCCATTGCCCGGGAACTGAAGCAATTCGCAACCAGCGCCACAAGCGGAATGGCGCCAGGCTGGCGCCCTCGAGTTTCACTTTCAGCCATGATGGCGTGAGATGTTCATCGAGACGGGCGAGTTCGCTTTCAGAACATCCGCCCGCCTCCGCCTTGCAGAGAAGCTCGACGAACAATTCCCCGGCAGCCGCACTGCCGAGTACAGGGCCGAGCATGTCATGGCCGAATTGCCGGAGCGAAGCTTCAGGATGATTGTTGAAATAGGAGAAGGCGCGATAGTTCAGGTCCCAGGGGATGCAGCGGCTCGACACTTCGCCGAAGATGGTCATTCCCTCGAGCGATTCCGTGGCGCGCAGGCAGGCTTCCTTGATGGCGGAGATTTGAACGGTATATCGGGCGGTGACGCCGACGAGATGTTTTCCCGAGTCGCCCCACTGGCTGCCTTGGTGTAGCAAGCCCACATTGCGCTTTGTGGGCGGCTTGATGTTTCGAGGCCAGCGCCCGCTTGCCAGCAACGAGCCCGCCATTCCGTCATCAAGCCATTTCGAAAGCGGGACCGGGCTGGGGCTCACCATTTGCGTGAGGGTCCATTGCGTGACCGAGCGATGGTCAAGATCGCGGGCGAACTCCGGGTCCTTGCACCCGAGGCGCCATGGCG
>JAHFSY010000071.1:12169-18041 GCA_023269615.1 Verrucomicrobiota bacterium
GGGCCGGCCACGTCGTCGGTGAGCACCTTCTTGTCCGTTTCCGAAAATTCCTCCGGCACGAAGCCGAGGTAGGTCGCGTAGATGATCCACGCGTCGGGCTGAAGTCGCAGTGCCTCGTCAATGAACGGCTGGTTGGCGAGGGTCAGCGTGGAAAAGCTTTCGGGCTGTGTCTGTCCCCTGCGCTTGGCGCTGCAGCGGTCACAGAAGCAGACGAAATAATCGCCGTGCTCGAGGTTGACGCCTCCGATCGAAAAATTTCCAAAAAGCCACTGGGCGCATTCCTTGAGCCAGCCCACGGTGAGCGGATGAGTCGGGCATGGGAAGAGCGTGGAACGTTCGCCGTCATTGCCCAGGCAGGCGGTTTCGGGATTGCGTTCGATGAAGCTTTTGGAATTAAACGGGTGCCTGGAAGGATCGGACACCATTTCTGCAACGTAGAACGCGCCGCCGTAACGGCTGGTGCCGACGCCCGGCAGGATGCGAATCCCGCGATGGGACGCGTATTCGCAAATTTCCTGGGCCGCGGCGACTCCGCCATGCGCCTCGCGGCAGAATCCCCAGATCGCGATGCCGCCGACCTGCGTGCGCACGCAGTGATCTACAAGGAGACGGTAGTCGCGCACGTAATCATCCGCTGTCGCAGTGTAACGATTGTTGCAACCCATTTCCTGCTGTCCCTCCGCCTGCAACCACCAGTTCGTGGCGGTGTCCTGTGTCCAGTAATAGCTCATCGGCAGGGTGGGTTGTTCGACGGTTTCGCCGAGCGACCACGCCATGACGTCGCCTTCCCATGTTGCGCGTTCAAAAAACCAGTGCAGCCCGCACAGCAGCCCGCGCTTGCCACCGCCGAGAATGAGCAGGCGGTTATTTTTCGGCTGAGGGACGATGGCGAATCCTCCCTCGGAGAGTTTGGGCCACTTCACATCCAGCTCGCGTGCCAGCCCTTCGCTCAACAGGTCGCCAAGCGCCAGGGCGAAGATGGCGCTGTCGTGGATGAATTTGAGAGAACTGCAGGCGCTTGGAAAAATGCGCGACTTGAAGCGCTCCCCCACATTCCGTTGAGCCACCTGACCCCGCCAGTCTGGAAGCGTGATCGCTGGCTTGTTCAGGCGGAACTTGTCGATGGCGGGTGTATTCATAATTCGGATCACGAAGCAAACATTTCAAACGGGTAAACCTCCCTGGGGGCCTGGCAGGTGGGGATGTTCTTCTCGGCGTCCCATTGCCAGCGATGGAGTTCCTTTTTCTCGATGAGATGAAACTTCCGCTCGAGAGTGTACTCGCGGGCGACGGGTTCCCCTTCCTGCACAGGGTCGCCATGCTTGCAGAGATATCCGGGCCTTTCGTGGCAGGTGAGTAGTTTCAGCAGGCCGTCGTAGGTGGGATTTTTCTCGATCTTCCGCAGGCCATCGTCGAGCACGCGATCCTTCAAGTCGTTGGAATCCCATGCCGCGCCCTCATAGCCGGCCCAGGTTCCCTTGACCGACGCGAGATATTCTTCGCGCAGGGATTTTTGATACGCCTTGTAGGTGGCGTCGAAGCAGACCATGCCCGAGATGTGTTCGATGCATGGCCTGGTGTTCAAGCGCACGGCGAAGCGGTTGAATGAGCATTTATCAATCCGTGCGGAACGTTTTTCGCGGTCAACCAGGATGACGTTCGCCCGGGCCCAGTTGGGCGAAAGCTTCTCGAGCATCTCCACGACGTCGGGCACGTTGCGCGCGGTTCGCCCGACGGCATGAAGCATCGCGCCGTAGTCCACGGGGAAAAATCCGTCGGGTTCCTCGTCGAAGTGCATGCCGGACCCGGCGCCGTCGTACCAGAGGTGCGGATGCATTCCGGATCTTGCCGGTGGCGGGCGTTTCTCGGGCCTGAAGTCGCGAAGGGGATCATCCTTGTTGGAGGCCGCGATGGCGCCGACATCGCTTTCGGGAAGAAACGCCGTGCGGCATTTCTCCGGCTGGGGGAGATGCGGATAATCCGTGTAGGCGCGGAGATGAAGGATCTGCCACCACTCGAAGAAAAAGCCGCGAAGCAGGGTGCGCGCGCTCTTGCGGGTGGTCTTGATGGATTTGACAAGCGACGCCTCGAAGGCTTCCGAGTAGCCCGCCATGGGCGCTTTCCTGTCAACGGAATCAAGGTTCTTCATGACGCGATCCGTGAAGGCGTCCAGTTCCCCGATCAGCGACGCCGGGGACCTGCCCTTGATGACGGAAGCCTTCTCAAGGCGTTGTTGAAGGAACGTTTCGTGGTCATGGAACAGCGGCAGCGTGAAGACGATGTTCATGACTCGTTGGAGAGGAGATGCAACACGTAGTGAATTCGCTTGTTCTCTATGCTGGAACGGATAGGGTGTCAACATGATTCCCGAGCCTTCACGGAGAGGCGGCCGTCGGGCGCGGGCGGTGACCCGCGAGGACCTTGCCGCAGCCTGTTCCCTGTCCATTTCCTCGGTGTCGCTGGCCCTGAACCGTCATCCACGGATTTCGCACGCGACGCAGGAACGCGTGGCGGAGGTGGCGGAGAGGATTGGTTTTTCACCGAACCAGGCGGCGCGACGGTTGATCCGGTCGCGCTACAAGCAGCGGGGGGGGCATTTTGAGCAGGTGGCGCTTGTGGTGCTGGACCGGACCGGGCAGATGCTGAACGACGTCTATGTGGCATTTTTCCGCGGAGTCGAACGGCAGACATCGGTTTCAGGGGCAAACATGATTTTCGTGCGGGTGTCGCAGCCTTCCGACTGGGACAAGGTGCGGAGGCTGGTGAGCGCGGGCGCGGTGGACGCGTTTATTCTTGCGGGCGAGATTGATCGTGAGGCGGCTGTGCGCATCCAGGAGCATCAACTGCCATGGATTGTGATCGGGGACCATCAGATTCCTGGCAGGGTGAACGCCGCAGACATGGACTACCGAATGGGCGGGCGCACCGTTGTCGAGCGGCTGGCCAGGATGGGGCATCGCCGGATCGGTCTGTTGGGGACCACGTTTCAGTTTCGTTATCAGAAGGAAATCCGCGATGGATTTTGCCAGGCAGTTCGCAGGCTCAAGCTGGATGGCGACAAGGCGCTGGTCGAGCCGAACCTGTCTGAGAATTGGTTCCGCATGGGGCTGTCGCTGAAGATGCTTTTGAAACAAAAACCAACCGCCATCTTTTTCAGCGAGCCGGGTTCAGCGGCCGCGTTTTCGTCGCGATGCAAGGAGCTGGGCATGGACCTCTCGCAGAAAATGGATGTCGTGTTTTGCGAATTGAACCCCTCGCTCGCGGCTGGGATCGGGTCGCAGGTATTGCATCTTGCGTATGAGCAGGTTGGACAGGAGGGCGTCACGCTGTTGAAAGAGCTTGTCATGAATCCGCGTAAAGTGGCGCGTCAGGTTCTGGTTGCGCCGGCGATGGTGAATCCGGATTGAGATGCAGGGCCCTGGGTCCCACGGAATTTTTGACAGGATTTACAGGATGAACAGGATTGCCGGTGGGAGGCACAGGATTGAATCACGCAGCGCGTTGCGCTGCGTGATTCGGATCTTTTCCGTCTTTGCGTCTTTGCGTCTTTGCGCGAGGCCTTCCGAAAATCAGACGAGGGTGACGGCTTTTGCTGCCATCGCGGAATCGACCTCGTAGAGTCCGCGCCACCACGTCTCGAATGCGTTCTTCTCGCCGACCCATGTCGTGTAGTAGCCAAGGGCCTTGGGTTTGAGGCGTGCGATGTCTCGCTGGATTGTTTTGATCCGGGTTCGCATTTCGGAGCCGATGGATGGCGGGACGATTTTCCGGTTGGGGTTCCACCAGCGCGATTCCTCGACCAGGAAAATCAGTTGTTGCGAAAGAATTTCGGCCTCGGTCGAGAGCATCACGCCTTCCGCAAACACGCCCTTCGCCCTGGACTGGCGCATGGCGTCGAGCACGGTTTGCAGCGTGGTGAATTTTCCGTATGCGCCCATCGAATTGGGATTCGAGAGGATCCAGAGCAGGTCGTCGAGCGTCCATTCCCCAAAGCGCGATGGCATCCCGACTTCCGCGGCGATTTCGGACGCGCGGATTTTTAAATCGGACGCGGATGTTTTTCCGCTCCATCCGCTCGCGGCGAATTGCGCCACGGCATAGAGGCTTGTGGTCCACATCGAGTTGATCGGCGCGAAGGAATGGCCGCGCGCCCAGATGGTGGCCACTGCGCCGTGCCCGCCCAGTTCGAGCAGGGTGCGGATCATCTGGTTGCAGTTGTGGCGGCCGCGCATGAAGTTGGAGCGAAACACTCCCGAAGCCGACGCGTCGGCGGCACATGTTCCCCAGACAGGAAGCTTGAGTTTCGCCATGAGATGACCCTGGACGAAGCTGTGGGCCAGTCCGGTGTTTTTGTCGAGTCCCCCGAGACGATGCAGCTCCTTCGCAGGAAGATCCTCGGTGAATCCTCCCTTCGAGGGAAAAATTGGCAGCGGGGTGGGAAATGAATTGCACGTGTAGTCGCTGCGGAATGCCACCTTGCATGGACGGTGTCCCTTGTAGAGCACATAGGGCACACGGGGAGTGTAGCAACTGTAGTCCCACGGCATCACATCCACGCGCGGGTCCAGTTGCGAAATGAGATCCTCGCGTCCCTTGCCGAGAAACATGTCGCCCCACATCATGGGCTTGCGTCCGAGTCGGATGACTTCTGCGGTCATCCATTTTGCATGGTCGAGATAAAGTTCCAGCTTCCCGCCGAGCTTCGCCGCCCGCCTTTTGCAGGTGGGGCAATGTCCCAGTTGATGCGTTTCATCCAGGCCGATGTTGATGCGTGGGCTGTGCGGATGCAGTTCGCACACGTAGGCGACGAGGCGTGAAAGATACGCACGGGTCTTCGGGTTGGAGGGACAGAGCTGGTTCGGGTAGGAGGGATTTTCCATCATCGCCGCAGTCCCCTTCAGATGGCGGAGATATTCCACGTGTCCGAGTGTCTGCACGAGCGGGAAGTAATCGAGACCGAGGTCACGGCTGAGCCGTGTGAGCTCTACGATTTCGGAACGCGTGTAGCGGTCGGCCTTCGGGAACTGACGTGAAAGAGGCAATTCCGGCAGGCGATGTTCGTATTCCACGAGTACGCCGCTGATTCCCCATCGTGCATAAAGGTGAAGAAGTTTCTTGAACACGCTGAAGGGGATTTTCGGCCCCTTGAGGTCAACGTGGACGACGCGCTCGGGGAGCGCGGCTCTTGCGCGGTTGCGACGCCAGGACGGAAGGGAGGATGGATGCGAAATGAGATTCATGAGATGGGGACGGTTGGGGTTTGTGTAGAGGGCGCAGGCGGGAGGGTCAAGGTTTGAAGGTGATGGAAAAAGTCGTTTCGCGGGTTGCGTTCTGTTCTGCCCACGGGCATGGATTATTTCCTTGAGCTTGAACCCTTCCCCGGATCGTCCGAAGCGCCGCCCGCGTTATCGCGGGCGGAATCCGCGGCATTTTCATGAGAAGTACAAGGAGCATCAACCCGGGCAGTATCCCGAAACGATCCAGAAGATTTTGGAATCGGGCAAGACGCCCGCAGGCAGTCATCGCCCCATCATGGTTCCGGAAGTTTTGAAAATCCTCGATCCCAAACCGGGAGAGTTGGCGGTGGACGCCACGCTCGGACATGGCGGACACGCCGTCGAGATCCTGCCCCGCATCCTGCCCGGCGGACGCTTGTTCGGCCTCGACGTGGATCCCCTCGAGTTGCCGAGGACGGAAGCTCGCCTGCGCTCTCTCGCTTTTTCGCCTGAGGCGCTGGTCGTCTGTCGGACCAATTTTGCCGCGCTGCCCCAGGTACTCGCGACGCATGGCGTGAAGGGCGTTGATTTGATCCTCGCGGACCTGGGCTGTTCCTCCATGCAGCTGGACAATCCGAGTCGCGGGTTTTCCTTCA
>JAHFSY010000072.1:0-11712 GCA_023269615.1 Verrucomicrobiota bacterium
TTGAGTCCGGAGGATTCCGCGACCAGGGTGAGAAAACGAAATTCTACACTGGTGATTTTCCGCGTGGCTACCTGCTCCAAAAGGGAGATTTGCTCGTTGTCATGACAGAGCAAAAGGAAGGGCTTCTTGGAAGTTCTGTCATCGTCCCTGAGAGCGAGCGCTATCTTCACAATCAGCGACTTGGCTTGATTCAGACCCTGGATGAAACGCGTCTATCCAAGGGTTTTCTCTACTACCTGTTCAACACGCCAGCCGTGAGGAAACGTATTTCGATGACAGCGAGCGGCTCAAAAGTTCGCCACACATCGCCCAGCAAAATTCGCGATGTTTCGGTGGCATTGCCATCCTTGGAGGAGCAACACGAGTCGGTGAAGGTTCTGGAAGCTGTTGATCGGAAACTCACGGTCATAGCTCGCAAATACACCGCCCTTAACGCCCTTTTCCGTACTTTGCTGTACCAGCTTATGACGGCGCAGATCCGAGTGCATGATCTCGATATTTCCAGATCAACCCAAGAAGCCTTATAGCCTATGGATCCAACCGATAAAGATTGTTTAAGACAGCTAGACAACCTGCTCGCCGCCGGTAACCAAGCGTGGTTATTTGGAGCCGGCATCAGCCTGACTGCGGGTATTCCTCTGATGGAACCGCTCACCACACGCGTGTTGACACTGGCCCAACAGGATGACGACAAACGCATCAAGCCGGTGCTCGATGCTGTGAAGGCAGAGCTTCCAGACGGAGCTCACATCGAACACATTCTGAGTCATCTCGGAGATTTTGCGGCGATTGCTGATCGCCTCAAATCCAAAGAAGTCACAGTTGGGAAAAGCAGCATCAAGCTTGATGATTTACGGCAGTGGCACGCCAAAATTCTGAGTTGGATCGCTCAGACGGTTCGCTGGGGCTACGTGCCAAAAAACAAATCTGTGCCAGAAAAGATCGGAGCGGCCGGTGCGCCCATTGTTTCCGTTGACGGACACACCGCGTTTGCTTCGGCGCTTTTTAATCGGA
This sequence comes from Verrucomicrobiota bacterium, assembly GCA_023269615.1. GTDB lineage: Bacteria > Verrucomicrobiota > Verrucomicrobiia > JABWAM01 > JABWAM01 > JAHFSY01. The sequence goes on from JAHFSY010000072.1 coordinate 1,015, forward strand.
GCCAAGCTGGAGTCGCGGAACGAAGGCGCGCGGTCAGGCTTTTCACGACGAATTATGACACGCTTCTCGAAGACGCACTTTCGCTTGGCTGCTTTCCCTACTGGGATGGTTTTAACGGCGGAGCTGTTGCATTTCGGAGCCACCGTTATGGCGAGGAGGAGCCAAACAGCGGCTATCGCGCGCATGTGATTAAACTTCACGGTTCGATTGACTGGCATTTGGGCAAAGATGACCGAGTATGGCGGGTACGCGACGGCGACCTCTATCCTGAGAAGTCCGCCAGGGTGCTTATTTACCCACAGTCTACAAAGTATCTGGCAACACAGCGTGATCCGTTCGCAGCTCAGTTTGATCTATTCCGACGGACGCTAAGTTCTCAGGCCGAGAATATCTTGGCGGTTTGTGGATACAATTTTGGTGACGAGCACATCAATCAGGAAATTGAACTGGCGCTCCATCGGCCAGACAACAAAACGACCGTCCTGGCATTTTCAGTTGAGGTGAATGGAGTCCTTACCAAGTGGCAAGACATGCCATGGTCGAAACGTCTCTACATCGTCACTGAATCGGGTCTCTTTGTGGGAAAGCAGGGCCCGTTTTTTCCACCAGCCCCTAAAACAACAAAACGCGACTGGTGGACGTTTGCGGGAGTCACGAAACTTTTAAACAGTGGAGCGGAGGCGTGTGTAATATGAACTCATTCGATCTTGTTCCGGACCTGAAGATTGGAGACATCGTCGAAGTTTCTGGCACGGAAATCCGCGTCGAGCTCTCCGGTGACGTGACCGAGTTGACGCGAACTTACGACGGACGCGTGTATCCCATCGGGCAGATTGGTAGCATTGTTAAGGTTCACTTTGGCCGTCGTTTGGTTTTTGGATTCGTCACGCTGCTGCGCATGCGCTCGGAGGAGCTACTTGAGATCGCAAAGCCTATTCCACCTGATGCGGACCAGCGTGTTATGGAAGTCGAACTGTTTGCCGAAGGTGTGTGGAATGCCTCCACATCTCGACTTCGCTTCGCACGCGGCGTCACCACCTATCCGCTGCCCCGTCAGGGCGTCTTCCTTTTAACCCGAAACGAAACAGTCGAACTTTACAAGTCCGCCGAGGGGCAGCAGACAAGTGATGGCTATGATCCTCTTGTGCCTTTTGCGCACTACGTGGGAGCAGACAATGCGCTATGCAGGGCGAACATCGACAAGATGTTCGGCATGCATTGCGCCGTGCTCGGCTCGACTGGTTCGGGCAAATCAGGAGCGGTTGCAGCAATCCTTCACAGCATTCTTGACCACAAAGCTAAGGGCGAAGTGCCGTGCAATCCCCGAATCGTGATCATCGATCCTCACGGCGAGTATGGGCGTGCATTCCAGCAACGGGCGGTCATCTACAGAGCCTATGACCCGATTGGAACGGAAGAAACCACAGGGACACCGATCCAGCTCCCCTATTGGCTGATGTCAGCCGATGAATTTCGCCGGTTGGTAATTGGGAAGACAGAAGAAGAAGCAACTTCCCAAAACAACATCGTCTACAAGGCGCTGACCTACGCACGGATGGTTGCCGCGAATTTGGTGGAACCATCTCCTGGCAGCTATGGAGGGGCTTCGCCCACAGACGGCCTGCCGCCTGATGAACCGCGGTCGAAGGCGGGAGTGACTCAGGAGCAAATTACCGGCTTCGATCGCGACAAGCCGCGGCCGTTTTCGCTTCAGGAGTTTCAAAACCACATTCTCTACTTGCAGGCGGCACGAGATCAAAGCGGGAAACTTTCACAAATTACCGCCACCGATTTCTCCAAATCCTTCAAGTCGATTCTGGACAAGTTTTCCGTGCTCCGTCGTGACCCGCGAATTCGCTTCTTGATGGCTGAATGGTCTGCCTCAAGCATGCCGTTAGGTCAAATCGTAGGGCAGTTGGTCGGCGCATTGACCGGTGAGAACTCATCTCGTGATATTCGCATTATTGACATCTCAGGACTTCCGAACGAGGTGGCCGGCCCACTGACTGCGATGCTCGCGAGGCTGCTCTTCCAGTACAAACTGTATCAGAACACGACCGAACGGGAGCGAGATCCGATACTACTGGTATGCGAAGAGGCACACCGTTATGTGCCAGATCGTGGTGAAGCGGAATATGCGGCTGCACAATCGGCGATTCGGCGAGTGGCGCGAGAAGGGCGGAAATACGGCATTGGACTTATGCTTGTCAGCCAGCGCCCATCTGACGTGGAAGGAACTGTTATTTCGCAATGTGGGACCTGGCTGGTGCTGCGGTTGACGAATTCCGCAGATCAGCAGCATGTCGCCAGATTCCTGCCAGATGGACTCTCTGGCATGACGAAGGCACTCCCCAATCTGGCCCAGCAGGAAGCGATTTTCGTCGGTGAAGGAGCGGCTCTTCCGGCACGAATCAGAATTCGCGACCTTGCTGAGGACAAACTTCCGAAATCCCAAACCGCCAAGTTTGCCAAAGGCTGGTCGTTGGAGCGGCTCTCTGAGACGGAGATCACGACGGTTGCGCAACGAATGGCAAGTTGAATCATGCCAGCACCCGGAGAACACAAGACCGTCCAGGCTCGCATTCTTGCCTATGCGCAGGAAATCGGTTGGGCCTACGTGCCGCGAGCTGAAGCTGAGACTCGGCGCGGATTTGACCCGTCAGGAGCGACGCCACAGGAGCGTGCGCGCAGCGCGTCGCTTTTCTTCGGCGATGTGCTGCACACCCAGGTGCAAGTCTTCAATTCCAAATACAAGGAGGCCCAGGGCGCGTTGATTGGCCAGTTTCAGCGTTTCCATGCCAACATTTACGGCAACCGTGATTTCCTCAACGCCCTGCGTAATCAGCACAAGTTTTTCTGCGTCGAGGACAACCGCGAGTTGGATCTGACGTTGATTGATTACGGCGACCTCGCGCTCCCTCGCAAGCAGTGGCGTAACGTGTACGAAGTGACGGAAGAATTTTACACGCACAACGGCAAGCATGGCACAAGGGAGGATGTTGTGTTTCTCATCAACGGCATCCCGGTGTTGGTGATCGAGTGCAAGAACGCGAGCAAGGACGAGGCAATCGCGCTTGGGGTGGACCAGATTCGCCGTTACCACGCCGAGACGCCGGAGGTGATGGTACCGCAGATGATCTTCACCGCCACGGAAGCCATCGGCTTCGCGTACGGAGTGACGTGGAACACGGTGCGGCGAAACCTTTTTAACTGGAAGCATGAGGAGGCGGGTAATCTTGAAGCCAAGGTGAAGAGTTTCTGTTCCGTGCCGTACCTTCTGCGTTTCCTGAAGGATTTCATTCTCTTTGCGGAGAAAGAGGAAGAGTTGCAGAAGTTCATCCTCCGTCAGCATCAGATGGGCGCGGTGGACAAGGTGGTGACGCGGGCGCTCGATCCCAAACGCACGCGCGGCCTCGTCTGGCACACCCAGGGCAGCGGCAAGACCTATACGATGATCAAAGCCGCCGAGTTGCTGTTCAAAGCGCCCGAGGCCGAGAAGCCAACTATTCTGCTGATGATTGATCGTAATGAACTGGAAGATCAGATGCTCAAAAACCTCGCCTCGGTGGGGCTGGGCAACGTGGAACATGCAAATTCCATGGCCCAACTCAACCGGCTGCTGAACCAGAAGGGACAGGATTATCGGGGCATCATCGTGACGATGATCCACAAGTTCCGCGATATGCCGGCCAATCTGAACCTGCGACGGAACATTTTTGTACTGATTGATGAGGCGCACCGCACCACGGGTGGCGACCTCGGCAATTTCTTAATGGCCGGCCTGCCAAACGCCAGTTTTCTCGGGTTCACCGGCACACCCGTGGACAAAACAGTCTACGGCAAGGGGACATTCAAGACCTTCGGTTGCGAGGATGATAAGGGCTACCTGCACAAGTATTCCATTTCTGAGAGTATCGAGGACGGCACGACGCTGCCGCTTTACTACAACCTCGCGCCGAACGACATGCTCGTGCCGCACGAGATCATGGAAAAGGAATTCTTGGCCCTGGCTGAGACGGAGGGGATTGCGGACATCGAGGAGTTGAACAAGATTCTCGAACGGGCGGTGAACTTGAAGAATTTCCTCAAGGGGAAAGACCGGGTGAAACAGGTGGCGCGATATGTAGCCGACCATTTCCGGGAGAATGTCGAACCGCTCGGGTACAAGGCATTTCTCGTGGCGGTGGATCGCGAGGCCTGTGCGTTCTACAAGGAGGCCCTGGATGCCATCCTGCCACCCGAGTATTCAGAAATCGTCTTCACCGGAAACAACAACGACTCCGCGCACCTGAAAAAATGGCATCTCGATCCGAAGCGCGAGAAGCAGATCCGCAAGAACTTCACGAAGGTCGGCGAGTGGCCGAAGATTCTGATCGTCACCGAGAAGCTGCTGACCGGCTTCGATGCGCCAATCCTCTACGCGATGTACCTGGACAAGCCGATGCGCGACCACACCCTGCTTCAGGCCATCGCACGGGTGAATCGTCCATACGAAAATGAGGCTGCGGAGATGGTGAAACCGCATGGCTTCGTTCTCGATTTCGTGGGCATCTTCGCCAAACTGGAAAAGGCGCTGGCCTTCGATAGCGACGAGATCAACGCCATCGTCAAGGACATCGGCCTGCTCAAACAGCTTTTCAAGGCGAAGATGGAAACGAAGGCCCCGGCGTACCTGGCGCTGATCACGCAGGGCTTCAATGACAAGGATGTGGACAACCTCATCGAACACTTCCGCGACAAGGAGCGGCGAAAGGAATTTTTCAAGGAGTACAAAGAAATCGAAATGCTCTACGAGATCATTTCGCCGGATGCCTTCCTGCGGCCGTTCATCGAGAATTACGCCTCGCTGTCCGGTGTTTATGAGGTGGTTCGCAACGCTTACGCCCGCCGGGTGTACGTGGATCGTGCCTTCCAGAAAAAGACGAACGAGTTGGTTCAAAAACACATCGGCGCGGCACTGGGTGAAGAAGCGGGGAAATACATCGCGATTGACCGGTCCACCATCGAAACGATCAAACAGCGTTTGGAAGGCAAGGCGACGAAGGTGATCAACCTGGTTAAAGCCATCGAGAAGTCAGCCGAGGAGAACAGCGATGATCCGTTCCTCGTTGCGCTTGCGGAACGGGCTCAGGCCGTTCAGGAGAGCTTCGAGGATCGGCAGACGAGCACCGCGGACGCGCTCGCGGAATTATTGAAGGAGATCGAGAAGAACGAGCAGCGCAAGAAGGAGCAGGCTGCGAAGGGACTGGATGGGCTGACCTACTTCGTGCTTTGCAAGCTGAGCGACGACGGCATTCCCAACCCGGAGCCGGTGAGCAAGAAAGTGCGCGAGGCGTTTGCCAAGTTTCCGAACTGGCAGCGTAGCGAAGCTGAATTGCGCGAGCTTCGGAAACAGGTGACGTTCGCCGTCTTCGCCGAGGAGGACAACCTGGAGAAAGTCGCCGCGACCGTCGAAGCGCTCTTCACCCTGCTGCAAAAGAGTTTTCGCCCATGAATGGATGGCCCAACAAAGAGAATTTCAAGGCACGGGTGTTGGAGTGGGCCGAGAAGCTTGGAGTGACCGTCCGGGCTCTCTACGTGCGTCCCATGCGGCGGAAGTGGGCGTCATGTTCCACGGCTGGAAACCTGAACTTCAATTCCGAGTTGCTGGAATATGATCGCGAGATTGGCGATTACGTCATTGTCCATGAACTCCTCCATTTCTCCGTGCCCAATCACGGCAAGCTGTGGAAAAGCCTGATGCGAGCACATCTCGGGGACTACGAAGGTCTGGACCAGCGCCTTCGGCGCTTAACGATTGCGGCTCATGGATCGTAAGTTCAGTGGGGACAGGAGACGATATGGAGTACATGAAAATCGACCCGAAGGATTTCATTCACTCTCCGTTTTGGAAATGTCCAAAATGCTCGAAGGAGGCTTTTGGAGTTCTGTCCATTTACGATCATCACTATGCCAGAAGATGTCGGGATTGCTGGCACACGGTGAACATCCGTTTGCCAAAACTTAACAAGCGCATCATCTACCTGGATCAGCTCGCGATCAGCGAAATGCTGAAAGCGGGTGAACAGCTATCGAAAACTCACGAGGGGAGGGCGGTTGCACCGTTTTGGGGACAAGCGTTGCAAAAACTTCACCGACTTTGCCGCCTTCAACTGATCGCGTGCCCGGATTCCCATTTTCACTACGATGAATCAGCAGTTTCGCCGTTTTTTAAAGGGCTGAAAAATCTGTACGAATCCTTTTCCCAAGGCGTTTCATTTCATGACTCTACCATTCTTCAAGATAGGCAGGTGACAGAGTGCGCGCGCTTCTGGATTCGAAAGCAGGAAAGTCCTGAATTCATCTTCGATCCGAAGGATGCTGTTCATGGTTCCCTTGATGCATGGCAGGACATCATGCGAATTTCGATGAACATCAATCCAAAAGAGGAACAGATTCAGGAATTGCGACATTGGAGGGACGAAGCCAGCGAGCAGTTAAAGCAGGTTTTCACAAGATGGCAGAGCGAAACAGGCAGGAACTTTCAGGAGTGGTTTCAAGAAGAAAGTGCCGGCTACGGAAAAAGGGTGATAAAGAATTTTCTGCTCTTTTGCGAAAACAGCATAGCCATGCGAACTGGTTTGCGTCCTCTTGACGCAATGGCATTTATGCCAGGCGGAGATGTCACAACCTTCATGGCGGTGGGTGGTGTGCTGGGTGAAGAGGGTATCCATGACAAAGGCAAACAGATCGAAATGTGCATGAGTTTTTTTACCTCACCAGTTTTGGCCAAGATTCCGTTCAACAACATCTCCAGCATGCTGTATGCGGCATTGGCTCGCAAAGCTGCTGCCGGCCAGAAGGCGCCTCCAAGTCGTGGAATGAGAATCGACGTCACCATGGTTTCGACGTTGCTTCCGTATTGCGACGCCATGTTCATCGACAACGAGTGTCGCGGCTACCTCAACGAGGAGCCCCTGCGGAGCGACCTGAAATACAAGGCCGCTGTGTTCTCGATCAATCGTAGTGATGATTTTCTCAAGTACCTCGATGATATCGAAAAGGCCGCGTCCAAGGACCACCTCGATAAGGTGACTGAAGTTTACGGAATCTGAAGACGATTCTCTTTTTCCCAGATACTGAGCAGCCATGACGCTTATCCAGAAAAGACCAAGAAAAAGGAGGGTAAAAACGCTCACCCGGCTCAAAAAACTGATAAACCTGTGTCGCTTGGGGAGGCTTTACGAAGTCGAAAAATGGATCAGACGTGGTCGATCCGTCAGATTGCGGTCGGACAAATTGGACACAACCCCACTGTGTGCCGCGGTGGAATCGGGATTCTACAGTTTGGTGGAACTCCTGTTAAGGAACGGCTGTTCCCCGAACGGACAGGTTGGCTATTACCCCAACGCGATCGCACGAGCTGCCAAGGTCGGACGACTGGACATAGTTCAGCTTCTCCTGGACCATGGAGCGGATCTTGGCTCGATTCACATCTATTACCATGCCTGCCGTGGCAGCGATCCAAGCATCATCGCCTCTCTCATCGCACTGGGAGTGGACCCCGCCGCTGACAATGGCATCGCACGTGCCCTCTGTGAGCAGGAAAGCAAGGAGGTTCTTGAAGCATGCAAGGATCTCAGGGGTCGGTTCCCGAAGATCCAGTTTCAATTCGACATAGCCCTCCGAAACCATTGCCGGCTTGGACACGTCGAATGGGCGAAGTTGCTTCTTTCATGTGGGGCCAATCCCAGAAATAAAGTGCCCTGGATAAACGATAAGGATAACGAACCGCAATATTGGGGTTCTGCCATGGAAACAACATGTCGTTTCGGATACATTGAAATCCTGCGAGAGATGGGAGTCTCTGCACAGACCGACGATCTCAACAAGTTGCTGGACCAAGCCGGTCTTTCATGGAGCAAGGAAACCATTCAATTTCTGATGAATCTCGGCGCAGATCCAAATGTTCCGAATGAATTCGGGCGATCATTGCTCGACAACGCCATTGACCACGCAGGCTTTGGATACGTCTGTCGTAAAGGCAGCGCGGCTCCTTTCCTGGCAGAGTTGGTTCGCCTGGGCGTAAAATGGCAGCCGCGCGACCAACGAAGTTTCAACGATCTGAGATCGTTGCTCGTCCAAAACGACAGGTACGCAAGCGTTGAATTCATAAAGGAGATCAAGTCCCATGATGCGTGCCCGAGGGACGTGCTAAAGAAATTGCTGAACACGAAAAGGATGAAGGGATACTTCAATTTTTACTTCAAGGAATTGATCGCTCCTTGAACGCACGTTTTAAGGAAATCAGATTTTCCGCCCATCACTGGAAGTGTTGAGCTCCTTCGGCAACCGCTTCACCCACTTCTTGAATCCAGGGACGAGCTTGGACAACCTGCTGGTGTAGTAGTCGGTCTGCTGTCGGAACTTTGGGGTGTCCAGGAGCTTTGCCAAATCAGCTTCTGAGATGGCATCATGCTGTTTCATCTTCTTCACGAACTCAACGATGTCGTGGCCAGAAGCCCGGTAGAGGATCGAACGCAGCGGCCTGAATCCGTGGGAATCCCGTGGCTTCCATTTGGCTCCAAGTTCGGCGGCACCCCCGATTTCCGCCAAGGCAGAGTTTGCAGTCATGGAAGCGCCAAAACTACTGCACACATTACCTTCCAAGGACCAGATGGAGTGCTCCATGAAGGTTTGGTTCCCATAAAGAGGACTGTTCAGATCCGCGCCCTCCTTCATCAGTAGCTGGACGACATCCAGGTTTCGGGAGAAGGCGGCTTCAAACATGAGGTTGCCGAGGTCATCCGTCTTGGGATCAATGCCGATCTTTTTGATGATCTCCACGTGGCCTCCGGCTATCGCTTCTTCGAGCCCGCTCCGCTCAAGGCCACAATCACGTTTGCATTTCAGATCGTGACCCTTGGCGCGGGGGTTGGCGCCGAGCCAGAGAAGCAGGCAAACTCCCCGCATGCGTCCTTCATTGCAGCAGGACCGAAACGCCATGTCCACCTGGGCTTGAATTTCCGGCCGTTTGGGCAGGTATTCCTTGACGATTCCCAGCATGGCCTTGTCCCTTTCAAAAAGGGCACGGGCGATGGGCGCGCCCGTCACAATGTCGGCGCCGCGCTCGATGAACAATCGGATCAATTCCGTGTCGCCGCTCGTGCAGACCGTGTAGAAGGAGACCGAATGAATCCTGGCACCGTTGCGGAGGAGCAGGTCAACGACACCAAATTTTCGATGCCGTATCGCAAAACGCAGTGCGTTTCCATTCGCGTTTGGGTCCGCTCCGTTCCGCAGAAGGAACTCCACCAGACTGTAGAAGCCCCTTTCGATGGCGATGCGCAGAGGCGAGTTTTGCAGCGCGGGTGGCATCTGGATCGACTTGCCGGCCTTGATCCACGCTTCGATTTCATAGAGCTTCCCATCGCGGCAGAGGTCGAGAAGCTCTTTAACTTTTTGGTATTCTGCATCAGCCATCCCCTCAAATTAGCAATTCAACGACCAGGAAGGCAGACGTTTTTTTCAGTATCCGGACAAATATCCGGACATAATGTCCGGATTCGCCGCCGAACGGCGGGTGGAATCGTGGATCGCGACATGGCGTCGCGATCGCTACGGCCTCGGTTGCGGGAATTTGGAATCCCGACAAAAATCCCGACAAGGTGTCGGGATTTTAGGGGACGTTCCCACATTTTTCCTAATAAATGTTTGCTTCGCACGTTATTCATGTGGGGATCTCCCCGGGCTTAAATCGAAATGTGGAAATCTCTGAAAACATGCTATGCTGGACGGGTGTTCACGTCAGCCAGATGAAGAAGGAGTGTATGCGCTTCACAGCTCTGCTTGGCATGGTCTGGATTGGCCTGGGGATCACAGCTGCTGCCGCTGCGGAGAAGGACGTCAAGCATGTTCAGGGGACAGTGGTGGATTCGAAAAGGGGTGAACCGCTCGCCAACACGCGGATCGACATCGAGTCTTTTTCACCCCATCTGACGGTTTTGACCGACGCGAACGGGAAGTTCCGCGTGGATATGACGGCGGATCAAGCGGAAACCTTGAACGAGGAGTCCAACGAACTCTACTGCCTTGTGGCGCCCACCGATTTGCAGCAGTGGAAAATGGAGTTTGCCATCCATGACAATGTCGTCATGGACTTCGCCCAAAACGAGGTTCTTGAGTATCTGGACGCTCGCGTCAAAGGGCGCTGGAAGAAAACAAAAGGGCAAGCGCGGCTCGAATTGGTGGATGTTCCGTCCCGTGGAACGTTGGACTTACGGGTCCAAGGACCGGACGGCGGGTTGCTGGGAAATACTCCGGTGGAGATTTATCCCACGAAAGGGGATCCACTCAAATTCGATGACAAACGAACATTGAAGCTGTCTGGAAAAACCGATGCGAATGGTCATGCGTTCTTGAAGTTTTTCCCCGGTGTGCAGAGGTTGCGTGTTGTGGTCAGAGGCGTCGGCTTCACTTCCACCGGGCTGATGGAAATCTTGGGGAATTCAAAGGCAGAGGCTGTCTTGCCTCCGCTTGCACGGTTCGCAACAGTTGAGGGTGTGGTGGACGCGGACCTTCTCAAACCAGGGTGCGTGGTTACATTTGAAAGTGGGGCATGGAATCTGAGGCGGGGAGCTTGCGACGCGAAGGGGCATTTTCGCCTTCAAGATGTATCGCCGGGCGTTCGCTTGCGTTTGGAAGTTGGCGACCAAGAAA
>JAHFSY010000072.1:11722-17881 GCA_023269615.1 Verrucomicrobiota bacterium
GTCATTTTTGTCGCTCCGGGGGCGAAAGTCCGCGACATCCGCATTTCCAAGCCAGAACAGAATATAGGAGGGACTTCACCGCCTCCACCCGTCGCGTCTTCTCCTCCGCCTCCGAAACCGCCATCCATACTTGGAAAGGTTCAAGATCAGAGGGGGAGGCCGCTCGCAGGTGTGAAAATCCATGCTGTCTGCAACTACTACGGGGGGATGCGCATGGCCCGTCAGGATTTCTCAACAGTAACGGACTCGAACGGAAACTATGGCATTACAAATCTTCCAACCTCCCGATTTGGAGGAGGTACAGGGGTCGCTATCGTTGCATCCGTCGAGGGGAAACCGCCTGCATTCGATTGCATAGAAGTGGGCACACCCCCGAATCCAAAGGAGCCTGGCAACGAGAACCTTTCCACCTTGACGATTCCCGACCAGGGAGGGGATTTGCATGTGAAGGTGATTTCCGAGGAGAAGAGCAGCGTCACAAACGCCATGGTTCACGTTCAGATGATGAATGATCCGTTCTCAACAGGCTGGCCGCTGGGCAGAGCTGGGCTCGCGGCGGGAGATGAACAAATATTTTCGCCAAGCCATGCAACAGACGGCCAGGGTGAAGCGCAATTTTCAAAACTCCTGCCGGGGCTGTATGACATTTCGGTCGGTGGAGAACGATCCGGCGCGAGCCTGGGAATCCGTGTGCTTCCGGGGAAAACGACTGCCCACACCATGGTGGTTGCCGTGCACGATTACGCAAGGGCTTTCAAATTACGGGGTCCTGCAGGGAAGGTGATCGCGAACAGATCGGTTGAGATTTCGTTTGGCCGAGCGAACGAAGGGGCGGGCGGCGGTTCGACCGGCATTGACCTTGGCCAGAATGGTGACGGGAACTATGGGTTGGGCGGACCGGGTTTCTGGAATGTTCTTTTGCGGTTCCGTGATTCGCCTCTAGAAAGTATTTCAGTGACAGATGAGCCCTATAATGTGGCCGAAGCCACCCTCGCCGTATCGGATGCCACAGGGAAGCCGCAAGCGGTGGAAATGACAGCCGTGCGAAAGTCATCCGGCTCGATCCAAGCCGAGCTGGTGGGTGCGAATGGCAAACCTGCGAAGGGTACGGTATTGATCCTCGATTTCGGAGAGCAGGCGCCTGATTACGCGGGCAGTACGAGTGAGCAGGGTAAGATCCATTTTCCGAACATGACATCAGGCGAATATCGACTTTGCGGTTACATGGAGGGACTTGCGGAGCCTCCTGACCTCGGTGATGGCAGTGCTCCTTTCCCAGGGTCGGAGAAACTCGCCCACGTTGCGATGTTGCCTCCGCAGAGCGTTCAGGTTGAATCCGGCAAGGAAACCAAAGTGACGATGCGCGCACAAAGGGCCGGATACGTTCGCGGGAAATTTTCGCCTGAACCCAACACCAAACTGCAAGACTACACATTTTCTGTAGAAGATCCGGACCACATTGCGGGATGGGCTTTTGACTCACGAACGGGCGACTTCATCCTTGGTCCTGTTTTCTCCGGCAAGGCCAGCCTGTTGCTGTATCGCAATCTCGCAGTTGGAAAAGTTGATCTTGTTGGCCGAACCATAATTGAAGCCCCTGGCGGTGAGGTGCGGCAACTGGATCTGACTCCAACATCCTTCTCGAAGCCGGCGGAAATCCCACCCGCATCATTTGAAACCTCGGGTTGGGGTCTTCTGGATGGCTCTGTTTTTCTGTCGGATGGCAAGACCCCCGCATTTGGCGCACGTGTGCTTCGTATTCCCTACAGCACTCCACAGCCATCGGGCTCCGGTTTCGTGGACGTCCTGGGTATGTTCCACACACAGAATCTTGGCATCATTTCCTCTACCAATGAGGGTGTGGATGACCCCAAAGGCGATCTCGTTGTTGCGCGATTCCCCGGTCTTTGCGGTGCGACTGTGATGCAGCTAAAGAAGGGCGAGGGTCATAAACTCTCCATCGTTTTACCGCGTCCGATTTCGCTTTCGGGGAGCGTCACGCTTGCCGGGCACTCAATCGAAGGACACCCTCAACAATTTCACGTGATCGCCGCCTGCCAGACGATGGGCAGGCTGAACAAACTTTTGAGCGTGGAAACTTCGGCGGACGCAACAGGAGCTTTTGAGCTGGCAGGTTTGACTCCTGGCAAGTACCAGGTGCAGGCTGCGATGGACGACATCTGGTTTTCAAAGGTCGTAGAAATCACTGCGGATGAGAAGCCGCTTGATCCAGTTCATCTCGACATCGAGCAGCCCGGAGCTCCGGTCAGGGTGAAATTGGTGGACGGGCATGGCAAACCTCTGCTCGACACGGAAGTCGAGCTTGAGCGGCTGCCCGGCCCGATGACACAACGACTCTGTCCAAAGTCCATGAAAACGGATGGAGCCGGAATCCTCATCTTGGAAGGCCAAGCCGCAGGCACCATAAAATTCCATCTTTCATCAAACAAGCGTTCCTACGAAGTGCAGATTCCTCTCCTCAATAAAAACACGGACGTTCGCCGACAGGTGATTGTTTGCGAGTGAAAAGGGCGCGAATTTCTGCCGATTTTTCTGCTACAACCCTGCTACACCGGAGCAATTTTTGGGCGTTTTCTGGCACCACCCGGCGCAACGGTTTGTGATGTGCAACTCTTTGGGATTGAGAGAGTACGGGCCGAAATGGGACTTCGTGGAATTCTGTGAAAAAGTGCGAGGTCGAATTAGCAAACCGCCGCATTCGACCACTCTGCCACCTCACCTTTTAGCTATGAAAAACGGGTGGTTTTCACGATTCTCATGGTTGCCTTTGTGCTGTTGTTGTGCCCATTTGGCCAGAGAAAACTCAAAATCAAAAAGGCGCGATCACCAACGCGCTGGCGGAAATGACTAAACACAAGTGAACGAGGATTCGCAAGCACGTATGTACGACGGCACCCGGTTCCATGCGCGCCTCATGGACCTCATCGGCACCAAATCGCACCATCTTTGGGTTGTGATGGATGAGGTTGGATGGGGAAGGGGACCGCGGAGATGCCGGTGCCGTCGAGGGCTCACCCTCATGGAATTGATGGTGGTGGTGGTCATCATCTCGATTTTGGCCGCGCTCTTGCTGCCGTCCTTGCGGGATGCGAGGGAATCGGCAAAGAGGATCGCCTGCATGAGCAACTTGAGGCAGGTGGGGCAGGCGCTCACCCTGTATGGCAGTGAAAACGAAGGGTGGATCAATGGCACTGGAAAACCGGACGTATGGGCGGATTCGAGCAGTTCGTTGTTTGGGGACAGTGGGACTACAAGCAGGCTCACGAACTTCATGCAGCGGATGACTCCGTTGGTGCTTCAGAACCAGAGTGTTGGGTATGGGAGCAGCGGCTGCCCAAGCATGAGTAAAACGGATCCCAATTATCCGTTTGGCGTTAACATCATTTTTTCAGGTGATTACGGAGTTTTCAATCCCACAAACTGGCCCATGCATTCGTTGAATGATGTCGTGGATGGCGGAAGAATTCTTCTGGTGTCCGAAGCAGAGCTCGGTCACGTGGAAGATCCAAGCCAGCTGGACAGCACCTGTTCGGGGCGAAGCTCGGGTTTTCCTCGACATATGAGCCGGGGGCTCAATCTGGTCTTTGTGGATGGTCATGGGCGGTTTATCAAGGCGGCGGGGAATCTGCTGAACGATCACTCGAGCGAATGGTGGACGACCGCGGGCCCAAAGAGATGGGCACCGTATAATAACGGTTCATATCCCACCTGGGGGATGTTTGCCGAATGAACTGTGGAATGAATTCGGCGTGCGAATTACGTTGATAAAACCCGGATCGCCTGCGTTATGTTACCCGCGATTCTTGGAATCTCATGGTCACCCGACAAAAAATTGCCGACGATCTCCGTGCCCTTGGCCTGCAACAGGCTGAGAAGATTGTCGTACACAGCTCGTTGCGCAGTCTGGGCAGGGTGGAGGGGGAAGCTGAAGCTGTCGTCGGGGCCTTCCTGGATGTGATTGGGCCGGAGGGGCTCTTGATGTTGCCGACCTTCACGTATCGAACGCCGCGGTTCATACCCGCTTCAACGCCTTGCGCCACCGGGCGTATTCCCGAGGTTGCCCGCTCCTGGTGCGGAGCGATCCGATCACTTCATCCAACCTATTCGGTGGCCGCCATAGGAAAGGAAGCCGCTGACATCTGCTCCGGTCACGAACGTGTCGGCAGCGTCTCCCTCGGTTCCCCGCTGGACAAACTTGCCGGTCGCGGCGGATCGGTTGTCCTGCTTGGCGTGGGACATACCTCCAACACAACGATCCATCTCGGTGAGGCCCATGCGAAATCTCCCTACCTGGACATCCCTTTCTGGCCGGATCTTTTCCCCAGCGCCACGGTTGTCACGCCCGACGGGGAAATTGAGGTGCCCCTGCGCGAACATTCCGGCTGCAGCAAGGCGTTTGGCGTGGTCGAGGGCATCCTCCGCCAGCGAGGGCAGATTCGCGATGGCATGGTTGGCGGCGCGCTCGCCCAGCGGGTGTCCTGCCGGGCTGTCATTGACGCCACGGTTTTCATTCTCAAATCCAATCCCGCCGGCGTACTCTGCACCGATCCGCGCTGCTACCGTTGCAGCCAGGCTCATCTCCGAATTCGCAAGCTCCAATGACCACCGACACCCCCGGCAGGAATCCTGAAGCCCGCAAAGCCATCCTCGCCGAAGCGGATGCGCGCCGCAGCGAGGCGATCCAGCTTCTCTCCGACCTCGTCCGATTTCCAAGCGTCAACCATCCCCCCAGCGGCGACGAGCTCGCCTGCCAGCAGTTTGTTGAAAAAACCATGCGGGCCATGAAACTGGAGGTTGACGTGTTCACGCCCGACGAGATTCCGAACATTTCCAAGCATCCCGGCTGGGGAACCGGCCTTGACTACACCACGCCACCGCGTCCCAACGTGGTCGGCGTTCGCAAAGGCACGGGCAAGGGGCGCAGCCTTTTGCTTTTGGCCCACGCCGATGTGGTGCCCGAAGGGCCTCACGAGCTCTGGCGGCATGGGCCCTTCAACCCGGTTCTGGAAGGAAATGAATTGATCGGCCGTGGGACGAATGATGACAAGGGAGGACTTGCCGCCCTCATCACGGCCCTGCGATGCATCGAGGGCGCCGGATATCGGGTGGCCGGTGACTTGATTCTGGTATCCGCCGCGGACGAGGAAAGCGGCGGTGCCAACGGCACGCTCGCCGTCCTGCTGCGCGGTCATGTGGCCGATGCGGCCGTGTACTGTGACGGCGTCAATCTCGAACTCCACATCTCCAACCTGGGCGGCGCGTTTTCCCGGCTACAGCTGCAGATTCGTCCCGAGGTGCCCCTCAACGCCATCAACCGGATCGCGGAAATTTCACATGAAGTGTATCAGGACATGCTGGCTTACGGTCGCGAGCGGACCGCGAAACTGCGTGCTGATCCGCGCTACGCAAACACGGTCTGGCCGGACATGGCGGTTCGGGTCGGATATCTCATGGCAGGTTCTCCCGACGTGAGCAACCCCGGGGCCGCGAGGATGGACACCGGGTTCTATTTTCTGCCGGGTGAAGACCCGAAGCAGATCCAGGTTGAAATCGAAAAGCGCATACGCGCCGTAACGGACCGTCACTCGAAGTGGATTCAAACGCCGGTTTTCGAATGGATCGGGCGCCTGATGCCTCCCTCGGAGGTTCCCCGGGATCATCCTTTTGTCACTCAAGTCGCCGCGGCCTACGAGGAAGCCAAAGGAACTCCGGCCGTCATCACGGGAATGCCGATGAGCGATCTCTTTCAATTCAATCATTACAGTCCGCGCCCGATGCCGACGGTGGCCATGGGGCCGGGTCGCTGGGACGTTGCCGGGGGCGCGCATCAGCCGAATGAGTCCATCCTGATTGATGGGGATCTGATCCCATTCATCAAGACGCTTGCTCTCCTGATCGTGGACTGGTGCGGAGTGGCCAAGCCTTGATTGCCCCACGCACAGGGCTTACGCATTTAAGAACAGGAAGCCACGGATGAACACGGATGAAACACAGATAAGCCAGTGCCTGGCACGCCAAGCACTGGCGGAATC
This sequence comes from Verrucomicrobiota bacterium, assembly GCA_023269615.1. Classification (GTDB taxonomy): domain Bacteria; phylum Verrucomicrobiota; class Verrucomicrobiia; order JABWAM01; family JABWAM01; genus JAHFSY01. The sequence continues at coordinate 17,776 of JAHFSY010000072.1, forward strand.
GGCACTCATGGAGAGCTTGTTCCTCTGGTTTGGCTGTGCCAAACCAGAGTATCCGTGTCGATCCGTGTTTCATCTGTGGCATTCCCCGTCTTGTTCGATGGGATCG
>JAHFSY010000073.1:0-9552 GCA_023269615.1 Verrucomicrobiota bacterium
ACTGCCTGAGCTTTGTTGCGAAGCCTTCTCGAGACGGTCCTCAGTAGCCTTCAGCTTTTCCTCAAGGGTTTTACGGGCGCTTTCAGCCGATCGGCGAGTGGTGAGATCCTCAAACACGCGTATCGTATAACGAGGCAGATCACCCTCGCTGCGCACCACCGAGGTGGTGGCTCGCGTCCAGACAGGATTCTGATCCCTGCCTTTCAGGCATTTCTCCACTTCATAATGATCGCACCTCCCCTCAAGGCACTCGGCATGAAGGCGAAGGTCGGCTTTCGGGTCCGAGGGATGCACGAGCTCGGACATGGGCTTGGAAATCAATTCGTCGTTTGAAACATCGAGCAGCTTTTCAAGCGAAGGACTCACGTAACTGATGCGGTCCTGGTCGTCACAAAGCACGACACCGAGGCCGGCGTGACGGCAGACCGCCTCGAAGCGCGCGTGATTGATTTCGGCGAGCTCCGTGGATTGCACCTGGAGCGTGATGTCCTCCACAAAAATCAGCGTGAAGTCCGGCGAAACGCCCCTGCTATGGAGGATCGAGCCGGTGAGGCGCGCCCAAAGCTCCCCGCCCTGCTTGTTCAGAAGGCGCAACTGGACTTGAAAATGGTCCTTCCCGCTTTCGACACACCCGGCTTGAGCCGCGGTCAGCGCCCCCGCATCGTCGGAGTGCGTGAGATCGGCAAGGCACTTGGTGACCAGCTCGTTTTGAGTAAAACCCAGCAGCGACTCAAAAACGGCGTTCGCTTCCATGAACCGGCCCTGGTCATTGAGCAACACAACGCCCATCCCGGGCTGGCTGAACATCGCCTGGCGATGCGCATCGGCCGATTGAAACCCGGCCTCAACGATCCGGAGCCTGCTCTCCAGGGCGAACACTTCATCGCGCGCAATGGAAAAGGATTTGGATCTTTCCTGGAGTTCATGGCTCGTGCCAGTGAGTTTTTGGGTTGTCTGCTGCAGGATGATCTCGGTCACCTCAAGTTTTTTCTCAAGGGCCTGCGCGGCGGCACGCCCGTCTGCGAGGGATTTGGACTTTTCCTCAAGCTCGCGATCCCGGCCCAGAAGTGTTTGCGAGATCTCCTGCAACCGGTTTTCGGCAGCATGAAGCTTCTTCTCGAGGGCCTGCTCCGTGTCACGTCCATCTGCAAGGGATTTGGATTTTGCATCAAGTTCCCGTCGCAACCCCGCAAGCTCTTCCAAAGTCTTGCCCAGCCGGATTTCCGCATCCTGAAGCTTCGCATCAAGGGACTGGGCATGGTCCCGGGAGGCGGCGATCAATCTGGACTTTTCCTCAAGCTCGCGACTCGTGCCGGAGAGTTTTTCCAGGCTCTGCCGCAAACTTTCGTCGCCCGCCTGGAGCTTCGCCCTGAGTGCCTGCACGCCGTCCTGTGCGTCGGCCAGAGACCTGGTTTTTTCACCAAGCTCACGCTCACGCTCCAAGAGTGTCTGTGAGGCTTGCTGCAGCCGGTTTTCGGATGCCTTGAGTTTCTCATCCAGGGCACGCATCGCATCCCGCGCCGCAGCCAGCGACGCCGATTTCTCGTCGAGCGCGCTGTCCGCACCAGAAAGTTTCTTCAAATTCTCCAGGGCGCCCTGCTCGGCCGCTTGAAGTTTGACCTCCAGCTCCCGCACGTTGCTTCGGGCGAGGCCAAGCAATTTCACCCGTTCATCCACCTCCCGATCCCGGTCCGAAAGTGTCTGCGAGAGCTGCTGCAGCCGGCTTTCGGCAGCCTTGAGCTTCTCATCGGCCTGCTTCAGCTTCACCTCCATCCCAGCCAGTGCAGGCCCGGTTTCGTGACGTGGCGCGGGGCTTGCAGAAACCGCAGCAACCGGCGCGGCGGTTTGTATTGGCGCCTGCGACAACCGCCGGGATTCCTCGGCTTCCTTCTGCGCGCCCAGGCGTTTGGACTCGGAACTCTCGAGAGCCCCCTCAAGGCGGCGGTTTTCAACCTCGACTGCCACGCGACTCGCAAGAATGGAAAGGATGGATTCGAGAATCGCAGGGTTCCGAAGCGGTTTGGGATCCGCAAAGACAATGATCCCGTTCAGTTTCCCCGCCGCGTCAAGCAGCGAGATGCCCGCGTATCCGGAAGCGCGGATGGCACGGAGATAAGCATCCCCGGAGAAATGCCTCAGCACGTCCTTCTCATAACAGCAGGCATGGTGGCCCGTGACGCCGTCAAATGGCGAGCCTGACAGCGGGTAATCAAAATTCTCCACAGACTCGCCCTGAAAACAGGCCGCCACGGTGCGCGCGATGCCGGGGCGATCGGGTGAAACCTCGGCAATGAAAACGCGCTCCGCAAAAAGACTGAACCGCCCAAGCATCGGCGTTTCCGCTTTGCCCTCGGAGGATGAGACCGGGGAGCGCGACCGCATCGAGCCTTGTTTCGAGGCCTTTTTGTCCCGATGGATTCCCTTTCCCGTGAACATTCGCCGCAAATTTTCAGATTGGAAGAATGACAGGAAGCGTTTCATGAGTGGGTCTTCGCCTTGGGTGCCTCCGGGCGGACTGATCGGCACCCTAAACCCAAGTCGGTTGCATTTCAACAATGCAATGCTTGAATTGAAGAAAAAATGCCCCGTTGCAGACTGTTCCCAAGGATTCAGGGTTGACGAATGATGAATGAATGAACAAGTTTCGCCCGACATGCATTTCCCAAACTTCCACGACCAGGATGGAGTTTGTTTTCAAGCACCCCGGCGCCTCCACCTGCCCGCATTTTTTATTTTCATGGCGGTCGCCCTGTCCTCCTTTGCGCAACAGAGCGCTTCAAATCTCGGGGTGGAAGCGTGTCGTCGCTGGGATACAACGGGAAACGGCCCCCCAGGCCAGAAGGGGTTGTATGAACTCATCTCCGACGACTTGAACGAGCTGGAAAAACCGCCCATCGACCTGCTTGCAAAGAAGGATGCGGCGGCAACCCCGGTCTCCTTCACCGAGGAGCTTCACAAGCATGTTTCCCTGGTGCCCCATGCAAGCATGTCGTGGTTGGGGACGGACAACGTGTTCAACACGAGGGATGGTGTGGTGAGCGATTCAGTGTACGGATTGTTTACTGGCGCCAGGCTGAAGCTGAAGTATGAAGGCTTCGAGCTCGTCAATCGTTACGACCGGGCATTCTACCGCTACCAACGGAGCGGTTCCAGTGATTATGATTCGGACACGTTCGGCACCAAGCTGGTGCGAAACATCCATTTTTTGAATGATAAACTCACCTTTACCCCCAAGGTGGGGCTGGAGTATTCTGAGTTTTCTCTTCGACAGAACGACTCGGTCTTCTTCCGCCAGAATTCGTACTCGGGCGAAGGACGCCTCTCGTATGAGGCGGCAGACTGGGCCACCCTCCACCTCAGCACCACTTATTCCTACCAGGATGTGCAGACCAATAACTCGGCGGACAACGAGACGGTCGATGTCGGGATATCAAGCAAGTTCACCCCGATCAAGGATTACAAGTTTCACATCACCCCGGCGTTCCATTACGTCCATGAGGATTTTCGAATCACTCCCGAGAAGGACTCCACCTACACCTCCAGCATCACCGCTTCTTGGAAACCCCTCTCCTTTCTCACCCTGGACGTCACCGGCTCCCACGCGGCGAACAACGCCTCCGGCACCACGAGCCAGGCCAGTTATGAGGCGCTTTCGGTCACCACCGTGCTGCGGTTTCACTATCGCTGGTAAAACTTTTCCAATCCATTCACAAAAATACGCCATGAACACTTTCATCAAAATCCTGTTCACATGCATCCTGATGACTTCCGCCAGTCAGGCTGCAGAACAGGCCCTGACCGACCAGGAAACGGCTTGGATGAAGAAAGCATCCAGGAAGAATGTCAACGGGTGGCTTTGGGTCAAGATCCAGGGCGCGCCTTTTGAGCGTGGCTTCCAGCACGGCTACCTGCTCGCCAAGGAATACGCCGAGGCGCTGCGCGTCTACAAGGCCATGACACTGCACACCACCGGCATGGATTACTCCTTCTTTTCAGAGCAGGCCGCCAAGATGCACAAACCGCTCATCACGCCCGAGCTCATCGAGGAAATGGAAGGCATCGCGGCGGGACTCACCAAGGCCGGCGTCCCCAGCACGCTCGACGACGTGATCGGATGGAACGCCTACATGGAAATCACCGGGTATTGGTGGCCAACGGCCGCCTCGAATTTCAAGGGCCTCGGGCCAACCGGCAGCAAGGCCAAGAGCCACTGCAGCGGGTTCATCGCGACCGGCTCAGCCACCAAGGACGGCAAGATCGTCCTCGGGCACACGTCATTCACCGAGTTCTGGAACGGGCAGTACTTCAACGTCTGCCTGGACATCACCCCCGACAAAGGCCACCGGATGGTCATGCAGGCCGGCCCCGGCTGGATCGCGAGCATGACCGACTTTTGGGTCACCGGCGGAGGAATCGTGGTGCTCGAGACGACCATCGTGGGATTTTCCGGCTATGACACCAAAAAGGTCCCCGAGTACGTCCGCGCCCGCAATGCCTGCCAGTACGCGAACAGCATTGACGAATGGGTGAAGCTGATGGACGCGGAGAACAACGGTGGATACGCGAACATGTGGTTGATCGGCGACATCAAGACGAACGAGATCGCCGACTATGAGCAGGGGCTGCTCTATACGAGCCTGAAAAAGAAAAAGGACGGATATTTCTTCGGTTGCAACGCGCCCGAGGATCCACGCATCCGCAACCTGGAGTGCAGCGACGTGGGCTACAACGACATCCGCCAGCAGACAGGCGCGCGCCGCATGCGATGGCCAATCTTGCTCGACGCCAACAAGGGCAAAATCGATGCGAAGGTCGGACAGAAAATGCTGGGCGACACCTTCGATCCCTATCTCATGCGCATCGAGCCGTCATCGCGTTGCATCTGTTCGCACTACGATGTGGACCCGCAATTCTACGCCAGCGACCCAAGAGCCGTCTGGAACGAACCGTATTCGCCATGCGGCTCAGTGGATGGAAAGGTGACCACAGCGGACATGGCGAAGGAGATGAGCATGTGGGGAATTTTCGGACGTGCAGACGGCGCACCATTCGATGCGGATGAGTTTTTCAAGGTACATCCGCAGTGGAACTGGCAGCAGGGTTATACCATCAGCCGCCCCAGCCAGCCATGGACGCTGTTCCAGGGCAGGTAGTGCAAGCTGCCCCCCCATCTTTCCAAGCGGGATGACACTGGGCTAAAATTGACTTTACCCCCGGCTATGCGTGTGACAATCTTCGGATATGAAATTACATGTGGGTCTTGTTCTCATGAGCGGGTGGCTGACGTCGGCCGCGTTTGCCGGCTTTCAGGTCCCCAGCGGGGTTTATACCGCCAGCGAATTGGACAAAGCCCAAGCCGACGCCAAGGCGGGGAAAAAAGTGCTGACTTTTTTATACACCGACCCCAGCTCCACGTGAGGACCGTGTAGTGCGGCCAGTTTGGCTGCAATCAAGGCACTGAAACAGGAAAGTGCGATCGTTCTCGTCGAGACGAAGAACAACGACTGGAGCCTCGTCCCTTCCCTGGTCCAGGAATCCATGAATTCCCCGCAAGCCGGGAAATACATTCCAAAGACGGTCGTGGCGGACGCCGAGCTGAGCAAGGTTATTTCCGTTGTGCCTTACAATGGAAACGAGAAGGATCGAACCAAGCTTTTCCGTGAAGCGGAAAAACTGATTCGCGCTGAGGCCACGGCCTCGGCAAAAACCCAGCCCGCCTCTCATGAAAAGGAAACCGCCACCCAGGAAAAATCCTCCGGTGAACTGCCCCGCGTCGTTGTCTGCAAAGCGGATGTGGACGCATTCAATCTCGCCGATCCGAAACAGTCGCTCGGAAAATTTCTGGCAGGCAGCTCGCTGACCCTCGAATCGAAACACCCGGATTCCGGCATGTGGGTCGTGGTTTTCAAACAGCCTGATGGCAGCGAGGTTCGCGCGCTGTGCCGCCCCGAAGATCTCTGAGCCCCCGCAGTGTGCCTGTAAAACAGCAACCAGTTGGTCGATCTCATTCCCTGGTCACGGCTTCTTTTGAGCGGGCAGCGGAGGGGGATTGGCGAGATGGTAATGGGCCATCAGGTCCAGGCCCAGTATATAGACGCTGTCACTTGAAAAGGAGGGGCCGAAGAACAGCGGGGATTCAATGACGGTGCTGAACAGGTTGGGGGCGTCCCCCTTCGCGTCCGACGGGTGGTGGAGTCCTTCCCAATAGCGCATCCTTGCAAGGATTTCGGGACCGTACGCCTGCACGCCAAGGATGGAGGAGGACGTGATCACGGTGCTGGCCGTTTCGTGAAGCTGGAAATAATTGTCGAGCACGAGCTGGTTCCCGCGCAACGCACACCCCAACCGCATGGGCCCAAGCCAGCGTTCCGGCTGAAAATCCGGCAGGGGGTCGGGAAGAACCATCCCCCGCTCCTCGAGGGCGGGACGCCACCGGTCGGAATTTTTCCGGAGTGCCGCGAGATAATCGGTGGCAATTCTGGCCCGATCCAAACGGAGTTCAAAAAATGATCCATCCAGAAGGGGCAACGTGTCCACGGGGGAAGTCGCTTTCGATCTTCCCTCCTTCCCGACGATTTCGAGACGCGCCCGAAAGTAACGCATGGAAGCGGCATCCTCCGCCACGATGACATACAAGGCATCCGCCGTTTTCAAGGTGGCAATCGTTGAAGATTTTTTTGAAATCCCCGGACTCCAGGATTCCGGCGCGCGGATCACCCAGGCGGAATGAAATGAACCGACCGGGTGATCAACCAGAAGGGCGACATCCAGGACCTCCGACTCCGATTCGCCCCTGGCTCCAAGCTGGGCCAGCCACCTCTTGCCTTGTTCCGTGATGGCGAGGCCCGAGTACACGGGTGTTTGGAGCAAGCTCGCCAGCCTCGCTCGGAAGGCCATGGAATAGACCGTATCCGGCCCGATGAGAGCGTGGGGTTCATCCAGCGGCTCGACCAGGCGGGCCAGCTCCCCGGCCGTCGAGTCATCCAGTGTCGCGACCAGGCGATCGTAGGGTTGTGAACCCGCTCCCTTGGTCGTCCACGACCAGGAAAAAGCCTGAAGGCCCGAAAAACGCGAGCGGAGAAACCGGGCCGTTGGCTTGAGATTCATGGTATCCAGCAACGGCGCAAGCGCCTCCACGCGGGTGTAGTAGATGAAAAGGAGATCGTGCGATTGTGCATCGGTATTGGCCTGCCATGCGGCGGTGCTGGCCAACGAGGGGCCCGACGGTTTTTGGGACTGGAGAATGGCGAGCGCATCGGCAAGCGCCGACGGATCGGTGGCGGCAAATATCCATCCCGCACAGGCGGCCATCTGCAACTCCCCGACCTTCGGAACCATGGTCTTCATCAAGAGGACATCGCCGGAATCGGATGTCTGCCAGGCGAGGCCGGGCACTACTTTGGAAACCGACGCTTTCCATTCCACGAGTGCCTTGCGAGGATCCGTGACGCATCCCCCGGCGAGAAACCGCATGCCCTTGCCCGGTGCCGGGGTGATGGCTCCAAAGAGATGATCCGCCTTCAACGCCCAAAGCATCAGGTTGAACTCCTTGGACAGTGCGGGGCTGGCCATGCGTGGTTCCACGTTGAGCAGGGGGGATTTTCCATTGGCCAGCTCTGCAGCCTTCACCATGGGAAGGCTTCCAGCAGTCATGTGCCCCACCCAAAAATCACGGAAAAAGATGGCGACGGAGGGAATCTCCGAATAGAAAACCGTGGACGCTGGCGCAAGGTCCGCCCCCTTCAACGTCCGACCCATGTCCGCCGGGCCCGCCCACGCGCCCGCCGCCGCCAGCAGGGAACAACTCATCACGGAAAGCTTGCCACACTTTTGAAAGATGCTGGACATGATGATGCTTTTACTTCTCCGCCCGCGCATTGTCCAGCGAGCAGAAAACTCGGTGGTATATCATTTTGAAATCCTGCAGCCACGCTCGCCAGAGCGTGGTCCCTTCCCCCGATCCGCGTTCTGGCGAACGCGGCTACACAGACGATCACGGCCCAACGCGGGCGCTCCAAATAAAGTTGCTTTGCTGCCATCCCATGCAAAGGATGGTTGCACATCTTCGGACATGAACACGCCCTCCACCAATTCCAAGCTGGATGCCCTCGTGATCGGCGGCGGCCCCGTCGGGTTGGCCATGGCCGGTGATCTGGCCTACCACGGAGTGAAATGCCGGATCATTGACAAGGCGCTTCAGCCAACCACCCTGTCGAAGGCCGTGGTCGTCATGCCCCACATGCTTGAGGAATTTGACCTGCGCGGCATGGCGGATGAATTTCTGGCCCGCGGCCAACGGATGAACAGCTTCAGCATTTTTGCCGAGGGCAAGCTGGTCGCGCGGACCCGCTACGACCGCCTGCGCACCCGGTACAATCATCTCGTCTGCCTGCCCCAGACCGAGACGGAAGCCATCCTCACGTCCCGCGCACGGAAACTCGGGGTCGAGGTCGAGTGGGGTGTCGAACTCGTGGAATTCAAGGACGAGAAGAACGGGGTCTGGATTCAGTTGAAGCATTCGGATGGACGACTCGAGGAGCTGGTCGTGCCTTATCTCGTCGGGTGCGATGGCGCCCACAGCATCGTGCGTCACACCCTCAACGTCCCGTTCGAAGGTGCGCAATATTCGGATTGCTGGATGTTGGGCGACGTCGAAACGGCGTGGGATTATCCCCGCGACGAGGGGATCAGCTACCTGGACAAGGAAGGTTACATGGCGGTTTTCCCGATGCCCGGCGGGCGCAGCCGCATCTTTTGCGTTTTCCAACTGGACACCGAGATACCGGAAGAGGTGAAGATCGAGACGCTGGAAAGCGTGGCCGACCGCTGGGCGCGGTGCGCGCTCAAGATCAGCAACCCCAAGTGGCTGGCGAAGTTTCATGTGCACCACCGGAAGGTGAAGTATTACAGCCGGGGGCGCGTGTTCATGGCCGGGGACGCAGCGCATCTCCACAGCCCGGAAAGCGGGCTTGGAATGAACACGGGAATCCAGGACGCCTACAACCTCGCATGGAAGCTGGCGCTTGTTTGCAAGGGACAGGCCCCTGAATCGCTGCTCGACACCTTCGATCCCGAGCGAAATCTCGTCGGAAAGGAAGTCGTGAAATATTCCGACGCCATTCACACCCTCTCGGCCCAGTTCAGCCCCGTGATGGAGGCCGTGCGCAACCGCACCTTCCAGCTCTTTGCCGAATTCACCAGGCTCCATTTCACCACGGTGGAAAAGACAGTGCAGCTGGGGATCCATTACCCCGAAAGCGCCATCGTCCAGTCTCTCGCCGGCCGACAGCATCATATCCTGGCCGTGGACGAATCTCCCAACGCCGGGGAACGCGCCCGGGATTCCGAGGTGTTGGACGTCAGCAAGCGCCAGTGGGTCCGGCTCTACGAGATCATGCGCGCCCCGTGCAGTCACCTGCTTCTGTTCAGCGGGATGAATCCCTCCCGCCAGGCCTGGGACCAGATGCGCGCCGTGGCCGCCGTGGGGGAGCGCTATGCGAAAGTCATGAAAACCATCCACATCGTCGGGGCCGACAACGCCCGCGAACTCGA
>JAHFSY010000073.1:9562-17870 GCA_023269615.1 Verrucomicrobiota bacterium
CCGTCCCGACGGCTACGTGGGACTCAAATCCGACTCCCTGGATGCAGCCAGCATCGAGAAATTTTGCCGGTCAAATTTCACCGTTTAAAGCGCCTTCAAAAAGATAAGCCAGCTTCAGCCTTTCCCAGCCGTGCTCAACTTGAAGACTTTGCGGGTTTTCCCCTTGTGGTCCACCACAGTGACCTGGACGGGGCGGGTCTTGTCCTTCGGGATGTCGAGAATGAGGTAGTGATAGAAGGCAGCATTCTGAAATGCTTTGTTCAACGGGGCGCCGGCGCCGCCGGAAATGATCTGCCAAATGCCCCGTTGCTGGGACGCGTCGAAGAGATGCTGGTGCGCGCAGAGGTAGGCCGTGACCTGGTGTGCTTTAAGCAGCGCCCAGAACCTGTCGCGCTTCCTGGGATGACGGTCGAGACCCTTGGCTTCTTTCTTTGAGTCCATGAGTGTGAAGGCGGGTTCGTGTCCCAGGACAAAGATCCTTTCATATTTCGGACCTTCTTCCGCAAGTTCCTTCTCCAGCCAGTCGAGAACCCCGCCTCCGAGGTTGTGCTCCTTCAAGCGCTTTTCCTCCGTGTCATAATAGTCTGTGGCCATGATGATGAAGAGATTGCGTTCGACGGCGACCGTGTACGCGAGGTGGGCGGGATCAATGGACGCGACATGGCAGATGTCGAAATGGTCGCGGAAAATTTCCACGGCATCGGGACCAACCGCCTCATGGTTGCCAATCACGGGATGGAACGGGATGTCATCCCCCATGTACTGGTCGAGATCATGTGAAACAGCGTCGAGCTGCTTTTTGAACGCAACGCTGTTGTACTCGAAACCCTCCTTGCTCCAATGGTTGCTGTAAATATCGGTGTCCGGAGCGGCAGCCCGGGTGGCTTCCTCCTGATCATCGTCATCCTCCTTTTCGAGACCCAGAACCAGATCTCCCGTGAAGAAGACGGCGCGGGGACGCACCTCCTTGATCTGCTTCAGGAGCGAGGTGAGGACTTCGTTGTTGAACCCCGACACGTTCTCGCCCGAACTGCGACTGTCGCCCAAAACCACCACACGAACATCATCATCAGACCACACCGGCCCGGCGGCAAACGTGAGAAGACAAACGCCAAGAAAACCAAGATGAGATGTCAGACGTGTTTTCATGTTTTCACTGGAGCGGGTGAAGGGAATCGAACCCTCGTTTTGAGAACCCCCCCAGCGGCTCTCGGCGGTCACAGGGGAAACTGTATGCCTTTGTTCGCCTTGGTAAAAAAAACCGTTTCTCTTTTGCTGGCCCCCAGCCAGCCCGACTACCAGCTCACTGCGCTGCCTCAAAGGCCGCATGCACCGCCCGCCGCAGATCCTCAATGACGGCATCCTGAGAGTCCGCGCGGCAGACGATGGAGGGGATTTCTTCGACGAGGCCGATCCAGTGCCCCGCGTCGGGGTCGAAGGCGCAAACGAATGTCAGGGTGCGCTCGGTTTGCATCAGCGAGGATCTCTAAGAACAGACCACCAGTCTACCCGGTTTGGAGGTTTAGGACAGCAAACCAACCAAAGAACACTGCTGCTGCCGAAAAACCGACGATAAGCAAATGCTCGCTCCATTTGTAAATTGGACGACGAGAAAAGTATGAAACATTCCTGATCGCATCAGCGGCTGCAGCATCGCCAACCGTTCTCCGCATTCTGCGTAGATGGTTCACAGCATCAAGGGGTGTCTGTCCCTCACCATGAAGCGCCAACATTCCTGCCAAAACTGAGATCGCGAGCAGGACCCAACACCACTTGAGCAACCAAGGCTCCTTCGGCACTTTTGGAAGGTACTGATTCTGCAACGAAATTGAGAGGGTGAGCGCCCCAGCCGACAGGCCAATGATCTGCCGAAACCAGTCGTAGCGAGCCTTGCCACTTTGGTCGGTTAAGCGGGCCTCTATATCGTCGAAAGTCACCTGCTTTCGGTGTGGAGCATCTTGCCGGGAAATTTCGGAGTTCATGGTCGTCATCGTGTCAGCTCACGATTTTACAGTCAAGACAGCCCCTAACACATCGGGGTGCCTGCCCCTTGACGGTTGACATGGAAAACAACTGGGCGAAACTGCCATGGATGCTCCTCGGATGGCTCTACCTATTATCTGTCAGGGACGTTTTCGTGCAAGAGGCAAGACGGTGATCATCCCTACATGGACTGGAGCGGAAGCCTGGCACTGCCAAAAGTTGCAATCCCGGGTTCAAAATAGCTTTCACCCTGTCCGACGGCAGAAAGCGGTTCCCTCAAAGTCTGGTCTCACTCCTCCGGGCTGGAAGGGACGAATTTGATGACCTCCTTATCGCGAATCAATGCCGTGCCCTCCTCGATGCCATAGGCACCGAACGAGTTCTTCGCACGATAGCGCACTTTCACCGCCCAATACCACTTCTTGTCCAGCTCGATGAGCTGGGGTTTGTACCAGTCGATGTACTTCACAGAATCGGGGTCTTTCAGGACTTTATCCAAGTACAACTTCACCTCGATCACCGATGCGTCCCACGCACTGTTCTCAGGTTTCGGTCCGACCTCTTGCACGATCTTCCGCACCTTCTCATCCGCGTCCTTCGTGGCCTGAGCGTCGCGCTCGAGCGCTTCTCTCGCCACGTCGGCTTTCCGTTTGATTTCAGCAGCGGCCATCGTCTTCTTGTGTTCTTCTTCCCTCGCGTTTTTCTCCACCTGGGCCTTGATTTGCTTTTCACGCAACGGGCGGAGCACTTCTTCTGCTGAAGTTGACTGGACGTGCCACACATTCGTCACGCTGAAACCAACGGCAGCAACGTCGTTGAAAAAAAGTGTTCCAGAGTCTTGAATTTTCATCCAAGAGGCAAATCGTCCAACGAACCGAAGATCGGAGACGCTCTGTCCGTTCAGGCGAGCGAGATCAGCGGAGGGCTTCGCAACCATGAGCATATAGATCGGCGCACCATCCTCGCCTTGCACTCGTATGGTTCCATCATCCAGTTTTAGCAGAAGGTTTTTGGATTTTGGCGCGAGCGTGTGAGTCAGTTCCGGGCCAACCGCAATTCTCGACGGCTTGGAATCGGTGCCGCACTCAACTTTCAGGCCGTCAGACTTCTGCTCGATGGTCAACGCTGACTTGTACGAGACTACGCGCACCGAATTTGAAACAGCAGGGAGAACAGACTCGATCCATGCAGTTTCAAAATCGCCTGCGTTGCCGAACACCCCATGATTCATTTCGCCCCTCGTTTTTGCCTCGCCCAGCAATTTCTCCAGCTCCAAGCGAAGCCCATCTTCAGCTCTGTCGGGAGGGCGCTTCTCACCCGGGAACGGAGCACTTGGCTTCTCCTCCGAATTCCGGGCAATACCGCGCACTCTGGCACCAGCTTTTTTCAAAATCTCAGCCAGCTCCTTATCTTTGCATTTCTCAACAACCGAAAGGCATGTCTCGCCCCACTCGTCGGCGATATTCAAACCGGCTTCCTTATCTGGCAGGGCATTGATGATCGCTTGAGCAAGCTGGACTATGTTCTTGCGGCGCGCTGTGGGAGTCGTTTTCTTATCTTTGCTTTCTTCATCTTCGGATCCCGCATATGCGGATGCCGCACGCATCAGCGCCGTGTCCCCCTCCTTGTTTTGCGCGTTCACGTCAGCCCCCTTCTGCAAGAGGATGCGAACGATATCGCCCTGCACATTTTCGGCAGCGATCATGAGAGCCGTATTTCCCTCCCCATCCCGCTCGTTGACCGCGACACCTTTTCCCAAGAGCGAATTGGCTTTTGCCACGTCGCCGATCCCCGCCGCCATGCAAAGGTCGATCTCGTCCTTGGCACCGGAGCTTTTAAGCACCTCGACAACCTTATTCTCACCAATATAGCACGCACGCCTTGTTGCTGTGGACCCGTCTTTCATTTTCGCATTTGGATCAGCCCCTTTTGCCAACAACAGTTTAACCACCTCTAAGTTCCGAACAGCCCCCATCAGGACGGTAAAACCATTTGTACGTCGCGCCGCGTTGACGTTCGCCCCCTTTGCGAGCAACTTTTGAATCATTGCAACATCCCCGTCGTACCCAACTGCGAGGATGCCGGAATTCGGATCGGCGCCACCTTCCAAGAGGCTATCAATTCGCGCGGCGTCACGCGCCCTCACAGCCGCCTCGAGAGATTGATCTTTTTGCTTTTGCCGGAAAAGCCGTAGGATCGCGTCATCCCCGGCGGCTTCTGCACACATGACTTCTTTCTCGCTGGCTACCGCGCCATGATCAAACAACAGTTTAACCAAGACGGCATCCCGTCTTCCAACGGCCAACCGCAGCAGGCGGTAGTTGTAATGCCAGGAGAAACCACCTTTTTCCAAAAGCGCGCGCGCTACCGACTCATGCCCGTTCGCTACGGCTTGCAGCAGGGGCGTGTATCCAGCCTTATCGTCAGCCTCAAAGTCTGCCCCTCGGTCGAGCAATATCGCGACAACTTCCACATGTCCTTCTGCCGCCGCCCAACTCAACGAGGTACGCTCGTCAAGATCATCCTTTGCTTCGATGTTCGCCCCCTTCTGGAGCAGAATTGATACGACATCTTTTTGGCCTTCCTTTGCCGCGTTCAGGAGGCTCGTCCAGCCAGACGTGGTCTTCGCGTTCACGTCGGCACCCTGATCGATCAAAAACGAAACCACCTGGGTGTGTCCACGGCCCGCAGCCTTCATCAAAGGTGTTCTTCCCCTCGCATCACGAACATCAGCGCCCCCGGTCTTGACGAAGTCACTTACGAGAGCCAGATCACCCATCGCTGCAGCGGCGAGCGCGTCCATCGAATCGTTCGCGCCAGCAGCCTTCAGCATTTGAGCGATTTCTTGATGCCCAGCGTACACAGCGCCCCGCCACGCAGTGTCTTTTTGATTGTCGGTGGCGTTCACATCCGCCCGCTTGTCCAACAACACCTTTGCGATGGACGCGTGACCGCGGCCTGCAACATACATCAACGCCGTAGATCCAATCTTATTTCTCGCATTGACGTTCGCACCCTTCTCCAAGAGCGCTTCGACTGTATCCTGTTTGCCTTGTACGGCGGCGAGCATCAACGGTGTCGCCCCTGCTTTCGATCTCGTCTCCAACGATGCACCGCGACTCAGCAATTCCCTCAAGATTTCGGTCTGTCCTTTGGACGCCGCGTTTCTCAGGTCCTCGTCCAACTCAGCTTGTTTGAGGAGCGCGACGAGGTCGGAACTGCCCTGAGCAGCCGCTATCACCAATGCGGTTTCTCGTTTCCCATTTTTCAGTTTTGTACCTGCCCCGGCCTCCAGGAGTGTCTTGACGACACCGCTTGACTTCTTTTTCACGGCCATCATGAGCGCGCACATCTGGTCTGCGGACTTTAGATCGAGTTTTACATCCACATCCGCCCCGGCTTCGATCAACGCCTTCACAGAGCCCAATTGCCCCTCGTCGGCCGCCAGCCAGAGTGCCAAATCTTTGTATGACTTATCCTTTTCCAGAAGAAGCGTGACGATCTCCGCGTGTCCCTTCCGGGCAGCCAAAAACAAGGGTCGCGTCTGGCCCTCCCGACTCCCCGGTGCGTCTCCCTCGAAGCACGGATCCACCCCGTCCTGGAGCAGCGCCTGGACGCCCTTCTTGTCGCCCGTCTCGACCGCGTGGAGCAATGCATGCTGATCCTTCATGCGGTCAACATCCGTCTTGGGAGCCCCCGCCAACAGAGCGACTGTGGAAAGCCAACCCACAAAGAGAAAGGACAGCCAGTAGATGCGTATGGGTTTCATGGGACGTTTGTGGTGACGGTCGACGCGCCCTTCCACGATCAATTCAACGGTGGATTTCATGCGATGAGAGTGCCAATTCCCTATGGAGTACCCGCCGAAAGGACGCAACGAGAAAAGCGGCATATACTACCGCCCACAGTTTCTTCCACTTCGGCCATACTCCGTGCGTGGCGAAGATCCTCAAACCCCATACCGTGGTCGGTCGAAACATCAGTCGCATCCGTGCGGCCAGAGGTTTGACCCAGGAAAAGCTCGCGGAGAGGGCCGACATGGATCGTCGCTCCCTCCAGCGGATGGAAGCGGGCTCATGGAACATGACCATTGACTATTTGGATCGCCTCCGCCGCGCCCTGCGCTGCTCGTGGGCCGATCTCCTGGATCGTCTGGAGAATTGACGCTTCCCGTGGCCTGGCGCACGCTGCCGTAGTAAAAGATATATTCTTTACCTAATAAGCAGTATCATCCACCCGACCTCAAACCAAGGAGCGGGTGATGAACCTCAGAATCATTTCAGGTGGGCAAACCGGTGTTGACCGGGCTGCGCTGGATTTTGCGATCCTGGCGGACATCGAACACGGGGGATATTGTCCAAAAGGGAGGAAGTCCGAGGATGGGACGATCCCTGACCGCTATCTGCTCACCGAAGTGTCGTCCGCCTCGTACCCTGTTCGGACCAAGCGCAACATTCTGGCATCGGACGCCACCGTGGTTTTTGTTGGCCCGAAATTCAGCAAGGGCACCCAGCTCACAATTCGCCTATGCCGGGAGAACCAGAAGTTCCACATCGAAATCCAACCGGGTGACGAGGACGCACGAATCATACAACTCTTTCAACAGCTCCACGACCGAGGCGCCACGATCATCAACGTCGCCGGGCCACGTTTGTCTTCGTGGCAGCAAGGGCCGCCGTTCGTCCTGCAAACGCTCCCAGTCCTCCTCCAAGTGTACCGGGGTGCCGCTGCGGTAACGACCTGACTTGGCTGCCCCTGAGAAGGTTTCGACAATCTCGAGCAAGGATCGATCTATGAAAACGTTCACCGCGTACGTCAACCATCGCCTCGGACTGGACTCCATCCCCTGCGGAACACTCATGCTCGTGGCACGCCGTCTCTTTCCATCACAGGCAATCACTGTTCGGGCGCAATACGCCGGGACGACCGCTGACCAAGCCGAGACCGCGCCGATGGATAGCATCCAGGGGTTGATGATGCTGGCTGCCAGTTGTGGGACAAAAATCACGTTTGAGGGTGACCTTACTGAGGCGGATCTAAAGGAGCTGCAAGAGGTCGTGCTCCAACTCACATGGGACGAAGCCAACAACTCCGGGCGTCCCGATGCCCTCTCAGCGGAGTTCGTCGGCAATCGCCAAGCCAGGCTTGAGTCGCTTCGGGCTTTCCCAAAGAATCCGAAAGCGCTGCTATTTTCGACGATTCCACCGGAGACAGCGTAGCGGAGCACGCTACATTCCCTCACCCGTTTGCTTATGCGAGCATCGCCTTGATCGTCTCCAGAGCGTTTCCTTCGAGCCGATTGTTCACAAACACGAACGTCTTCCGCCCTACCTTTCCGACACCCTCATTGATCAGAGCCCTGCCAGAGGCGCGCGCCTCGTCGTTGACTTCGCGTGTTCGGTCATAAGGCTGGAACGACTTTACCGCCTCCTCGTACTTGCGTCCTGGCTTCAGCAGGAACCGCGCGGCGACAAGTTCTGGATTCGCTCGACTGCCAGGGAGGGCCATCTGCTCGTTCACGGCTGACATCGCTTCCCACGAAAGGAAAACGTGCGCGACCCCGTGACGCGCGAGGCAGGCGAAATAGTCGGGCGCCAGCCATTGCTTGTTCCGTAGCTCCACCGCGTACGGCCACCCCTTCGGCAGCTTCCCAAGAAACGCATCCAGCTCAGCCACGAAATCACGCCCCTGCTCATAATCGTTTGGCCAGAAGCGTGAGAACTCGAACATGATCACGCCCACCTTGTCGCGAACCGCTTCGCAGGGTTTGAGGAAGGCGCCGTTGAACAAATCGGCGTTGAGGAAATTCTCATTCGGCTTGCCCGCCCTGTCGCCAAACCGAGGGAGGTTCGGAAACTTCTTCACCGTGATCTGGTCGGTGACCTTGAAGCCGAACTGGAAATCCGACGGGACCTGCGACGCCAGCCCATCCAGATACTTCTCGCTCGGAAAATTGTAGTAGGCGGCATCAACCGACACGGTCTTGAAAACCTCGGCGTATTCGGTGAGGCAGTTCTTCTCGAAGCGGCTCTCGGCAAACTTTCCACGCCAGACGTAACGAGATTCGTCGTAGAGCATCCCGCGCCAGCCAGGGTATTTCCATGAGGATGTTCCGATGAAGACACCTTTCGCGGCGAGCTGCGCCACTTTCACGATCATCTCTCCGCGATCAAAGAGCATTCGTGGGGGTGCTGACTACAGGATCACCCAAGTATGTCCGTATGCACTCAAAAACCTTCGCCGAGCCAGTGTCCAGGCCCGCAAACTCTATCATGACATTCAGGCAGTCGGGTTCCTCGCACGAAAGCAGGCCGAACTGCATAAT
>JAHFSY010000074.1 GCA_023269615.1 Verrucomicrobiota bacterium
ACGAGCGTTTCGAAGTCCTCAAGGCCACGGCGCGCGAAGGCGGTTGGGCCCTCATCGCGCTGGGCGCGCTGTATGACCTGACGCGCGAGGAACGATATCTTGAGGGCATCCGCCGCATCGCGGATTGGTATCTCAGCTTGAAGCCCGCGGAGTTCTTTCCGGAAAACGGATCCTATTTTGTCGGAATCGCCATGATCGGCCTTGATCGCGTGAGGCCGTTCCATCGGGACGCGGAAATTAAAAAATTCATCCCGGCCGTGCTGGACTGGCAGATCGAACACCGGATGACGGGCGAAGGCCTGTTTGATTTTCACTTTGATTCGGAAACCGAGGGCGGGACGTTCGTGCATGCCGCGATGCCGGAGGCCCTGAACATCGGTTGGTTGATCAGCGGGGACGAACGTTACCTGCGTGTCGCGCTCCGCCAGTTCCAGTTCTGGGAAGCCGGCTCGCTCTTTCATTCCATCGGCAACGTACCCACCGACTCGCGCGTGGCCGCCAGCGCGCAGCTTTCATGGATGGGCGTCCTCCAGACCTTCGCCGAAAAAGGTTGGCTCGAACGGATGCAGTTCCCCGCCGTCATCGGCTGATTCAACTTACAAATCAAAACCGTTGTGAGATCCCCATTCATCATCGCCTGCCTTCTCTCGTCCGCGCTCCTTCTTCCGTGCAGCATTCGTGGCGCGGAGGTCACCCTTGCCGACGGTGGAAAATCCAGCGCCGTGATCTGCGTCGGGGAACGGGTGATGAAGCCTGACGATCCGAACATTTCCGTGGAACAATTCCAGAGGCCACAATCGGTGGCCGAGTTCCAGCGTCAGCAACTCCGCGAAGCAGTGAAGGATCTTTCGCATTATCTCGAAAAAATGTCGGGCGCCAAAATCGAGGTGCTCCAACATTCGAAAATCCCCGACGGCTCCCTTCCGATCTATATCGGCGAACTTGCAGTCGAAAAATTTGGGAAGCCGGCGAAGTCCGCGCCTTTCCAGCAGGGGTTCCGCGTGGTGATCTCGCCCAAGGGCGTCGGCTTGCTCGGCGAATCCGACCTTGGAACAAGCTACGCGATTTATGAATTGCTTGACCGCCTCGGCTGCCGGTGGTTCATGCCGAGCGAATGGGGCGAATGCATTCCCGAGATGAAGACAATCCGTTTGAAGGAGGAGGATTTTTCATCCGCGCCCGGCACGATTTATCGCAACATCTGGCAGGCCGATCTCGACTACAAGCGACGCAACCGACTCGGGGGCATGCAGCTCTCGGCAAGCCATGCGCTCGATTCATACATCTCCAAGGAGCTTCTCGAAAAGCATCCCGACTGGGTCGCGGTGTACAAGGGCAAGCCCTCGCCCCCGACGGCGAAATGGACGAAGCCCGAGACCGCGAGCGCGATGGCGGACACCATTCTTCACTACCTTGACGATGGAACCTACAACTACTCAGCCTCGCTTTCCCCCGAGGATGGCATCGTTTTTGACGAGTCGGAGGATCCGAAGTTTGACGCCGGCGACTGGGATCCGCAATGGAATATGAATTCGCTGACCGACCGTCTGATGCTTCTGTGCAATCGCATTGCGGAAAAAGTGTCAAAAAAATATCCCAACACGCTCTTCGGCGTGAGTGCCTACGTGAACTACAACCGTCCGCCTGTGCGCGAAAAGCTGCACCCGAACATCGTCCCAGTCATCGCCCCCATCACCTATTGCCGCGCGCATCCCATGACCGACGACAGCGATCCGGAGAGCGCCGAACTCCGTCATATCGTCGAAGGGTGGGGCAAGGCGGCCCGGATGACGGGCATCTATTTCTTTGGCTGGTTTCTCGTGGAGCAGACGGCGCCCAATCCGATGATCACCAAGTGGGGCGTGGACGTTCCATTCGTCATCAAGAATGGCTGCCAGTTTTTCCAGCCTGAGACCGATTGCAATTTCGAAACCACGATGCACGCGCTCTGGATGGGGCCACGCCTTGCATGGAATCCGAGCCTCAAGCCGGCGGACCTCGTTGCCGACATCAACACGCACTTCTACGGCAATGCGGCGAAGGAGATGGGCGCATACTGGGATTACGTGGACCACGTGTGGATTGACACGAAGGAATTCAGTGGCGGGGGACACGGCCAGTTGAAACGTTTCACGCCCGAGCGCATGAAAAAAATGCGCGAGCTGCTCGATGCCGGCATTGCCAGCGCAAAGACACCGCAGGAAAAATTCCGCGTCGCGATGGCGAACGAGTCATTGATCCTCTTCGAGCTTTACATGAAAATTCGTCATGACCTGGCGGAGGGAAGATTTGCCCGTCTTAATACCGACGCCGCCACGTGGGTCAGTCGCAGCCACGCGATGGCAGAACGTTACCGTCCGCAATACGCTTTTTCCTGTCGGATGTACGGCGGGGGCGGAATGTGGGGCAACAACAATGGAGTGGACGGTTTTCAAGGCTGGTACCAGGGCGCCTGCGATGACGCTGCCCGGATCAGCCGCTTCTACAACATCCTCACGCCTCAGCCCCTGCGTCAGTGGAAATACTCCGTGGACAAGGAGAAGAAAGCTGAGTCGCTTGGCTGGGCGAAGTCCGCCTTCGACGACAAAGCCTGGAAAACCATCGATGCTGCGGTGGATTCCTTGTCGGCCATCGGGCTTCACAACTACATCGGACCGATCGTGTATCGCGCCTCGACCCAGCTTCCCGCCGCGCCCCCTGGACGACGAACCTATCTGTGGATCAGCGCGATGGATGACTTCGCGAAGGTGTTCGTCAACGGCAAGCCCGTCCCGTGCGTGGCGGCCGACGGCAAGAAGTCCGCTGAATTCGAGGGCTTCATGCAGCCGTCGTCATGGGACATCAGCGAAGCGATTCACGACGGAGAGAACCAGATCACCATCCTTTGCCAACGACGCCAGGTGAACGAAATAGGAAACGGCGGGCTCATGGGGCCCGTGGTGGTCTATCGTGAAAGAAACTGACATTTACCCTCTATGATTCCATCCCAAATTCGTTGCGTTTTCCTTACTCTGCTCTGGCTGGTGGCCACTTCCGTGCACGCCGCCGACCCGGCGAAACTGGCCGAGGTGTTGGGCAATGTTGCCGACTGGAAAATCACACCCGCCGAGCCTGTCCTCAGTGGCAAGCCGGGACAGACTACACTCTCATCGCCGGAAGGGTTGAACCTGGAAAGCACGGCCATCCAGTCAGCGCCGACCGAGTGCGTCATCTCCTACCGCCTCAAGCCATCCCCGGGAAACTCGACTTCGATCATGCTTCAAATGGCTTGTGCCGAGCGCCCGGATAAATCCCCGCAGTCCCTGATCTTTTCCGTGAGCGCCACGGATCCAGGGAATTCCGTCAACTACACGGCGTCCGTGCAGAGTGCGAAACCCCCGCCGTCGCTGGCAGGTGTGCTGCATTTCGACGCGGTGACTGATCGCAGCCTCACGTGGTCGGAGGAGATGCGCAAGTCCATCGAGGCGCAGATCGCTGCATCACCCAAGGTGAAGGATTCGCTGCTGACACTCCGTTGCACGGTGGAGAAAAACCGCTTCCGATGCTGGCTCAACGGACGTTTCGTCAGCGAGACCCCGCTTGCAGCGGATACGAATCTTTCCGGACTCGTGAAAGTTCAGGTTGCGGCTGGCGCCGAGCTCGCTTCGATTCTGGTGCGTCCGCTGGCTGACGTCTCGAATCGCTTCGAACCTTTGTCCATCGCCGGGAATCTGAATGCTGTGGCCGTCGGGAGGTATAGAGCGGAAGGCGTCAAGCCCCTGCCCGACAAAGTCTCATCACTTCATGGCGTGCCGTTTTGGTCTCTAGCCCTGTCTGCCAAGGGTGAAGACCACGTTGACGTGGGCACCAGTTGGACGCGCTTTGGCGCTTTGCCGGGCTACTTCCCGTCCAATTCCGACACCTTCGGCGGACGATGGACTGCCGCCGACCGGATCGACCCCGCTCGCATTGCAATGTACATTCCGCAAGGCCGCTACAAGGCCCTGCACCTCCTTGCGGTTACCGATGGACACCCGGACAGCGTGCCGGTCGTCACGGCACAGTTCTACCGTCCGGACGCCGGTCATCCCTTCAATTTTGCCGTCACGGTCCCCGCAGGTAAGCCCCCGAGCTCCAGTTCCCTCACCGAGCTCCATCATGTCACCATTCCGCTCGATCCCGACAGTTTCTCATGGTTCAGCGACCTCGGCCGGATCGGCATGGAGATCACCAAGCAGGTGCAATACTACCGAGCCTATCCCGATCCGTTGGAATACAGCTGGCACGGTGCGGGGTTGCCCAGCTCGGTGCAGATTTACGCGATGACGTTGGAGAGGGTGGGGGTGGACGTGGACATCCAGCCCGATCAATACGGTCACGTCTGGACAGCGCCGGCCCAGCCCAAATACACCATCCAGTTACGCAACTCGACCGGCGCAGCCACGACGGCGAAGCTTGTGATCACGACGAAGAGCTATGATGGCAAGGATACAACGCGACAGGAGAAGGAGGTGGCGTTGCCGGCTGACGATGCAGCGGTCAAGGTGCCGATCGCACTCAAGCCAACCCGTTACGGTTTGCAGGAGGTGACGGTGGAATGCACTGCCGGAGACGAGAAGGCATCTTATCGTCGGAATTTTGCGTATCTGCATCCGGACACGCGCGACCACACTCCATGGGAAAGCGGCCGCGGATCCATCCTTGGGTTCTGGCCGTTGGGCGGGGGACATGACACTCCCTCGACCGACAAGGAGATTTCCATCATGGCGACTGCAGGGGCTGAGACCTCGACGGCCAACTACGCGCAATCGCCACCGGAGATCAAGGCGTTGGTGGAGAAATATCATTTCATTTGCGAATCCGCCTTCACACCCGGGGTGAATTATTACACCACGTTCACGGAGGCGAGTGGTCCGAAGTACGACCCTGCGAATCCGGAAAAATCCGGGAAAGAATTGGTCGAGGCCATCCGCAAAACCAAATGCGAACCCAGCGCCACCAGTCGCCCCACGTACATGCCGTTCTTCACCGAACCGAACATCTGGCCCATCACGACGGGCATCTGGCCGAGTCATTATGGCGAAGACTATCAACTCACCAAGCCGGAGCAGGCAACTTTCGATGACATGCTGGCCAAGTATCTTGCGGGCGCACGGGCCGTTCGGAAGGAATGGCCCAAGCTCAAACTCCTGATGCCCTATGGAGACCCGATGAACACCGTGGTGTTCCTTAAGCTCAGCCCTGAAAGCCGCGATTTGATCGACGGCATCGCAATCGATATCCCCGGTTTTGAGCGGATGCCCGAACAGCAGGTCAACCAGGTTGTCATGAGCCGCATGTATCCGATGATGAAAGACCTCAAGGAGTACAAGAAGGATCCCTACCTCGTGATGACCGAAGGTTTTGCCGTCTCATCCAAGGACATTGACACCGGCCAGGAGGGGCAGGCGGACACCTGCACACGCGATTTCCTGCTGCTCATGGGCTACGGCGTCACGCGTTTTGAAGCCGGCAATTCCGCCTGGGACTGTGCCAATTACTGGGGGGAAAACCATTACGGCGCCGGCTGGTGCAGTCGGATTCCGCTGGCGATGCCGAAGCTGGCATACGTCAATTACGCGACAATCAGTCGCCAACTGAACCGTGCCAACTTCACAAAATACATTCCTACGGGCAGCACCTCCACTTACTGCGAGCAATTCAAACATTACAAGACGGGCAAGCTGATTCATGTGCTGTGGACGCTTCGCGGCACACGGCCTGTGAGCGTCAAGGTCCCGCCGGGTACAACGTTGGATATCTACGATCAAAACGACAATGCAACCACGCTCAAGGAGAAGGATGGAGTCATCACGTTCACGGTGAACCAGTCGCCGCAATATCTGGATGGTTTGAAGACCGACGCGGTGGTCACGCTCGGCGAGAGCGATCATTCCGACGCCAAGCCCGCCAAAGAGTTCGCGAAGATCGGCAGCCTCGGCGACGGCTCCTGGAAGCTGGTTGAAAAGGAAGACTTGGAGTACACGAAAAACAAACCGCTGCAGATCGAAAGGTTTCCGGGCAAAATGAGTGCCAGCGCGCTTGACCCGCGCTACGCCGAAGGCTTTGGCGAGGCGAGTGCGCCAGGCGAACGGGGTGGCCCGACTCCGCCTGGCTATGTCGTGGGAAGCAAAGCTTTGGCTGTTCATCTGGAAAAGCAGGCGAAGGACCGAGGGGTGATGCCTTTCTACACGACGCTCGAGCCAAAGAGCCCGATCACGATTCCCGGCAAAGCCAGCCATCTGGGCCTGTGGGTTCGTGCCGCCAGCGATTGTGGGC
This sequence comes from Verrucomicrobiota bacterium, assembly GCA_023269615.1. Taxonomy (GTDB): domain Bacteria; phylum Verrucomicrobiota; class Verrucomicrobiia; order JABWAM01; family JABWAM01; genus JAHFSY01. The sequence goes on from JAHFSY010000074.1 coordinate 6,298, forward strand.
GTGTTGTTTATTCGCTCCGTGACGCCAAGGGCGAGAAATGGATCAGCGTCGGCGCCAAGGAGGAATGGAACAACGATGATGTCCATGCCTGGAGCGCATTCTGCTTCGACGGCTGGAGGTACCTGCGATTCGAGTTGCCATCCAGCGCACCGTACGACTCCTTCCGTGAACATGGCACATCGTGGTGGGGTTCCTATGGTGGCGACGGAGTGGTGGATCTACCTCTCAAGTTGGAGAAGATCATCGTGGAGCGCAGGCCCAAGGTGATTTATGGAAATGACCTGGTGGAGGCCAAACCCGACGACGTGTTGCTGGGCGATTTGAATGCGGAATACGCGAACGCCACCGACAAGGGCGATGAGGCTGTGCGGTTGTCGAAGCTGCGGATGCCGGCGCCCAAGGGCATGCCGGAGTTGGCCAATCCCATCGCCGAGATGGCGAAAAATGGAACAGGCGCGCCGACCAAGGTGCTGCGAGTGACCGACCCCGGCCATCAATACGACGGCACTCGCTGCCATGTGCACTTCGATCCCGTGGCCGGCGCGAAGGGTTATGATGTGTGGGTGAGCCCCTACCCGGATGGACGCGGAGCGATCCAACTGGGCGCGGCCTGGACAGAGTCAGGCCAACTGATCCAGGGTCTTCGTCCCGACGTGGAGTTTCATGTTTTCGTGACGTACACGGACAAGGACGGCAAGCTTTCCAAGCCTTCCGCGCCATTCCGCTTTATGCTCAAGGATCGGTTTGGCTACAAATGAACCAACGCAGGCAAACAGGTGGTTCGATGATCTTACCGGTTGGAAATTCTATCGCTTGATTATGGCACAGTATCTGCCAGTCTTTGCCCCGGCGACTCCGCCGGGTCGGGCCGTAGCGCAGCTTGGTAGCGCGTCTGCCTTGGGCGCAGAAGGTCGCGAGTTCAAATCTCGCCGGCCCGACCCGATGGAGAAAGGATGAAGGCGGAGGGATGAGGGATGAAATTCGGTCCATTCTGTCAAAAGTTGTGGATACGGAGAGTCCCGATTTTTCATCCCTCATCCTTCATCCCTCATCCCTCATCCTTTTCTCCCCATGTCCTGGAAAAAAATCATCGCCACCGGTTTCGGGACCGGCTACCTCCCGATCGGCCCGGGAAGCTGGGGAACCTTCCCCGGCATGCTCCTCTGCTGGTTCATGCAACCGCTCCCTCCTCTGCTCTACCTGTGGCTCATCATCCTGCTCGCACGGTGGGGTGTGTCGCTCGCCACCGATGCCGAACTTCAAATCGGACGAAAGGATCCGGGCGAAATCGTGATCGATGAAATCATCGCATTCCCGCTCACGATGTTTCTCATTCCACTCAGCGCCGGCACGCTCCTGCTTGGCTTTTTCCTCAATCGTCTCATGGATACGATGAAGTTATGGCCATGCGACAACCTCCAGGAATTACCGGGCGGGTGGGGGATCATGATGGACGACATGGCCGCCGCCATCCAGTCCTGCCTGCTGATGCACCTCGCAATCCATTTCTGGCCGCAACTGAAGGCGTTTCATCCGGTTTGATTTTTTGGTCCCCGCCGCAGCATCTTTTTCTGTTTTTTCTCTTGCAACGGATGTTTCCTTTAAATAAACACGCGTTGCATGCGTAATGGAACGAGCGATATTTCGGTGGAGGCGGAGATCGGATTGCGGATCCGGTCCCTCCGCTCGTCGCGTGACATCACGCTCGACCAGCTCTCGCGCCAGGTGCGGCTCACCAAGGGGCAGCTCTCCAAGATCGAGAACGGGCTTGTTTCGTCGCCCGTTTCCACGCTCACGAAGGTCGCATCCGCCCTTGGCGTGGATGTGGGGACGCTTTTCATGGACGCGAAGCCTCACCAGTCCGCCGTGCTTGTGAAGGAGAATGACCGCAAGGTGATCGTCGGGCGCGGCACCAAGATGGGGCACCGTTATGAATCGCTGGCATTCGGGCTTCCCTTTGTGAAGGCGTTCGAGCCTTACATGATGACGATTGACGAAAAGCGGATCAACCTTCGCAAGAATGTCTTCAAGCATCCCGGCCATGAGTTTCTTTTCATGGTCCAGGGCTCGATGGATTACCGCCATGACGGCGAGACGTATCACCTGGGACCGGGGGACGGTTTTTATTTTGACGCCTCGCTCGAGCACGGCCCGGTTTCGGTGTCGCGTTCCCCCGTGCGATTTCTCTCGATCATCAGCAACCCGTTGCTTCACCGTTAACCCCTGATTTTTATTTTTATGTGTGGCATTGCCGGAATCTTTTATAAAACCGCCCATCGGCAGAAGGCGCCGGTGGGGGAACAGCTGGTTCGGATGATGGCCGCGCTGCGGCACCGGGGGGAGGATTCCACAGGGTACACCATCTCGGGCGAATCGGTGGGCGCGGGTTCCGTGCTAGCCCGCCTTTGCGCTCCGAATGCTGAGAATGGCGCGGAGTTTTCGGCGGCGATGAAGGCCATCCAGAAACTCGGAGGCAAGGTTGGGACAAAGAAACAGATCGGCCAGCATTTGAGGCTCACTTTTGCGTTCAAGAAGGATTTGCGCGCGGTGGCCGACGCATTGCTTGCGATTCCCGGCCTGGAAATCCACAGCCTCGGCCAGACCTCGGAAATCATCAAGGATGAGGGGGATGCGGTGGACGTGGACAAAAAGCATCACATCTCCGCGTTTCGCGGCACGCATGGGCTGGGGCACAACCGGCTTGCGACCGAGAGCCAGGTGGACGTACGCCATTCGCATCCCTTTTGGGCGTATCCCTTTCCCGACGTGACGACCGTGCACAACGGCCAGTTGACGAATTACCACAAGCTGAAGCGGATTTTTGAGGAGCGCGATTATCGTTTCCAGACGCATAACGATTCGGAACTGATCGCGGTTTATCTTGCCGACAAGCTGGCACACGGGGCGGAGCTCATTGAGGCGCTGCAGGATTCGATCCGGGATTTTGACGGTACCTTCACCTATCTCGTCTCGACCAGCCGGGGCATTGGTTACGCCAAGGACAAGTTTGCGGCCAAGCCGCTGGTGGTGATGGAGCGGGACGACGTGGTGGCGCTCGCGAGCGAGGAAGTCGCGCTCCGCCAGGTCTTCCCCGAGGAAATTCAACGCAGCGAACCCCAGCAATCCCTTTGCCACGTATGGTTAAACTAGACGCATCCAAGCTCAGTTTGCGCGAACTCAACACCTCCCTGAAAAAGGCGTGCGTGCTCGGTGAGGAGATTCACATCGCCAACCCGGGCGCGCGTCACAACATGGCCGTGTGCATCCTGAGCAAGTGCAGGATCACGTTCGACGGAAGCGTGGGATATTATTGCGCGAGCATGCTGGACGGCCCCGACGTGCTGGTGAACGGAAATGCGGGATGGGGATTTGCGGAGCATCTTTATTCGGGCACCGTGCGTCTGACGCAAAACGCGAGCCTCGCGGTGGCGGCCTCGATCAAGGGCGGCGAGGTGGTGATCGAGGGCGACGCGGGAGCGCGTGCCGGGATCGGGATCAAGGGCGGGCTCCTTGCGATCGGTGGAAACGCCGGTTATCTCACAGGCTTTATCGCGCAGAAGGGAAGGATCATCATTTGCGGCAACGTGGGGGATGCGGTGGGCGATTCGATGTATGAGTCGCTCATCTACGTGGGAGGGAAGGTCGCTTCCGTCGGGACGGATTCCCGGGTGACCGACGTGACAGCCGACGAAACGAAATGGCTTGGCGAAACGACCGAGCGTTTGAAGTTGAAAACGCGCAAGGGCACGTCATGGAAGAAGGTGGAGTCCATGAAGACGCTTTACCATTTCGACAAGCTCAAGCTGAAGGATCGCCATGTGGTGTGAGATTGATTGTTCATTTTTCATTCTGCATTTTTCATTTTAAATTTCCTTATGGTACACTCCTCCAGTCAGCTTTGGGCCAAGCACATCATGGACGACATCCATGTGAAGGCGCAGTTGGGGCGCTATCCGCTGCGCGGGTTCAGCACGTTCCAGCGCGTGCCGCATTTTGACGAGCTGGTTTTTCTTTCGACCGGACTGACACGTGTTCCCCTTGAGGGCTACAAGGAGAAGTGCAACACGCGCACGGTGATCGGTTCGCGTTTTGCGAAGGAACCGCTCATCCTTGAAACGCCGATCTACATCAGCGGGATGAGCTTTGGCGCCTTGTCACGCAGCGCGAAGGCCGCGCTGGGCAAGGGGGCGTCGAAGGTGGGAACGGCCACCTGCACGGGCGACGGCGGCCAATGCGAAGACGAGCGTAAATTTTCCGACAAGCTCATCTACCAGATTCTCCCAAGTCGTTATGGTTTCAATCCGCGTCACATGCTGGGAGCGCAGGCGCTGGAAGTTCTCGTGGGCCAGGGGGCGAAGCCCGGGTCGGGCGGATTGCTCATGGGCAAGAAAATCAGCGCGGTGATCGCCGAACAGCGCGACCTGCCCGAGGGCATTGACCAGCGCAGCCCCACGCGTCACCCGGATTGGTTTGGCCCGGATGATCTCTCCATCAAGATCGAGCAGTTGCGCGAGGCAACTGACGGACGCATCCCGATTCACATCAAGCTGGCAGCCTGTCGCGTGAGGGACGATGTGAAGATCGCCGCCAAGATCGGCGCGGACGCGATCGTGATTGACGGCATGCAGGGCGGCACGGGTGCTTCGCCGGATGTGATGCTCGATCACACTGCGATCCCGACGATGGCATCGGTCACCGCGGCGCGCGAGGCGCTGGAGGAAATCGGATTGTACGGCAAGGTGAGTTTGATCATCAGCGGCGGCATTCGCAATGGCGCGGACGCGGCGAAGGCCCTGGCGCTTGGCGCGGATGCCGTGGCGATTGGCCAGGCGGCGTTGATCGCGCTCAACTGCAACAAGCACATTCCCGGCGTCACGGATTACCCGAAGGAAGTGGGCGTCGAGGCGGGCTACTGTCGTTATTGCGACACGGGAAAATGTCCCGTGGGCATCACCACGCAGGATCCGAAGCTGGAGGCGCGCCTGGATCCTGACGAGGCGGGCGATCGTGTTGCGAATTTTCTGAATGCGATGACCATGGAGATGGCGTTGATCGCCCGGAGCGTCGGCAAGAGCGACGTGCACAGCCTCGAGCCCGAGGACCTGGCGGCGCTCACGATGGAGGCGTCGCTCATGACGAAGGTCCCCCTCGCTGGAACGGATTACCGTCCGTGGGAAAACGGGAAAAAATCCCATGGCGGCAAGAAATGTATTTGATGATTCATGACAAACAAGGAACAAGGAAAACCCATGAAAACTCGTGAACAGATTCGCAAGCAGTTGAAGAAGGATGGCATTCAATTCATTCTCGCGCAATTCGTGGACATGCACGGATCGGCCAAGGTCAAGATGTCGCCCGTGGATGCCCTTGACATGCTGATTGATGACGGCGCCGGGTTTGCCGGCGGCGCGGTGTGGGGGATGGGGCAGGGCGCTCATTCGCACGACATGATGGGGCGCATTGACATCGACTCCTACACACCGCTCCCGTGGCAGCCGAACACGGCGCGGTTCGCGAGCGACCTTTATGTGGATGGCGCGGCGCATCCCTATTGTCCGCGCGTCAATTACAAGCGCGTGCAGGCCGAGGCGCGCAAGCGCGGGTATGTGTTCAACGTGGGCATCGAGCCCGAGCATTTCCTGGTGAAGAAAAACGCCGATGGCAGCATCGCGCCATGGGACCCGAACGAGGTGGATACGCTGGCCAAGCCCTGTTACGACTTCAAGGGCATCGCGCCGGCGATGGGATATCTGCAGGACGTCACGACTTACCTGAACCAACTCGGCTGGGGCGTGTACCAGGCCGACCATGAAGACGCCAACGGCCAGTACGAGGTGAACTTCAATTACTCCGAGTCCCTTGTCACGGCGGACCGCTACACATTCTTCAAGATGATGACGAGCCAGATCGCGGCGCGTTATGGGGCGATTGCCACGCACATGGCCAAGCCGTTCTCCGACCGCACGGGCAACGGCGCGCACATCCATTATCACCTGGCCGATGTGCGCAGCGGAAAAAATCTTTTCACCGACTTGAAGGACAAGACTGGTCTCGGCCTCTCGCAGATCGCGCATTATTTCATCGGCGGGGTTCTCAAGCACGCGAAGGCGTTGTGCGCAGTGAGTTCTCCGACGGCGAACTGTTACAAGCGAATTTTGTTTGGTGAAAGGCTCTACAGTTCCCGTTCAGGGTTCACATGGACCCCCGCATTCATCACGTATGGCGACAACAACCGCACGCAGATGATCCGCGTGTGCGGCCCCGGCCATATCGAGGACCGCACCGTGTCGGCGGGTTGCAATCCCTATCTTGTCTTTGCCGCGTACCTGGCAGCTGGGCTGGATGGCATCGAGAAGAAGATCCAGCCGCCGAAGCCGAACTTTGGCAACATGTACGCGCTGACGATGGACGAGATTCGCAAGCGCGGCGTGGAGACCCTTCCCCAGACACTGAACGAAGCCGTGGACCACCTTGAGAAAGACAGCGTGGTGCTCAACGCCCTCGGCCCGATCAAGGACGAGTTTGTGCGCCTCAAGCGCCTGGAGTGGAACGAATACCACCGCCAGGTGTCGCAGTGGGAAATCCAGCAGTACCTCACCATGTTCTAAAAAATCGGAATTCAGAATCAGGCGGGTCGCCTTCGATTTTGTCATTCTTCATTCTTCATTTTTCATTCAGCATTCCCATGTCTTATCTCATTCCATGTCCCCATTGTGGCCAGCGTGATGTTGGCGAATTTCGTTTCGGCGGAGAAAAAGGATCGCGTCCGACGAATCCCGACCAGCTGAATGCCTCGCAGTGGGCGCATTACACCTACGACCGCAAGAACGTGATGGGGATGCAGACGGAGTGGTGGTATCACCGTGGCGGTTGCCGCCAATGGTTCCTCGCCACACGCAGCACGATTACCAACATCGTCGAAAAAACCTGGCTCCCGTAGAGAATTTGGAATTCCCGAGTCATTCCTGGTTTCAAATACCACCTGCCCTCCATTTTTCATTCTTCATTCTTCATTCTTAATTTTATGAGCCGCCTTTCCACTCCGCCATCCTCCACCCTTGTCAACCGTTCAAAACCCCTGGTCTTTGAATACAACGGACGCCGCATCGACGCTTGCGAAGGGGATACCGTCGCCAGCGCCCTCATGGCTTCAGGTGTGGACATCCTGAGCCGCAGTTTCAAATACCATCGCCCGCGCGGACATCTCTGCGGCGAGGGGCATTGCCCGAATTGCATGATGAATGTGGACGGTTCACCCAACGTCCGCATTTGTTCGGAAAAGGTGTGCAATGGGATGGTGGTGAAACACCAGAACGCGATTCCATCGCCGGAGTTTGACCTGCTTGCGATCACGCAGAAGTTCGATTTTCTGATGCCGGCCGGGTTTTATTACAAAATCTTCCACAAGCCGCGCTTCATGTGGCCCGTGTTCGAGCATTTCATCCGGAAAGTCGCCGGCCTCGGCGTGGTGGATGGCAAGACGCCTCCGTATCGTTATGAGCGACAGCATCTCCGCGCTGACGTGGTGGTGGTGGGCGGCGGCCCATCGGGCCTCTCGGCTGCGCTGGGAGCTGCTGAGGCCGGGGCATCGGTGACGCTTGTGGAGCAGGATTCTTTTCTCGGTGGGCATTTTCGTTTTCAAAATCCGGAATCCAGCGGCTTCAAGAAGGTGCTCGAATTGGAGAAGCAGGTGCGGGCGAAATCGAATATTCGGGTCCTGACGGGAGCGGTTGCATTCGGCCTTTACGAGGGCAACATGCTCGGGGTGGTGCAGGGACGGCGCACGGTCCGCATTCGCGCCAAGCGCGTGGTGGTGGCTAGCGGCATCCTCGAGCGCCCCTTTGTTTTTGGAAACAACGACCTGCCCGGCATCATGCTCGGCCGTGCCGTGCAGCGGCTGCTGAACCTGTACGGTGTACAGCCCGGCAAGCGCGCGGTGGTGGTGGGCTCGAATGACCGTGCCCTTGATGTGGCCGCTGACCTGCTCCACGCGGGTGTTGAGGTGGCTGCGTACGCGGACCAGCGCGAGCGGATCAACGATTCGCTGGAGAGCGTGAAGCTTCTCAAGTCGAAGGGGGTTGCACTGCTTCCGGCGACGACGGCGGTCTCTGCCGATGGGAAGATGCATATTCGCTCGGTGACGCTCGGGCCGGTGGCGGGACGCGGCGAAAACATCCGCCTTGATTGCGACCTGCTCGTGCTTTCAGTGGGGGGCGATCCCGCGATTCATCTCGTGCAGCAGGGAGGCGCCCGCGGATTTTTCGAGGAGCATCGCGTGGAATTCATTGCGAAGCGGCTTGGCGAGGGCCATTTCGTTGCGGGGGATTCCAACGGTGTTCACCACGAGGATTCGATTTTGCTGGATGGACGACGCGCCGGCCTGGCTGCCGCACAGGGGCTCGGAAGCGTGGACCACGCGGCGGAAATCGCCGATCTGGAAAGCCGCCTCTCCGCCAACCCGGCCGTGGTCCTCAATCCAAAAACCATGGTCGCACCCGATGGCAGCGGCAAGCGCTTTGTCTGCGTGTGCGAGGATGTCACGGAAAAAGACGTGTGCGATGCGATCCGCGAGGGGTTTGACGGCATCGAGACGTTGAAGCGTTACAGCACCGTTTCCATGGGGCCGTGCCAGGGCAAGATGTGCCAGATGTCGGCGATCGGGATTTGTGCGCGTGAAACGAACCGCACAATCGAGGAGACCGGCTCGACGGTTTCGCGTCCGCCTTTTATTCCGATCACGCTCGGCGCGTTGACCGGCCGCAATTATCATCCGCACAAGACGGTGCCCACGCATTCACGCCACGCGGCGCTGAACGCCAAGGTCATCAGCCTTGGCGACTGGCTTCGTCCCGAGATGTATTCCAATCCCGCCGAGGAATCGCGCGCGGTGCATGAGCGCGTGGGGCTGATTGACGTCAGCACGCTTGGACGCATTGACTTGCGAGGGACCGACGTGGTGAAGCTGCTCGACAAGGTGTACATCAATTCATGGGGGAATTTGAAGGTCGGCCGCACCCGTTACGGGGTGATGTGCGACGACACGGGAATTGTTTTTGACGACGGCACGTGCGCGCGCCTGGGCGACCAGCATTATTTCATGACGACCACCACGAGTGGCGTGGATGGGGTGTATCAATGGCTGACGTCGTGGATGGCGGGGACGTCGCTTGATGTGTGCGTGACCAACGTGACATCCGGGTACGGAGGTGTAAACATCGCGGGTCCGCGTGCGAAAGAGGTGCTTGGCAAACTGACGTCGTTGAATCTCGACTCAAAGGAGTTTCCGTACATGGGCTGCGTTCAGGGGCAGGTGGCGGGAGTGCCCTGCATCCTGTTCCGGATCGGATTCGTGGGCGAGCTTGGTTACGAAGTTCATTTCCCGTCTTTCTACGGCGAATACATGTGGGACGTGATCATGGACGCGGGGAAGGAATTCGACATCCGTCCTTTTGGCGTGGAGACCCAGCGGATTTTGCGCCTCCAGAAGAGCCACATCATCATCGGGCAGGATACCGACGCCATTACGAATCCACTTGAGGCGAACCTGGCGTGGGCCGTGAAGTTCGACAAACCCGATTTCATTGGACGTCGCGCCATTTTCGAGGCGAAGAAGCAGGGCATCAAGAAATCGCTTGTTGGTTTTGTCACGCGCCACGGCGAGGTGCCGGAAGAGGGCACCCAGGTGATGGAGAACGGATATTCCGTGGGGCGTGTCACGAGCGCGCGTTTCAGCCCGCATCTCAACAAATCCATCGGCCTCGCGTGGGTGCCCACGGCGAGGGCGAAGGACGGGCAGCCCATCCTGATCCGATCGAAAGGCGAGTGGGTGATTGCCGACGTGGTGACGCATCCGTTTTACGATCCCGAAGGCGCAAGGATGAAGGGCTAGCTGAAACGCGGAACAAGGAACGCGGAACGCGGAATTTAAGAAAATTATCAGAATGAATATGACCCCTGTAAAACGAAGTTCGGTACATCATGTGCAGGCGCATCATCACGCCCGGTTTGTGGAACGGAATGGATGGGAGATCGCCACATCCTACGGCGATGTGGCGGCGGAGAAAACCGCCATCCAGAATGGAGTGGCGCTGGTGGACCTGGGATGGCTTGGAAAGCTCGAATGCAAGGGGGAATGGGTTGCCTCGCTGGAGAGCCAGCCGGTTGAGGGGGCGACTTTCAAGAAATTGATCCCGACGCACGGCATGTGGATTGTCCAGCCCGAAGCCCTTGACGCGGCGGAGAAAAAACTGGAGTCGGCACTTTCGGGAAAATCGAAAAGTTATCTCATCAACAGCAGTTCGGCCTACGCGAGCTTTGACCTGCTCGGGCCGAAGGCGGCCGACGTGCTGTGCAAGCTCAGCTCGGTGCAGGTCGCGGTGGGCGCCCATACGCAGGCGACGGTGGGGGGTGTCCATTGCCTCGTGATCCGCAGCGAACATGGCTTCCAGTTCCATTTTGGACGCGAGTTTGGCGAATGCATGTGGGAATTTTTCATGGATGCTGGGATGGAGTTTGGGATTCGCCCGGCAGGGCTGGATGCGTTGGCTTCATGAAGTCGCTGGCAAACATCTCGGTCATCGGTCGCGACAAGACAGGTGTCGTCGCGCGGGTCACGCAATTCCTTTTTCAAAGCGGGGCCAACGTCGAGGAGATCGAGCAGCAGGTCACGCGCGGCCGCTTCAGTATGTCGCTCCAGGCATCGTGGCGCGGCGCGCTCGATCGCACGGCCATGGCGCGTGGGCTTGAAACTCTTGGCGCATCTTTGGGAATGGAGGTGCGGGGGCGCTTCATGGAGCAGCACAAACGGCAACGCATGGCGCTTCTCGTGACGAAGGAACCGGAATGCCCGGAGGCCATTGTTCGCGCGGTGAAATCGCGAAAGATTCCCGCCGAGATTTCCGTGGTGGTGAGCAATCACCGTTCACTCGCCCCGATCGCAAAAAAAGCCGGCGCTCCATTTCTCTACGTGGATTATTCCGACCGCGACCGCGCCGAGAAAACCGTCCTTGCCGCATTTGAGGAATACGAGGTGGACTGGATTGTTCTCGCGCGGTTCATGAAAATTCTCTCGCCCAATTTCGTGTGGCGCCACAAGAACAAGATCATCAACATCCATCCATCGCTGCTTCCCGCCTTCCCCGGCGCCTCGGCCTACCGCCAGGCTTACGAGCGCGGCGTGAAGATTGTCGGCGTGAGCGCCCATATCGTGACCATGCACCTCGATGAGGGGCCGATCATCTGCCAGAATTCCTTCAAGGTGAAACCGGGCGAGGCGCTTTCGGACATCATCCGGCGCGGTCAGCAGCTTGAAGCGAAGACGCTTGTTCGCGCCATCCAGCTCTGCCTGCGCAAGCGCCTCGATATCTACTGGGGCGTGGTCCACAACGTGTGACATCATGGAATCCCTTCCCGACATTGAAATCGCCCGCCGCGCCAAGCTGCTTCCCATCGAGCAGGTGGCAAAGAAGATCGGCGTGTCGTCGGACGACCTGGACTTGTACGGGCGCTGGAAGGCGAAGATTTCGCTGGATGTATT